>NZ_AFWE01000001.1 GCF_000222585.1 Vibrio scophthalmi LMG 19158 | reverse complement strand
CTTTCTCCACGAAGGAATTAAAACTTTTAGTGGGCGATTAGCTCAGTTGGGAGAGCACCTGCCTTACAAGCAGGGGGTCACTGGTTCGAGCCCGGTATCGCCCACCATTCTCTAAGAATTTTTGGAATAGGATATCCAAACCACTCAGTAATGCATGTGGTTGGAATTTTCGACGCCGAAAGTCTTTAGAAAATGTATTTTGAAGTTTTGCTTCAGATTCATAT
>NZ_AFWE01000002.1 GCF_000222585.1 Vibrio scophthalmi LMG 19158 | reverse complement strand
GGTATAAATCAAACACCGTTACTTAATCTAGTATCCGTCGCGCTAAAACGACAAAGGGAACGCGATTTGCGTTCCCTTCATTGTTAGTCTGAGTAGACCATGTCGACTCGTGGCGTCAATTTGGTCACCAACTCGTAAGCAATCGTACCAATATGTGCAGCGACCTCTTCGGAAGGAAGCTCATTACCCCACATAATCGCCTCATCACCCACTTTATCGCACGCATCTGGGCCAAGATCGACCGTGAGCATATCCATTGATACACGGCCAGCAATAGGCACACGACGACCGTTTACCCACACTGGCGTGCCATTCGGCGCCGTTCTTGGATAACCATCACCATAGCCGATCGCAATCACGCCGACTTTCGTGTCTCGCTCGCTGGTCCAAATACCACCGTAACCAATGCTTTCACCCTTTTTCACTTCACGCACCGCGATCAAGTGTGATTTTAAAGTCATAACCGGGCGATAACCGAGTTCCGCCGCCGACTTGTCACTAAAGGGCGAGACACCATACATGATGATACCAGGACGAACCCATTCCAGTTGGCTCTCAGGCCAAGCTAAAATGCCGGCTGACGCCGCCAATGAACGCTCGCCTTGGCAGCCTTGGGTTAACGCTAAGAACTGCTCTGTCTGCTCAAGCGTGGTCGATTTTTCAAGTTCATCCGCACTGGCAAAGTGGCTCATAAAGCGCAGCGGCTTGGCGACATTATCACACGCGTTAAGGCGAGCAATAAACGACTCTAGTTGTTCTGGGCGCACCCCCAAACGATGCATGCCACTATCAATCTTTAACCACACTTGAACCGGCGCTTCCAGCTGAGCATTTTCTAATGCTTCTAGCTGCTCAACGCAGTGCAAACCCGCTTGGATATTATTGGTCACCAAAACAGGTAAATCACCCGGCGAGTAAAAACCCTCTAACAATAAAATAGGGGTCACAATGCCAGCTGCACGCAATTGCAAAGCTTCTTCAATGCGCGCTACGCCAAAAGCGTCAGCATCTTGCGCATGTTTGGCGATGTGGCGTAAACCATGGCCATAACCATTGGCTTTAACCACCGCCATAATTTTACTGTTTGGCGCTTGTCGCTTCACTTGCTGCAAATTGTGCTTCAGTGCAGCAAGATCGACGTGCGCCGTTGCTGCCTTCATATAACTCATAGTGTTACTCGTCATCCATATCAAACGCAGGACCCGCGTAATTATCAAAGCGAGAGTATTGCCCTTGGAAAGTCAAACGCACCGAACCAATCGGGCCGTTACGCTGTTTACCAAGGATGATTTCTGCGGTGCCCTTCATTGAGCTATCTGGGTTATACACTTCGTCACGGTAGATAAACATGATCAAGTCAGCATCCTGCTCGATCGCTCCCGATTCACGCAAGTCTGAGTTAATCGGTCGTTTATCGGCACGTTGCTCTAGGGAACGGTTTAGCTGCGATAGCGCTACCACTGGGACGTTTAGCTCTTTTGCTAACGCTTTCAGTGAGCGCGAAATCTCTGAGATCTCGAGGGTACGGTTGTCTTGCATCCCTGGAACACGCATCAACTGCAGGTAGTCGACCATGATCATGCTCAAGCCACCTGAGTCACGAGCGATACGGCGCGCGCGCGAACGCAGTTCCGTTGGTGTTAAGCCAGAACTGTCATCGATGTACATATTTTTCTTCTGCATGAGAATACCCATGGTCGAAGAGATACGCGCCCAGTCTTCATCATCCAACTGGCCGGTACGAATTTTGGTTTGGTCCACACGAGAAAGCGATGCAAGCATACGCATCATCAACTGTTCGGCTGGCATCTCTAGAGAGAAAATCAAGACTGGTTTGTCTTGATCCATCGCGGCGTTTTCACACAGGTTCATCGCAAAGGTGGTTTTACCCATCGATGGACGCGCGGCGACGATGATCAAATCAGAGCCTTGCAGGCCCGCCGTTTTCTTATTCAGATCGTGGAAACCCGTACTGACCCCCGTCACGCCATCTTGTGGCGATTTGTACAATAGCTCGATACGCTCCAGCGTTTTCTCAAGAATATTGTCGACGTTCTGTGGGCCTTCACTTTCCGTCGTGCGGGATTCGGCAATGGCAAATACCTTGCTCTCGGCAAGATCCAGCAAGTCATCAGACGAACGACCTTGCGGATCGTAACCGGAATCCGCAATCTCATTAGCCACACTGATCAAGTTACGCACCATCGCGCGCTCAGCCACGATATCCGCGTAGGCGTTGATGTTGGCGGCACTTGGCGTGTTCTTAACCAAATCGGCCAAGTAGGCAAAGCCACCGACATCTTCCAGCTGTTCATGCTGTTCAAGATGCTCCGATAAGGTGATCAGATCGAGGGGTTTGCTGTCTTCAAGAATGCGTTTAACCGCTTCAAAAACCAAGCGATGCGGACGGCTATAAAAGTCGCTCGCCATGACTCGTTCTGCAACCGTATCCCAGCGCTCATTATCGAGCAACAAGCCACCGATAACGGATTGCTCTGCTTCTAGAGAATGGGGTGGGACTTTTATTGCATCCACTTGTGCATCAGGATGTTTACGTTTGCGATTATCCGAACGGGTATCTGCCATGGTTCTGCTCAACTACTTATCGTGGAGGTTCATTATAATGAGAATACATCAGTTGTCTTTAGCCAAACCAAAGTTTGTGCATCTCATATAGAATTAACTTATTGCTGACGGTGCATCCTTGTATTCACACTATCATTCCGCTCCTGTACTATTCATCGTTTATTTTTGTGATTTGAGGGTCTTTGTGTCGAGAGTTTGGCTAGCCAGTTTAGGTTTAATGAGCAGTATGCTCGTCCAGGCGGAAGAAGTGGATATTCCAAACGATATTGAGATCGCGTCGCCATGGAACACCGAAGTCGAGTTTGGCTATCAATCTCACTCGGGAAATTCAGATTCACAATCTTTAAACTCACGTCTGAGTGCCGAATACACCAAAGGTCGTTATCGTACCAACGGAGAATGGAAGTACTATCTATTGTACAAAGATGGTGAAGAGGATAAACGCCAATCCACCTACAGCGCACAGAGTGACTACAAGCTGGGGGCAAAAACCTATGCCTATGGCAGCTTTAAAGGAATTGATTCCCGCTACAGTGCCTACTTTAAAGACTATACGCTTTCAGCCGGCTTAGGTTATCAGTTCTCTAATACCGAGTTATTTGTGCTGGAGTTGGAACTAGGCCCTGGTTTTCGTTATCAAGAACCCAACCAAGATGAGATTGATGATGATGACATCATCTTCCCCGATATCGTTGAAGAAGCGATCTTCCGTGGCAATGTGAATACCCGCTGGCAAGCCTTGGACAACCTCGCCTTCTCTGCTGATATGACCTTAGTCTCCGGCCATAGTAACACCCGTATTGATACCGACTTGAGTGTCACCAACAACATCACCGAAGATATTGCCTTAAAACTGGCTCACTCTCGTCAATATCATGACCGCGTGCCTGAAGGGTTGGAAAAAGCCGATAGTATTTTTTCGGTCAATCTGCTGTTTATCTTTTAACGCTCAATGACGCGTTGAGAGCAAAGCTCTTCTCTCAAACACAAATGTCAGGCAAAAAAAAA
>NZ_AFWE01000003.1 GCF_000222585.1 Vibrio scophthalmi LMG 19158 | reverse complement strand
TAATCTGGAAAGCTGTCTTTGAAGTTCTATTACACATTCAATCGTTCTTGCATTGAGTCCTACAAAACCCCTTGGGTGTTGTATGGTTAAGCCTCACGGGCAATTAGTACAGGTTAGCTCAACGCCTCACAGCGCTTACACACCCTGCCTATCAACGTTCTAGTCTCGAACAACCCTTTAGGGCACTTAAAGTGCCAGGGAAAACTCATCTCAAGGCTCGCTTCCCGCTTAGATGCTTTCAGCGGTTATCGATTCCGAACTTAGCTACCGGGCAATGCCATTGGCATGACAACCCGAACACCAGAGGTTCGTCCACTCCGGTCCTCTCGTACTAGGAGCAGCCCCTTTCAATTTTCCAACGCCCACGGCAGATAGGGACCGAACTGTCTCACGACGTTCTAAACCCAGCTCGCGTACCACTTTAAATGGCGAACAGCCATACCCTTGGGACCGACTTCAGCCCCAGGATGTGATGAGCCGACATCGAGGTGCCAAACACCGCCGTCGATATGAACTCTTGGGCGGTATCAGCCTGTTATCCCCGGAGTACCTTTTATCCGTTGAGCGATGGCCCTTCCATACAGAACCACCGGATCACTATGACCTACTTTCGTACCTGCTCGAACCGTCATTCTCGCAGTTAAGCGGGCTTATGCCATTGCACTAACCACACGATGTCCAACCGTGTTTAGCCCACCTTCGTGCTCCTCCGTTACTCTTTGGGAGGAGACCGCCCCAGTCAAACTACCCACCAGGCACTGTCCGTAATCCCGATAAGGGACCAACGTTAGAACATCAAGCATACAAGGGTGGTATTTCAAGATTGCCTCCACACATACTGGCGTACGTGCTTCAAAGGCTCCCACCTATCCTACACATGTAGGGTCAATGTTCAGTGCCAAGCTGTAGTAAAGGTTCACGGGGTCTTTCCGTCTAGCCGCGGGTACACTGCATCTTCACAGCGATTTCAATTTCACTGAGTCTCGGGTGGAGACAGCGTGGCCATCATTACGCCATTCGTGCAGGTCGGAACTTACCCGACAAGGAATTTCGCTACCTTAGGACCGTTATAGTTACGGCCGCCGTTTACCGGGGCTTCGATCAAGAGCTTCGACCGAAGTCTAACCCCATCAATTAACCTTCCGGCACCGGGCAGGCGTCACACCGTATACGTCATCTTACGATTTTGCACAGTGCTGTGTTTTTAATAAACAGTTGCAGCCACCTGGTATCTGCGACTCCCAATAGCTCCATCCGCGAGGGACTTCACCGTCGAGAGCGTACCTTCTCCCGAAGTTACGGTACCATTTTGCCTAGTTCCTTCACCCGAGTTCTCTCAAGCGCCTTGGTATTCTCTACCCGACCACCTGTGTCGGTTTGGGGTACGATTTCTTATAATCTGAAGCTTAGAGGCTTTTCCTGGAAGCATGGCATCAATGACTTCACTACCGTAGTAGCTCGACATCGTATCTCAGCGTTAATAGCGGTCCGGATTTACCTAAACCACCCGCCTACGTACTTGAACCTGGACAACCGTCGCCAGGCCCACCTAGCCTTCTCCGTCCCCCCATCGCAATTATAAGAAGTACGGGAATATTAACCCGTTTCCCATCGACTACGCCTTTCGGCCTCGCCTTAGGGGTCGACTTACCCTGCCCCGATTAACGTTGGACAGGAACCCTTGGTCTTCCGGCGAGGAGGTTTTTCACCCCCTTTATCGTTACTCATGTCAGCATTCGCACTTCTGATACGTCCAGCATGCCTTACAGCACACCTTCAACCGCTTACAGAACGCTCCCCTACCCAATGAAGTAAACTTCATTGCCGCAGCTTCGGTTTATTACTTAGCCCCGTTACATCTTCCGCGCAGGCCGACTCGACTAGTGAGCTATTACGCTTTCTTTAAATGATGGCTGCTTCTAAGCCAACATCCTAGCTGTCTAAGCCTTCCCACATCGTTTCCCACTTAGTAATAATTTGGGACCTTAGCTGGCGGTCTGGGTTGTTTCCCTCTCCACGACGGACGTTAGCACCCGCCGTGTGTCTCCCGGATAGTACTTACTGGTATTCGGAGTTTGCAAAGGGTTGGTAAGTCGGGATGACCCCCTAGCCTTAACAGTGCTCTACCCCCAGTAGTATTCGTCCGAGGCGCTACCTAAATAGCTTTCGGGGAGAACCAGCTATCTCCAGGTTTGATTGGCCTTTCACCCCTAGCCACAAGTCATCCGCTAATTTTTCAACATTAGTCGGTTCGGTCCTCCAATTGATGTTACTCAATCTTCAACCTGCCCATGGCTAGATCACCTGGTTTCGGGTCTAATTCTAGCAACTATACGCCCAGTTAAGACTCGGTTTCCCTACGGCTCCCCTAGATGGTTAACCTTGCTACTAAAATTAAGTCGCTGACCCATTATACAAAAGGTACGCAGTCACAGGACGCAATGCCTGCTCCTACTGCTTGTACGTACACGGTTTCAGGTTCTATTTCACTCCCCTCACAGGGGTTCTTTTCGCCTTTCCCTCACGGTACTGGTTCACTATCGGTCAGTCAGTAGTATTTAGCCTTGGAGGATGGTCCCCCCATATTCAGACAGGATAACACGTGTCCCGCCCTACTCGTTTTCACTTAATATGCGTTGCCGGTTACGGGGCTATCACCCTGTATCGCACAACTTTCCAGAAGTTTCACCTGACGCATAAAACGCTTAAGGGCTAATCCAATTTCGCTCGCCGCTACTTTCGGAATCTCGGTTGATTTCTTTTCCTCGGGGTACTTAGATGTTTCAGTTCCCCCGGTTCGCCTCATTAACCTATGTATTCAGTTAATGATACGTGCTTATGCACGTGGGTTTCCCCATTCAGAAATCCCAGACTCAAATGGTTGTTACTACCTAATCTGGGCTTATCGCAAGTTACTACGTCTTTCATCGCCTCTGACTGCCAAGGCATCCACCGTGTACGCTTAGTCACTTAACCATACAACCCGAAGGAGTTTCGTTAAACAACCAAGTTGTCTCTCTATTTTATGAGTGAGAGACGTTCGATTTTGCCGGACTCAATTTCGAATAATCATCATAAATGATGATATTGCCAAGAACACTTGAATGTG
>NZ_AFWE01000004.1 GCF_000222585.1 Vibrio scophthalmi LMG 19158 | reverse complement strand
GACTTTGTTTACTATGTAAACAAGTCACCATAACGCTTTAAGAAAACTTAGAGTTTTATGTTGACTTTCAAAGTGGGAAGCGTATTATACGCACCTCGCTGACGTGCTAAGGCACTGAAAGCAAAGCTCTTTAACAATATAAACCTATCAATCTGTGTGGGCACTCGT
Source organism: Vibrio scophthalmi LMG 19158 (assembly GCF_000222585.1). Classification (GTDB taxonomy): domain Bacteria; phylum Pseudomonadota; class Gammaproteobacteria; order Enterobacterales; family Vibrionaceae; genus Vibrio; species Vibrio scophthalmi. The sequence goes on along the minus strand of NZ_AFWE01000004.1, from coordinate 108 downwards.
TGATGATAATCCAATAAGTTGTTACTTAGGTAACGACTGTTTCTTCGGAAACAAATTGGGTTCAATGAACTGAGTGACCAATCGAGATTAAGTTTTACTTAGTCTTGG
>NZ_AFWE01000005.1 GCF_000222585.1 Vibrio scophthalmi LMG 19158 | reverse complement strand
AACTGAGTGCTTAGTCAAGAACAAAGCAGAGATGCTGGCATTCTATGACTATCCTGCAGAGCACTGGTTACATATAAGAACGACAAATCCAATAGAATCAATGTTCGCTACAGTCAGGCTTCGCACAAACAAGACCAAAAACTGTGGTAACAGAAAAACAACGTTGACGATGGCTTACAAGTTGATGCTTTGTGCAGAAACAAAGTGGCGTCGACTAAGAGGGTTCGCACTCCTAGCGGATGTTATAAATGATGTTCGTTTTATAGATGGAGTGAGAAAAATTGAGGATACTCAACTGATCACTGCCCGAGACCTCATACACCACTTTTGACAATAGCTCGGCTTTATCTCACCGTTGTTATTGATTTATTCTCCAGAAAAGTCGTCGGGGGGACGATGAAAAGTATCCCAAAAACCGATCTTGTTATTGATGCCTTGTTGATGGCGATTTGGCGCAGACGGCCAAGTGAACAGGTACTCGTTCACTCAGATCAAGGCGTGCAATATACCTCGAGCGACTGGCGCAGTTTCCTAAAAGAGCACAATATGGAAATTAGCATGAGTCTAAAGGGAAACTGTCACGACAACGCTGTTGCTGAGAGTTTTTTCTCGCTGCTCAAGAAAGATAGAGTAAAGCGAAGAATCTACAAAACCCGTGATGAGGCACGCTCTGAGATATTTGAATATATCGAGTGCTTCTACAATCCAAAACGGAATAATGGTGGACTGTCACCGAATGAATACGAAAGACAGTATTATCAGAAACTTGAAAGTGTATAGAGTTCTGGGGTCTTACCAAGCTCTTAACCGTTTTATGATTATGTTCGAAGACCGATTAACTGAATACTTGTAACCAAGAGCAGTTACACAGAATTATTTACAGGGTCGAAATGTAAGATCTAGTCCGAACTAATATTCCTTAAAGAGGCTGCTGATTTGTCAGCAGCCTTGATTATGAATATTGTTTTTCTATTTGGGTGATTAATTAGTAACTGTCATCGATTTCTTCATAGGTTGTATTCTCCACCTCAGAATGAACAGATTCTATGTCGGCTTGGCGTAAATCATGGCCACTGAATAGATCAGAGACCTTTCCTTGTTCGGTTGTTACATCACCAGAAATATTTGTAAATGATACGCTATAAACATCATTGGTGTCGACACCTTCAACATAAGCTTTCCAAATACCATCGTTGGGGTCAACCTCTACAGGAACACCCTCACCTTGATATGAGAAGTTTACTGAAATGGTGTCAGCCTTTAGGAGACCAATAAATTCAACTTTCTCTGTTTGCTCGTTTTTGTATTTAGTTTCCTCTCTTGCAACTTTATCCTCTTCTATTTCTAGGTACTGAGTATTCGTCGACAGTTCTGTATATTCTCTGCTAAGTGCTTCTACGGATGGCTCAATGTCATCTACTGTAATGACACCTTGAGACATTTTTATTGAACCATCAGATTTAATTTCTTGGTGCTTCCACGAATATATGCCATCTCTATCAGCATGTTCTTGAGGCAATGTAAACGACCAAGAGCCCTCTTCATTTATATCAATAGGATGACTTTGCTTATTGACCGTAAGTATGACTTCAGAATCACTTTCTGCTGAACCTTCAAAAGTAGGGGTTGTATCAGCGGTTAGAATTGCATCATTTGGGTCTGTCATTCTCATAT
>NZ_AFWE01000006.1 GCF_000222585.1 Vibrio scophthalmi LMG 19158 | reverse complement strand
ATACCCGTGATCATTGAAGATGCTTGATTTTCGATAGAATCAGGATCATGCTACGAACCATGAAAATTACACTGACTTCTCAACAGAAACTGCAACTCGAACAAATGCACGACATTGAACGTGATAGTCGAGTTTGCGACCGTATTAAAGCTGTTTTGCTGGCTTCTGAAGGCTGGAGTCAGACTATGATTTCACAAGCTCTTCGTATTCATGAATCGACCGTTGCCCGTCATCTTAGCGACTACGTTCTTTCTGAAAAACTTAAGCCTGAGAATGGCGGAAGCCAAAGCAAGCTTTCTGCTATTCAAACCATGCACCTAATCGAGCATTTGACTGAGAAAACCTATTCTCACACTCATCAAATTGTCGCCTACGTTAAAGAGATATTTGGACTTGATTACACGGTGTCTGGCATGAACAAATGGCTTCACCACAATGGTTTTAGCTACAAGCAACCGAAAGGCGTTCCACACAAATTTGATGAAGCAAAACAGCAAGCTTTCATCGAGGCTTATGAAGAGCTAAAAGCTAGTTGTGGCAAGGATGAATCGATAGTATTTATCGACGCTGTTCACCCAACACTATCCACCAAAATATCTCATGGCTGGATACGAACTGGTCAGGATAAAGTGATTGAAACAACGGGTAATCGTAGCCGATTGAACATTATTGGCGCACTGAACCTGTCAGATATTGGGTCTACTATTGTGTATGATTATGAGAGCATTAACAGTGAAACGATTGTTCGCTTTTTCTGTAAGTTAAGAGAGAGTTATCCGTTACCCCATAAGCTTCATATCATCTTAGATGGTGCGGGGTATCACCGCAATGACTTAGTCAAAGATGCGGCGTTTGTCCTGAATATTGAACTGCATTATCTTCCACCTTACAGCCCAAACCTCAACCCAATAGAGCGGCTATGGAAAGTAATGAATGAGAAGTCGAGGAACAACGTTTACTTCAAAAGAAAACGGGACTTCAAGGAGGCAATAGACCAATTTTTTGCAGTGACTCTTCCAGAGATCGCAGGCTCTTTGACATCTCGAATTAATGATAATTTTCAGATTCTCAAGCCTGCATCTTCAAGTTGATTCGGTATA
>NZ_AFWE01000007.1 GCF_000222585.1 Vibrio scophthalmi LMG 19158 | reverse complement strand
AATCCGGAAAATTAACTGATCAGGTTTATCCAATCTCTTTGGCACATTTTTGTGACGCGATCTCTGCACTCAAGAAAGCCATTCCAAGCACGACAAACCTTGGACACAATGTCGTTATAATCAGTGAAACTTTGGTTTGCTAAATAGTGTTGTCTTAACCAACTCCAAACTTGTTCTATTGGGTTGAGTTCCGGCGAGTATGGTGGAAGCTTAATGATACTGACATTATTTAATTCGCTCGCAATGTCATCGGTATGCCAGCCTGCTCCATCCATTATCACGACAGCATGGCGACCTTTTTCTGTAGCTTTAGATATCTGCTCTAGGTGGTTTATCATGATGTCCTTGTTAACCCAAGGTACCACTAATGCCTCACCAATTCCTCTTGTCGGACAAACAGAACCGAATAGATAAACGTATTCAAATTGCTGCTGCTTGACTACTCTCGGCCTTGTTCCACGGGGAGCCCAAAGACGAGTTGTGGTATTCTGTTGACCAAATCTGGCCTCGTCTTGAAACCAAACATCAACG
>NZ_AFWE01000008.1 GCF_000222585.1 Vibrio scophthalmi LMG 19158 | reverse complement strand
AAGCGTCTAATTAAGCAGTGAGGCCTTATTCAGCCTCATCGATTTCCAGCGCCCACGGCATAAGATCGGTTAGATCATCTTGTGGCGATCGCATCGGCAGCACTTTGAATAAGTGCACGAAGTAGTAATATGGATTAATGTTATTTGCACGACACGTCATCACCAAGCTATACAAGTTAGCGCTTGCAGTCACACCTTCAACCGATGTTGAGAACATCCAATTTTTTCGACCCGTTGTAAACGGGCGGATATCTCGCTCTGTCACATTGTTATCAATGCTTATGTCACCATCTTCTAGATAGGTGAGCAACTTCGGCCATTGGTTAATCGTATAATTAATAGCGAGGCCGATTTGACTTTTCGGCAGTACTTTTCCTTGGCTTTCCAGCAACCACTCATTGAACGTGTCTAAGATGGGTTTCGATTTTCGTTGTCGTAGATGCTGCCTCTCAACAGCGCTCAAGCCTTTAGCTTCCTGTTCAATGCCATACAGCTTTGCGATAAAGCTGATGGCTTTCTCGATACGGCCTGATTTCTTCTTCGGTTGCGCTTTTTGTGCATCGGTAAATTTGCGTCTTACGTGTGCTAAGCACCCCGCTTGGCTGACATTATCGAGACCGTTATAAGCTTGATAACCATCGGTGAGTAGGTAACCCGAGTAGTCGCCAAGGAAGTCTTTAACACATTGTCCTGCACGACTTGGTTGATAGTCGTAAATGACCACGGGTTGTTTGGCGAACTCACCGCTACGATAGACCCACATATAAGATTTGCTTTGTGCTGAGCGTTCTTGCTCTCGCAACACTTGAACGGTCGTTTCATCCGCGCAGATGAGTTTTTCATTCAGTAAATGAGCTTTCATTGCTT
>NZ_AFWE01000009.1 GCF_000222585.1 Vibrio scophthalmi LMG 19158 | reverse complement strand
AATGAAACCATTTTTAAAAACACTCTTGCGAATGCGCTTAAAGATGGTGGGCGATACCGGGCTCGAACCAGTGACCCCCTGCTTGTAAGGCAGGTGCTCTCCCAACTGAGCTAATCGCCCATATTAGTTTTACTTCTTATAGGAAGAAGTTTCTCAATGGTGGAGCTATGCGGGATCGAACCGCAGACCTCCTGCGTGCAAGGCAGGCGCTCTCCCAGCTGAGCTATAGCCCCATCGAGAA
>NZ_AFWE01000010.1 GCF_000222585.1 Vibrio scophthalmi LMG 19158 | reverse complement strand
CCGTGCCCACTGGGGCATTGAATCCATGCATTGGATTTTAGATGTCAGTATGGATGAAGATGCTTGTCAGATTTATAGAGAAAACGCTGCTGAAAACATGGCAGCATTAAGACATATGGCACTGAACATGCTCAGAGCAGAGTCAACCAAGATTAGTGTACCGATGAAACAGAAGCGGTGCATGATGAAGCTCGCCTACTTGGAACAAGTTCTTATTGCTGGATTTTCATCAATGGATAAATATTAACCATTCATGCGGACGCCCTGGTGTGATATATGGTTACCTCTTTACGTTTACGCTTTGACGTGTTTGAATTCTGTAAATTTAATCTAAGGCGCGAACATGACCACTACATCAGATATCAAAAAACAAGTCGTTAAGGCTTGTGAAACTTTGTACCAAACTGGCGGTGTTGAGCTGAAGAAGATCACTGGTCGTCTTGTGGCCAAAGATACCAATCTTTCACATACTGCTGTAATTCCTTATGTAAAAGAGTGGCGTGAGGAACAATATAAAATCGAATCTGACGAGCTTAAAAAAACGTCTATGAGTGATGTACTGGTTAAAGCATTACATCAAGAGATCAACACTCGAATACTTTCGCTTAATGCTTTACGTGATGATGAAATGGAAGTGAATCGGATTGAACTAGAAGGAGCTCAAGAGAGTGCAGCGGAGCTTTTACAAGTTAATGACATACTTGATGTGAAGTTGGCCGAAGCGACTACTAAAAATGTTCAGTTGGAGCGTGAGCTGGCTACTAAGACTCAGGAAGTGACTAACCTTGAAGCTACAATGTCACGAGTTCAGGCTGAAAAAGAGGATGATTTGAAAGCGGCTGATCGCTCTTATGCTGAACTAGAGGGGACATTAGCCGAACTGGTCGCCAGTCATCAAGCGATCATTGAAGAGTTGAAATACCAGCATCAGCAAGCGTTAATAGAGTTGAAATCTGAACATACTCAACGTATCGCGGAACTAAGCAATGTTCATAATGACAATGCAGAAGAACTGAAACTATTTCATATGTCAATCCAAGAGTAGTTACGCGCTGATATCGACAAATTATCGAACAGTCTAAGTGAAATGACGGCACAATATTCTTCTAAATCAGAAGCCATCGGCCAGTTACGAGTTGAGCTTGAGGTGTCAACGCCGACTTAAAACTGACCCACTTTACGGCGTTATCGCCGATCTAAAACTGACCCACCCACATAGTTAAGATCACTTATTTCCAGTGTCTAATATTGCTGGTAGGACACCTGCTGCTTTTTTGCCTTTTAGTCGATAACTCTCGCCACTGATCTGAACGATATGAGAGTGATGTAATAAGCGGTCAAGCAAGGCTGCCGTTAGAGTCGTATCATCAGCGAATGCATTAGACCATTGTGAGAATGGTAAATTACTCATCACGATAATACTGCCTTGTTCGTAGCGCTTAGCTATGACGTTAAAGAACAAGTTTGCTTCCTCCCTACCGAATGGGTGATAGCCGATTTCATCGACGATTAACAGCCTCGGTGCCAGTACACTTCTTTTAAGGTAGCTCTCCAGTCTGCCCTGTTTCTTTGCTGTGGCGAGCTGTAACATTAAGTCTGCCGCCGTGACGAAGCGAGTTTTAATGCCTTTTTGCACCGCCATTTGACCAAGACTCACAGCTAAGTGGCTCTTGCCAACACCACTTGGCCCAAGCAAGACAATGTTTTCTTTTCGCTCTATAAAGGCAAGCCCCGTAAGCTCACGAAGTTGGTTCTTCGGTGCACCAGTTGCGAATGCAAAATCATATTCTTCGAAGGTTTTCTGCATTGGGAAGCCAGCGAACTTCATCAGTGCTGCTCGTGTTTTTCTGCCCTAGCTTCCAGCTCTACATTCAGTAGCGATTCTAAAAAGTCCCCAAGGCTCTGCTCGTTGTTTAGCGTTGTTTTGGCTATTCCAGCCCATTCATTACTTATCGCGTTGAGCTTTAGGGATTCACAAGCCGCTTCGATGCGAGTCATCTGTATGTTCATACTCTCACCTCCAACAGCGCATCATAAGTAGATAAAGGATGTTGAAAGCTTTCTATCGGCACAACTGACTGGCGAACGGGTAATGGGCTAAATGAGCACTCAGCAATCGGCAGTGACAGTAGTGCGAACCGTTCTTCCTCAAGCAAGACCTGAGGCTTAGCATTCGTTGTCCCATGTATTCTTTGGTGCGCCACGGTTTCTAGCCATGCGCCAATACGACCGTTAGCCACATCAACGCTTAAATCGAGGCCATGCTGTTTGAGTGTCGCCGCCAGTGGTGTGATAAAACTGCTTTTGAGGTAGGAGTTAAAGCGTTCTACTTTCCCTTTTGTTTTCGCTCGATAGGGGCGACAAGCTTTTGGCTTAAAACCATATTTCTTTGCGGTAGCAAGTAACTGCGGGTTCCAGCGATGTTCTCCATCACCATAAGCATCTCGCTCGATCATGATGGCTTTTGCGTTATCGAATAGTACCTCTTTGGGTACGCCTGCGAAGAATTCAAATGCTTGTTCAAGCCCCTGAATCCAGTCTTCTTGACGCTCTCGTTCAGAGAACTTAACAAAGGTGGCGCGGCTATAACCTAGTGTCGCTACGAACGATTTTATGCGTTTTCCGTGGCGTGAGATGGTGGTGAAGTCGACCTGCATCTGTTGTCCAGGTTCCGTTTCGAAACGAACAACAGGATCATAATTAGGTGCTGGTTTGTATTGTTTTATATGCTCTTTGAGCATCGTAACACCATCCTCATAACCCAATACTTTTATCTCCCGCAACAACACGGTTGCAGGTATCCAGTGTGGCTTTGCCGCTTCGATTCGTTCGAATAGGTACGCTTTATAGGGCGAAAGTTTGGTCGAGACTGGCTCTCGCTTTGAGTAGTTAGGAACAGACGCGGCGTTTTTCAAGCTAGTTGTCACTACTTGACTAATTATCAAGCAGCTTCTTTTTCTGGGTTCAGGTGAACTTCTCCGATTGGTTCGCAGTTACGTATTTTTCCTGACCAACGCTCTGGTTTTGCTTCGCGGTGTGCCATTAGCACCTTTGCTCTTTTCCTTAAAATCTCTGCATCCTTTCCACTATGTCGCTCAGAAGGTGTCACGTAATTCAGGCGACTATGTTTATGCACGGTGTTGTACCAGATTACAAAGCTTTCTACCCAAGAACGGCCTCGTTCAAGACTTTCGAACCCCTTTGATGGCCAGTTTGGGACATATTTCAGCGTGCGGAACAGTGACTCTACATACGGATTATCATCGCTCACACGAGGACGACTGTAAGATGATGTAATGCCAAGCTCCTCCATTTTTGCCTTGAACGTCAAAGATTTCATTGGCGCACCATTATCTGAGTGCAACACCAACGCTTGATTGAAGCATTGCTCCCGCATCAGCGTACGCTGAAGTAGTTGAGATGCCATCTCTCCACACTCTCGGTCATAGACTTCATACCCGACGATTTTTCGACTGTAGATATCTTCAATGAGGTAAAGGTAATAATGTTGTCCACGAACACCCGAAGGCAGATACG
>NZ_AFWE01000011.1 GCF_000222585.1 Vibrio scophthalmi LMG 19158 | reverse complement strand
GTAGTGGTCAACTAAAATTGGCCACGGTTTTAGAGTTTTCCCAATATAATCGTTCAGACTCATTAGGAGTTAGACCACCGTTATACTGATGCGGCCTGAGTTGGCAGTAATATCCAATGATGTAACGAGTGATCTCTTGTTGAGCCTCAGCAAAGCTACGATAACCCATCGTTGGAACCCATTCCGTTTTCAGACTTCTAAAGAAGCGCTCCATCGGTGCATTATCCCAGCAGTTTCCTCGGCGAGATAAACTCTGCTTTATTTGAAAACGCCACAGTAATTGGCGGTATTTACGACTGGTATAGTGACTACCTTGGTCGCTGTGGAACATGACACCTTTAGGATTACCACGAGACTCATAAGCCATCGAGAGAGCTTTGCCTGTTAGCTTAGAATCAGGTGATAACGACATCGACCAACCAATCACCTTACGGGCAAAAAGATCGATAACAACAGCTAAATACATCCACCGATTACCCGTCCAAATATACGTAACATCGCCAGCCCAGACTTCATTTGGCGCGGTAACCGCAAACTGACGACCTAAGTGATTTGGAATTTCAATATGTTCTTGTGAAGCCTTCCTGTAGCGATGCTTTGGCTCTTGGCAACTCACTAAACCAAGATTTTTCATCAGCTTAGTCGCTCGGTAACGACTAAGCTTTACGCCCTGGTTTGTGACTATATCTACAATAGTTCTCGCTCCTGCTGAGCCATTGCTTGCAGTATGGGCCTCCCTGACCAAGCTGCGAAGTTTTACTGTTTCAGCATTAATTACCGTTGGACGTTTAAGCCAATAGTTATAACTACTTCGATGAACATTGAAGACTTCGCATAATGTTTTTACGCTGTAGCTCTGCTTGAGTTTCTTGATGATCAAGAATTGTTCAGTGAGTCCGACATCAACAGAGCCGTGGCTTTTTTTAGTATTTCATTATGCTCTTCAAGGCGAGCCAGCTTCTTTTTCAGTTCCCGAATTTCTATTTGCTCAGGGGTCATAGGTGAGGCTTTCGGTGCTTTCCCTTGGCGCTC
>NZ_AFWE01000012.1 GCF_000222585.1 Vibrio scophthalmi LMG 19158 | reverse complement strand
ATTGCCGTTAATACACTCACTATGGGGTTAAGCTTTTAGATTGGTGCCTAAAGTGGAAATATTACGAGTGTGCCCTTCGGCGGTATAGGTCATGCCCATCTTGCCTTGGCTTTGTTTCATTAAGTTATTGAGCTTATGGAAACTCAATTGAGCACGTTGCAAGGCTTCTCCGTTAATAGCATTCACTTGCTGACATTCTGCGATCAGCTGACGAATTTGATCGACGAGCTGACTCAACTCAGGTTCGGTCTTCAGGCTTTCTACGTCTGGATGGCGACCGATTCGTTCATCCGTTTGCTGTAACTGGATGATCAGTGTGTTTTTTTGTCTAGCGAGCGCTTCAATATCTTTGGAGATGCGTTGAGCAATCGCGCCTTGCTCTTTCTTCAATAGTTCCGAAAGTTCATCGGCGTTTTTCAGCTGAAATTCAACTAAGCTCTGCAACGCAGCCATAAATATTCTCTAATTACATACCAAGTTCTTTTTCGAACTTGATCATATTGTCCGCTAACTTTTCCGGATCAACAGAGTAAGAGCCGTTAGCAATGGCTTCTTTGATTGCCGCCACTTTCGCTTGATCGAAGCTAGGTTGGCTGACCATCTGATTGTGCATTTCACCCACCGCTTTGCCGGCAGAACTCAACGACACGGCATCCTGCGGTGTAGAAGACGTTTTTGCTGCTGACGTCGAGGTTGATGAAGAAGTCGTATCGCTACTGCGGGGGGCACTGCGTGTTGATGTCGTCAGTGTTTGCCCAGAGCGTATATTGTCTATACCTGCCATTTAGAAAGCCTTTTTACGTGTAGAAAATCCTGTACTGAACATATCGGCAGAAATGTGCAGACCTTTAGGAATATTTCATGATCCTTTTTTGATCTAGGCTGACCATGATTAATTGTCCCTAAAATATCACGGTAACTTCAGAAATATCGCTTACTCTTGCATCAATTATACGATTGGATTTACTATTTTTCACTCTTATCTGCTCACCGTGCGATCCATCTGATAAAGCGACCCCTTTTGTTGTAATGGTCATACCAGATTTTACGGCTTTTATGGTGACAATATCGTTGCGACAAACAACACAAATATCATTTTGTTCAATAATTTCACCCGAGCGTAAGTTTTTCTTCACTTTTGCACCAATTACAGCATTTATTGTGGAAAAACCTTGCCGCCTTAACCGCTGCAAGTCTACCATGTTGATGGTGACATCATGGGCCGAGATAATTTCGCCTTTATTGAGTGATGTCGTCAGTGTCGCTTGCGGACCTGTGCGTATCAGTCGAACAGAGACATAGGTTTTCCAATTATCCTCCGGACACTCAACGAGTACGGTAATATTACTGGCATTTGAGTTCGTTGAACGTGAGGATGCAATGAGTTCCGTAGGGCAATCGCTGGCAAAGATTCGGCTATCAATATTCGCCGCTTTGGCTTCTAAAGTGCCACCTGCGGGTTGTTCTATATTCTCAATAATGTATTGTTCAGCGATCGTTTGAATGTGCGTTATTTGCTCAGGCGTTGCAGAGTGCGACGAAAAGCTAAAGAATAGCGACAGCACGCCGATAAGCGTAATAATTCGATTTAAAAAAACATGAATTGAGGGTGTGGAAATAGTTGAAAGGGATGATGTTAAATATATCATTCGTTTTCTCTGGTTTTCATAGCCTGTTCTAGATTACCACTTTTTATACATGAAAGTTTGAGAGATGGAGATGAGCTTATGACGGGTATTCTTGATTCTGTGAATCAGCGTACACAACTCGTCGGTCAAAACCGATTAGAACTACTTACGTTTCGCCTAATGGGTCGTCAGCGTTATGGTATCAACGTATTTAAGGTTAAAGAAGTTCTCCAATGTCCTAAGCTTACCATCATGCCTAATCTTCACCCGCTCGTTAAGGGGGTGGCGCATATTCGTGGTCATACCGTGTCTGTGATTGATTTAAGTTTAGCCATTGGTGGTCGCCCAACGACGGACGTGGATAAAGCATTTGTCGTAATTGCCGAGTTTAACCGCACTATTCAAGCATTCTTGGTGACCTCGGTTGAGCGCATTATCAATATGCACTGGGAAGCGATTTTGCCGCCGCCACAAGGCTCAGGTAAAGCGCATTATTTAACTGCGGTGACGAACATCGATAATGAACTGGTTGAAATTCTTGATGTTGAAAAAATTCTGGCAGAGATCGCGCCTGTGGATGAAACCATGGATGCCAATATTGGCCAAGAAATCGCCCAAGCGCAGGCGGAAAGACAAGTTGTACGCCGTATCTTAATTGCAGATGACTCGACCGTTGCTCGTAAACAAGTTGAGCGTGCCATTACTTCAATTGGTTTTGAAGTTGTGTCAGTCAAAGATGGCAAAGAAGCGTACGAAAAACTGTTAGAAATGGCATCACAAGGCAGCATCTATGATCAAATATCGTTGGTGATTTCTGATATTGAAATGCCTGAGATGGATGGTTATACATTGACCGCAGAAATTCGACGTCATGCAGAATTAAAAGATTTATATGTCATACTGCACTCTTCATTGAGTGGGGTATTTAACCAAGCGATGGTTGAGCGAGTTGGTGCAAATGCCTTTATCGCCAAATTTAATCCAGATGAGCTTGGTAATGCAGTGAAGACTGCACTTACAAATTAAAGAGAAGTGAATGACAGCGATAACAATAAGCGATCAAGAGTATCGTGACTTCAGCCGTTTTTTAGAATCCCAATGCGGTATTGTGCTTGGAGAAAGTAAGCAATACCTCGTTCGAAGCCGTTTGAGTCCGTTAGTAGCTAAGTTTAAGTTGGCGTCGCTTTCTGATTTATTACGCGATGTAATTACTGGACGTAATCGTGAGCTGCGCATTGCCGCCGTGGATGCGATGACGACCAACGAAACGTTATGGTTCCGTGATAGCTACCCATTCACCGTACTTGCCGATAAAATTTTACCGGAAGTAGCGGCGAATAAGCGCCCGATCAAAATCTGGTCGGCGGCAAGTTCATCAGGCCAAGAGCCGTACTCAATGGCAATGACCATTTTGGAAACGCAAGTGCGTAAGCCGGGTATGCTGCCAAATGTATCGATTACCGCCACTGACATCTCATCCAATATGTTGGATATGTGTCGTGCTGGCGTGTATGACAACTTGGCATTAGGTCGAGGTTTATCGCCAGAGCGTCGCCGCACCTTCTTTGAAGATGTGGGTGATGGTCGTATGAAAATCAAAGACAACGCCAAACGTCTGGTTAACTTCCGCCCACAAAATCTGATGGATAGCTACGCATTGCTCGGTAAATTCGATATTATTTTTTGCCGTAACGTGCTGATCTACTTCTCACCAGACATGAAGTCAAAAGTGCTTAATCAAATGGCCAATAGCCTTAACCCGGGCGGTTACTTGCTACTTGGGGCGTCAGAGTCGTTAACTGGCCTGACTGACCGTTTTGAAATGGTGCGTTGCAACCCTGGTATTATTTACAAACTTAAATAAGCGTACTTCAGTCACGTTTGTATTAAAGAGCCCAGCAGTTGCTGGGTTTTTTTATGGCGATAAAGTACCGCTATACTCAAGATGACATTCCAAGTTAGCAACCAATCAATTAATGACGACCAAAAAGTTGGCGTAGTTATTGCTGATTAAAAATTGAGATAAAGTGATGGAGTGACAATTTTGAAAGTTGGTACGTATATTGCTTTATCTACTAGTAATAACGGTCAGTTCTGAATGTAGAGGCAAACATGGCTATTTCTTTTGACAAGGCTTTAGGCGTTCATCAACACACAGTCGGTGTACGCGAGCGCAATGCGGAAGTGATTTCCAGCAACATTGCACAATCTAATACGCCAGGTTACAAAGCAAAAGGAATGGACTTTAATAAGGCGTTGCAGGCGGCAACATCAGAGGCAAGCATTGGTCTTAGCCGCACTGATGGTCGGCATATTCCTGCCTCTACCAGAGTGACAGGGGAAGTGCAGTATCGGCTGCCAACACAACCTGACACCGGTGATGGCAATACGGTGGATGTGGATTTAGAGCGTAACTTGTTTATGCAAAATCAAATCAGACACCAAGCATCACTCGACTTCTTAGGAAGCAAATTCAAGAACTTAACCAAAGCAATCAAAGGGGAATAATTAGATGAGCTTATTTAACGTATTCAATGTGACTGGTTCTGCCATGAGTGCTGAATCCGTTCGTCTAAATACTACCTCAAGCAACTTGGCGAACGCAGACAGTATCTCAAGCTCGGCAAAAGATACCTATAAAGCGCGTCATGCGGTATTTGGTGCGGAGTTAAGTAAAGCACAATATGGTCGTGACCATAACGTGCCAGTGAAAGTGTTAGGTATTGTTGAAAGCGATAAACCGCTGAATGCGGAGTACAACCCAGATCATCCTCTTGCCAATGACGAAGGTTATATCTACAAACCTAATGTCAACGTCATGGAGGAAATGGCCAACATGATTTCTGCTTCTCGTTCATATCAAACCAATGTTCAAGTTGCAGATGCTAGTAAACAAATGCTGCTGCGTACGCTGCAGATGGGTCAATAGGGATAAGGAGGTAACGTATGGCCGGTATTAATAACGTTGGTCAAAGCGGCTTGTCCTATGTAGACCAGCTTAAAGCGCTTCAAGAGCAAAAAAAGCCTGAAGGAACAACAGGTAAGCAAGATCTTAAACAAGAAGATTTCTTATCGTTGCTCACCAAGCAACTTGCTCAACAGGATCCTTTTAAGCCGGTTGGTAACGACCAGATGATTGCGCAAATGGCTTCATTTGCCACCGTTGATGGCATTGGCAAGATGAACAATCAGTTCGATACATTGAACGCGTCAATGACATCAAACCAAGCTTTGCAGGCGTCGACTCTGGTTGGCCGAGATGTATTGGTTCCAGGTGCTGCAGGCTTAAAGCAAGACGGTAAATCAATGGCGGCAATGGTGAAACTGCCACAAAGCGTAGACAACATGTTTGTCCGCGTTGAGAACGAGATGGGCCAATTGGTGCGCACGTTCGAAGTGGGGGCGAAACCGGCCGGCGATAACCGCGTTGTGTGGGACGGAAAAGATGAAAACGGTAATCCATTGCCGGCTGGCAAGTACAATGTGAAAGCATCGGGCTTGTTAGAGGGAGAAAGCAAAGAGTTTGAAGTATCGACATACGCAAACGTCAACAGCGTTCTTCTGGGTAAAGGTGATGGCAACGTACTGCTTAATCTGGCTGGCTTTGAGTCACCAGTTCGACTTGCTGAAGTACTTGAAGTAGGCAAAGCGTAACAACGCGAGCTAGATAGGAGAATTTGGAATGTCATATGTATCATTAAGCGGGTTATCAGCCGCTCAGCTCGATCTGAACACCACCAGTAATAACATTGCCAACGCCAACACGTTCGGTTTTAAAGAATCACGTGCTGAATTTGGCGATGTTTATTCAAACTCATTATTTACTAACTCTAAGACCTCTGCAGGCCAAGGTGTACAAGCAAATAAGGTTGCACAGCAATTCCACGAAGGTTCAAGTGTTTACACCAACAACCCATTGGATTTACGCGTGTCTGGTACGGGTTTCTTTTCGGTGGCTAAAGAGCGTTTGATCCCTCAGCAAAATGAGCTGACTCGTAACGGTGCTTTCCACTTGAACAAAGATAACTACATGGTCACTTCAAATGAAGAGTACCTATTGGGTTATGAAGTGAATCAAGATACTGGTGATGTACTCTCTTACGAGCCAAGACCAATTAACATTCCTGCGGAGTTTGGTAAACCAAAGCAAACGGCCAACATTCAAGTAGGTGTGAACTTACCTGCTAATGGTGACCTAAAAGATCCTGCTTTGTTTGATTACTCAGATCCAGAAACGTATAACCGTTCAACGTCTTCGACCATTTATGACTCGATGGGCCAATCTTACAAGATGACGACGTACTACTTGAAAGATCAAACTCAGCCTAATACATGGCAGACTTACTATACCGTGACGGATAAAGCGGGCGAAAAGCCAATCAACATTACTGGCGGTGATGCAACCACACCAACAGGTCATGTTGGCCACACAATGAAGTTCAATAACGATGGTACTTTAGCGAGCCTGAACAACGGCCAAAACATTGTTAGTGATCCGATTGGTGCTGGCGCGAATCCAGTTGATATGAACGGTGCAGATGGTAGTCAAACGCTATCGTTTGGCTTAGATTCAGCCACTCAGTTTGCTGCTCCATTTGAATTGACTAAATTTGATGAAGATGGCGCAACAACGGGCTTTCTAACTAAGATTGACTTTGATGAAAATGGCAGTGTATTAGGCACTTACTCAAATGGTGAAAACATCACTTTGGGTCGTGTGGCACTGGTTCGCGTTGCGAATGAACAAGGTCTTGATAAGAAAGGCGGCACGCAGTGGGATTCAACGCAATACTCAGGTGATAAAATCTGGGGTGAATCGAATAAAGGTTCATTTGGTACCATCAACAATGGTGCACTTGAACAAGCGAACATCGATATGACGCAAGAATTGGTCGATTTGATTTCCGCGCAGCGTAACTTCCAAGCGAACTCGCGTTCTCTAGAGGTACATAATCAGCTGCAACAAAACATCCTGCAAATTCGTTAATTCTCTTAAGCAGAATCAAGCGTACTCTATCTGGATGGCAACTTGGCGGCAACGCCTGGTTGCCATTGTTGCCACCTCAATCTTCTTTTCCTTTCTTGCTTGCGTCAAAAATTTTACCAGCCACACTCATCTGATTGATTAATAACATAAATATTTTATGGCATAACAATTGCTTATTTAGCTCTGAATAGTGATTTTTGGAGCAAGTTATGGATCGTTCTCTGTTTCTCGCCATGAGCGGTGCCAAGCAAAATATGCAGGCATTGCAGCTCAGAGCGAACAACTTAGCCAACGTAGGCACCACTGGTTTTCGTGCGGATTTAGCGCAAGCGCGTTCAATGCAAGCGTATGGCGATGGG
Organism: Vibrio scophthalmi LMG 19158; assembly: GCF_000222585.1. Lineage (GTDB taxonomy): Bacteria > Pseudomonadota > Gammaproteobacteria > Enterobacterales > Vibrionaceae > Vibrio > Vibrio scophthalmi. Next base: position 10,966 of record NZ_AFWE01000012.1, on the reverse strand, counting down.
TTGCCGACGCGTGTATTTAGCATGACAGAACGTCCGGGCCATAACTTTCAACAAGGCAGTGTTATTACCACAGGACGTGATCTCGATGTCACCGTACAAGGTGATGGCTGGATTTCTGTGATGGATAAAACCGGTAAAGAGGGTTTAACTCGTAACGGTAATCTGCAAATTGACACCAATGGCCTACTGATCAGCGGCAACGGTAACTTGGTTCTGGGTGAAGGCGGAGCGCCGATCACATTGCCAGTTCCTGTGAGCAAGGTTGAAATCGGTAACGATGGTACGATCTCTGTATTACCTCAAGGTGCGCCAGCGGATGCGATGGAAGTTGTCGATCGCGTTAAATTGGTTCGCATTGATAATCAATCACTATTCAAAGATGTAAACGGTTTATTCCGAGCTAAAAATCCTAATACGGCATACGAGGCCGATGCGGGTGTAAAACTGTTAAAAGGTGCCATCGAAGGAAGTAACGTCAACGCGGTGGGTGAAATGACGGCATTAATTGACCTACAACGTCAATTTGAAATGCAGGTCAAAATGATGAGCACAGCGGAAGAGATGGATAAAGCCTCTGACACGCTACTTCGTTCGAGCTAATAATTTTTAGGAGATTACTATGCATCCGGCACTATGGGTAAGTAAGACTGGCTTAGACGCTCAGCAAACCAATATTTCAACAATTTCAAACAACTTGGCGAACGCCTCGACCATCGGTTATAAAAAAAGCCGTGCGGTATTTGAGGATCTGTTTTATCAAAATATCAACCAAGCGGGCGGGCAGTCTTCACAGAACACTGAACTGCCGAGTGGTTTAATGCTTGGGGCAGGTTCAAAGGTTGTGGCAACCCAAAAGGTCCACACCAACGGTAACGCGCAAACCACCACCAACAGCTTAGACATGATGATTGAAGGCGATGGCTTTTTCCAAGTCCTAATGCCTGATGGCAATATTGGTTATAGCCGCAATGGTCAATTCACTGTGAACGATGAAGGTGTGGTCGTGACCTCGGGTGCCGGCTACGCACTGGAACCTGAAATTGCCATTCCAGAAGATGCGATTGGTATTACCGTCGGTACCGATGGTGAAGTTTCCGTTCGTCTGCGTGGGCAACAAGATAACCAAGTTATTGGCCAAATTACCACGGTGGATTTTATAAACCCAGGTGGCCTAGAGCCGGTGGGACAAAACCTTTACTTACCAACCGGTGCCAGCGGTGACCCACAAGAAGGGGTTCCAGGCTTTGATGGCTTTGGTAAGGTGCGTCAATCGATGCTGGAAACGTCAAACGTGAATGTGACGGAAGAATTGGTCAACATGATTGAAGCACAGCGTGTCTACGAGATGAACTCAAAAGTGATCTCAGCAGTCGATAAGATGATGAGCTTCGTGAATCAGCAGCTATAACGCGCTACTGATTCACAGTAAGTAGAATATTCCAAAGCATTAAGAGGTCACGAGTATGAATCGCATCTTAACCCTGATTGCTATCGCGTTGATGTCGGGCTGTACCATGTTAGAGCCACCGGTAGAAACGCCCGATGTCGTGCAAGGTACCACCACGGTTGACGCTGTTGAGGGCGATAAATCGGGTGACGACAGTTCAGGTATTATCGATACGCTGCGTGGCCGCAATGATCCAGTTGCCGGTGATCCCGCTTGGGCGCCAATTCACCCAAAACATGAACCAGAGCACTATGCAGCAGAAACTGGCTCACTATTTAATACCGGCAGTAAAGCAGGCAGTGTTAGCCTCTACAACGACTCTAAACCTCGTGGGATTGGTGACATTATCACTGTAACGATGGACGAGAGTACCAAAGCGGCAAAAAGTGCCGATGCAGATCTGTCAAAAAACAATGCGGCAAATATGGACCCATTGGAAGTGGGTGGTCAGCAACTTAACGTTGGTGATTATAACTTTTCGTATAATCTGAAAAACGACAATAAATTTACCGGCAGTGCGGCTGCCAACCAAAGCAACAGCATTTCAGGTTCGATCACCGTTGAAGTTGTTGAAGTGCTAGCGAACGGTAACCTTGTGATTCGTGGTGAAAAATGGCTCACGCTTAACACTGGAGATGAATATATCCGCCTTAGTGGCACGATTCGTCCTGATGATATTAGCTACGACAACACGATTGCTTCAACCCGCGTTTCTAACGCCCGCATCCGCTATTCTGGTACGGGTACTCAACAAGATATGCAAGAACCTGGATTCTTGGCACGATTCTTCAATGTATCCCTGTAATTCGATTTGAAGGCGGTGTTTTGACACCGCCTTAAGTTACAGGTATCGCAATGAACAAAGTTATCCTCCTTATCACCTCAATGCTACTGATGGCTACATCAGCTCAAGCTGCACGTATTAAAGACGTCGCGCAGGTTGCAGGTGTGCGTAGTAACCAATTGGTGGGTTATGGTTTGGTGACCGGTCTACCGGGAACGGGGGAATCAACGCCGTTTACCGATCAAAGTTTCAATGCGATGCTGCAAAATTTCGGCATTCAATTGCCACCTGGCACAAAACCAAAAACGAAGAACGTCGCGGCGGTATTAGTTACCGCTGAATTGCCTGCTTTTTCAAAGCAAGGACAAAGTATTGATGTAACGGTCTCTTCAATTGGTTCTGCGAAAAGTCTGCGTGGCGGCACGCTGATGCAAACCATGCTAAAAGGTTTGGATGGTCAAGTGTACGCAGTCGCCCAAGGTAACTTGGTGGTGAGTGGCTTTAGCGCTTCTGGCGCTGATGGTTCAAAAATTGTTGGTAACAATCCAACCGCCGGTATGATCTCTAACGGTGCAATGGTTGAACGTGAAATTCCAAGTCCATTTAGCCGCGGCGATTACATCACTTTTAACCTCCTCGAATCCGATTTTACCACTGCGCAGCGCTTGGCAGATGCAGTGAATAACTTCCTTGGTCCACAAATGGCGCAAGCCGTTGATGCAACCTCAGTAAAAGTGCGCGCTCCGCGTGATACGAGTCAACGAGTGGCGTTTCTTTCCGCTGTTGAAAATCTAGAATTCGATCCAGCAGAAGGTTCAGCCAAAATCATCGTAAACTCACGCACCGGTACCATCGTGGTTGGCAAGCATGTACGTTTGAAAGCGGCGGCGGTTACCCATGGCGGCATGACAGTGGCAATAAAAGAAAACCTCAATGCCAGCCAGCCGAATCCATTTGGCGGTGGTGACACCGTTGTCGTACCAGATTCTGATATCGAAGTGAGCGAAGAGCAGGGCAAAATGTTTAAATTTGAGCCGGGCTTAACGTTAGATGATTTGGTGAGAGCAGTGAATGAAGTTGGTGCTGCGCCTTCAGATTTAATGGCTATCTTGCAAGCGCTGAAACAAGCGGGAGCAATTGAAGGCCAATTGATCATCATTTAAGGGATTAACTATGATTAATAACGGTAATGATATTGGCTTTATTCATGATATCGCTGGGCTAGATAAACTACGTCAACAAGCGGTAAAGGGTGATGAAGCGAGTGAGAAAGAAGCGCTGACGGCAGCAGCAAAACAGTTTGAGTCGATCTTTACGAGCATGCTATTTAAATCGATGCGTGATGCGAATGCGACTTTTGAATCGGGTTTGTTAGACAGCCAAAACCAGCAGTTTTATCGTCAAATGCAAGATGAGCAGATGGCGAGCGAACTAAGCTCATCAGGCTCGCTAGGCCTGGCGGATATGATTGTTGCGCAATTGAGTACTGGTTCGATCGAAAACAACAGTGCCTCTAATCATGATGACTTTGCCGACATTATGGAAAAAGTGGAACGTGCGCGCCAGTCACAATCATTACGTGATGGAGAGCCACAACCTGCCGAACCGGCAAGCAAAGTGGTAGCCAAAGCGGCAAACTTTGACTCGCCAGAATCATTCGTGGCTTCGATGAAGCCTTACGCTGAAAAAGCCGCACGTGCGTTGGGAGTGGATTCGTCGCTACTATTAGCACAAGCGGCATTAGAAACGGGATGGGGGCAAAAAATGGTTGCCAACACTCGTGGTAGCAGCAATAACCTGTTTAACATTAAAGCGGATAGAAGTTGGGATGGCGCGAAAGTGGCGACTCAAACGCTCGAATACCATCAGGGTGTGCCTGTTCAAGAGAAAGCGGCATTCCGCTCTTACTCTGATTATGAGCAAAGCTTTAATGACTATGTACGTTTCCTTAATGAAAACCCGCGTTACACCACCGCACTTCGTCATGGTGGCAATTCTGAACAGTTTATCCGCGGCATCCATCAAGCGGGTTACGCAACGGATCCTCAATACGCAGAGAAGGTATTAAGGGTTAAAGATAAAATCGATCAAATGTAAAACAGTCACCTTCGGGTGACTTTTTTTAGAATAGAGGGCGTTTACCCATTGTTGCGGCATTCTATGATCTTTTATTCGTTTCTCGTTTCTCGTCTCTCTTTTCTTCTTTATTTCTCGTTGTTCTTTTTTCTTCGCCTCTCGATTCTCCATTCTTTCTTCTCACCTCTCTCATTGGCACATTAATTGCTTTTATCTTATCAGTTACTCAGCTAACGCTGATTTTATAAGGTTTTCGGGGGCAATATGGCGTCGGATCTACTGGGTTTAGGTACACAAAGCGTACTCACCGCTCAGAGACAACTCAACACCACAGGGCATAACATTTCCAATGTCAACACAGAGGGCTATAGCCGTCAGTCTGTGCTGCAAGGAACCAATGATCCACGTCAGTTTGGGGGCCAAACTTACGGTATGGGTGTGCATGTGGAAAATGTTCGCCGCTCATTTGATCAGTTTGCCGTTAATGAGTTGAATATCTCGACCACCAACTACGCCTCCCGCTATGACAACGAAGAAGATCTGCAAATTCTGTCAGGTTTACTCTCATCAGTCGCTTCGCAAAAAATACCAGAGAATATGAACGGCTGGTTTGATGCGGTTAAATCTCTCGCTGACAGCCCAAACGATGTCGGTTCACGTAAAGTTGTGCTAGAGAAAGCTTGGTTTATTGCGCAGAACCTGAATGATTTAGATCGCGACATTCACCGTCAGCAAGATACTGCGAATAAAAAATTGGAGCTCGGGGTTGAGCGTGTTAATCAGCTTGGTTTGGAAATTCGTGATATCAACCGTTTGATGATGCGCAACCCAGGGCCGCACAACGATCTAATGGATCGACATGAAAAACTGATTGGTGAGTTGTCTGAATATACCAAAGTGACCGTGACCCCGCGTGCGAATCGTGAAGGTTTTAACGTTCATATCGGTAATGGACACATGCTCGTTTCTGGTACAGAAGCAAGTACACTAGCGCTTGTCGATGGCTTTCCTGATGCCCAGCAACAACGTTTGGCGATGATTGAAGGCAAAGGCATCAAACCAATCTCCAGTAAAGACATTGATGGCAAAATCGGTGCAATGTTGGATATGCGTGACAATAAAGTCCCGTTTCTACTGGATGAAATTGGTAAGCTTGCAGTTGGTTTTTCTAATGCAGTCAATCATTTACAAACGCAAGGTTTGGATTTGAAAGGTCAAATTGGCGTTGAGATGTTCACTGATGTGAACTCCGCTATCGCAGTGAAGTCTCGTGTTGTCACTTCGTCAAATTCTAAAGCCGATCTTGAAGTACACATTGAAAATATTACGCCATTAAAAACCGGTGAGTATTCATTGCAATATGATGGCAGTGACCATTTTATTACTCGCCCTGATGGACAGCGTGAACAAGTCAAAATGGATGGTAATTCGATCCATGTTGATGGGTTGCGTATTCAAATCAACCAAGAACTTGCCAGTGGCGAGCGGGTGTTGATTCGCCCAACGCGTTCGGGGGCAGGAGAGATTAAACTCGCGATTGAAGATGTCTCAAAGATCGCAGCGCAAAGCTACGAGGCATCGACCACCTTTGCTCAAGGCCGCGCAAAATTTGAGATCGAAAAGACTGGTGATTTAAAAGAATTTGAAGTGATCGTCTCGCCAGACGGCAAGCAATTTGCCGTTACTGACAAAGAGGGCACTGTGCTCTTGCAACCTCAAGAATACCCGCCGAAAGGTGCCGTTGAGGTGCTTGGCACCAAATTTACCTTAACCGATGGTGCGTTGCCGAATGATAAATTTACGGCAAACCTTGTCCCTTCAGAAGGCGGCAACGGCAATTTACGTAAAATGTTGCACTTGCAGACTGATAAACATTTGAATAATGGTGAATCAACCGTGATCGATATTTATCACGATCTGAACACCAATATGGGCTTAAAACTATCAACAGCTTCAAAACTGACCGACATCTCACGCGTTGAGAAAGAGTCCGCACAAGCACGTGTTGCCACGGTTTCTGGGGTTAACCTTGATGAAGAAGCTGCCAATATGATGAAGTTTCAGCAAGCTTATATGGCCTCTTCACGAGTGATGCAAGCGGCGAATGAAACGTTTGATACCATTTTGGCACTTAGGTAGGAGTGATAAATGTTAACTAGAATTTCCAGCTTTCATAACTACCAATCCGTGCAAAATGACATGCGCCGCCAAGAAGGATTAGTGCACCATAATCAAGCGCAATTAGCTTCGGGTAAAAAACTAATTCAGCCAAGTGATGATCCACTGGCGACACACTATATCCAAAACATTGGCCAGCAATCGGAAGAGTTAAAGCAATTCGTTAACTCGATTGTCTTAACCCGCAGTCGTCTTGAACACCAAGAAGTGATTGTGTCGAATGCTGAACAATATATTGATGAAGGCAAGCGCACAGTGATGGAAATGATCAATGGTGCGTTAGCGCCAGAAGATCGCATCGCTAAGCAACGCGAAATTGAAGAGCTGTTTGATAACCTTCTCACTTTGGGTAATACCCAAGATGAGTCGGGTAACTACGTTTTCTCGGGTACCAAGCCTAAAGTACAAGCTTTTTTCCGCGATAATGCCGGGAATGTGACGTATGCCGGTGATGACTACCAGCGCAAGATGCGTATTTCGAACAGCCAAGAAATGCCAGTCAATGATCCAGGTAACAAGCTGTTTATGCAGATCGATAACCCTTTCGGTGATTACGATCCTAACTATCAATTGACGGAAGGTTCGGAGTTGCTGCTTGAGCGAGCGATAAATCGTAATGATGCTGATACTGCGACTTACAAAGTGACCTTCGTTGATATGCCAAATGGCAAGTTCGGTTACCAGCTAGAGCAAAATGGTAGCGTGGTAAAAGCCGATGAGTTTGACCCAACGCAGGCAATTCAATACCAAGATTTATCTATTCAAGTAAAAGGTCAAATCACCAAAGGTGACAAGATTGAGCTTGAACCGAAAAAAACGTTTTCAATGTTTGAAACGTTTAAAAACGCTCGCGACTTTTCTGAGGGCGAGGTGTCGGACGCTTCAAACACCGCAGAGTTACACCAAGTGACTCAGGAATTTCATGCGGCGTTTATTCATTTGAATAAAGCTCGTTCGGATTTAGGGGCGCGATTAAGCACCCTCGACATTCAAGAAGAGCAACATGAAGACTTTCGCATGACGTTAGCAAAATCTAAGAGCAACTTTGAAGACTTAGATTATGCCGCTGCTGTCATCGAATTTAACGAAAATACTCGAGCGCTTCAGGCGTCTCAACAAGCGTTTGGTAAAGCAAAAGATTTAACTTTGTTTAACTATATCTAAGCCTTATGTGCGATGCCATAAGAGCAAAATATAGTTCCACCGAGTGTTACACGAGCGAAAAAACGCCGTGGCAAATAGGTGGCAAATAGGCGGCAAAGTAATCACCGCGGATGAAAAAAACGGCAATTAGAAATGGTTAGAAAATAAAGTGTTACCATAAGTTATTGTATTTAAATGGTAATTTTTATTTTCATTGTAATTTAAAAAGTTGGCATATTAATTGAATTAACTATTTCAAAGTTTCACTAAACGGTTTTTAGGTAAGGCAATCCCTTACTGAACAAATAATTTACGGTCAGTACTTCCAAATGAGATTAAGCTGGCCGCTTCGCAAGACATTGCGAACTCACTAGGAGTGCAAATTATGACCATTAACGTAAATACTAACGTCTCGGCGATGACCGCTCAGCGTTACCTTACAAAATCGACTGATGATCTGAATACCTCGATGGAACGCCTATCATCAGGTAAAAAAATCAACAGTGCTAAAGATGACGCGGCCGGTCTACAGATTTCAAACAGATTGACTGCGCAATCTCGCGGCCTCGACGTAGCGATGCGTAATGCGAATGATGGTATCTCGATTGCGCAAACCGCAGAAGGTGCGATGGATGAATCCACCAGTATTTTGCAACGTATTCGTGACTTATCACTGCAATCGGCAAACGGCACTAACTCATCTGCTGAACGCGAAGCGATCAATGAAGAAGTGGTCGCTCTGCAAGATGAATTGAACCGTATAGCAGAGACAACGTCGTTTGGTGGTCGTAAATTGTTGAATGGCCAGTTTGGTGAAGCGGCATTCCAAATTGGCGCAAGCTCTGGTGAAGCAATGATCATGGGCTTGACCAGTATTCGCGCTGATGAAGCACGTATGGGGGGTCAAACGTTTGCAGGTACTATTGGCAAAGACAGCGAGTGGGGTATCCCTGCAGATAAAGCCGACCTAACGATTAAATTCACCACCAAAGAGGGTGAATTGGTCGACTTAGCCATCAATACTCGCGCTGGCGATGATATTGAAGAGCTTGCGACTTACCTTAATGGTCAATCACAAAAGCTAAACGCTTCTGTTGATGAAAATGGTCAGCTACAGATTTTCGTTCCAAATCGTCATCTAGAAGGCAATGTTGAGTTTGGTGGCGGACTAGCCGGTGAACTAGGTCTAGCGGGTGGTCCTGGTACAGCCGCGACGGTTCAAAGCATTGATGTGACAACCGTTGGTGGCGCGCAAAATGCTGTTGGTATCGTCGATTCAGCACTGCAATACGTTGATTCACAACGTGCAGATCTCGGTGCAAAACAAAACCGCTTAAGCCACAGTATTAATAACTTGGCTAACATCCAAGAAAACGTAGCAGCGTCAAATAGCCGTATTCGTGATACTGATTTTGCGAAAGAAACGACGGCAATGACCAAAGCACAAATTCTGCAACAAGCAGGGACCTCAATCCTTGCTCAAGCAAAACAATTGCCTAACTCTGCAATCACGCTATTGCAGTAATAGTAAGTCTCCCTATTGGCATTACCTAGACGTAGGACAGTAGGGGATTTACGGCAAGCATGAACCAGATTCACGATGGGGTTCTCTCTCACAACTACCCCTGAGTGATGATATTCATGCACGGCGGCCATAAATGATCATTTCTCTCGATCTCCATATTGGCTACCACACTAGCCCCGGTTCTCTCAAAGGATGGGGCTTTTCTTTTTCTTCTTATTCTCTATCCTGATATTTATCTACTGTTAGCACCTGCTCGCACCTATCCATCGTCGTCTTTTTTCTTATAAAACATCGCCACTTCGGCTTATTATTTGATGAATAATCACCCTGATTTTTTAGAGCCAGCTCAATTATTTGTCAATAAATGCCTATTTTTAAAACAAATTCTCCTATTGCTCTAAAGTTAACCAATTCCCCGTCGCTAATAAGGTTACTTTGAGAGAACTACTTGGTTTGCCGAGACGTCGGAAACCGCACGGAATATCCGCTCGGCGGAAATCAATAGGAGAGGCACCATGGCGGTGAATGTAAATACAAACGTATCAGCGATGACAGCGCAGCGTTACTTAAACAGTGCAACCAGTGCTCAACAAGAGTCGATGGAGCGTTTATCTTCAGGCTCAAGAATCAACAGCGCCAAAGATGATGCCGCTGGTATGCAGATTTCGAACCGTTTGAATGTGCAAAGTCGTGGTTTAGACGTTGCGGTTCGTAATGCGAACGATGGTATCTCAATTGCGCAAACTGCAGAAGGTGCGATGAATGAAAGCACCAACATTCTACAGCGTATGCGTGATCTTTCTTTGCAGTCTGCTAACGGCTCAAATTCAGATTCAGAACGTGTGGCGATTCAAGAAGAAGTAACGGCATTGAATGATGAGTTGAACCGAATTGCCGAAACAACCTCATTTGGTGGCAACAAGCTCCTTAATGGTACCTTCTCGACCAAATCAATGCAGATTGGTGCGGATAATGGTGAAGCGGTGATGCTGTCGCTACAGAACATGCGCAGTGATAACACCATGATGGGTGGCAATAGCTACGTAGCCGCGACAGAGAAAGGCGCTGACTGGACAGTACAAGCTGACAGCGCTGCATTAGACATCACCGTGACAGACCGTTACAGCGGCGAAGAGAAGCTAATTAATATCGTCGCTAAAGAAGGTGATGATATCGAAGAAGTGGCAACCTACATTAATGGCCAAACTGATATGGTCAAAGCATCAGTGAACGAAGATGGTCAACTACAACTCTTTACTGATAACAATAAAGTCAGTGGCACAGCGTCATTTGCAGGCTCGCTAGCCAGTGATCTACAAATTGGTGAAGCCAAAGCTCAAACGGTTGATACGATCGATGTGACAAGTGTTGGTGGCGCGCAGCAATCGGTCGCAGTTGTCGATGCGGCATTGAAGTTTGTTGATAGCCATCGTGCTGAGTTGGGTGCTTTCCAAAACCGCTTCGACCATGCGATCAGTAACCTTGATAACATCAATGAAAATGTGAATGCATCGAAGAGCCGTATTGCAGATACTGATTTTGCGAAAGAGACGACAGCATTGACTAAATCACAGATCCTTAGTCAAGCATCAAGTTCGGTATTGGCTCAAGCGAAACAAGCGCCAAACTCAGCGTTAAGTTTGCTTGGTTAATCGTAGGTCAAATTCTCATGAATGATTCTAAATCCAGTCTTCGGGCTGGATTTTTTTATCTGTGCGAAATGAAGATTTATTTGATGAGCGCTGAACAGGGTAGTAGAGAATAGAGAATAGAGAATAGAGAATAGAGAATAGAGAATAGAGAGTGGAATGTT
>NZ_AFWE01000013.1 GCF_000222585.1 Vibrio scophthalmi LMG 19158 | reverse complement strand
CAAATAAAACCATAAGCCACCGCGGCTTCCCATAGCTTCCGGTAGCCGGGGATACAATGTTGCCTATCACTTTCCTCTTTCAGGAAGTCGAGCAAACTGTCATTGCCTTGCTCTCGCACGCTTGGTTTTCGATGAAGCCATTTATAGTAACCAGCAGACGATACGCCTAGCCATTGGCACAGCCTTATCACAGGTCGCTGAATGCTCGTATATTTTAGAATGTATTCAAATCTTATTCTTTTAGGCTGTCGAAGTAGACTTTCGCTTCCTTTAAGAATTCGTTCTCCATCTCCGCCATTTCAAGACGTTTTTTCAGTCTTCGAATTTCTTTTTCTAATTGAACAACGGATTTTTCCGGCCCTATGTTA
>NZ_AFWE01000014.1 GCF_000222585.1 Vibrio scophthalmi LMG 19158 | reverse complement strand
TGCGTGTTTGAAGCTACGTTATGACTGCTTCAATTTTGTTTCCATCAAGGTCTCGAATAAATGCCGCATAATAAGTTTCACCATACTCTGGTCTAAAACCCGGCTTACCTTCGCATGTACCACCTAGCTCGATTGCTGTGGCATAGAATTGGTCAACAGATTCTTTATTTGGGGCATTGAAAGCTATATGTAATCCGTTACTCGAAGTCGCTTTACCTTCGCAAGGACTACCAACCCAAAACTCGAAGTTTTCACCATAAGCAGCCGCTACACTTTCGATATAGTGAGAACGCTTAATGGACAATGTAGACAACACTGAATCGTAAAACTTAACGGCTGCCACCACATCAGAAGTACCAACTGAAACGTGATTTAAAATCATTTTGAAGTCCTTTTGATGACTAGAAACCCGAAAGCATATAACGCCGCGTTAAGTGGTGAGCAACGCTACCACCCTACCTGAACCATTGTGCCTTAATCACTTAAGCTGAATTAAACCGAAAATGCCAAGCGTTGGGAATCCGTCTTAAACGCCTTGTTATGTGCTTTTTTTATTACACTTGAAGAACATATACAGAATAAAAGTCACTGTAGTGGTAATAACAGAAATGAGAATCACAATACCGATATCAGCTTTCTCTAAAGCTACAAACTGATACAAAAAAGAGACTACAAATAGCAAAATCGAACTCAACAACCAAGTTTCATTCACATACTCGAAGAAATTGGACCAATCCTCTTTGATCGAGGCTTTTCGAACAACATACAAATTCCCAATTATGAACAAAACAACCGTAGATAGGAATACGACTCCTACCCGCGCCCAAGTGTTCCTAACTTCATTCAACACTTCAACAGCTACCGCCCCAATAAAAAATGGAATAACAATGCTTGCGAAAAAATACGATATCTTTACTGTTGTTTTGCTCATATTACCTCTCTGAAAACACTAAACATGGGGTGCTCAGGGCACATAACGCCGCATTAAGGGGCGAAAGACGCCATCCCCTGAACTAAACCATTGTGACATAAACACTTAATTAAAACTGTGACACCAAACCGCCAAGCGTTTTGAGTCCCTCTTAAATGCTTTGTTAGCTTACGAGCTTGGGGGAATTAGAAACTCAAGAATGCCGCTTTTTGGTTCGTATCCCTTAGACGTGGACACTTTATCCTAGTTATTGACACTTCACTCCCCCTTTTCGACATTTCGTCTCAAAGAAACCTCAAGCCCCACAACTACATTTATCATTCTCCGTATTCGATACTTACGTTAAAGAAAGGGCAGTGAAATGGAACAAACAATGCACACAACTAATCAACAAGAACACATACGGGCTCAAGTAAAAAAAGAAAAAGAATTTTATGTCCACTTAACCAAATATTTATCGGTAATATGCCTATTGTTTGTTATTAATTTCGTCACTGGTACTGAGGAACTTTGGGCAATTTATCCAGCCTTAGGCTGGGGAATATTTATGGTTTCACACGCTATCAAGGCATTTGAGATATTTAATTTTTTAGGCGATGACTGGGAGCAAAAAGAAGTTGAAAAGCGCTTAACAAAACTACGGAAATGAGCAGCTAGAGTCTAGGCTTTCTATGACACAACAGCATAAAAAAGTGCAAAAAAATCAATGATGAGTGCTTAGAAAGCTAACGCCGCGTTAAGTAGTGAGCAACGCAGACCACCCAACCGAAACCATTGTGCCGTAAACACTAAATTTGAAGCAAACCAAAAATGCCGAGCGTTGCGAATCTGCCTTAAACGCTTTGTTAGAGTGAATATTTCACCAAGCAATCTCCTTGGCTAATCTCCGTCATTGCAATTGGACTTATAAAGATCTGAGATACTCTTGATAGGGTTTCTTCAACCCCTGTACATTCGAGTTCAATATTACGACCATCTGCCTTTAAAAGGCATAGCTTATCTTCAATCCCTACTTGTCCTGCAATCAAATACCCCGTAACAACGACCCCAACATCTTTAATATTGAAAATATCGAGGATATACATAAAAGGAGTGCTATAGCGGTACTCGCGTGTGAAAGCGTCTAACATGCCACCATAGTTCAGGATTTGGAAATCGGAATGCCTCTCCTGCGCTAGATAGAGAGTTTGTATTACCGCTGATGCAACCACTCGATTTGGGGCTCGTGATAAAATTTCATACAAACGCTCTGTCATTAGCGGGGTAAGACGATCCAATCCACCTCTTATATCACTAACTTCTTGTAGTAATTTATCCATATCCGACCTTTTTCGAGATTGTATCATTCACTCTAACGCCGCGTTAAGTGGTGAGCAACGCTACCACCCTGCCTAAACCATTGTGACATAAACACTTAACCTAAAGTAAGCCGAAAATTCCAAGCGTTGGGAATCCGTCTTAAACGCTTTGTTAGTTTACCTTTCACACAAATCGCACGATTTAATTAAATTGCACATTTAGAGCGATAACCTATAATGATACTGTACTTGCAGACTTGGAGCTTAACCATGTACACATTAACAGCAAATGATGCCAAACGTAATTTCGGTGAACTGCTTCTAAACGCTCAACGCGAGCCAGTTAAAATTAGTAAAAACAACAAAGATGCCGTTGTTGTAATGTCGATTAGAGACTATGAAGAACTTGAAGCGATGAAAGCCGATTACATAAAACATTGCTTTGAGACTGCAAAAGTAGACTTAGCCCAAGGCAATGTCGTTGACGGTGAAAATTTCTTAAACGCGTTGTAAGTAGAGTATGCACAAGAGCAAATATAAACTAAGTAAATTAGCACAGGCTCATTTACACAAAATCAAAAATTATACTGTTACAAACTTTTCCCAGATGCAGTGGAACTCATATAAAGACACTCTTCTTACTGGGTTTCAGATGCTTGCTGAAAACCCGGCAGTAGGTAGAAGCTGCAACGATATATATCAAAACGGTTTTTACTTCCCGATCGGCAAGCACACGGCTTACTTTACCAAAGAAGACGGCTTTATTTTGGTCGTTGCAGTTCTTGGACAATCGCAATTGCCGCAAAACCATTTGCGATAATTACCACACCCTAGCATGTTCAGTTAGGGTGCTATTCTGATTGGCAAACTAACGCCGCATTAAGTGGTGAACAACGCGACCACCCAAACCTAAACCTTGCCACATTTAGCACTAAAGCTAACCTAGGCTGAAATTGCCAAGCGTTGAGAATCCGTCTTAAATGCCTTGTTTTATTTCTTGGATTCAAGTACGAAGTGCGACACCACTGAACAAAGAAACAGTGAGATGCGATAATCATGAATTTGCTCCCGCCAAGAAGTGAAAAACCATGAGATATACGCACCTCACTGAGATAGAAAGGTATATGATTTCTGCTCTGAGAAAGCAAGGAATTAGTGTCGATAAAATCGCCACACAACTAGGTCGTCACAGATGTACTATTTATCGTGAATTCCAACGGAACTCGCGATACAACGCATACCGACCAAACCCGTCTTACCAACCTGCTCGCGCACAACAAAAAGCTCGAAGTAGACTTAGTCGTTCAAGGCGAAATAAGCGTTACTGTAAAACTGACTTTAGGTTGGCTGAAGCCTTATTGAAACTGGATTGGAGCCCAGATCAGATCGTTGGCTACTTAAGATTAAGAGGCTATCCAACAATGAGTCACGAACTCATTTATCAGTACGTCTGGAACGATAAAGCAGAAGGCGGAATGCTATGGAAACACCTGCGTCAATCGACTAAGAAAAAGCGTAAGCGCTACAACTCAAAAGACAGTCGAGGACGGCTTGCAAATAAACC
>NZ_AFWE01000015.1 GCF_000222585.1 Vibrio scophthalmi LMG 19158 | reverse complement strand
CCGCGGCCTACAACGGTATCAATTTCCCAGTGCCCAGGTTCTTTTCTTAGCTCAGCCTCAACCGATCTCTCGGTGATATGACGTTTATTTGCAAGCCGTCCTCGACTGTCTTTTGAGTTGTAGCGCTTACGCCTTTTCTTAGTCGATTGACGCAGGTGTTTCCATAGCATTCCGCCTTCTGCTTTATCGTTCCAGACGTACTGATAAATGAGTTCGTGACTCATTGTTGGATAGCCTCTTAATC
>NZ_AFWE01000016.1 GCF_000222585.1 Vibrio scophthalmi LMG 19158 | reverse complement strand
TTTTGATGGTATCTAAATTCATGGGTGCTCCTCAAAAGAGGAGAATAAGATCACAACCAACCTATCAGGTCAACGTTAGTCAACCATTGGGCGAAAAATGTTCATGATCTTGCCCTGGGATTTTGGCTAGATCGATACCAACAACTTTAATAGACATGCTTGTTACTCCTGTTCTCAATGGCAGCACCATTAGTTTGGTACAACGACGCTAAAAAGGAGGTCGTCCATCACATCAAAGCCCATTGGGTCGCTAGATTAGGTGGGAAAGAAAAGGGATTCTGATCTGATACTTAAATTTTTGCAACAAGCCCAGCCAAGTCCTTTACCTGACTTTATCAAAAACGACACGTCTTAGTAATAAATCATACTGATTGTTATAACAAAAATAATTGTATTTTCTTCTTTTTTTTACTTGATAGAATAAAGAGTCAATGTGGTTCTTACTCATTGATTTAATGTTGGGATGTTATTTCTAACGAAATTTTAAAGCTATAACAATGGAAATTTATTATGAAAAATAATCTAAAAAAAATGAACTCTCAAGAGAAAAAAGCAATTCGTGGTGGCTTCTACTCTAAGCCTGGTCACCCTGATTACGATCGCGAACCTGGCAAAATTTGCTAATTGACCAACTTGGTTAAAAAAAAGAGCGCTTGATTAGTGCTCTTTTTTATTTCAATAGATAAAGGTTCGAAAGGAAGAATGCGAAGTGTTAATATAACATTGCTATTTAAATTAATGATGATTTTAATTGTTTTTTTTACATATATTTCGATTAATTATGAATATCATGAAAAAGAAAAATTAACGGGTTATGTTTCATACAAAGAGCAGTCTGAAATTTACTCGCCAAGCCACGGTTACATTACTGATATACATGTAAAAAACCATGGTAAAGCAGTTAAAGGTGATATTCTACTAGAAATAGAAAATACATCTAAAATTCAATCAACCAATTCTGATTTAAATACCAATGAGTTAGTAAGATCCTCAATACAATCAAAAATTAATTTAGTAAAAACAAAATTAAATATCACACTAGATAAAATTTCTAATTCACAGGAAGAGTTAAAGTTACATTTAGTTTCAACCAAAAAAATTATTGATGATTACGAAGATTACTTGTTTGTTTTACTGGATGTGTATAATCAAGAAAAATCAAGGCTACATTCCGACATTTCTTTACTTGAACGTGGTTTAATTTCAGAGATCGATGTAGAGGAAAAAAAAATACAAGTATCTAATCTACACTCAGAAATAGTGGCGAACAGATCAAAAATAAAAGAATTATTAATATCAAAGGTTAACGTTGAGCGTCAATTACAAGATTTAAAGCTTGAATATTCTATTAAAGTAGAAGAAGCAAAATCAGAGACAAAAAAACATGAGTCCGATTTGGAATTGCATAATCAAAATAATATATATAAGATTAATGCAATAGACTCTGGAATTGTGGAATTTAATAATATTAAAATTGGGCAATTTATTAAAGAGGGGCAGTTATTAGCTAAGGTTATTTCTAATGTAAATAAGGTTGTCTATCTCAATGTATTAAAAGAAAATTCAGCGCTTCTTTCTGTTGGTGATGATATTCTTATTGAAATTGAAGCGCTACCATTCAGTGAATATGGATTTTTTAACGGTAAAATAAGTGAAATTTTTGATGTTTATTCCCCAGAAAGTGAACATACACGAGTTATTGAAGTTTCTATTATTTCTAACTTTAGTGATAATGTTAATATTAATGCTTTAAAAAATGGCATGTCAGCGATTGCCTATGTTAATAAAAAACCTACAACTTTATTGGAATTCTTTTTCCTTCCCGTTATAAAAAATATAAGCATAGATTCTGGAATTTCGAATATATGAAAAATAAATTATCTATCGTTCTTCAAGATGAGATATCTGAATGTGGCCTAGCTTGCATATCTATGCTGTGTTCGTATTACAATAAGCCATTAAGTATTTACTCGCTAAGGAGACAATATTTAGTTGGTGTTGAAGGTCTTTCTTTTTATGAAATGGAAAGTATTTTATTTAATAATGGAATGCCTTCTTGTGGCTACAATTTAGAACCTGAACATTTATCTGAATTAGATCTTCCAGCTATACTACAATGGAGAAATAATCATTTTGTTGTATTATCTAAAGTTACTGATTCTTATATCGAAATTCATGATCCTGCGGCTGGCAAAAAAACATATAAAAGAGAGATGGTGAGAAATCTCTTTTCTGGGTATGCATTAGAAGTATATGCTCCATCACTTGAAAAAGTTCAAGGGGTTGTTCAAGAAAGCGAAAGTAAACATGTTAAACTGTTTGATTTCGTAAAACAAATCCCTGGAATATACTCTATGTTTTTATATTTGTTAACATCATTATTTTTAGTTCAAATATTTTCTTTGTTAACACCCAAGATGTTATCATTGGTTGTGGATGAGGTCGTTAATAAAAACGATGAGAATTTGTTTTATTTTATAGCACTCTCATTTTTAGTTCTTTATTTATTAGATTTTATAAACAAAACGATAGGTAATGAGTTAAAAGAAAAGGTATCTATTAAAATTAGCAAACAAGTATCACAGAAGTTAGTTAGCATTTTAATTTCTCAAAGTGTATCTTACTTTGAAAAAAGAAACTTTCAAGATTTAATTCAAAGAGTTTCATTATCTTTAAATTATGGGATGACTATTGTAGAAAATCATATACAGCTATGCATTCACATTTTGTTTTCCTTTATATTTAGTAGTATGCTGTTGTATCTAGATCCAGGAATTGCTTCTGTTGCAATTGTTTCTTGTCTATTATTAGTTTTATTACGCATTCCATTTATAAAAAACGTTCAGGCACTACGTAGTGATGTTATTGAGCAAGAAATAAGCAGAAACCAAGAGATATCTTCATATAGCAATGCAATAAAAACTCATAAAATAAATCAAACTGGTTTTATATCTCAGGACAAAATATTAAAGTTAAATAATAGGCAAATTTCTCTTAATTCAAAATTGAATAAATTTAATCAAACGGGACTTTCTGTTTTTTCTCTAGTAAATAATACTTGCACTATAGCTCTTTGTTATCTTTTTGTAACAAAGGTGGCTTCTGGAGATTTAACTGTAGGTGCTTTATTTGTGATCTATTTTTACAAAGAATTTTTATTAAACAATACATCTCGATGCGTTGAGTTATTAATAGATTTAAAAAAATCCAAACCTGACTGGTTGATGGTAGAATCTCTAATCAATAGTAGTCCAGAAATAATTACAGAGTCCACTGTTTTTTCTTTAGAAAAGATAGATAAGGTGAAACTCGTAGATGTGGAACTTAGATATTCTAGTTTTTCTAATCCTGCATTAGAAAATGTTAATGTTGAAATTAATAATAATGATTTTATTGGTGTGATTGGTCGATCTGGTTCAGGAAAAAGCAGTCTAATAAAGTTATTATCGTCACTTGTAGAGCCAACCTCTGGAACTTTGTTAGTAAACAATGTCCCTGTAACCAAGTTTGGTATCAAACAGTACAGAAAAGCTGTTGCAATGTATTCTCCGGATGACACCATCTATAATGCTACGGTATTACAAAATATTGTTTTGAGTGAAAGTGAACTTTCTTATGATAAGGTGCAAAACATATTACATGATGTAGGTCTGTTAGAAGAGGTGAATAGTTTATCAAATGGATATAATACTCTATTGGGTGAAGGTGGTGTTCTTCTGTCTTCAGGTCAAAAGCAAAGACTTTGCCTAGCTAGAGCATTATACAAAGACGCTCAAATATTAATCGTTGACGAGCCTACAGCTAACCTTGACTTGGAGCTAAAGAATAAAATATTAGATGTTATGAAAAATCACCGTGGAATAGTTATTGTTGCCACACACGATGAATCTCTGTTGCAAAGTTGCACTAAAATTATAAAAATAAATAATGGATTGATTGAATATGTTAGATAAATCTGATTTTAAATGTTATTTTTATTTTGTTGTTGAAATGATGTTGCGATTGCTTTATTTTTTTTGTTTTTTATTGAGGTTAATGTTTAATAGTTTATTGCAAACAACTAATAAAATTAATTTATTTCCAGTTAATTCTGGTTACATTAATCACTTTGAGTATGATTTTCATCAAAAGAGCATATCTCTTTCGTACATTTCTCATAATATTGATGCTAAGTCAGTAGCTTTTTTTAAAAAACGATGTTGTTTTTTTAGCGATATGCCAGATGTTCCGATCTATATTTTTACTCACACTGGATGCTATTATTCTGCTATTGCTCAAGTTATAATGTCTCATCCT
The DNA here is from genome assembly GCF_000222585.1 of Vibrio scophthalmi LMG 19158. Taxonomy (GTDB): domain Bacteria; phylum Pseudomonadota; class Gammaproteobacteria; order Enterobacterales; family Vibrionaceae; genus Vibrio; species Vibrio scophthalmi. The sequence goes on along the minus strand of NZ_AFWE01000016.1, from coordinate 642 downwards.
ACGGGGACTAAATTTTATCTTCCTGTTATGGATTATTTATTAAATACAGATGTAATTCACAATATTGAAAAGCTTAGAGAGCTAGGGTATGATATAATTGTTGGTGGAGTTTCTGAACGTCGGTTTTTGTTGAAAATGTTTAAACAATCAATTTCAACAAAAATATTAATATTTTCCGATGTGCCTCCGGGTTTATTTATGGAGAGTGATAATCAGTCAAAAAGAAAAGTTACTTTTTTTACTAGAAATGGGTGCTTATTTTCTGGTGTTTTTAAACTAATAGAGCATAAAAAAGTAGAAAGTTGTGTTGTTAGTTATAAACATAACCCATTTAAGAAAGATGTATTATTTTTTTCGGATAAACACAAACACTCGGATTGTTCTGGAATAATATCTAGCATGGAAAAGGCTATCGGTAACTCATTGAAAGACTGGAGGTATTTAAATTACATTGAATTTTACTATCAGTAAGCTGATTATGAAATTAGCGCTCAATTAACCCCCATATTCTAATCCCTACAAGACTTTGTCATAGTTTTTCTGGGCTTTAATCAGATAAGGCAGATCTACCCAGTCATTGACTTAAAATTACGAGTAAATAACTTCAACATTGAATTAACGATTCATAAAGGCGGAACTCTT
>NZ_AFWE01000017.1 GCF_000222585.1 Vibrio scophthalmi LMG 19158 | reverse complement strand
AAGCGTTTTTTTGCCCCGCAGTATTTGGTGTTCTCAGAACATACCGGCAAATTAAGCCTACATTTGTTGAATGATGGCAAGCAATCCGTCACCGTTAACGCGCAGCTTCAATGGGTGGATTGGCAAGGTAACGTAAAACAGCAGTGGCCGATTGAACACAGCGCATCGCCAGACAGCAACGTAGTGGTTTGGCAGCTAGATGACGAGTTTAAGACGCTAGACCTAAAATCCGGCTTCTTCTATGTTGAATCGCACGGTGCACAAACCCGTATCAGCAATACATGGTTTAGCACCCATGAGCTAAAAACATTGCCAATGGAGAAGGCAAACATTGAAGTGAGCATTGTAGACCGCCAAATTACGTTAGTGGCCGACAAACCCGCCTTCTTTGTGCACTTAGAGTGTGATACCGCCGGCCGCTTCGACGATTCCAGTTTCACGTTACTGGCTAATCAACCGCTTACGATCACCTTCTTAGGCGAGGATCTCGCGGCAATGGCCGATTCATTACGCGTCTACCATTTGATGCATTAAGTTTGGGTCATTAAGCGCGTGAGATTACTAATACTAGAGGGGTTATAAAGACAAAAGGGAGCTTTGGCTCCCTTTGTGGTTTTTGGCATAGCGCGACGGTTTTTTGCGGGATGGGGCTTTGCATTCGTTGCGAGGTCCCCGCAGATTTATTTTTCGCTGATTAGCTTATCGCCGATGAGAACCTCGTTAACTTGAACAACGGTGATGTGTTCCGTCACAACCGCCAGTATCTCTGCTTTGACGCGTTCAAAAAATGCTGGATCGCGATAGTAGAAAGTCAGCGTCGGTTTATCGATTTGGCTGTTGCCCATCTCATCCGTGTAATGAATGGCCGCAAACACCATCGCTATCTTGTTTTTATTCGTAGTGCTTTTATCTATAGCGACTATGCCTTTTTCAGGACACGAATGCTGACGACACGACATCGCGATTACCACCTCTCCATTGTCTTGATAAGCCTGAGGAGGGCCACTCATTAGCGCCGCGAAAGCTTCTGAGGTTAAGCGACGTTTTTTACTCAACAGTTGGCTGGTGTGAGCGGCAAAAAAATCATCGCGCAGTAGGGTAAACTCTTTTAACCAAATCAGGCGATTGCTGTCGGTGGTTGTGACGAGTTGATTAAGTAAGCTTTGTTGATCGGCGATCTGCTTGAGCGTGACAATGCGTTGGCTGTAGCTGTTCATACAGCTATAGAGGCTTGAGCATCGCTGGTTACGGGTTTTCAGCCATTCACGTTGCTGCTGTTTTATTTGTTGAGTTAGGTCTATTTGTTGCGACAGATTTACTTGCTGTGGTTGAGCCTCTCTCGCTAGTGCAAGATAGCGCTGATAGTGAGTTTGTAATCGGCTATCGAGCGCAGAGAGATCTTCATCGCTGCAAATCGTTTTTTCTACCGAAGTGCCAGCTTTGGCGCAGTCAAAACTGGCCGCATGAGCCAAGTTATTAAAAAGTAATAAGCTGCTAAAAAAGAATAAGTTAGCAGAAAGAAAGAGGTTATTAGCTCGTCGTCGAAGCGTACTCGTTATCATTTGAATTCTCTTTATCATCACAGCTTAGGAGCCCGTTAACGAGTAACCCGTTATTTATAAATCCAGTATATATAAATTAAAGGTTTAGAAATGATATCGCATCTCTTTGGCGACAGGGTATTGCGTGCCATCAAAGCGCAGCGTGGTGGTTTCTTTCTTGATATCAATAGTGTTATCGATGCAATCAAAGGAATCTTGCTCTCGGGTACTGCGGAAATGCTTAACTTGCGTTTTAACCGTCAATGGCGATAGGTTAGGCGCTTGCTGCTTAGCATTATTGATGATCACAATACGTTTGGTACGCCAAAACTCACCAGCACAGGTGGTATCACTCTCACCGCCAAATTGATTAACAATCAAACTGTCGACCAATAATGAAATTTGCTTGCCTTGGGGCTGAGTTGCGTCAAATTGAAACAAGCTGAGCGTTTTACTGTTATAAGGATTTGGACCAGAATGCGAGCTGCGTTTGACGGTGACCCCAAAGGCGGTGATGTGATCATTTAAATGATATCGAGCGGTATCCAGTGCTATCGAATCAACTGAGATCGCATCGGAGAAAAGTGCATCCACAAGAAGTTGGCGCGCCAAAATCTGTTTGGATTTGGTGTCGACCACCAATACTTCAAGATCAGCCGTTGAAGCGGCCCATCCCTGTTGCTCTTCTTCATAATAATCCAGCTTTACCGCGAGTAGGGTTAGTTCCGGCTTGGCAGGCCATACTTTGCACACTGCCTGTGAGCTAAAACCTAGGTCGATAGAGCGCTGGTATTTATCATCGAGCTGCAATTGATAAGGCTCACCGTCATTATTGGTAAGCGCAGTGGCCGTTGGGTAAGCCTGTTTTAAAATCGGCAGTAAATTCTGCTGACAAAAGTCAGTTGCGCTAGCAGAAAAAGAGATCAGCGACAGCAGAGCTGTCGCGATAGTTAGCTTTACGGAATTAATCGATAATTGCATTGTTCTTATTTACTTTTACTGGATTACTTTTGGTTGCACTGCTTTTGGTATTCGCTACTTGAGCAAACAGCTACCGACTTGGCTAACATCCAGATCGCTGTCGTGTTCTATATAGTTTTTCGCCATACACGCAGTATAAGAGCTAAAGAAAGCTTTTAATTGTGCTTGAGTAGTTTGACGAAGATGAGGCTCCATCGCCTTTAGTGCCTCTTGCTGGCATTGTTCTTTATAAGGTTTTAATGCCGACACACAGCTTTTTGGATTATCGAATGCCAAGCAAGAGCGGTATTTGTCTTGCGCACACAACACCCCTTCACCTTCTTTGATCAGTGTCGCCATGGTAAAACGAGGATCGTTGGTTTGATTTTTAGCGCTGTTGTCATCGGCATTTAGCAGCATAAATGAGCGTTTGGCGATCACCGAATCACGATAAAGGATTTCCAGCGTCCAACGACCTTCGACTAACTCGTATTTTTCGCCAAAGTACCACAGAGCCAAGTTATTATCATGGGCGAGCATGGTGTCATTCCAGCTTGATGTGGTGAAGCCTTTACCACTTTTCGGATCGGTAATGGTTGGGTGAGTCATGCGCACGGTGATCGGGAATTGTTTTTGATTTGCCAGTGTTGGGCTGACTTCACCTTGAGTATTTTTAGGTAAGGTTACGGCATAGCGAAAACCAATATATTGGCCAATGGTTGGCATCACAATTTGGCTAGCAACAATGTTATATTGGCTGCCGTTTTGGCTAATGGTGCCACCTTCAATCACGCTCACTCGTGGTGAGAGCAAATTGGCGATGCCTTGTTGATCGAGCGGTTTGTTTGCCAATGCCACCGGTGTGCCTTCAATCGACAGCATTTCAGGGTAGTAGTCGACGTTAAAGATTAAAGTGCGTAGAGGATTATTAAACGCGACCAGTTTATCTATTTGGGTAAACGGTGCGAGATCCAACTCGGCAATGCGGTTATTGTTTAATTCAAGCTCGCGTAGCGGTGCTTGTGAATTAAATTCAATATGATCAATTTGGTTATAATCGGCTTTGATTTTCTCGAGTTTGGCATTTTGACCTAGCATCAGTTCTGGCAGCTGATTATTACGCACCGACAGGACTTTTAGATCTGGATTTTGGCTCACATCAAGCTGCGACAATTGGTTACTTGGCAGGTAAAGAAATGCCAGTTTTGGGTTGTGCGATAAGTCGATGTTTTCGAGTGTCCCGACCGATAAGTTCAACATTCTAAGTTGCGGGTTATTCGATAGGTCGATCGTCGACAACTGATGGCGGCTGACCCCAAGATCTCGTAGCTTGCTTTGCTGGCTCACATCAAGGCTAGTGAGCGGCGTTTTATAAACATACAGGCTAATCAGTTCCGGATTGTCGCTGACGTCGATCTCGGTGAGTTTATTGCCAGAAATGTTCAAGCTACGTAACTTCGGGTTACTAGAGATATCGATAGATCTGAGTTGGTTTCCGCCAAGAATTAGGCGTTCTAGCTGCTTCAGATGGCTGACATCAATTTCGCTAATCTGATTATCTAGCAGCACGATATCGGTTAGTGCTGGCATATAGCGGATTTCGCTTACATCACGGATTTGTTGTCCGTTACAATTTAGCTCGGTGACTTGTGCAAGTTCAGTCGCGCCGCTTTCTTCAACACATTGGGCGAAATGAGGATCGACAAAGTTAACCTCGCTGATCAACTGCGGCGTCGGGGACAGAGTACAACCATTTAAGGTCAGTAGGCCGGAAGTCAGTAACGCGAGCGATAACGTCGAGGTTTTCATGTGTGCTATGTCCTTGATATAAAGCGTGCTTGGGAAATGTTGTTCACCAAATTGAGACGGCGAAATTACCACAAAGCGAGTGCGCTACGATATAAGCAGTTGATTCATTTACACTCGAAGTGTGACATTTGAATCAAAACCTTAGGTTTCATAACGGATACAGCGTAAATTCATGTAGAACTTTAGCTTTTAAACCACTGACAGTGGCTTGCAAGTGTTAACATCTGCGTTGGCGAGATTAGGCGGCTTTTACGTTTCATTACTTTTACGTTTCATTACTTCGAGAGATTAAGACATTGGCTACAAAATATTACGTTGTCTGGAAAGGGCGTGAAACTGGCATTTTTACTACGTGGGCACAATGCCAAGCGCAGGTTGATAAGTTCGCTGGCGCAAGATTTAAATCGTTTCCAACCTTAGCGGAGGCGGAAGCTGCGTTTGGTGGCAAAGCGAGCGTGAGAACTAGTCGTTCGACCGGCAAAGGGTTTAAATCGACGGCTTCTAAAGTGGCGAAAAAGCCCAAAGCGGCGCCGCTTAGCCAGCAACAAATTACCGAGATGCTGTTCGATATCAAAATCTTTACCGATGGCGCGTGTGAGCCGAATCCGGGCGAGGCGGGTACGGGTTTAGCGATTTACCAAGATAACCAACTGTCTGAGTTGTGGTATGGCCTTTATCAAGGCATGGGCACCAACAATACGGCTGAATTGAATGGTTTATACCAAGCCTTTTTGATCGCTCAGCAGAAAAGTGAGCAAGGGCTGAGCGTCGCGATTTACTGCGATTCAATGTATTCGATTCAGTGTATTACGCAATGGGCGGCTGGTTGGGAGAAAAGAGGCTGGGTGAAGCAGGGGGGAGAGATCAAGAACCTTGAATTGATCCAGCAGATGTACGCGTTGTATAAGCAGATCAAGTCTAAGATGACGATTTATCATGTTAACGGCCACGTGGGCATTGAAGGCAATGAATTGGCGGACCGTATGTCGATTATTGCGATTGAATCGCAAGAAGCTGCGCTGAGTCTGTACCGCGAATCATCGAACATTGAAGAGATTTTGGCCTCACGCCGTGGCTAGTCACTAGGTAAAATCAATAAATGGGCAAGTCACATTATGGCTTGCCCTTTTTTGAGGCTAGAGGTGATCTTGGCTGTTTTCTAGCGCCATAAGTCCTTATTTGGATCGTTAGCCTCTACCCAATCGGCGTCTTCTCGCGCGTTCAAATAGAGCTGTAACCCGTTATAAGAAGCAAACGCCGCGGCCCCGCCTAAATGCTCAAATTCGTCAAAATATTCATCTTCTAACGCGCACAAGTCAGCAAGTGTGTGAGCGCCTTTTTCCATCGCCCACTGAATCGCAAAGATAGGCGCAAGAGTGCCGGCAACCTCAACCTCTTCAATGGCATCATTGATGGTAGTTAGCGCCAATCGCTCAAATTCTGCCTCGCGCTTTTCAGCTTCTTGTAGGCTTATTTCTTCGATGATCTGGTGACGACGAGCTGGTGAAATACGCTTATTCAATTTGGCGATCTTTAGCGCATAAGCAAATTGTTTTGCCGTTACGATATCCACCAGTTCAGTCAGTAGATCTTTATCGATGCCAGTTGCATCGACAAAAAAATCGATACAGGTATTGAGCGATGAATAACGGGTACCATTGAATTCAAAGCCACTGGTGTCATCGAGTGTATAGAAAGGTAGGTCGTCAATACTGAGCGGCCAGCCTTCAAATGCTATACGTTGTTTGGCAATCTCATACATCTGCCACGCGCTTTGGCCAAATCCCCCCAAAATCGCTCCTGAAAAATTACTCTCAAGCAGCTCTTGTTCTGTCCAGTTTTCACCAATCGCGAGGTGCTTGGTGTATTTGGTGAGCAAGGCTTGTTTTAGATAAGCACGCAACACCCAAATTGAATCGATCTTGCTGGGATATTTGATTGAATCACATTCGCTACAGGCTGGCACACTGAGCGCGGTGTGTTGTGATTTTTTGCTCGGATGACGCGGAAAGAGCAGGCTTCGAGATGAAGGCTCACCACAAAACCAACAAATATGGCGACAATTAAACGGGATATCGATAGATGTATGAGCGTGATTTGGCATAGCAATTTAAAACGAGTTCTGATGGCAGTAGTGTACTTGCTAAATGGCGCTATGTATCTAGTGATGTGACGGTTACTCAATGGTTGTTGAATGCTTGAGTTTACAGTTAGAAGTAGGCAACTTTAAAACTACCACTTATGTAACTGACTGAAAGGTGTATAATTATCGCCCTATTAAAGGCTGTCGGTAGGATTTTAGACAGGCCATGCACAACGGATTACTCATGCAATTACAGACTATCGATAAGCAACTATACCGTTCACGTTTAAATATCGTCATCGTTGCTTGCATTGCAATTTTGGCGATATCGAGTCTTGCCATATCCCAGAGTTTAATCTACCTGTTTCCCTCTCCAGAAGGGTCGCACTTTCATTGGAATCTACTCGGTGTCGTACTGAGCGCAATAGGGCTGGTGGTGGTTTTACTCAAGCTTAAATCACAGCCAAAAATGCGCGAAGTGGCTTATGTGTGGGATCTTAAGCAGGCGTTAAATCTTATTTATCGCAAGAATAGAAAGCTACTCGCGGCGGCTAAAATGGGCAATCAAGATGCGATGCTTGCACTGCAGTTTAGTTATGCAGGCTCACGCCAGTTATGGCAACTTGATGACAACACCATCACCATGAGTAGCCATAATGAAGCGCAATCTCAGCTTGATCAATGGCTTGAGCAGTACAATGTCGAGCTGGATATCAGCCGATACAATTCAGATTTACTTAAAGCATTTTAATTTAAAGGTACGAAACAGAAATGAAGCGGTTTACGTTAGGTTTGGTCGTAGTTTCTACGCTTTTTTCCAGCTACTCATGGTCAAACGATGAAGAGAATAACACCCCACTGGATGAGCAACAGCAGATTGACCAGATGGTTAGAGAAAGATCCTTTCCAAAAATTAAAGGTGAATCGACAGAAACGAGAATGACCAAAAATCCGATGGATTGGGAACTCTATGTGGATATGTCGGGTGAGCATCCATTGGAAAAGTGGGACGCTCAACATGAGCAGCCACAATTGATGTTTTACTACCAGCCTTTGTCGGCATTCTACATTATGAACTTGAATGGTAGTGATGTTCGCAAATTGCCAATTAAAGAAGAAATCCCTCACTTTTACAATTCTGATGGTGTGCTTCGGTCCCCAACCGGGCAGTACTTTTCCCAGAATCGCTCCTTGTATGATTTAAAGACAGGAGACAAGCTTGCCATTGAGGAGTTAAGTCGTGTTTATAGCTTCTCAGCGGATGGGATTAGTGCTTATGTTGCAATCAATAATTTGCCTTATAAGTTAAATTTACAAAGCTTAGAAAAAACGCCAATGTTGCCCGAAAGCGTGGAAATTAAAGGCATCACGAGTTCGCCACAAAAACGCAATAGAGGCGTGATTGTTGATGAGACGAATGACCGTTTCTATTGGATTGCTGAGCAAGGAAATTATTACTATTACAGGGCATATCGACTTTCAGATGCCAGTTTAGATGAACGTCTTATTGAGGGTGACTGCAAGTATGACGACGGTGAAGAGGTTAAAAATGAATTTGGTAAATTTGTTTTATGTGGTGTGGGAAAACGAGCAGGCAACTATATAAGTACGGACCCATTAAGCTATAACTATAATGACTTTCAATTGATCACTAAAAACAAAGTGTGGGAGAGTGGTAAACCAACTAATCCTTTGGTAGTTGTTCGTAATAAACAACCTGAAGAGAGTGGTTGGTTTGACAAGGTTGTTTACAATTAC
>NZ_AFWE01000018.1 GCF_000222585.1 Vibrio scophthalmi LMG 19158 | reverse complement strand
TTCTGATAGTGAAGGGAACGCATACGCCGCTAATAGCGCACTGATAACAAACAATATCAGCACACCAAATAGCGGTTTTATTAGCACCTTTGCAATCGCTGAGCCGCTGGCTTCATCGACTTTCAACGCACTAATGGCATCCCGTAAACCTTGCTCAAAGTCACTAGCCTTTTCACCACCCAATAGACTTAGATACGCATTGGCCGATACCCATTGCTTGAGACCTTGAGAAAAGCCAGAGCCTCGTGCAATGCTTTGAAGACACGATGTTGCAATCGTTCTTTCTTTGGCCGTCCCGTACTTCTCTATTTGGGTTGCAATCTGCTTTTGCATCAATCCCGCGTTAGAGAGGCGTAACACTTTATCGAAAAAATGAATTTCTTCTTTTTTCTTTAGCATGGCGCGACCTCTTCACTCTCCCCGATGTTATCGACGGGGGCATCTATCGCGGTAAAGAATGAGTCATAGATTGAATCTGATGAACGTTCAAATAGACCATCTACTTGTTTTGCCGCAGTGAATATGTCGATTTCACCACGGCCAATTTTGAGATTGGCGTGATCGAGTACCGTTTTATAATTCTTACTTTTGAGGGCTTTGCCCCAGTTGAGGTAATCCTTGTTTAAGATGAATTGACGATCAATATCATCAAGGAAAATCATTTCCACTAATGACGTGCGCCCATTCTCCCCTTGGTTACAGCAAGCACAACCGTTAGGGTTTCTAAAGCGCATTAATGGGCTAACTGGATTGTGTTCACTCCATGCTTTGAATTGGGCACTTTCACGCTCAGACCAAAGCGGGCTTGCCTCTTCCATCGTCAGTGAGCATTTTGTGCATAACGTGCGTACCAGTGTTTGATAAACCCAAACTTTCATCAACTCCGGCGCTGCAATCAAAGCCAGTGGTATTTTCATTTGTTCATTCAGCGTATGGGCGATACCCACTGCGCTTGATGTGTGAATGGTTGAAAATACCAGTTGTCCGGTTTCGGCTTTACGACACGCAGCCATAGCGCCTTCTTGAGTACGAAGTTCACCGTGCATTTCAATATCAACGTCATGACGAAGCAGCAGTTTAATAAAGTTGTTCAACTCGTCAGTGCTTCTGACCGAGGTTTGCATCACGCCTATATCAAACTCAACCGGATCTTCTAGCGTATTCATTGAGCGACCTGAACCTTTCATTTCGCTTAACATGCCCGCAATGCCAGTTGATTTACCACTCCCCACTTGCCCCGCTAGAAGTAACAAACCAAAAGGGCTATTCAGAAAGCGTCTAATCGCTTCTATATGCCCTTCCTCCCAGCCTAAATCTTCTAGGCGGGGGATTGTGGTGTTTTTATTGAGCCAACGAAGGGTTACTTGACCGCCATTGTTCTGTGCGGGGATATAACTGACACGCCAGCGTGTCTCGCGTTCCACTTCAATATGTTTGCCTTCATTGTTTTTATCTGGCGTGATGAGGTCGATTTCGATACGACAGTTGTTTGGAGCTTTTGGGCTAAAGTCGGCGTCTTGATCTTTACCGAGCTGATTAAAGAGATAAGACAGCAGCGTTAAACCATAATTGTATTCAGGGATGGTTTTTTGTAGTTCGACCATGCGTCCATCAATCCGTGCCATGATGCGCGTTTCATTGCCGTAGAGTTCTATGTGAACATCGGATACACCGCGCTTAACGGCCAGTTGCAAGATGTTTTTCGCATCTTGGCCGATAGTGGATATATCCCCATTTTGCATCTGAAACTGAACGCCTTTTGTTGAGAGGCTTTCAATTTTTTCCGCAATGGTTGAGGTGTCGGTCTTCTCCACTTTAATGACCGCGCCGAGGAGTTCGGGGTACTCATCGTTGCGCTCAATGATATGGTTTTTAATTAACTCAATGGCGGCACTGTCATAGTCCGAAGTGAGAAGCGTCCCATCTTCAAGCAGTACCGCATTTTGGTGCGTAAAGTAGAGCGATTTTAGTTGGTCGCTGACAACGACATTAGAATGGTTCATTGTTCTTTCCTTTAGCTGGAGTATAAATAGTGGCACTGGACGGCACGTGTTTGGTGAACTCCGCGCCCTTCTTATTCACAAAACGCACAAAGTCTTTGGTGATGTTGACGACGCGAACATCCCCAACCCACACGCCATATTGCACCGGAATGTTTTCACCGTTCACGCTCAGCCATGCCGTTGATCGCTTTGGTGTCACTACAATGCTTTTCACCTGAATAGCATCAATTACCGAGGCGTTCTCGATTACTGGCGGTGCAGTCTCAACGACCATTTGAGCCTGTGGCTGAATAGCATCAAGAGATTGCTTTGTGGTCTCTTCTGCGATTTGCGCCGTGAGTTTGTCCGTATTTACTTTGCTGATGTACGTTGCTTCTAGTGCATCCAGTACGTCTTGAGCTTTTTGTGACGGTTGATAGGTGATAACCGTCGATTGCGTCTCAGATTGAGCGTAGGCGGTTTCTGGTTGCCATTCTTCACGGGCTTCTTCAAATTTCGGTGCAGGAGGTAATGAGGCTGCCTCTTCAATGAAATCTAAGTTAGGCTCACTGACGTTTGATGAAATTGGTGGAGGAGTGGAACTTGAACCACTAAGCGCTTCAAACGCCATGTAGCCCACCATGGAAAGGCCAAGCACACCAAGTACGGCCATTCTGATTTTTTTCGTTGCTTCCGGTGTCATAAAGATTCTCCTTGAACATCTAACGTCATGTTCAAAGTAGTGATTTGATAAGAGTCGTTCATTTCCATTTCAAGAAAACTCACGGTAACAAAAGGCACGTTAAGCAATTGCGCCAGCAACGGGATTTGCCCCACGTTGCCGGTGAAATTGAGTAGATACGTGCGAACTCGCGCATCATCGATGCGCTGCTCTGAGGTTTGCGTTAATGTGCCACCAAGATAGAAAAGCGCATCTTGTAGTTGCTCGCTGTAGCCCTTAACGGCGTAAGGTTGCCAAGGATTGGGTGCATCAAGTGACAGTGTGACGTTGTTATCTTGGTAATGCTGAGCAAATGACGGTACGGACTCCATCCACGCCCTTTTGATTGAGGGCGCGATATTGTCTTCGTTAATGCTCATCGAGACCGTTTGATTGTTTAACGTCACTTTCTTTGCTTCGATACCGTCCGGCATAAGGCTGGCATCCATCAACAAATTCACGCTACTCATTAACGCATCCGTGGGTTTTGCGTAGCTGAGGTGCATTTTGCTGTAGCGCGTTTTGGCATCGTCAACCACTGCGACAACCGGCTCAGGCTTTGGATAAAGCGCAATACCCGCCGCGGCGCTTAATACCAACGCCGCAAGCATGACCGCGACCCACTTATTTACTGTCAGCGTCTTTTTGGCTTGAAGCGTGAAAGCTTCCATTTCATCGAGTACGAGAGGTTCGATAAAGAGAAGTCGTTCATCACTAAAAAGCCCGCTAAACGCTTTATCGGTAGCCATAATGCGGTCAGCTTTGCGCAGCGGATAATCAAACTCATGCGTCAGTGCATCCAGTAGTCCAACACTTTCTTGCTCAAGTTTCCCCTCTTCAAATGAAGCGAAAAACCATAAGCTTTCATTGATATTTTGCGCAAAAACAAAGCGACCCATTGGGTCGCCTTGTGCTTTGAGTTGATTGAGAACGTATTCCCCAAAGAGTAACGCGGGTTCGTCGCGGTAATATCGATAATAAACGCCGTCTTCTTCGATGATGCGCTCAAAACGCGCAGGATGTTGTTGCCGGTGCGTTTTAAGCTGTTTAGCGCTATAGAGCAGCGCTCGATTAGCTAAAATCATAAAGCCCCCTTACTGCACTTTACGCGGCGTAAGCAGTACTAACGTTTCGACAGTCTCTTCGTTTGAGCCTGTTCCACCAAACAACGACGACCAGAAGTTCTTAGTGCGCTCTGCGGTTGAAGTGGTTTGTTTTACTGAGGCAATCACAAAGGTTTGCCCGTAACGCAATTTATTCACAAAGTTGATTTCCGATTTTTGCACCGTTAAAAAATTAGCTTGGTTATCAAAAATCTCACGGTTCTCACGGCCTACAATCTTTTGCAGTTGGCCTGAAAGACGTAGCCACACATCATCACTTTGCACTTTGGCCGAAACCATCATATCGATACCTTCGGATTCAGTTGCACGAGTAAACCCACCCGATACAACGCCTTCGCTGCTGTCACGGGTGATTTCATCGACATATGGCTCAACGATTTGTTGTGTGATTTTGGCGGGTTGGTTGTTCAGAATAAGCGCGGTAACAGGCGTTTGGGTTGAAACGCTGCCTTGCTTTTCAAGTACTTTAATGAACGATTGTGTGCCGCTCCAATCCCCTGTTCCTGTAAAGGCCATGCCGTAACCTGCACCTTGTGAAATGGTGCTAGTACCTGGCACGAAAAATTGCAGCGTACCATCACCGACGTTCTTCACGATGTTCCAATCGATGCCGCGTTCTGTGCCAAGGTTTGAGCGAAACTCTAGGATTTGAATATCGAGTAGTACCTGCTTAGATAGCTCAGCTTGATAATGGTCAATCACTTGCTGAACTTCTTGCATCTTGTCAGGCGAGGTTTTCACAATCAGTGTCGTGGTGTTGACTGATACCGTTACCGTACTCTCTTTGTCATCTTCACCACCGAGCAATTCTTTGATGGTATCAGCGACTTCTTGCGTGATAGTGACTTCATCAAACAACACATTGAGATACTGGCCTTCGATACGCACCGAATCTTCACCCGATGCGTTACCTTGTGAGCCAAGTTGTCCCGATGCTTCACCCGTTGGAATATTTAGGGTAAACACGCGAGTAATGGTTTTGGTCACTTCAAGGCGGTCATTGCGAAACTCAATCCCGTAGCCGGTATCACGAGCAACCAGATTCAACACGTTTTCACGTTGTTGTGAGAAGTTCAGTGTCACTGCCTTGTTTGGCAGTACCCCTTCACCAAAGTAAATCGGCACGTCTGTGCCGTACATGACTTCTTCAAGCACTAACGAAAGCGGCCTTTGAGAAACATTTACCGTGATTGGCTCTTTGAGCCATTCACGATCGTATTCTTCTGTTACCGGTTGCAGTACCACTGGCGGCTTTTTAATGTAAGTCACTTTAGACGGTTTTTGATAATCAGTGTGGGAGGATATGGCATCTTGCACACTGTTGTTCGTGTTCAGTGCATCCTGGTACTCTTGAGAGGCGCAGCCCATCATTAGAGCGCTTATCAGTGCGCCTACAATCATTTTTTTCATGGGTTATAAATCCTCTTGGATAATCACTTGCCCTGTTGATTCCACAATCGAGGAATAAACGGGGAACTCTTCCAGAACGGTAGTTAAGGCCGTCTCGATGTCATCTTTTGGTGTAAGCAGATAATAATCGGACCCAAATTCGTAATCATTGGGCGCCAGCCAGCTACGTGAAAATGCGTCGCCGCTATCCCAACGTAGGCCGTAATTTTTCACAACTCGCTCAACAACGACTTTCAAAGACGATCCTTTGATGTGAGTAATACGAGCGTCGCCGTCAAAGTCATACACGCCAGCAACAAGCGTTTTGTTGTCGGTAATGATGTTGATTGGCGTACCTAGTGCATCGGATAGTTCATTGACTGCTTTTTTGAAACTGCCATCAAATCGCATTGAGGTGTTACTGAGTTCATCCAGTGCTTGGCGATTGGCTTTATTCATCGACCACGCAATGTTTTGATACCCCATTGCCTTGATCCAGCGGTTCAGGGCGACTTGGTAACGCTCCCCGCTTCGCACGGTGAAGGTGTACGGGATTGGCGCTTTTTTCGTGGCGATCGTTGCTATGTCAGTGCGAGAGATATTTGTGGGAGTAAAGCTGGATAAATCTCGCTCGATAACGTTTATCGATAAAAGCTCTAGGTATTCCCCGTTACCAAGAGATTCATTTTGACTCGCACAACCACTTGCAAGTAGCGCTGCGCATACTGCCGTTAATCCGGTGGTTTTGATGTTCATTAGCGACCCTCTGAAACAGTGATAAGGCGGTTTTTCTTATCAACGATAATGGTGTTGTTCTGACCAATAAGAAGTTGGACGGCGTGAAGTACTGGCATGGTGCGGTGCATCATGGCTTCCATTGGGATCGGTTTTGCGAGTAGTGCCTTTGCACTGGCTGGCGCGGGGTGGTCGGTTAACACGTAATACCCAAGGGGTTCCACAAACCATTTCACCGCGTCACCAACGGTGTTCACCGTTGTTGGGTAAACAGTGCGAACCGAGACTTGTAAAGTATCGACTTCTTTTGCAAAGGCCGTGCTTGTCCCTGCGCAAACCATTAAGGCCAGCGCACAAAGTGTTTTTTTCACAGTATGTCCTTAGCGGTTAGCGAGTAACCGTAATGTTTGAATTGCCAACGAGAATATCAAAGCGGCCATAAACGCCGTTCACGCTGAAAATGGAATAGTCGTCATTGTGAGAGACTGGAATTAAGGTGTTCTTGTTACCGATTTTCGTTTCAACTAAAAGGGAACCTTGATGGCGGTTTGCTAGGCGAATAAAGGTGGTGCGCCCGTTGTCGTACACATCGGCAATCAGATTTTGTGGGTACACCTCTTTTTTCTTATCCCATTTGTATTGGGTGAACATTTGAGGATAAGCCGCTTCCCCTGAACCACTGACGAGCGCCCCTTTTTCCAGTTTCGGTGTGGTTTTAGGTTCCACTTTCGCTACTGGCTTGGGCGCCGGTTTCTTTTCGGGGGTAGGTGCAAAGAAAAAGTTAGGGCGTTCATTAATGGTGACGCATGGCTGATGCGCTTTTTGCGCGACCCTTGTTACCATAATGTCGTACACCTTGCCGTTATCAGCAAAGGCAAACACCATCGCTTTATTGCCAAGTTTGTTATTGCTATTGGGTGACACCACAATTTGGTTTGTGCCCGTCTCGCCCCCAATGTCCCATAATCTGGCATTCGTGATCACCGGCGGCTTAATAAGATTGGCTGGCAGTGAAATACGAGTACCCAGGTTTTGCGCACTAGAGACGTGAACAACATCACCGGCTTTATAATTCACGGCGCTGCATTCATGAGCGTAAGCGGAAAATGAAAGATTGGATAAAAGTAGCGTTCCAATGACAAGAGCAAGCTTATTCGCTCGCTGGCGCGTCACTAGGTGGCGTTGTTTCTGTTTTTGCAGTTGCATAATTAGGTTTACCTGCTTGGTCAAAAATGGTCGTTTTGCATTCTGGATAGCCTGAGCATGTCCAGTAATAACGGGTTTTACCTTTGAATTTGGAGCTTCGACGTATCAAGCCTTTACTGCATACAGGGCAAGGGTGCTTTGATACGTTCATGATCCGCTTAACACGAGGTGTTAAATCGGGTTTGCCGCCTTTGTCTGGATAGGTGGTTTTGCAATCGGGGTATCGATTACAGGCAAAAAATTGCTCGCCGGTTCCACTTGTTCGACGTCGTAAGTAAGCTTGCTTACATACAGGGCAAGGCTGCATGTTAGGGGTGATTTTTATGCCGTGGGTTTTGATGTGCTCGATTTGTTTCTCGATGTACGCATCAATACCGTCAACAAAAGCTTCAACGGTTAACGTGCCTTGCTTGATCGCTTCTTGTTGACTAGACCACATCGCTGAAATGTCCGGCGCAATGATCTCATTGGGCAGTGCCGCGCAAAAATCTTGCCCTTGTTTGGTGGTCTTCCACACTTTCTCTTTGTAGCCTTTTTCCTCTTCGATAGAGATAAGGGCGCTATTATCCGATAGCTTTTTCAAGATACTTGCGCGAGTCGCTTCCGTGCCAATAGAGCCAGATTCTGCGGGGTTATCTTTGTCTTTCGCTTCTAAGTCTTTGCGAAGCTCAGGATCGGAAATGAATTTTGCAGCGCGGCTCATTGCGGCCAATAACGTTGATTCAACAAAGTATTTTGGCGGTGTTGTCGCTTTCTTATCGATACTCGCATCGATGCAAGATAGCGTGTCACCCTTTTGTACTGCGGTTAAATCAACCGCTCGAACTGGCGCCTCTTTTTCGCTACCGTAAAGTGATTCCCATCCTTGAGAAAGCAAATCAGTTTGTGTGGCCACAAACTCACGTTGATGCTCATTGACTAAAACAACACGTGTTTTATCGCGCACTGACTCAGGATAAAACAAGGCGATAAACCCACGAGCGATTAACTCATAGATGTTTTTCTCATCGGCTGTCAGTGTAATGCCTTCACCGGATTTTTCAGTGGGACAAATCGCGTGGTGCGCGGTGATTTTGTCGCTGTTAAATGCCTTGTGTTTGCTATCGAGGTTTGCATTTTCAATCAGTGGCGCGAATTGCGGCATTGTGCCCGTTACGGCTTGAAGTATGGGATCTCGAAGCTCAAAGTGTTCATCCGATAAAAAGCGACAATCTGAACGTGGATAGGTCAATAACTTGTGTGTTTCATACAAGCTTTGCATTATCTCAAGCGTTCTATCTGCGCTGTAACCCCATTTTTTCGCACAGGCTTGCTGTAGTGATGAAAGGTTATAGGGGGCTGGCGCCGCTTTCTTTTCCGGTTTCGTGACAGCTTCGCTGACAGTAAACGTGCCCCCTTTACTTTGTGCAACGGCTTGAGAGGCGCTTGCCATTTCAATGATGCGGTTCTTTTCATCGAGAATATCATTATCCGATGGCTGATATTTCCCTGAAAAAGCCCCCGCCGCTGCACTAAATTGCCCGTTCACTTCGTAGTAAAAACTCTCCTGGTGCGAAAGGTTCGCCAGTGTTCGAGAGTTGATCAAACCAAGTACGGCACTTTGCACTCGGCCAACGTTAAGAACGCCATCAAATCCTTGATTGCGACCTTGCAAGGTAAACCCGCGAGTGAGGTTATAACCAAAAAGCTGATCAGCAATAGAACGTGCTAATGCGCTACGTCCAAAATGTTCAAATTCGCTATTGGGTTTTAAATTGGCTAAGGCGTTTTGTACTGGCTTTAAGTTCAAGTCAGCAATATGGACGCGATACACCGGCTTTGTATTGCCAACGTGATTCAAAATCTCGTCTATCAGTAGTTGGCCCTCATCATCGGGATCGCCCGCATGAACAATATCGGTCGCCTCTTCAATGAGTTTAAAGATGAGATCGAGTTGTTCTTTCGATTCGTGTTTAGCCTTTAATACCGGAGGCATGAAAGCTTTGATAGGTAAGTCATCCATTGACCAAACTTTGTATTTTTCGTCGTAGTCTTCTGGATCGAATAACTCCATCATGTGGCCGTAACAAGGTGCGATTTTTGTGTCACCGATTTCTAAATAGCCACGCCCCATCGCTGTAGAACCCGTGCCACCTAATCCTTCGTAAATGGCTTTGGCTAGAGAGGGCTTTTCTGCAATAAATAAGCGCATCATTTATCCTCGTGCTGATCGGTTGAATGAAAAAAGGTAATCCATGAAATTCATGAGCGAGACAAAAACACTCCCCGCGACCCACTCCGCGAAAAAGATACTCTTCATATCTAGGTACTCGTCATAAGTGAGTATTCCAGTCTCTAACAAGATGAAAATCTGTACGATAGTTCCAATACCGCAAAAACATACGATTCGAGTAATAAAGAGTAAGTGCATGAAAATGCTGATAACTCGGTCTTTTACCGTGGTGTTTTTTTCTTGTATGTTCTTGGGAGGTTGATCTTTTTGGTTACTCCCCGTGACATTAGCGTTGAGCATATAATTTCCTAGGTTCCAGTAATTGTTTTAGAATCGGTGTTTTTATAATCAATACAGGGTGTTATGTAATGAAAATGAATCAGTGCCGATTCTGTTTTGGGTTTATTTCGCATAAGGCGAAAATATGCTGTCATTGTGGGCAAGCAGACCCTAGCGGTAATCGTAGAATTACGGTGATCACGATTGTTGGACTGATAATGACTGTGGGATTGTTTTTATTGATGGAGTCAATGAGTATCTAAAAACGTTTCCTTCATCATGTGGCGTAACAAAATAAAGTCGCAATCGACTTTGCTGCGGTTCCACCCCAAATCCCACCATCCACGCTGATAAATCCGTGTATCGAGTTTTAGTGATGATAATCGGAAGGTTAAGTCATTATTTTGGTCAAATGCTCCCGTAATTTCCCATCGAGTGTGGAAGTTGCGGGTTTTTCTTAATGCTTGAACGATTTGAGAAGCCACATGATTGCTTGCTTTAAAGTAAATGTAAGGCGCCTCGATGTGTCCAGCGATGTGACCTTGGCATGATGCAATAGTGGTAATACCTTCAATCTGGTTGAAGGCTTTTACTAAATCAGAAATTTTTGGATCTATGTGGCTGTAGTGTTGTCGCTTTTGACGCTTAGGCTCTTTAAATAACTCGTGAAGCAAGTCAGCTAAACCAATGAGCATACATTCTCCCGTTAAAGATTGATTTCATTCCCCGAACCATCGAAGTAGTAAGTTTCCCCGTAAGGCTTACCATCCATGAAGGTGTCAACAAATCGAATGGTTCGAGTGCAGCCGCTTGGTGTGCGTTTAGCGCTTTCTCCTTTGTCTTTCGTGACCACACAGCTTGTATTTTTGATTGCATGAGCGGGAATGACTTTTGTATCTAAGCAGATCGTTTGATAGTCGCCATTGGACTGTCGCTCCCTGGTACTTTTAACACACGTCTTTCTTGCAGAAATCAGCGCTGCTCGTCCTTCTTTGGTGCTAATGTTGCTAGTCCCTGGTGTTGATGGCGTATTAGGACTGTTTAAAGCACAAGAAGAAAAGGAAGGCATCGGGGATTTACCTTTTAGAATGCGCTTTTTAAATTCTGATTTAGCATCACCACAGCCGGAAGGAAAGCCGGTAGGCAAACACAACCAAATCGAGCAGCCTTTTGTATCAAAGGCTAGTGCGGAGGTGGTTGTCATCATCGGCATTAAGCCAATGAACAACAAAATCCATCTTTTCATGGCTATCTCCATTTCTGCGCATATTTAACGGCTCGTTCTGCATCGATGAAGGTTCGCCAGTTTTCCATAGTTGGCTGCATTTTTTTTCGTTTTTCAGCGGTAATGAATGAAAATAGCCCTTTGCGATTAAGCAGTGTCGTTAGTGGATCAATATCATCCCATCGAAGGTAGGCCGTTTTAGCGGCGGTTTTTGCTGTGCCTAAGTTAAAGTCATCAGGCGCCAGTAGTAAGGCTGCAAAAGCAATATCATCAGATTTGTGTGGTGTCGGGCAGTGACCACATGAGTTCATGATGGTCACGTCACTGTATAGCTCAATATCTTCAATACCAATGTGCGTGACGGTTTCCCCATCGATGTAAAACAGCCATTTTTCTAAGCATTCGAAAATATGGCGTTTGATTTCACTCTTGGGAAAATGAAAATCGGGCTGAGGCTTATAGACGCCGTAAACAACCTGGTGCTTGAGTGAGTTTTCATACTTCTCGTCACACGGGGAAATTGTGAGGTTATCGATGCCTTGCTCAAGTGCGTAAATCTCATGGGCATCAATCAATGGGCGGATATTACCGCCATTACTTGTGAGTAGTGCGTATTGCATAATGCTTTTCCTTAAAACAGAAAAGCCAGCGTTTAGGCGCTGGCTTAGTCAAAGTTGGGAATGTTTTCTAGTTAATACACATCGTCATGGCTACCAATATCAACAAGAATGATCGTGCCATCTTCTTTGATTTGAATAGACAGCAGGACTCGATAGCTCATGTTGATTGAAATCGAGTGTAAGTTTTTGGATGCAATCGAATGTAACCTTAATGAAGGGTGTGCAGGGTTGATAATAAGTAGTTTCAGCGTTTTTTCGTATTGATTGAGTAAGTTAGGGTGCTTCTTAAAGAATTTCTTCGCTTTTCTTTTGTAGGAATCGGTTAAAACCAACTTAATCATGGCGAAGCTCACTAATGTGCTTATCAATATCATCAGTGATCTCGTAATGACCCGCTTCTAGGTCACTTTCAGTTTCACGTAAAGCTTTATCTAGCTGCCATTCTCTAAAGTCATCGTAATCATCCATGGTTGTAACAACATAAGCTCTACGGCCACGAACGGTTATAGTTGCGATAGTTTCAGTGGTGAGTGCATCTTCAATTGCTAATGCCCCTCTTGTTTTTAGCTCATTGGCTGAAATGTTCATGATCAATCCCAAAACAATTAAATGGTACTATTAATAGTACCATTTAATAAGTGGGATGCAAGTGATTAAGAAATGAACATCGAGTTTTCAGTTAGTGAAATTCTCGTTAGTGGGGCACTGTAATGGTTCTAGATTAATGACTAGGGAATGAAGATTATATTGTGTTCTGAACTTAGATTCCTCCCAGAAGTGTGTGATAGATTTGCCTAGCGAAAACTGGTTAAGCAATACAAACGAATTATCGAGTAATAGTTTGCAACGATGCGTTAATGTTGGGTCTTCTTCTGGAATAACGCGAGTGTTCACGTAAGCAAGTTGATCAAAAAACAAGGTTATCAGCGGTTCAAATCGTTTCAGGTTAAGCGGGTGTATCCCAACGAAAATGTCTATCTTTTTGCGCCGTAAATCATCGAAATCAAAGTCATTACCATTCAATGCCATTCTAACGGTTGGGTCGGCAAAGACCGTAAGAGGGGTAATGAATGTTGCAAGCACAGAAATGAAGGTTTCGTTTGGGTAAGAAATGAAGTCGTTAAATTCATTAAGGCACTCTTCGCTAATCGAATTGTTTTTAACCTCACGTTCCATCCATTTTTTTAGATCGCCTTCAACGTAAGCAATATCCAGAAGACACGGCATAGTCGGAGTGACCCCTGTTACCTTTTCAGTATCGAGCATCCAAAGAGTTAGGCTGGTAAATAGCTTTCTTGCGAAAATCTGTAATGCAGGTTCTTTGATATTTGATGTTGGGTAGAGCGAGTTTGCTATTACCTGTATATCACCAATACGATTTGTAGCATCACGGCTTATATAATGAAATGGATTCCATCTGTGCGTGGGGATGTTTTCGTTTCCAGTGGCGCAGTCATCGGGAGCAAACAAATAAACCTCTGGCCCCGAAAGCTGATCATGGTTTTTAAAGTCAATCGTTTTTAAATAACTAAGTAGTGTCATATCTAAGCATACATGGCTATCAGTGGACTGAATCAAACTAGAGGTGTCAATAAGCTCAGGGATTTCAAAGGGTTTCATCACAGGGCAATCTTCTATAATTAATTTTTTTTTGATTTTTGGAATCATAGACAGTAACGTTTTTTTGGCATTCTTTATCACAGTATTATTCCTTGTTAAGCGCTCAAGGCTAAGTCTTAATTAACGCTGTTTTGAAGCACATATTGTTACGGATTCGATCTTAGGTAATCCAGTTGGTATGCGCTGACATGACAAACCAAGCTTAAACGTTAGTGCTAGTTGTTGAGTCATGTGTAGCTCAGCATTCTTCACTTCTAGCGTTAGGTTTACGTTCTCAGATTCAATCTTATCGATGGTTATCCCCCAACCTAACCATTGTTTTTCTTTCGCTGAATCATCTTGAAGCATCAAGTAACTTTGATACTTCGCCCCCTCGTTGTAGTCAAATATTGGGTACTGCTGTGTGGGGTAGCGGGTTGTATTATTACTATCATTAATGGTGATTGTCATTTCACCAATCATCACATCAGGAGAGGAGTCTTGGGCAAAAGATGTATGGCTGAATCCTGTTATTAATCCTAGTAAAAATAAGAATTTTGTCATGCTTAACTCCTCGCATTATTGCCATTTCCAAATAATATCCAGTGAACAGATATGTTGGTCGCCTCAGCAATCAAACAAAGCTTTCTCATGTCGGGGCTGGATTGGAGATGTTTATATTTAGTCAATGTATTACGGCTGATTTTAGTGATTGCCGTCAGTCGATAAATTGGAACAGTATTGATGGCCGCAGATAGTCTTATTCGGTATCTAGCAAGATCAAATTCGTCCTTTTTATGCTGTGGAGGTGACATTTAACCCCCTTGCTTCTGGTTTTTTCTCAGTTGTGCCAGGTGCTCACTAAATGCTAACGACGACGTTACGTATTTGTTGTAATCACTAGCCCATTGATAACTACCTACGTCGCAAGTCACGGTTTGCTTTGCTGCTTCTAAGAAGGCTGGAAATTCATTAGCTGAAATGAATTTCTTACTTAACGACAGCGTATGCACCATTGCATTCATATTGTTGTGAAGTGTAACGAGTGCTGCGACGTTATAAGCATCTTCGCAATGTTCAGCTTTTTCTTTAGCTACAAACCCCAAGGCAAATGCTAGATTTTCGTCTGTGAGGCTTACTTGCTCTAAATAATCATTAGTCTTTTCGATTTGCGTTAATTCGCTCTTTGAGCAAGCGCTCAAGGCTAAGGTTGTCAGTATTACGAAAGCGATTGTTTTCATGGTTGTTCCTTTGAATCATGCTCCCTATTGCTAGAATTTCAGGCAATTCATCACGTGGTCTACGAGTGTGATAGTGGGAGAAGGGAATACAAATGGGTGTGTGGTTGAGCATTGGGCAGATAGAAGCCATTGAATGCAAAGGATGGCAAATATTATCAAAACGATACAAGCAACAGCATTTCCACCATTAATAACGAATTTTTTCATTTATGAGCCACAGAATTGGGTTGTTTGGGCTTAATTTCAGGGCAATCTGTCATTTTAAATGTTTGGTTTCGTTGAGATACTTTAGATAGTAAGGTGGTTTTTGTTTCATATTTCATTGCGTTGTTCCTCAGTTTTAGACTGCAAGTAACGGAATTTCAGGGATATTCTCTAGCGAATGTTTGACGCGAGCTTGCATCACTGGCTCATCAAAGTAGATCAGCTTTTTCATGATGAATGGTCGAGTGTTTTCTTTTAGCAGAAGAACATCTGTTCCAATTGGTGCTACAGGGTGCATCTTATGACCAAGTTCTACGATTTCATGAGGCATCATGAGAGGGCGCTTTTGCAAAGAGACATTCTGGCTTTTACTGCTGCTTTTGCCTTGGCTTGTTGAGTGCCCTCTGACCTTAACGGTTTTCGTTCCCAGTGTTTTTGATATTTTTTCGACAAAGGCATCAACTTCTTTGGGCGGACAAATGATTTCTACCGCTAAGTTTTTACTCAGTGTTCTAGCGCCTTCTTTGCCGTAAATATCCTCATTTTGCTCATGGTTCTGATAGATGATCGCGTATCGAAGGTTGTATTGACGAGTAAAGCCTATCGACACTTTGATTTGGTTTATCTTTCCAAGTGACGGAAATTCATCGAGTAGCAGTAAGCATTGATGCGTTAGTGTTGAGTCTTGTTCTGGTAGAACGCGAGTATTAACACTGATTAACTGCTCAAAGAACAGGTTAAGCAATTGCTTAAAACGAGGTAAGTTCGCTGGTTGAATACCTACATAGATGGTCATTCCCTTGCGACGTAAGTCATTAAAATCAAAATCGTTGTCACTCACTGCCGCTCCTACGGTTTGGTCGGCATAGATAGCAAGTGGAGTATTGAAGTTAGCCAGGACTGAGCCGCTGGTATCTTTTGGGTAAGAGATAAATGCGTTAAATTCATTCGCGCATTCTTGGCTTAAATACCCTTTTTTGAGTTCTGATTTCATCCATGCGTTTAGGCCACCTTCAACCCCCACGATATTGAGAAGATGAGGCATGGATGGCTTTATTCCGGTCATATCTTCGGTTTCAAGCATCCATAGAGCAAGGCCAGTAAACAGCTTACCCGCGTTTGTCGGCCATATCGGTTCTTTAACACCTTCCGTTGGGTACAGTGACGTCGAGAGTACCTGAATATCCCCTACTCGATACGCGGGATGGCGGCGCACATAATGAAATGGATTCCAACGATGGCTACGAAGTTTCACGCTGCTAGTATCTTCTGGATTGGTGTCGTAACCATCGGGCGAGAATAAAAAGATTTCTTGCCCTGCTGAGCGACGAAAGCCGGCTGTCTTCATAAAGTTTTCAAGTTTTACGTCAACGCACACGACACTATCTGAGTAGTTCACCAGATTAGGTATAACAAACCCCACCCCTTTACCTGAACCTGTTGGCGCAGCCAGCCCCACAAATGTTTGGCCTTCCATTTCAACAAAACGGTTTTCAAAGCGGCCTTTATCCATTTTCCCAAGTAATAGCGAGGGGTGTTTACTCTTCTTAGCAAAGAAGCCTTTTCTTTTGGGGAAAAGGCCAGATTTTGCTAAGTCATCATCGTTAGCAAATCGGGCGCTACCGTGCAGTTCCTCGCGTTTAATCAACACCAGAAAGAACAGTAATGTGATAAGTACGGCCCCAAAGGGCAACACACCGCTAAAAAAAAGAGCCACATTAAGCGACTCTATTACATCGGGATGTGTTCGATAGTGTGACCAGTATTGCCACAGTGACGAAAGTTGCCAATTTGAAATGGGCAAATTGAGCAAGCTTAAAAGTATCAATCCTCCAATGGCTTGCCCTGCGATAAAGCATGACGTGATCAGGCTTATAAAAATGATGGCGAGCGTTCGCCTTGTGTAATTTCGCATTGCCATTATATTTTCCCTGCAAGAATGGCGTTTTTTCTATGAGGCTCATACATCAATTCGGTAAGGTATGTGCCATTGAAAAACGCGATAACATCAATACTGGAAGTGATCGTGCGCATGATGAGTTCATGATCGAGAGTTCGACCTACTTCACTCTGTTTTATCAAGGTTGCTAATCGCGCCGGTGCGCTTAAACAGTCGTTAGCGTGGATGGTGGTGATTGAACCTTGATGGCCTGTGTTGAGCATTTCAATGTAGCCCCACGCTTCATCCCCTCGAAGCTCTGCCAATAACACATGATCGGGTTTCATTCGCATACATGCTTCAATTAACTGCTTAGGGGTTAATCCGCCTTGCTTATAAAGTAAGTGAACATGGTTCGCGTGAAGTGGTAATCCTAATTCGTGTACGTCTTCAATGGTAAAAAGGCGTTTTTCCAGTGGGTAGCAATCAACCAACGCTTTCATAAACGTTGTCTTGCCGCTACCCGTACCACCAACAAGAAGAATATTCATATTCATCTTGACGGCTTCACGTATAAAAGTGAGGTAGTCACCTTTCTTTTTGAACTCAAGCAGTGCGGTTTGTTGTTCAGTTAGCGCGTCATCTTGAGCGATGATCTCTTTGCATCGAGAGAAGCGCCCCGTTTTTTCATAATCTTCAAGTGAAAAACGAGCTAAGGACGGTTTACGAAAGGTCATACTGATATGACCTTGAAGCGTTGCGGGTGGCACTGCGATTTGGCCGCGTTCCCCATCGGGTAATATCACCGAAGCAAGCGGATTTTCAATCCCAATAGGCTTGGTTAGGCCAGCAAAAACACACAATGATTTTGCTAATGCTAAGCAGCTTTGCAATGTGAGATTTGGCATTTCTTGGGTTTCCCATCCGTTACCGCGATCGAACCAAACGCGAAGCGGTTCATTGACGGCAACTTCTGTTATGCCTTCTAAATCTAAAATAGTTTGTAGACCGGTTTGTTTTAACCAGTCACGAGCCATTCCTGAACTGTCTATCATAATGGTTTACTCAAAGGCGTAGACGTTCGACATATCAATGTTACGAACGACTAAAATGTTAATACGTTGGCCGATAAAGGCGTAACCCGTTGGGGCTATGTTGATACTGGCATCCAGCGCTTTTGCGGCCATCTCTCCGGCGTTCTGCGTTGAGTTGTCAAATGTGACCTCAGTTTTAGAACTCAAGCGGTCAGAAAGCGTCGCAAGAGCATCATCAACAAAGCTCAGCATGATGGCGCCACCAAATCGTTGTGCGTAATGGTTGTCTACCCAGGCATCAATACCGGCAGCACCAAGAGCACCAGTGCCTAGCGAATCAATGCGAATGTTGACGCCCATCGGCGTGGCAATATCCGCCCACGTGGTGAAGATGCGCCCTTTGCCTTGTTCCATAGCAACACTTTGTGTACCGCTAACCAATGAGCCTCGCTCAACAAGCAATGCAGCGCCATTGGCACTGTAGACGTCTTGCGTCACTCGACACGTTACATACCCTGATTGCTCAGAAATGATTTGTGTATAAATAGCGCAAGGTATTGCGGTTCCGTGCATGAGCATGAAGTCTAATGCGCCTTCTGGTCTTGCACTGGCGTAACCGTCTGCAAATTCAGGTGCATCAAATGTGCTGTCATACTCCCCCGTTGGAAAGCCCGTTTGAGGTGTACTCTGCTGCTGAACAATTGGGGCGCCGCTCATTTTGCGTATTCGAGCTTGTTCTTCTGGTGTGAGTGGTGGCGGTTGATTATCTCGTTCGCTCTGGCCTTGCCTTGTCACGGTCTTTGGCTCAAGGGGCGGTGGTGTGTCAGCTTTTGGTGTTGCTTTAGCTGCGGCCTCTTCTTTTGCTTTTTTTTCTGCAATAGCGGCTTCATCAGCGGCTTTAAGGGCGATTGCGGCTTCATCGGCTGCGCGTAGTCTTTCCGCCGCGCTGGTTTCTTCCATAAAACCGGTCACATCTTGTGTGTCGTCCGCGATCGTTCCTTGTAGGTAGTTGGTATCAGATTCATGGGTGACAACTTCTTCATCCCCATTAATCCGTTGTAAAAAGGTATAAGCGGAAGCTAGTCCAACGATGATTACAGCAACAATTACCGTGGCGTTTATCAGTACCTTTTTTTTGCTGGCCCCTTTGATATTTAATCCTAAGCGGTCTTTATCGGTAATGCTTGGTATTCTATCACTCATCTTTGACGACCCTCTTTGCATCGACACTGGTTGCTTTGTTGTTATAGCCTTCGGTTTGAATCGCACTTGAAGCCAGTCCTAAGACACTTTCACCTAAACGAAGTCGAAGCTCGTTTGATGTACCTTGCAGTACCATGACGTCTTGCTCTAGGTGGTAGTTGATCAATGATTCTTGACCATCACTGCTAACTTGATAGGCAACGGGCAGCTCTTTGTTGTCTTCAAACTTCAAACAAGTAAAGCGGCCATCGTCCCACATGTATTGTGGCGCCAGCTCTTTATCTCCCCACATTTCATAATCAAAGTTCACTACACCGTCATAGCATGGGACGTTTGATTTAAGGGCATTGGCCGTTTTGGGCTTCTCATACACCATCTTGACGATAAAGTGCGGAAAATCGCTGAGTTCTAACCAAAATGAATAAGTACGGCCTTTATTCGACACAACCGTTAGGTTTGTGTCTGGAAACTCCCCAATCGGCTTTAAGAAAATATTGTTGCCATTGACTGACATTCCCCACGCCGAGGCGTCCCCTATCCCCATACCAGATGGAGAAGCGGAGACAGCACCATCGGCAGGGGTAGAAATAAACTCGCCATCCCCTAGTTGAATCAAGGTTGATACACCTACTTTAGTGCGAACGTTAATGACGTTTTCAGGGTTATATTGAGAGGTTGCAATACGGTAATCATACTGCTGAGGGATCGGGAAAATGGCCGCTGAGACTGAAAGCGGCAATAGGCTTAAAATCAATAGTGGTCTCATTTCAATACTACCCTATCTTCTTGGTATGAGGTGACGCGAAAGCCAAGCGGGTTAAGGCGTCGCTGTTTTTCGGTTTTAATATCTGCTCGATAATCAAAGGTCATGGTTGCTGTCCAATGTGTTGGCTTATAGCCGGTGGATGGCTGACCATTAGCGCTTACAATGTTGCGTGTAAATTGTACTTGAACGAGCTTTTGCTCGATGCTGTCCGTGGGTAAGAAGTTGATGTCTTTTACGCTAATGTTGATGTGCTGATTATCTTTGAATACCTTTGTGGGTGACTTCTCGCCATAGATATAGCTGTTGTAAGTGGCAAAAGGATTTGGCGCACTCATAAGCTGCACGGTATCAAAACTGTTCTGAATGGTTTCCCATACATACCCATTACGCAAAATGACGTAGCTATTAACCCAATAGCGATCGAGCGCTTCACCATAAGTGACCTTTTGACCGTCAACGAGTGGTTTCACCATAGTAGTGATACCGGTGGTTGAATCGGTGGTCATTAAATAAGGTTGTATCTCTTTTAACGGCGTTAATCCCGCCAGTGCAACAACGGCAGCAATAGCCGTTATGGTTGTACCAGCAGCCACTTTCCACGCGGTTTTGGCTGAGTTTTTAGCCAGCTCTACGCGGTCTTGCTCAAAGGCTTTGATCCCTTGTAAGTATTGATTGGCCTCTTGCGTGATTGCTTTGGTATTTGGCGCTTGAATTAACGCCTTCGTTTGTTCTAGTACCTGCGCCATGTTTTCATTTGGGGCGCACTCTGGTTGCGTGTTGTCCACAATGCGTCCTTATTTTGATAGTTCGCTGATTTGGATATGAGGCGGATTCACCGGTACGCGCTTTCCTGTTGGTTCTGGCGCTTTAGGTGGAGTGGATGAACAGGCCGTTAAAATGACAGGGAGCAGTAACGCTAAATATCGCTTCATGAAAAATCTCTCAAAAAAAAGCCCGCATCGATAGCGGGCTTGGGTTAAACAACGTGGATGAGTCTAGGGCGCTCATCAAATTGAGCTACAGCGGAATGTCATCATCAAAATCCATTGGCGGCTCATTGTATTGAGGATAGTTTGACGGTTCCTGTGGGTGCTGAGACGTGCTTTGTCCACGGTTTGATGAACCGAGCATTTGCATAACACCGTTGTAGCCTTGGACAACCACTTCGGTTGTGTATTGGTCTTGTCCTTGTTGGTTTTGCCATTTACGGGTTTGCAGTTGACCTTCAATGTACACTTGAGAGCCTTTTCTCAGGTATTCGCCGGCGACTTCGGCTAACTTTCCATATAAGGCCACGCGATGCCATTCGGTCTTTTCGCGTTGTTCACCGCTCGCTTTATCTCGCCATGATTCAGATGTTGCAATGGTGATGTTTGCCACGGCGGTTCCGTTTGGCATGTAACGAACTTCGGGATCGGCGCCTAAATTACCGACCAGGATTACTTTGTTTATACCTCTTGATGCCATGTGGCCTCCTGATGAATGAATTAACCGGCTTTAATCTTTGGTTTGCCAGCGTTCATAGCGCCCGTTTCTGCGGCGTTTCTAGCTGATTTACCCAAGTTATAAGCGCCTTTCGCTGCCCCTCCCGCGGTCTTTAATGCGCCCATCGTGTTACCGACTAACCCGCTGATACCCACACCGCCACTCAATGTAGACGATAGTGTAGGGAGTTGGTTTGCAAGCACACATAAAGAGAAGAAGACAATCACGCTAAGGATGATATTTTCCATAGCGATGTTCTTTGATAGTACAACCTCATCGATGATTTCGATTGAAAACATAAACGCCAAAGAGAAGAAAACCGAGAGCAACATATAGTTAAAGCATTGGCCTGTCCACGCTTGGAAAAATGATCGTGTTGACGGGAAGAACGCCATCATGATGAACATCGGGCCAACGATAAGCAAAAAGCTGACGGCTATTTTTGTGCTTAGCAATATGGCGACTGAAATGAAAAAGAACGGCACAAATCCTATAACCGATAATATGATCATTGCTATCGCCATGAAGGTTTGTTTAAGTACGTCAGAATCGAGTTCAAATTTTATTGTTGAAGCGGTTATTTCCAGCGTAGCGAATAACGCCTCCCAAAGCTGCTGTAGTGAATTACTGGATGTTTCCCCTTTGCCGATGAGCGCAGCGGTGATTTCATCGGGGGCAAACAAAACAAAAGGTACAATGTGTTCCATGTACCAAGGCGTGTTAAGTGCCACCATCGAAACCGCGCCTAAACTGCCAATTGTTTTGATGGTTTCCATCACAATGAAGTTCTGGTTGTTATTGAGCGCTTCCCATGCAAGATAAATGATGTACAACCCAATAAAACCACCAATTAACGGCATGATAACGGTGGTGAATTTTCCCACCCTCTCGCTAATATTGTTGATCACAATCGTGTTTAAAAAATTGAAAAGAATATCAAACATAGCTACAACCTTGGGCGTGGTAAGCCTTCGTTAAGGAAAATACGCGTTTGTTCACGTGCTAGTGCTGCACTCTCAAGCTGTTTTTGTCTTTCCATAGCTTCGGTCAATGCGTTATGCATTTGCTGATCATTTTGAATCAGCGTTTGTTCGTAGCTAATCGCGTTCGCCAAATCCTCTTTGGCCGCTGGCGTGGTCGCGGTATCAAATTGGCCGAGTAGTTCAGATAGGCGCTCGTAACGTTTTACTGTGTTTTCGTAAAATGTTGTCTTGGTGCGGTACATACGCAACTGATCGTTATAACGACGTTGCGTGATTGGATCATCTGAGTACATGTTAAATTCATGGCGAATATCAGCAATATCCTCCACGTTATCGTAGATTTTTTTCCAATCTTCTAAAGCAAACGCTTGGTTTAAGTTCGGATCATTCAAAAGGTCTTCAAAATCAAAGTGCCCGTCTACCATCTCTCGATAGTGTTCACCTTGAGATTGCATTTCGCTGAACTCTTTACGTGATTGCGACATGATTTCGGCGAACTCTTTCGCTTTTGTTGTCGCTTCCAGTGCCATTTGAGCAAGGTTTGCCGCATCAAAAGTTAATATTCCTGGTGCAGCTTGCACACTAAGCGGCATACCAAGAAGTAATATCAAAATTTGCTTTTTCATGAGAACTCCTAGTAAAAGAAAACGCCGCGAGTGCGGCGCTGGTTATTGGTGCTTTACTCTTTCGCAAAGGTTTTAATTGCTTGAGTGAACAGTGGTAGCCAAACGGCGGGATCGTCTCCGTGCTCCGCTCGTAATTGATCACAAAGTGCTAAACCTCGTTTGGAAGGCGATATGATCGCTAACTCTTCAAATCCGTTTAATTCCATCTTGGCAAAGGCGCTGCTATTGGACTGCTTGACTAAAAACGTCCATGAATCCTTAGCTAATGCTTGAAGCTTGGTAAACTCAGCCATAGTCATGTTACAGCGCTTATAGCTTTCAAATTCTGCATCTGGATTCGGCAAGTAGATTTTAGTGGCCGTCTGCTGAATGATGGCGGGGAAAATGTCACAATCTATCGCATCTTCTGGCGACTGAGAGCACAGCACCATGAACTCATAGTTAAATCGGCCAGATTTCAACACGTCTTTCATTAAAGCTTGAGTAAGAGGATAGTTGGCTGGCATCCAGAACTCTTCCACAATGGACATGAGTATTCGCCCCTCTTTTTGCATCAAAGATTTTAAGAAGAACAACACGCCAAAGATTGGCTCACAATAGGGTTTGTCCGCTCTACCTTCACTCAAATCGCCAATCAACAACGTCGTATCAAAGCCGATTTTATCCATAGTATCGGGATCAAAACGCATGACCGGTGAATCTAAACACCATGCAAATTGGCCGTTTTCACTATGACACCATTTACTGAGTCGAGCGCGCAATTCAGGCTCTTGCACTAATTGCAATAATTGACTAAATCCGCGATTTTGAGGTTCGCCGTCTAAATCCATCATGTTGTCGATCGCTTCTTTTAACTCTTTTTCTTCTGCACTGGTGCATATTCCGTTGTGGTCTGCGCAAATGCGAAGCGTCAAGCGTAGTAAGAAACTGCGAAGCTGAGGTGTATCCGTTAATTGGAATGGGTTTAACCCAGTGTCGATACCTTCTTCAAACGTGAAGTATTGGGCGCCAAATACCCGCATGAGCAGTTCTGTAGAACGCTTGTAATCGAGTGCGAATATCTGAGGCTTAAATCGTGAAAAATAAGCGCTTAATGCGGATTGAAGCGTTGTTTTTCCGGCGCCTGATGCACCAAGTAACATTAGGTGTCCAGGCATGGGTTCTCCGATAGCGTTGACCCCCAATTTCGATGCGTGGTAGTTAAAGTAATAGACACTATCTGAGACGTTTTTAAATGGCATGACGGCCGAACCGTCACCAATCGGATTTTCTTCTTTTTTTCCTTGTGAGTAGTTATGTAATGACCACCCACAAGCTAAGTTAGTCACTGTTCGAGGAATGGGTAACATGCGTTCTTCTGATGCTGGCATCATGCTTAAAAAACTGAATTGCGATTTAAGGTTAGAGCGCTTAAACGAAACGTTACGGCCAAGGAATGCGCTGTATAAATCGTTTCCGTCGTTGATTGCCCCTTCTTGGGTTTTTGAAAAAACCGCTAGTGAACAGTGGTAATCACCAAAGCTAATGTTGCCAATCGATGCTTCATCACGGCCAGTTTCTAACTCATTGACTTCATTCTCCGTGTGGTCACTGGATTTTATGAGGTTAAGCTGAGTCTTGATGCGTTTCACCGCTTCGGGCGGTTTCATGAATATCATCGATTGGGTAAGTACAAACTCGCAAGGTATGGCTAAAATAAAATCCCACATGCCGCAATGTGTCGTCATTGGGTAGCCGTCTAGCTCAAAAAATGAGGCATATTGCGACGTTGTACTGTGTGTATTTCTGATTTCGAGTAAGTCATAGCCAAAATGCCAATCTGAATCCCCCACGACTTCAACGACTTTATTCTGCGTCAGCGGGATGGTTCGGTCATTGTGGTTCATTAGAAAGCTAAGAAACTCGATGTTTTCCGCACGGATTGAATTGTTCTCTTGAGTTAATCCAATCAGAGAGGCTGAGAACTCACCTAAAACCGCTAAACCAATGTTGAGTAAATCGTAAAGTTCACGCTCGCCGGCTGAAAGCTCACCTTTATACCTATAGACAAAGGTTAGGTAGTAATCGGTGCTAAAGAACCGTTGCCCTTCAAAGGTCTTTAAATAACGGTCTGAGAAGTTTTGCACAAAGGCATTGTCAAACGAGTAGCTAACATCGAGTTTTTCCTCTCGCTTAATGATATGAGTCCATACCGCTAAGTTCGAGCCTTGACGTGTCGCTAGTTGGTTTAAAAAATTGCGGATTTTGTTAAAAGTCGCGTTGAGGCTGGCCGTTGATTCACATTCAAATGGTATTCCTTTAATGCGCATGGCCGCCATAAGGCGACCATCATCAAGGGTTATCATGTGTTCGTTTATGGGATACCCATATTTCGGCAGTTTATTGGTGATTGGAAGGGTTTTTAATCCATTCACGGACATGGTGCATTCTCCTCTTTTGAGGCGTGTCAGTCGAAGTGAATGACGTCACCATTGACCGACACTGTAAGCGATAGATAGCGGCTTTGGCTTTCCATTTTAATTCGGTCATGGCATTTGGGTTCTCTAAGCAAAGGATGCGAATAGCAAATAGCACAAACAAGAGCATTAGCGGGGTGATAAGCCCCATCACACCAAAAAAGAAGAATCCAACCCCTCCCGTCACCAACATTAAGGTCAGGAAAGCCAGTAACGTCATGATAGGGACGCCGAAGATAAGCGAGACTCGCGCCATTGCGTTGTGACTGGCGTATTCCTGAATCTCATTACTCATGATTAGCTACCAAAGATGCGCCACGCCCAATCAGCGCCCACGACAGAGCCACCGGCTGCGGCTGTTTTGCCAACTGACAGCATTACGTCATTCCATTGCTGTTTTTCGAACATAGCAAGACCGCAGTTGTAAGCAATATAAGCAAGGCTACCCGTGCCTAGAAAGCCGTAGAACCACTTACGAAAGGTATCAATGGCATCGGTAGCTGGCTCTAAACCACCGGCGGCCAATAGTGGAGTTGAACAAGTAGCAAAGATAATTGCTGCTAATAACACACGTTTATTCATTGTTGTGATCTCATTTAATAGATGAAAAAAAAGCCCGTTATTATCTGCACCAGAACGTATGTTCTTAATACAGCTAATAACGAGCGTTACAGCTAGGCATGGATATTTGATGTTGCGACTAAATGATAGTCTTGAGGCGCAACGCCTATATCACGCAAATCTTGAAGCATTTCGATGCGACGACGAGCGGCCATCACACATTTCATTCGTTCAGATTCACGTTGTCGTCGAATCTGATTTTTTTGGGGGAACGAGTTCGCAATAGTCATTGTGATTAATCCTATGCAATGAATGTTACCGCGGATTCGGTTGCAGTTAACGGCAGCAACCATGCCGTATTTCCGTAGATTGATAGGGTAATTTATTCATTAATGGTTTCCCAAGCCAAACTCATCCCTGCTCTAAAAGCCCCATGCGGGATACGTTGCGTCACATGCTTTGCTGGTTAGAGCAAAGTAGAAGAACGAATACCAATCACAGGCATTCGACACAGCAGTAAATAACCGCCGTGTGCTATGAACTCTTTTTGAAAAGTCAAAAGTGCATAGCGCACGGGAGGCCGTTGACGTTAGCGATAAAGCGCTTCCAAATAAACACGTTGTTTATCGCATTTTTTGGTATACCCAAGTGTTCGTAATGGATCGTTTTTACGGTCGATCTTATTCGCCAGCAGTAAGGCTTTTGTTACGTTGCAACTTGCGCTAGGGCACTGTAACAACGAAGCTTTAGTGTTGAAGCTTGAGCATTGTTTTTTGTTTATAGAAATGACGTTGATTGATATTTTTTTTGAAACTCGGTATTGCCTTATTTCGCAGTGAATACGCTGTCTCCAACTTTTCCGTGGTGCTTTGACGTATTTACGACGAGCAGATACTGGCAATGCAAGAGTGCCGGATAATTTCACAGCAAGTTGCTGAGTGCTTTCAATATCGAGTATTTTCATTGTTTTTTTCCGAAAAAATCTGTTCACATTAAGGCTGTCCAGACAAGCAGCCGCCCCTACCTCGCTTGCTAAGCGTGGGGTATGTTTGACAGTTAAAGGACTGCCGTCGATGAATCAATAAATGTAGCCACCAAGTTCAATGACTTGATGCGGCGATTCATCTCCCAGGCGAAAATGTTAAAGAACGAATGCGAAACTCAATAAAACCCGCTGTAAAGGGGATTAGAGTAACTTGCGATCACTGTATGAATGATCATGATTGTATATAATAAATACAACTCATTAAAAGTCAATGAAAATGGCGATAAAAAGCTAGTCAGGTAAATGAAGTTGGCGAATAAATTGTGTTATTAAGACGTATGCTTATAAGCATGGAAGATGTATCAAAGCGCATAAAGAAAAAACGGAAACTGTTAGGTCTAACTCAATTAGCTTTGGCTGATAAGTTGTGCGTGAGACCTCAAACTGTTTCAGGATGGGAAAGGGCATTAACAACGCCTAGTGGTCAGTTACTCGGTGAATTGTCTAAATGTTTGGGGGTATCTCCATCATGGTTGCTGTATGGCGAAGACGTTAAAGAAAAAGAAAAGTGCTGTAATTCATATCAGATATCAAAAAGTAATGAACTAGTTTGTTTCATAAAATTATTAGAAGACGTTCGTGCAAGTGCTGGCGGTGGCTATGAAAACTCTGAATGGTCAGACGTTGAAATGTATCCAATTCCTAGTGAAGTCCTTAACTTAGAATCGAATAAGAATGAAGTTTTTGCCATTCGTGCGCATGGTAATAGTATGGAGCCTGTTTTTTTTGATGGTGCAGTTTTAGCGGTAAACCCCAAAAAAAATAGAATTATAGATGGTAGAATTTTCGTCATCAGAAGCCATGACGGTTATAGAGTTAAGGTTTTGAAAGAGAGCCATAAGGGGGTTTTACTTGAAAGTTTTAACTCTGATTATCAGGATGAATTAATCAGTTGGAGTGAGTGTGAGGATTTAGAAATTGTGGGTGAAGTCTTTTGGTTTTCATCAAAAGTAAGTAATTAACAATGAAAAAAATCTTTATATAATAGGCATTTTTCCATATAATTTAGCCATAATGTTATCTGTTCTTTATAAGTGCATTACCTAGAGCACATACTACATAGATTCTATGTAGTGTATTTGGGGTAACATTTAGAGTGTGTTAGACCGCGAATCTAACGCGAAGCATTCGCAAAGAAACCGTCTCCCTGAAAGTAGGCGGTTTTTTTGTATCTGAAACAGATTGATTGATCTTTCTGATCTTTAAATATAAAATGTTTTTTCAATGCTTGGCTTCGCAACCAGGCATCCTAAAAATCTTTCAGGACAACAAAATGGAATTTCTCTTTCTACCTTGCTTCAAGCAAGAACATTCAAAACTCAGCTTTCAGTATCACTCAATAAGCAAATTTCACAGTTATGGTGAAAATATCGCTTTGAGTGCGAAAGGTGAGTTAAATGTTGGCAGATAACGCAGCCCCTACACTTACTAAGCCTGAATACGATAAAGCGTATCGAGCGAAGCGCAAAGCTCGTAAGCACGAGCTGATTGAGCTTTTTCAAGAAACAATCACTGTTCAGCAAGAAACCAATCAAAACTTTACCATCGGTTTTAGTTGTCGCCGTTTGTTACGTAGTGGTGAAGTGGTCAACCTACCCCATGAGTATGCGTTTATCTTAAAAGCGTGTCAGGAGTTTATCGATAACCCTCAACGGTTCCCTGCCCTTTTTGCTTGGGGTGGCGCTGCGGTCAATAACATCCAATGTCGAACGCTTATCTCTAAAACCTTAGCCTGTATCTTACCAAACACGGATCTGATTGGTGGCCGCATTGGTTTGCCAACGCTTGCTGGACTAAAAACAATTAGCTATGACCAGTTGCAAGAAGATTACGTCCTACGTTGGGGTGAATACATTTCCCCTAAGTCATTCGCTAAGGTAATGAAATATCTAAAGCGCGCCAATTATCTAAAAACAGAACGCATTAACGTGTGTGTCGATGATGTTGAAGGTACGGTGCGTAGTGCAGCAGCTTACAAACAATTCTCTGAAGGTTTCTTCCAGGATCTAAAAGTCGTTCGCTATAAAGAAATTTGCGCCCTTATTATAGCATCACGCAAGCGTATGGAAAAGAAAGGGCTACGTTTTGAGTGGCTTAGCTTCCGTACTATTGCATCAGGCGTACAAGATATCTTTAATGCTACGCGTTTAAATGATTATGCCAACAAGGTGACGTCACTGTTTGGTGGCTACGAACCTTCACAGTTTACCCCTGCCCCACACTAGATTTTTTCTTGTATCCGCTTAACGGCGGAGGCTTTCGCACGTCTCTAATACCGTGAAGAACAAAAAGTGAGCAACATTTTTGTTTATTGTTCCGTGGCCACAACGTCTTTCAGAGGATTTAGCAGTTTTTTTAACTGAGATCTTCATCCTTCCCCAAAGGTAGTGCAAGTAAAGGGGCTAAGAAAACAGTGAAAAAAGGTCACGGAAAAATAGACTGCGGTTATGTGTACTACGTAGTTAAACTTCGTATATACATAAATAAATACATAAATATTAAATGTGTTCACGATAGTTCAGGTTCGCACTGGCTGCTATATGCTTGCATGTAGAGCCAGTGTGAAGCCGACAAGCGTTAGCGCGTCAGTCTCATTCACCCACGGTTAACTTGATCGATCCTATAAAAAGAAATCGCTTCGCTCTTAAGTACCCTCAGCCAGCATCCGTTTATAAACACAAACGTTTATTTAACGGTCTAGCTGGCTGCGCTGAACCTTTCTTTTGTCATCCGACAGGAAACTATTGAGCATATACGCATGATCCCGTGGAACCACCACATAAAGACAGAGAATTATTTAACCTATAACGTAAACAAGATTCTGGCAGGGCTAAGGCTTAATTTGTGGCTGTTCCTTTCATTGGCCCTTAAACCGTTCTCTATGGCTTTTAGTTTGATTCTTACTCGCTACGCGAGCGCGTTCTGGTATTCGTCGCACAGCGACTCATGAGAAGCGACAGACGATAAGATCTTTTTTTGATCGGTATCGATCTTTTAACTATCAGTGAAGATAATGAGAGACGTGATATTTAAATTATTTGTTACAGCGTCACAATTAAAGCGTTTTTAATTGTGATTTTGATTCTTTCTAGTAAAATGTATGTACTTTCAATAAGATAGGTAATTGACGTGAATAAATCTGATTTAATCGAGCACATCGCTACTCAAGCTGAACTGACCAAATCACAGTCTGAAGAGGCGCTTAATGCTATCCTGAATGGAATTTCTGATGCTCTCGCATCTGGTGATGACGTCGCTCTAATTGGTTTTGGTTCTTTTAAAGTATCTCAACGTGCTGCTCGTACTGGCCGTAATCCGAAAACGGGTGAACCGATCGATATTGCTGCTAGTCGCGTTCCTGCCTTTAAAGCCGGCAAAGCTCTTAAAGATGCTTTAAAGTTTTAATGTGATTAAGCCGTGATAGTATTTCATATATCACGGCTTTTCTAATCATACCTGGTTTGCTTGCGATGGCAATCCAAGAGCTAATCGCCATAACTGACTTAGCTCTTCCGGCGCTGTTATGGTTCTACCCTTTTCGTATATTTTCATTGTGTAGACTATCTCTGGTTCCGGTCTATTCACCTCGGTGCATACCTCAATTTTTACTGCTTTTTCATCGTTCTTTCTATATTCCATTGGTGCCATCTTAGCGACAATCTCACTAAAATTGATATATTGGTAAGCCCTCTCTTTTTCATTCTCTAATTCATGGGCGATCGCCTGTTGTATAGACAATCCTGTTTTCAATCTTGCGATCAAGCGTGGTATTGGTATTTTAAATTTGCGGCTTATTGCTTGTATTCCTACCACTCCGTTATATTCGTAGGTATTCCATCGCTTACCATGCGAGTAGTAAATAGGCGGTTCATTTTCATTCTTTAAGTGACGACTAAACATGAAGCCACTCCTCTGCTTCATTGAACATTTCTTCAATTAATCTATTGGCGGGCTTTTTGTCGTCTTTGTGGCAAAAAATTTCTAGCTGATTATTTGTTCCCTTTCTTATCCTTATCTTTGCATTTGGATACACCTTTAATACTCGACGTTCCATTTCTTGTTGGATAAGAGTTAACCCGTTTCGTGGTAGTTGAGCTGTTGTTACCATCATTTCTATACGCATAAATCACCTTTTATGACTGTTTATATATACAGTGCTATTGTGGTTGTATATCCCTATTTTGTAAATGGTTTTTTATTACTTGAGCTTAATGTGTTTATTCAGCCTGTGATTGGAGTTTGGATGCAAGGGCATTATTTAAGTCCAACGGAACGAAAATGCACGCTTACAGGGGGGGAGCACCAACGTACCGTTGAGCTTCATAAACATACAAAGCGGTATCGGGGTTTGATTTTAGCGTTAATACAAAGTTGTATTTACCTTTACGTACATACGTCCGTGTATTTACGTCTTGACTTGCTTTTGTTTTGTATGTACATTGCTGTAATTACAAAAACGTGCATACATGGTAATTATATGAAATATATATTATTTTATTCTTCTAAAGGTGGAGTCGGTAAATCGACACATGCTAAATTAACACATTTAGTATTGGGTAATAATAACCAAAAGAAAGTCGCTGGCGATGATATGGATCCACAACAGCATTATGCTGATTGGATGGCTAATAATTCTCATTTAGTTTCATCTGAGGATGAAGCTGATTTTTTCATCTATGACACACAAGGTGCACATACTGAAAAAAACATTGAATTACTCACAGCCGTTAAAGATGTTGATGCTGTTATTCTTGTACCAGTTCGCCCATCAAAAGATGATATGAAAGAGGTTCGCAGGATTGTTAGCCGTTTGGATAAAATAGGCGTACTTGATAAAGTTGTTTTTTTTCTTAACGGGTGTGTCGCCAATTCTAATTATTCTGAATTTAAAGATGAGTTAGCGGCATTTGGGCGAGTTGCTAAAAAACAGATTAATAATAGGATTGCGTTTTCTGATAACCCAACAACTCGTGAGATTAATGATATATCAGCCCTATTGCTTGAGGTTTTGCTTTAATGGCTTTAGTAAAAAATGATGCAAAGACACTAGCTGATGAAGATCAGGGGCTAGGTTCTCACTCGGACTCGTATTTACAAAAATGTATTGACGTAACAGCCAAACCTTGGAAAGAAGCAAAAGATGTCGTAAATAATATGAATGTTGATGAACTTGCATCATTTGTCTCTGCTACATCAACTTTGGATTTATCTAAAATAGGGACGGTTACTGTACGATTAAGTATCAATGATTATGCATCTTTGCGTCTAGCTGCAAGTAAGAATGGTATGACTATTACAAATGCAATAGAAACCGCAATTGTTAGGATGAATAAATAAAGAGCTGTACATACATCTTTGTTATTACAATTATGTTTGTACATATTCGTAATGACGAATATGTATTTACTGTTTTGTAAATACCCTCTCAGCAGTAAGTTTGACGGCTCTTGCTGAGAGGGGCAAGTCAACCCATAGGAGATCAAGATGCAAATGAATTGTAGCATCACTCACACCCTAAACCAAAGCGCTACTAACGAAGAGTTAGAGAAGCTAGCTAGCATGATAGAACAAAAATGGTTCACGCCCAGTCAGCAACCAATTATTGCCGCCTTCATAAGCCGCAATGCGATCAAGAATTTTTTGGAGGGTTATGATTTATAATACTTTACCGTATGGCATTTTAACTTTAATTCAAATTCTTTAATTCAAATTCAGTGCGCGATATGCCTATTATGGTAAATAGCTAAATTTGCCCTTACTTTTGCCGCTTAGGGAACAGACCTTGCTACAAGGTGGCGAAAGTAGGGGCTTTCCTATCTAAGAACCCTCGAAATCATTCTGAAAGTTAATTACAGTTTTTCTCCAAATGTTAAGCGCTTGTGATGCGTTTTCATTTCGGCTCGATTACGCCCCGTAATCCCCAAAACGATCAGTTTTCTTACTTTTGGTTAAATTTGGTGAAAATTTACTTCTTAATCGTATGTGTACGATTAAGGCAAAAAAAGCCCTCTTGTTAAAGAGGGCGCTTCAAAGTGAAGAATAGTTGTATGAGTCGTAGTGTCTGCATAATGACGCTACATAAATATAATAGATCCATATGCAATAGAGTTAATGTGTGTATCAATTCTTAATGCGATACATATCAAGTATGTTTTTATTGGTCTACTTTGTGTTCATCACGTTAACTAGCTCGTTTAGAACATAAACATGGATCTGGTTCTTATATAGTCTTAGGAAATCAGATACATGTGATGACAACTCAATTAATTTTCATATTCACTGGGTAATATTTACTTAAATTGATCAGCTATTGGTTTATGAGCGTACTTTTGATTGATGGCAAGATATAACCCAGCAGATCATCTCGAATCCTTAAGCTACATGTTTTAGAAAGTTCAAAATCAACGGTATGACCATCAACATAAATTGAACTACTAAGTTTATCTAGCTTGTATTCTTTACCTTCTATAAGCTTCTCTAGAGATTCAAAGGCGTCTTTTATGCTCGTTATCTCGATACTAGCTTTCGCGGCTTTATCTATAACTACTCGACTAACTTTTACCTTTCCAGTGCCCTCAAGTTTAGCTTTGAGGTCACTTTCAAGTACGCCCTTAAACGTTTTTAAGTTCACTTCTGGGTTATAGAAGCCAACCTGAAATTCGAATAGCCTTGCGAAACAATCCAAAAACGACCTCATTGACTTAGGCGAGTTATAAATCACCATCAACAGTTTATTTGTGTCGAGAACCTCTATATGGAAACTAATATTCCTATAGGTAACGTACGATATCTCATCAATGACATTGCCAAATTGGTCATAGGTTTCATCGCTAAATTCTACTTTTTCTGAGTATGTGGCGTGAAGTTCTTCAGAATCACTCAGCGACACGCCGTGAAATATAAAGTCATGCTGCTCATCAGACTGCTGCCTTAATTTGGTCAGCATTTCTGATACACTCTTTTTACTGTTTATCAGTAGTAATTTCAGCCTCTGACGACTCATCTTCGTTCTCCCCTAGAGTTTCTGCTACGATTTCATCGACTATTGCACGCGCAGTGTCTTCGATGAGCCTAGATATCCGTAGCTCTTCTTCCTTGTCCAATTTGGACGGGTTTTTGTTGTACTCATTTTTGGCTTTATACTTAAACTTTCCTCTTGTTATATAAGAAAAATCCTCAAAAGTCTCAGGCTCACTGAACATTGCTTCAATCACATAAATGTCCGAACCCACCAGATCCTCTTCAAACTTCCATCTAATCTTGGATATGTAGAATCCACGACTGTAGAACTCTTGAAGCTCGCCAGACTGTAGTACGCCCTCACCTTTCAGTGAAGCTTTGCTGATATGTATGCCAGAATCCCCAGATTTGCCTTTTTCATCATCTGTTGGCTTCGGATGGAACACATAAACGTCAGTAACATCT
The DNA here is from genome assembly GCF_000222585.1 of Vibrio scophthalmi LMG 19158. Taxonomy (GTDB): domain Bacteria; phylum Pseudomonadota; class Gammaproteobacteria; order Enterobacterales; family Vibrionaceae; genus Vibrio; species Vibrio scophthalmi. The sequence goes on along the minus strand of NZ_AFWE01000018.1, from coordinate 25,753 downwards.
ATTAGCTTAAATCCGTCCAATCTATCCAGCAGTTTTCGGAAAAAGCTAGTACGGGCGTCAGGGTCTTCTATAGAAGCTAAATTGATACGAGTAGAGTCGAATTTCTGACCTGCTTCCTTTGCCGTAAATGCAACAGACTCACGAATTATTCTTTCGTACTCTTTTACTTTTGGATTATCTGGGTATCTAACCGTATAGCCAGAGTCCGTTTTTTCGATTGCTATTGTCGCTTCTTTCTTCACGATTTGCTTGAAATCAGATTTAGTGTAATCAGGCGTTTCGTACGCGATATCAACGATATAGTTACCGTTTTCATCTTCATGCCAGATACACAAATCCTTTTCTTCAGCGATTTGCTTTTTAAGAACGTTCAATGTTGTTTCTAAAGATTCTTTATCTACCTCGGTGGTATAGTCGCTCGTTGTTGTTTTCTCTTTACGCTGTACAACGCCCATTGCTGACGCAATCTTTTGATGGTCGTAAAAATCGTGATTGTACTTAGAGAACTCACGAGCGAGTTCTTCTCTTTTTGTTTCTGTCGATATGATTACGCCCCGAGAAAGGAATAAATCTCTAAGCTCTGAGTTGTTAATCTTCGAAGTATTAAGCGCGTCAAATAAAGCCTTATCAGTAACGCTATAAAGGTAATTGTTATGCATGGACGCCCTTCCAACCAATATCTTCTGAGTTATAGAACTCTATTTTATAAGTAATCAACTCCAGTTTTATATCGAGCCTTTGTCTCATATCTTCGTCATATCCCCACTCATGGGCATATTTTTCTAATGCTCGATTAAAGTGGGAGCGAGCTGAGCCACTGGTTTCAGTATGCGGTACTTTTAGTCGAATCTTATTTTTAACGTTTAGTAGCTGATACTTTGATAGCAAATCCAAGAGGTAGAGAAATTCGTTATCGGTGTTCGCATCTCGGTTGTAATAGACAACGTAACCAGGCTCATATACCCGTTCGATGTTACCGTTAACGATATCATACACTTCATCGTGTTTAATGATGATAAAAGGTGATGCCAGCATTTCGATCGTTGCGGGCAAATGTTTCTGGGAAGAAACCACCTTATGGAATGTCAATTCAGGATAGTAAAAACCAAACTCTTTTTTCGGGAATGTACTAAGACGAATCATATCGCTAATATCAGAGGCGATTGTCATCCAATAGTTAATCTGAATAGGCTCAACAAAATGAAGCTTTTTATCTTTAGGAACTGGTATTTTGGAAAGTTGAACAGGCTTAGCCGATCTACCTTTTTTTCCTTTTTCGCGTTTCGGCGGGTAAAAGAAATCGAAAAATCCTTTTTGGAATTCGTTGTCATGGTTGTAAACAAATAGCAATCCTCGGACTTCAAAGTCACCCGCAGGAATTAGGTATTTGCCTTGCCAGTGTGTGCTATTTTCTGCGCACTCAATCGTCTTCGCTAGAGAAATTAAAGCTTCTTCTATCTTTGCTGGGCTTATTGAACCCTTGCCGTAACTCTTTAAATCGGTATTAAAAAGAACATTCTTATTGCTGTAAGGGTCTTTATAGCCAAAGACTACATCTACAGGATGCGTGTGCTTTTGGTCTTTTTCTTTATCTACGTGCTTGTCCTGCTTTCTACATGGAAAGTCTTGGTCATACGGACCATATTGTTCCCATTTAAAAATGCTTAGTAAATTGGAAGATACAACTTTTGCGATTTCCTCGCGAGGCCCATTTTCAGCCATTAACTCTACCCCTAATATTGAAAATTAAGTTTCTTTCAAACTTAATGTTATAATATGCGAATGATTGCTTACCTTCTAGTGGTGAACTTAATGTGGTATTAAGTTTTTTCTCTTGATTGTGATTTGTCTTATCTAAAGCTGCGGCGTTAAGTTGGTCAACTATTGGGTAATAGCAAGTTATCTAGCGGTCATGTGGCGTGTGCTCACCAAGCGAACACATGGTTAAGTTTCTCTCCTAGATGTGTGATGTGCATCAATTTGCTTGTTGAGGTGTTGCTATTGGAATTTGACGATTGGGTTTGTCTTGAGGCTGGCGAGGACGATTATGTCATCGAACGCTTTGAGGTCAGAGTGAAAGGGAAAAAGCCGCTTGTGCTTAACAAGCCAAGTTATTCAAAACTCCTATTTGTTACTCAGCAATATCTAAATATCAAATTAGAGCCTGCCAAGCAGTTCATATGTGAATCTGTGCTCGATACACCTGACCCGTTGAGCTTTGATGAATACTGGCGGATGCGTGAAGTCCTTGAAAAGCACCTTGCTAAATAGCGTCATGCCATTTGCTGGATTGGCCTAATGTGATGCGCGTTAATTCTTTACCCATCAGGTCGGTTATCTCGATTTTATAGGCGTTTGCTGGCGCTGTCGCTTTAGCTGAACATTTTGCCGCTGGTAAGCCTTTCATAAAAACAACTTCCTTACTTAACTCGTTCTCTTCTACATCTTTGAAAATGATCTGAAATGAGGCCATTGCTTTACCTTACTCGATTGCTTTAATGCCTATATGATAACGGCGAAAGGTCTAGGACGTTTCGCCGTCATAACTATCACAACACAAACATGGGTGCTTATGGCCGTCACAAACAAAACTAAATCAAGGTGGGGATTCGGAATCCCCACCTTGTTCAGCTACTATCTCGATTCGTAGGCAAGCGTTGCTGAAATCACCGAGTTTCCATCCTTGAAGTGAAGCTCACAAAGTGTGCCCCTCGTCATCCATGTGAAACACAGAATCGTTAAGCAAATAACAATTAAGCCCAGTAGGGCGGTTTTATTTCGTGGCATACTATTGCCTCCTTGATTTGAATCGTAATAGAGGCTAAGATTTGTTTTGCGGAACATCTCTAAACCTCGTTAGTTTTAAACAACTTTCGGGGTTTTTTGATATTTACCGTCTGCAAAAAAATAGGATAATTGCTTTAGGTAAATCACCAAAAGCACCCGTCGCCATTCTAGTGCCTTTCTCCTCTACGCTCTATCTTTTTGTTTATTCAACTATTCCAATTGACCATTTTCTGATCCTTTAAGACATTCCGAGTTACCAACTAAGCCCATGCTTTTCGATTGGCTTTTACTCAGAACCAATAAACAGAGATCGTTTCCAATGAAATTAATGCTAGTAAACGGAGTTATTAGGGTTATAGTTCTTGTTTTGAGTTTGAGGTAGGGTTATAATAACCCTATGTTAAGTAATTCGGAGGTATAGTGAAAAGTGCAGACTTGATTAAACTCTTACAAAAAAACGGTTGGGAGTTAGTCAAAGTTCGAGGAAGTCATCACAAGTTTAGGCATCCAGACTTTGAAAACCCTGTAGTCGTGCCCCATCCCAAGAAAGACTTAAAAATTGGGTTGGTTAAGCAGTTAATGAAAGATGCGGGGCTATAAGCCCCCATCGCTGCACTAATAGCTATATCTAGTAAGGAACAAGTTATGTTATATCCAATCGCTATTGAAACCGGTGACAGTGAACATGCCTACGGTGTGGCTTTTCCTGATCTAAAAGGCTGCTTTTCTGCGGGTGATACGTTAGAAGAAGCGTTAGCGAACGCAAAGGAAGCGGCTGATTTTTATTTAGAGGACTTGGCTGAACGTGGCAATTTACCACCAAAAGCCGGTGATCTTGCTACTTGGCAATCAAGTGATGAATACAAAGGTTGGGCTTGGGCTGTTATCGACGTCGATATAGATCCCTACCTGGGGAAAGCTATAAAGATAAACGCAACATTACCAAGTTTATATATTAAAAAAATTGATGATGCGGTTTTAGCTCATCCAGAGTACAAAAATCGATCTCATTTTTTACAAGTTGCTGCTACTCGTGAACTTGAACGTTACGCCTCGTAATGGCAAAGGCTTTTTTATGGCTAAAGTCTAATGCAGCCTTCAGGCTGTTTTAGATAGCTTTAAATCAAAAAGCACATAGTCTGCGAGTATCCGATGTTGCTCCTAGGCCGGTTTGTCTTACCAATAAATATCAACACTGTTTTTTGTAGTGGTAATTTATTGATGCGTTTGCTTCAAAAATTCACACCTTAATCGTATTCATACGATTAAGGTGTGAATTATAATTGACGGTAAGAGGCAATGTGTGCGGTTAAGGATTAATATTTGAAAACTATTCGTATCAGCAAACAACAAAAGAAATCGTTATTACTCATCCATTTGTTAGAGCTTAAATATGGTAAACATATTCCAGTTAACACGAGTTTTATGCGCTTACAAGTTGAGAGGCAATTGCGTGAGGAAAGCACAGTAGATTTGAAGTTATCTGCTAACCATTTCTTAGTTTCGTTGCGTACTCTAGCGGATAATGGATTTTTGGTTTTTCAGCCTAACGTTGACCGCTCCATTGATTCAAACGCCAGAGCTAACGAAAATATGTGGCAGTTAACCGATCAGGGCCGACAGTTCGCTGAAACTTATCTTTCCGCTTCTTTACGGCCAAAGCGTCAGTATATAAAAAAAATCGCTGAGGTTGGTCAGTCCTAGCACATACTAGCGTAAGGTTGTTTGCGTTTATGTTGATAAGGTGCAAGCTTTTAAGTCAATTTATTAAGGAAGTCTAATGAGTCCGGCGGTTTACAGAGAAAAAGGCTACAAGTTTTTTTTCTACTCCAACGAAGAACAGCGCTTGCATGTTCATGTTGTTGGTGAAGATGGCGAGGCTAAATTTTGGATTGAACCCGAAATCACTCTAGCCAAAAGTTATAACCTTTCAGTGAGAGAGTTAAACAAACTAGAGCAAAGCGTAAGAGAGCATGAAGATGAAATCAAAGCAGCTTGGCACAAACACTTTAGTTAAGGTCTTAGGGGTTAGCCCCTTTGGTCTTTGGTTACTAGCTGAGAATGAAGAGCACTTTCTCAGTTTTGAAGAATTTCCGTGGTTTGAAAATGCGCCAGTGAAAGCTGTTTTCAACGTCGAAAAGCAAGGCCGTAGCGGTTTTTGCTGGCCTGATTTGGATGTTGATTTGACGCTAGACGGCATCAAACATCCTGATCAATATCCACTAAAAGCGAAGCATTAAGGGTATACGATGCAGTATGAGACAAATCCCAAAGGACTATCATGGCCAATTAAACCGTCAATTATCGTAGATGATCTAGTAGCAGGAAATGTAAGTATCTATTTGTCACCAGAAATTCCGTTATCTTCTTATTCGCTCAAACAGTGCTTTGAAAATATACCATTTAAGAAGGAATCGAAGAAAGAATGGATTAGAGAGCTTCGTCAAATTGCAGATGAATTGGAAAGTAAATGAGGAAGTCAGATGTATACCAAGCATACACCCGATTATTACCCATGTGGTAATTGTGGAAGAGATCTAAAGGTTAGCGAATATAGTTCGTATTGTAGTCCTGATATTAAGGCGAAGCGTAGTGATGTGCATGTTCACTACTCCCCTAATTATTATCCATTTACGTTAATGTGTACGTGCGGAAACTATACAGTTGTGACAGATGTAAAACCAAGCTAGAGGGAACACAATGACAAAATATTGGTTTGGTTTTAGACAATTGCCAGATGGTGGGACTATTGCTTGTGGGCCTTACTCAAGTGCTGATGAAGCAAATAAGGAACGTAATATTGCAAAAGCGATAGACGCGGATGTATCACAATGGCTTGTGGCAGATACATATGAGGAAGCAGAGCAAAGAGCGGCTTTTTTTCTAGAAAACAAGCCTCTTCCGGAAAAGCAGGGTTAGCAGAATGGATTGGACATTGGTATCGGGTGTTGTTGGAGGGTTAGGCTTAGGTACACTAATTAACTCCCTTTACACCTCGTATAGTTCTCAAAAGTCGGTACGAGTGCAACGTTTGTATGGTGAAAAGAGAGACGCATATATCGGGCTTCTGAATGCTTTGCACGTAGCAGCAATCTCTCCATCAAATGAATCATCGAAAAACTATGCTTTGTGGCAAACTAAATGCTCTTTGTTTGGCTCCAAAGATGTAATAGAGGCAGCGCAAATGATCGTTGAAACAAACGATAATAGAAAGCGAAGAGATAGCGCTTTTGACTCTCTACTAAATGCCATGCGAAAAGACTTAAACGATCTATAGGGGAAAACAGATGAAATCAGTTGAGCTAGAAGGTTACGAACTAAGCCCAAATGTACGTAAGTTTTGTTTCGTTTTGTTGATGGCTTTTGTTGTTGTAATTGGCGCTTCAATCTTTGGTCTGTATGTGCCGGAAAAAATCAAAGACATAGCGTTTTTTTTAGCTCTACCCGCAGGGCTACTGGTTAACGTTAGTCGCTTATCAATTTGGGTTAAGAAGTAACGAGGGAAAAGTATGAAAACGCCACATCAAAAGGTAAACGTAAAAATCCAAATAGAAGGTGCGCCAGAGCCAATTATCAACGGCACATTCGATTCTGATGGAATGTACGAATGGTACGGTGACAAGTTACCACTTAATCAGTATTTGTCGCATGTAGTTAAGAGCGCTTTGGCAATTCAAACTGATACTACTTCTAAGGTGGTTCTGTTCGATCCAAAAGCTGAATACTTACTTTTCAATCCAAACGGTCAGTAGAGGGAAATCATGCAAAGTCCTGATCATATTCAAAAGAAAACTATTGGAATTTTGACCGAGGTAATTCAACAGCTTGTTGAAGAAGGTGTAGATAAGGAGGTAGCCACAAAAAGAGTGGGTGAAAACTTTGCAAGACTCAACTATAGCGGTGTGAATATTACTATTGAGTTATTGAAAGCACCATAAGAAGGGGAATTATGACTAACGTTTCTGTTCTGATGCCCTTTGCTAGATGCAATGAGACTAATCTTATCATTGGTATTGAAGAAGCTAGCCGAGGCCACAAATGTAATTGCCGCTGTCTTTCGTGCAATACGCCGGTTACGGCCAGAAAAGCTGATGTGAATCAGTGGCACTTTGCTCATAGAACTGACAAGGTCTGCACTTCTAATGAATGCAATTTTTCACCTGTTACGGCTATTGCCCTGATATTACGCCAGCAAATATCATCATTGCAGAATTTTGACCTTGATGATTGGTCTTTCGATGATGTCATGTGGCAGTTAGATTTAAATATTAATGGTGTGATGATCGATGCTTTTGCGCGTGACACTACCAATAGTTTATCAATCGCGGTTGAGATCCCTTTTGCTAATGACAAGGGAACCAGTTTAGAAGACTTGGTTTCTGTTGCTGATATTGTTTTAAGTATCGATACCCACGCTATAGCCACTTATCTATTTGCTGAACACTCTAAAGCAACTTTGCTTCGTCCGGCACAGATCTTTGATTTGTTGCTTGAGCATTGGCATAAATGGGTTAAAAATCTTCATCCGTCTGCTCAAGAGCCTGAATCCGTTAATTCTGTTTCTGTTGATGATGATCTCACCAAAGAACTGATTCAACCGTCACATTTCCCTGTTCCAAATGCGCCTCCAAAGGCTAAATGTGTTTGCTGTGATAAACATGAGGCGACTTATGGCAAAGGACTGCTTTGTAAAGGATGCGTATGGAAGCATGTGGGGCCTGATTTTAATAACTTAACAGATATGATTAATTTTTATCGCAATCGGATATGATGATTTAATCCTGGTTTGAATCGTTTTATCTTTTGTCACGGTTTGCTTGGGTGTCATTTTTTATGAAAGCTTTATATACCGTTGCCGTTTTTCTATCGTTTTTTTTCGTCATTCTGGCCTTATCTATTCATCTGCAAAATGCGACTGCGACGCCTAATTGCAATGAAGCTAAACAAGGCGAACTCTGTGTTATTCAATTTTTAGAGTAAACGGGTTAATTATTTACCTCTTATTCGTAGGTGTACGATTAAGGAGTGAATATTTTTGGCGTTACCCTTCGGGCAGGGCTTTTCGCTTGTATCTTCCAGCTATGGGCTAAGAGTGTCATCGCCCAATTAAGTCACATTCGTGCCTTCCCTGGGCGTGACGCTCTACAATCCCCTATCTGCAAGGATATCGCTGCAATCCTGAACGCAACTACGCTATGCGCCTGAAGCGGCGCGCTTCGCTAAAGCATTCGCACTCCTGCGGAGTCCTCACAAAGCATTTCACTTTCTCCTGATAAGTGCTTGTAATCGCGGCTTGCCGTCTCATGTGCCATGTCATTCATCCTATGTATATGCGTGAGTTGTCCCCCCGTTCCCGCGTCTTCCTGTAACCATCCTCAAATCAGCTCCTTATCTGCAAGGGTATATAAACGCTTCGCGCCCTTGCAGATAAGAACCATGTTTGAGGAGTGGACAGTCAGGCGAAAACGAAGATGAAAACTCACTAAACATAGGAATCACTGCCATGACACACTCGACTGCAATCCACTCAACAATCACTAATCAGCAGCAAGCGACCAAGTTCTCGAACTTGGAGTCGAAGGCTTCTTCCAAAAATGAAATGGGAATATTAAACCAACTTAAAGAACTTGGTTTTAGACACTCTTTTATTGAACAATTAAAAGGCTGGTATCAGCTAGAAAACCTTTCTATTTCTGCTCCAATTGGAAGCGAAGCTGAAAGGAAGGGGTTAAAAGTAGGGGATACAGTTCGCTTTAAAAACGACTACGGAATTAATTTCTACGGCTCGCGTATCTTTGCTTTTTTCCATGTGGTTCACGAGGGCCAAGAAGAACAGATTATCTTTATTGATAACGATTCTTGGTGGTTTCCGAGTATTTCCGATCAAATCCGCAAACATACAAGGGAAGACGATTTTATTCACGCGGCTATTGAAGCCTCACGCCATGCCTCAAACGCGAGAAACTTCGATGTTGAAGATGAGCTTTGCGCCTTAGCCGATAAGCTAGAAAAGAAAACGATTCAAATTGAAGTGGTTAAATCTGCGCTGATTGAATATGACTCGAAAAACAAGACTAGATTTGCAATCTGCTGATTGCAGTTTCTATGTAGATAGGGTGGCGCCTTACTAAAGGTTGTGAAAGTAAGGCGCCTGAGCATCATTAGGAAGTAGGATTCATCATAATGACATTTAAAAATGTAACTGAAAATCAAACACAAAGCTATACACCAAACTCAAATTTATTCGATTTGGGATCGGTTTTTATTACCCAAGGCATCAATCAATTACTGTCATCGGCCTATTTGTCACCGGTTTTTTTAAATCCTTGTCTGTTTCGCCATATGGGCGGTGATTGGGGTTGTATTTGCGATGATGATAAACGCTGCAATGACGAGGCGACTAAGACCGGTGATCGCATTCTGTCGGAGTATCTTTTTTCTGGTCAGCGGATTTGGATTATTACGGAAGCTGATCGCAGTATGACAACTGTTATGTTACCTAGCGAATATTAATTTTTTGCGGGCGTTTCCCCTATGGGGGCGGGCTTTTCGGCTTCGCCTCGTGTCGATAACTTAACTCAATACGAGCGAGCTAATACCAGGTTCATGCTTCACTTGGCATTAGCTCGCTCTGTTCGTTTAAGTTCCTGTCACACAATCCCTAACGCAACTACGCTATGCGCCTGAAGCGGCGCGCTTCGCTAGAGCATTCCCACTCCTGCGGAGTATTCACAAAAGCATTTCACTTTCTTCTGATAAGTGCTTGTAATCGCGGCTTGCCGTCTCATGTGCCATGTCGTTCATCCTATGTCTATGCGTGAGTTGTTCACCCCCGTTCTCGCGTCTTCCTGTAACCATCCTCAAATCAGAACCTTATCTGCAAGGGTTCGCTTTGCCGCTTCGCGCCCTTGCAGATAAGAACCATGTTTGAGGAGTGGACAGTCAGGCGAAAACGAAGATGAAAACTCACTAAACATAGGAATCACTGCCATGACACACTCGACTGCAATCCACTCAACAATCACTAATCAGCAGCAAGCGACCAGCGTATCCCCGCTGGAGCAGTCAGGCTCTTCCAAATCTGAAATCCTCAAGAGCTTTAAAGCGGGTAAACTTCGCAAGAACGCGAAAAATAAAATCGCTTTGTTGTTGTCAGTAGCGACTAAAATTGTGCTGAAAACGCAATCTATGGGGATGGATGATTGCTGGAGTAGTAATACACCTAAAGCCGTTGACGTGGATTTTTTCTGGACTTGGTATGAAAAGGAATACAGCGATCTAGAAATCTATGTGACAGTGGTTGATGGCGTCCTAACGAAAGTGCGTTTTTCAGATTGTCCTTACCATTTCTCTACTGACATTGTTTTAACGTTTGATGCTATCGAGTGTGAAGAAAGCGAAGCGGAAGCTGTAGAGCTAGAAACGATTGAGCCTGTTGAGCTGGCAACCATTGAATCATTCAATGATTTTGAAGAAGAAAAAGTGATCGAAAAAATTGAGGTGGTTTGGAGTGAGTCAAATCATTTCGAGGACGGCGAGATCTTAACGCTGGCGCAATACAACGAAAAATCAATCATGGAAGCGCTAGAGATTGGACGCGGCCAAGGTTACGCAAAAACTAAAATCACCGTTCATTTTCAAGGTGAAGAAGCCGACACAATGCGCCATGATATTGATGCGGATTACCCAACGCTAAACATTTATTTAGCCGCATATAAAATCCGAGTTATCGAAAAGCCGGCTAAAATTCGCGTGACGTATTCAGACGTTAAGAACGCGCTAGAGCAAGGCTATATTTCACCGCTTAACCATGACCAAAAACAACCAGAGCCAACGCCACCGAGTGACGATGTAACGAGCCGCAAAGTGGTAAGCCTTGGGGATTATCAAGAGCGTTTAGAATCGAAGCGCGAGCGCTTAGAGGCGAGAGCAGAAAAGGCAAACGCTGAATCTAACCACTATTACACCGCCAGCAAAAGCCGCGCATCGATGATCCCTTTCGGCCAGCCTATCTTAGTTGGCCACCATTCAGAAAAACGCGCTCGACGTGACGCTGACCGAATTTTTAACGATATGGGAAAATCAGTCGCAGCCGCAAGAAAGGCCGAACGATTAGAAGAGAGAGCGGCGAACGTGGGGCGCAATGGTATTGCGTCAGATGATCCCGAAGCTATCCAAAAGCTAAAAGAGAAACTAGCAGGACTAGAGCGCAGTCAAGAAACGATGAAAGCAATCAACAAGGTGATCCGCTCAAAGCACATGACTGACGCAGACAAAATCGAATATATGACAACAAACGCACAACCTAACCGAAGAAAAGGCGAAAGGGTTACTAGAAGGGGATTTTTGCGGCCGTGAAGGTTATCCAAGCTACAAGTTAACCAACAATAGCGCGACCATTCGCACTACAAAGCAGCGCATCGAGGAATTAGAAGCGCTACACAATCAAGCAGCATTAAGTGAGCAAGGCTGTATAGATTCGGTTAACTGGTCATTGTATGAGGAAGACGGACGCATAAAAGTAACCTTTGATGCTATCCCTAGTGAAGAGGTGCGCAAGGTTCTAAAATCAAACGGTTTCAAATGGTCACGTTATAGCAAAGCATGGGTTAGAAAAATCACCGCAAACGCGGTAGCAACAACCCGATACATGATCCAGCACCTTAACGAGTTTTAATGAGAAACAGCCTTCGGGCTGTTTTTTTTTGCGAGCGAGGCTCATTCTTCGCCTCGCCCCCAAATGAGCCTAAAGGCTCAATCGAACTTACCCACATACCAACAATCGGCTGGAAATAGTCCTAAAGGTTTCCAGTTTTCCTCATGTTGATATGTGGATAAGTTCGAGGCACTCGCTGATATAACGTTAGTCGTGCTCTATTTATGTTCGAGCTTTGCCCCGCAGGGAGAAGCGTAGCGAGAATGGACTTATCGCGCACACCTTCGTTATAAGCGCTGCATAATCCACATCAAATCGTTCAGATTGGGAAATGAACCATCAGCACCAACGGACTCAAAGCAACTGCACACCAGAGAACGAACCAGCAAATGACCCTGTGTTAGCGAAAGTTATAGCGTGAACGGGATCATGTATGCGTGTGCTGTTATTCCAGCATCAACAAAATCCGATGCGCACCCTACAGAATCGCTTTTAATCTACTCTCACCATCGATATTCGCTGGCGTTGCACACACAAGCCCATATACCCACAATCGGCTTGAGATTGTCCTAAAGGTCTCAAGTTTCCTCATGATGGATATATGGGCTTGTGTGTGGAGAAATACGTTAGTTTTATGGTCGTTAGTTCATTATGGGAAATTGCTTTCAGCAATTTCATGCTTATACACATACCCACAATCGATAGGGGCATTTGATTGGCCCCGTACCTCTCATGTGGATATGTGCATAAGCATGAGTGCGACTCTATAAGCTTTAGAGGTTCGACTTTTACACAACTACACCGCCACTTCCGAGAATATTCCTACGGTCTCGAAAGCAGCCGTGCATTTGTGCATAAGTCGCCGTGAATTGTTAAGCAAAGGCGGTCATCTTGATTTAAAAAATCTTTCCTTGAGAGACTCAAATGCATCTTGGAAAGTATAGATGAATACAAGCCCAATCATAATAATTATGAATAAAGTGAATAATCCAGCATAGCTAATATTAATGGTATCCATTTATCTTCCCTTTGGGATTAGATCAGATAATCGTCTAGGTTTTTATCTACTAGAAATGATGGTGTACGTCCTTGGCCTGTCCATGTTTTTTCATTACCGTTGTCATCGGTATAACGGTATTTAGCTGGACGTGGTGCGCGCTTTGCTTTCTTTGTCACTGGTTGATTAGATAATGCCGCCATCAGTTCGCCAACATCGATACCGTCGCGTTTTAATGTTGCTGCGATCTCTTTTAGTTTAGCTTCTTTCTCTTCACGTTCCGCATCCAGCTCCGCTTCTTCGATTTTTCGTTCATCGATCACGGCACTTAATTTTTGTTTGATTTCCTCTAGTTGTTCAAGAGTCAATTCACGGCTGAATGCACGAAGTGAACGAATATTAAGAAGGGTTTTTGTTAGTTCTGACATTGAAAAAGATCCTTATGATGTGGTCGTCAGTGTAGGTTTTTGTACTTATCCATGAGTAGCTAGAGACATTAACCCCGATCTCTCGCTGCTTGTGGGTAAGTACAAAAACCGGCCAAAATAGTTAAATCCAACGGAAGTACTTCAATACACAAATGGTAAAGAGACTGGTCAGTATTGGCAAAGCCACGATAGCTGCACAAATGTAGAACTTATCTAACACGATCAGTCCGTTAATGCTTCGCTGTAGTTGCCAGATGGTTTTTTCTTCTAACTTGATAGCGTGTTCTTTTGCTGCGGCTTCAAACTGAGTCGCTTTTTGTTCAAGAATAGCTTGATTTTGGTTATTAGCCTCAATTTGGAATGCTTGATTTTTGCTACTCATATCAGCTATTACATCGCGTAATGTATCCGCCAGCGTAGTGCTGTGTTTGTCTATTTCTTCTGTTACCGCAACAATTTGATTCATTTTTTTTGAAAATCTTTCATCAAACTCATTTGGAATAGAGTCAAGAGATTTGTTTAAACTTTCTATTTCTAATAGAACATTAGCTAGAGATTCTTTTACATTAATAGGAAGTTTTTGAATGATTGATTCAAATTCGAAATAGTCAGCAAGTAAAATGCGTAGTCGCGCATCGACAACCTCATCAACTCTATTTAGATTTAAGGGGTTCATGTTAAGATCCTAAGTTTAGATTTAAAAATGCAGCATCAAGAATGTCATTGACACCATTTATTAGTTGTTTTGTTGTACGTAGTTCTGATATTTCTAAACGTTCATCTCTATCAGTGCTTTCTCTAAGCATTGCTTTGAAGTCTCTATTGTCATTAGTTACTTCACTAAATGTTCGACCTTGCTGTGATAGTAATGAAAATGCTGATGTTTCATATATCGTTGGCGTATTTGCATGGTTTACGATTAGATCTAGTTCTTCTTTTATGCTTTTGATAAAAAAAGAATATTGTCTATCAGTTGGGATTATTTTGTCAGCTTGATTGAAAATGAATCGAATTTTTTCTGGTTCAACACCTAATGTGCCTAACGTTGTTACTGTGGAAACTGAATCTATTTGTTGTTTGTGTTTTGGTGTGATAGGAATAATAAAGTAGTCAATGTCATCATGAGAACCCTTAAACTCTTTCATTTGGTGAATGAAGGTTTCTATATTAGATGAGCCTACATCTAATATTGCATGATCGTACAAGTCGGTTTCTTGTATGATTGAGTGAAACTCACCTGCTGAAAATTTAAGGTCATCTGTTCCGTCAGAGTTTATAGTTTCAACTTTTATTATTTGTGAGTCGGTTAGTCTAGGTTGTAGTAACACTTGGCAAATAGTGGATTTGCCTACATTACCAGAGTTGTTTACGATAGCTAGTTTCATGTTTTTACCTGTTGTTCGTTAATTGTTCTATTATATTGTTTTTTTGTTTTTGATGGAAATAATATGTTCAGTGATCTTTCTGGATAACTGAAACTCGTTAGCGCAATTCCAAGACAGGACCGTTTCTACCGAAACGTTGTTTTTTTCGAGCATTCGAATAAGGTTTTTTGCTGAAACATTAGCATTCTTCCACTTTTCTATAATGTCTTCTGTCTGAGGGGTTTTTTCATTATTAGTTGATCTGCTTAATGCATTAGTGTTTTGCATTTTATGTTTTTCTTTATCTGGTGTCTGTTCTTGAGATGTTTCTTTCGTGGATAGTGATTGAAGTTTTATTCTTTTGTTTGTTTGATAGAGAGTTTCTCTAAATACGCGAATACTTTGTTTCATTGCTACACATTCCATGATGAAAGCCACTTTGTACCCGTCGTTCATCACGCTCCTTATCTCGTCATAGTTGTTTCTGACAGCTTTCGAGAATGATACAGGGGCTTCTAGGTCTTCTATGAAACTAGCTAATCTTTTCCTAATGTTATCGTGATATTTGGTGTCCATAAGATTGCTATTGATTTTGTGTTGAATTGATATTGATTTGTAATTGTATATCATTTGACTTTGGTTTGTACATTAGTTGTACAAGTTTTGAATTTTTCTTGAAAAAGTATTGTAATTCAATTGAGATTTCATTGTTTTTGCAGAATTGAAAGAAAAACATAGGCACGCTGTCGATGTATACAAAATTACTTCGTAATTTGATATAATCGCGTGCCAAAGGGGGAAACCCCTTTGAACCCCTAAAGGCGCAAGGTTCTACGAACCAAAATGGACGATTGATAATGGCTAATAAAGAGAACAAGAACGTGCCCATATCTTTTCGACTTACTGAGTCGGAATATGAGCCATATAAGAAGATCATGGAAACGACGGAACTCACTAAGACTGAGTTTTTCCGCCGTATATTCTTGAACCAAGAATATACATTCAACGTTAATGAACGTCGGCCAGTTGAGTATGATAAGTTACTTTTTATATTCAATAAATCCGGTAACAATTTAAACCAAGTTGCACATAAGCTTAATAGTGCGTATCGAGGTAATGTTATTAGTGAGAAGGTGTATATTGAAACGTTGAACAACCTTATTAGCATTGAGCGTCTACTCCAAGGGGCACTAGATAAATGTTAGCGCGTGTGACGGGTGGAAAAACGGGCATCGTTGAATATTTGGTTGATGGCATCAAGTCAGGTAGAGAATTAAGCCGTGATGAACTCGATCACCGTGTTTGTATTGATGGTAATTTACAAGCGACAGAAAGCATCATTAATAAAATTAACGATTCAAAAGATTCTGAGGCTTACCTACATATCACGCTTAGTTTTGGTGAGCGTGATATTGAACATGAGCGCATTATAAAAGCTTATAATGAATATAAGTCTAACATAATGACCGCATTTCATAAAGATGAATATAATATCTATGCGGAAATACATTACCCGAAGGTTAAATCATACAATGACAAAAAAACGGGAGAGTTAATAGAACGATTCCCTCATGTTCATATTGTTATTCCAAAAGTTAACTTGGTCACAAATAAATCACTGGCGCCGTTTGGTGTTTATAAGGATAATATAGATTATCATGATGCGATCCAAGAGAAGGTAAATAGAACTGGTAATTTGGAATCGCCTTATGATAATCAAAGAAAGTACCGTTTGTTTTCTGATGGTTCTGATTTTATTAGTCGTTATAAAGGTGATAATTTTAAAGGTTCTAATGCTGAGTTTAGACAGTCATTGTTTAATCTGATTAATGACAAAAACATTAGAACAATGGACGGTTTTAAAGATGAATTATCAAAGTTTGGCAAAGTTTCCAAAGGTCGAGCTGGTTCAGATAGTGAATATTTAAAAGTTAAACTAAACGGTCAATCTAAAAATATCAGATTGAAAGACGCTTGCTTCAAATCTAACTACATAGAAAATAGAGAGCTTTTAAGAGATAAGCCAACCGATAAACAAATCGAGAAATTGGTTAATGAATGGCGTAATGCGCGAAGTTATGAAATGAAATATGTTCATCCATCTTCACCTAAATTTAGGAAGCATTACTATTCACTGGAACAAAATGAAAGGCAGGATTTATTAAATGAGCGACGAGAACAATTCAATACCACATATTTTCAATCGAGAAGACGGACGACAAATCGAGAGTCTGGTTTTGAACGAATTGGATTTAAACAGTTTGCCAAAATCTCAAACGGCTTGCCAAGTCTGCCCCAACGCGGTTTGGTTAGAGCAAGCGGAGAATGGGCAGAAGTTTCCCAAAGTATTTTGCCGAGTGATGCAAACGTTGATCTGGACGCCGGAGGAACAAGTCGAGATCACCAATTGCGACGGGCTATTGATAGGGGTGGAAGAAGCAGAGATGCCAGAAGCACCAATGGAGGAGTTCGAGCCGGAATTAATTCCAGTCGATTAGGGAAAGAAAGCACTACTGGTTTGCCATCGAGATTATTAACCGTTTCACCGGTTAAAGCGGCTGTTGTCGATAAACCGAGATCTGTTGCTGAGCAGTTTTTAAAAACTCATTTATCGCATAGGACTAGCCAGCAAGAGCGCGATCAATTTCGTGTGATCCGTCAGCGGCTTGAACCAGAACGTCTAATCGAACATTTTGAAAAGACACACGGTTTAGTACCACAGAATTACAGTGTCTTTCGGGCGAAGGATGGCAGTGCCAGGATCAAAACAGAAAGTCGTGCTTATAACGTCAGTGATTTTTGTACTGGACACATGCACTTGAATTGGGAGCAAACAAAAACGCTACTTTCATCGATGTATCGAGATCAGTGTTTGGAGCGAGATGACCGACAAGTATTGAACGCGATCTCGTCAGCAAGCCGTTATGTCACGCAGGGTTACAGCAATAAACAAAAATTATCGCGCCTTGATGAATCTATTAGGGTGTTTAAGTTCTTGGTTAGACAAGAGCAATTTGAGGAAAAGAGAATGGCATTATCAGATTTGAAAAAATACAGCACTTTGCCAGGCAGAGAGCAAAATAGTATCTCTAACGCAGAGCTTGAGTTGCGAAGCATCAAAGACAACTTTAAGCGCCAGCAAGCACTTGCTGAGCAGCTAACGTTAAGGTTGTCTGATCTTGTTCCTACCAAGGACTTAAAAGGCAAGCAGATCACTTTCAAAGACGTGAACACCGGCGATGCAATCTTTAGAGATACCGGCAACCAAATTGTTATGAGTAGCAGAAAGCCTGATGTTGCACATATTGCAGCCGCTATGACGTTGGCTGCTGAAAAGTTTGGGACAGTCAATATCACAGGAACGAAAGCATTTAAGCAACAAGTGATCGATGTGGCCGTGGCTAAAAACTTAAATATCGTCTTTGCTTCAAAAGACATGCAGGCATTATTTATTAAGTGCCGTGATGAGTTTAAAGCTGATCATTCACATGCGAATGGTGACAATGTAACGGATGTTAATGCTAAGTCTCAATCTAACAGCGCTGAGCATTCAATGGATGAGGTTAGTAAGGTATCACAGCAAATCAAAGAAGCTTTACAAGTCGTTGATGTATTGGCCCGTGATCAGAAAAAGATGGAACAGCTTGATAGTGATGGCCTTGCTGAAATGGCAGTGCGTCATCATGCGCTGGCAGAGAAGCATACTGATAGTGCAGGGTATAAATATATTATTGCGCAGATTGAGCAAGGTGCGGAAAGCAACAAGGACTATGGCGATGCTTTAGCTCCAGTAATTCAGAAAGAGCAAAATCAAAGTCATTCTGTTGCCAATGATCATGAGCATGTTGAGTCAAAGGATTTAGACGAGAAAGTTGTCGAAAATGAAGCTGTCATTTTAGTTGCGCATGGTAAAGCCCCTTATCTGCATGAAGAGGGCGCAAAGCCAAGTTATTACGTTGAGTTAAGTAATGGCGAAACAAAGTGGGGTGTTGGTCTTCAAGATGCGATTAAAGAAAGTGGCGTTGAAATTGGCGATAGCGTGGATGTTCAGCGAGTTGGAGAGCGTGACGTTACCGTTATGGCTGATGTTAAAGATGAGAAAGGGAAAAAGATTGGCGTTGAGCCATTAGAAACACATCGTGTTGAGTGGGATATTACTATTGTTCAACGTGGCAGTGATAACGTTGAGTTGGTGAAGGATGCGATCACAGTAGAGTATCAATATTCCAAGGAAGAAGGGAAGTTGCAGCCGTTCTTTAACGGCCAAGCCGCAAAAGAAATACCGATTGAGGTACTGATGGCTATTCGTGAAAGTGACAAATTCTTGAGCCAGTATGAAGTTAAGGACATTCTCAATGGCGCCTTAGAGCAAAAACAAGCTCAAGGAATCATGCCACTAGAAAGAGTTTACACATCGAAAGGTGAGGTTGTAGAAGCGGCAGAACAAGACACAACAAGCGCAACCCAAAAATAGTAATGCCGTGTTGTGGTTACTCCCGATTTTGAATGCTTGTGTTGAAAAACACAGGCATTTTTTTACAAGCCTAATTCAGCATGAAAGTATTGTAATGTGGTGAATTTAAAACGGTGGTCTGTTGTAGATGTTCCTTTCTTTACACATGCAATGTAAGCCGCTACAAACTTCTCAAAATCCGCTATGATTTTTTCTTTGTTTGATTGAATTTTATCAAACTCTTTTTTCTCTCGAAGCTTAAAAGCTGTTGGCTCAATGTCAGTGGATTGCACGACAAGGGCTTTGGAATAATCAAGGCCGTTCCAGATGAGTTTGTTTCCACGCTTCATAGAGATTGTTTTAAATCCGTTGCTATGATTCATATTGCTGCGTAATGGTATTGCGTAGATAAGCTCGTTTACTGTGATAGATACGATCCCATAGCCACGGTTCTTTTCGAGTACCTGCGGCCTATCCTTAGCTAGTTGAGCATAGGCGTCCTGGTTTAACGTTCTAATATCCATTATTTTCCTTCGGGCACAAAAAAACCCCATAAAGGGGCTTCTTTGTGTAGATTAATCCAATGAGGTTGATACTGTTTCATGTGGGGATACCTCTACCGCCACTCATCCAATGAGGTTGATACTGTTTTACAAGGGGATACCTCTACCGCCTTTCATCTACAACATTATATTAGTCTTTTCTTGTTATTCTTACAAGCTCAATTCAGATCGTAGGTTTAATTTGGTGGTGTTTTATAGTGGGCCATGACCTTCTTTATGTATTGTCTAGTTTCAGGAAATGGTGGAACTCCACCATATTTAGCAACATTACCTTCGCCAGCGTTATACGCTGCGAGAGCTAACTCCACGTTGTTGTAACGTTTCATCAATCGAGAGAAAAGCGCAGTGCCGGCACGAATGTTTTCGTGTGGATCAAACGGGTTTATCTGTGCTGCTTTGCTGTTTATATCCATTAGCTGCATTAGACCTTTGGCTCCTTTGGGGCTTACTGCTTTCGGGTTAAAAGCGCTTTCGTTGTGAATAATCGAGACAATCAATTGAGCTGGCACATTATACTCACGGCTGTATTTTGAGATGGTCGTGCAGTAGTTTGGGCAGCGGATATTACGCTTAATAATGATTTTTTTTACGCCATCGTAAGTTCTGCCGCCGGATGTGATTGCTGCATTGGCTGATTGAATCCAAAGCAGTGACGCTAATATGAATCCAATGTATTTGAGCATCATTGTTCCCTCTATTTAGTTCGCTCTACCTGTAGTTCGGGGTTGTGTTGTCGGCAATAGGCAATAATGGTTTCAATTAAGTAAAGAACATCGACGCTATCGTAGACGCTAATATCAACGTTGCCTGTTCTGACTCCATCCTGAAAGTTCCAGAGGTCGGGAATCGAGGTATTACCTTCGGTTATGGTAATCTCAAATTGGCTATCGAAATTGAGTACGTGGTGTGGTGCTGTTGCACGATAAGAGTAGAGAGTGATTTTGTTTGGCCGAAAGTTCGAAGATTCGAGAGTGCTATTTAAGAAACGGTTTAACTCAGAGCTATAGGTTGGGTTCACGCATAGTTGATGAAAAACTTCACGGCCAAAAAGGACTTTTCTTTTTGTTGAGAATCTGTGGGCGTTCTTATCAACGTCTTCATTCAGAATGATGAAGTGACTTGAGTTTGAGTGTTCATGGGATGTCGTCATGGTTTTTCCTGTAGTGTTAGTTTGTTGCTTGTTCAACAATACGGTCTATAAACATACCAATGCGGCTTTTGCTGTTTAAACGAAAGTTGCCGGTCTTGAGCCAGTTGAAAAAGCAGTACGGCCAAAGCAACCATTGAAAAAGGACGAATAGAGCATACAAAACACGCCACCCCACAGCTCCGCCTTTAGAGTGGGTGTGGCAACGATAGAGCGTGTACTCTTCCAGTTCTTCTTCAATGGCATTTCTTATGTCGCGTTTTTCTTCCCATGTTTTTAACAAAAGCTTCTTATCCAATTGATCTACAATTGTGTCGATAAGCTCTAGCTTATTGTGATGCCAAACTGATGAATGATTGACGTATCGATTGTTAATGGTCATGATTTTTGCTTCCTAACGCCGCTGCGCGTTGTTCCACCCAAGCTCAAAATCGTAAGCTTACGATTTCTCACTCGCGTGCCGGTTTAAAGTCAGAGTGATTTGATACCACTGTGTTAGTGAAAGTGAATTAATGGTCTGATTGGCTTTGGTGCGCCTCAGATTAGCCAGTACCGCTATTTCCCACAGATGGTTAACCCAGTGAATTGATTTACCTGTTACAAGCCAGTGCGGGCTTGTTAACCGCTCTAGTGCGCCCAATCCTCTTAATGCTTTATCTTTGTAGAACATAGGGGAGGTTAACGTGATTTGTGTTATGCCAAATGCGCTCAATTTGCCTAGTAAATCTAAGAGTTCAACATAGTGGCCACGTTGAAAGCTATCGGCTGGATTGCTGAGGTGGATTTGAGCTTTTGAGTTATCGAGTATGTCAGGAATGACGGTCAACAATGCGTTTGAGTTAGCTTTGAAGCGACAAATTCTAGTGGCGTAGAAATAGGTTAGTAGCGAAGTGAGTAGTACGCTGGTTATGATCGAGTAATCAATCACTAGCAAAAAGATCACGGTACATAGCCAAAATATGACGCTTGTTTTTCGTTGAACGTTTGGCGGTGGTCTGTCTAGGTTATTGGGGGCTTTCATTAGTTGCCAGATAACAAAGAGATAGCCGAAGAAAAATAGAGTTATCGTGATCATTTGAATCATTGTTTGGCCGTTTCTTAAAATTGAGATAGTGTTTCGATGTGCTACAAGAAAGAGTTTTTCCCCATATTTCTCTACTCTTGTTAGTGCGGTTTGAGCGAAGGGTGAAAGAAAGCCTCGACGGAATGGATTCTGTCGAGGCTTTTTCTATTCTAGTGGGTAGCGTTGAGATTAATTATATTCTGCATCTTCAAGCTCAATTTCTGGTGCTGTTGGGTAGAGAGTGTGCCCGTCACTAAAGCTGATACTTTTGACTAGTTTTTTCTCAAGGTTATGCTTGATGAACGAGTCCATGCTGTTCTTAGTAAAGGCACAGTAGATATGGCTACCCTGAGCAAAGTCAGATTTTAGAAAGTCATCGAGAGACACAATATTGGATGCGTGATAAAACTTTTTATTATCCATTTGTATAGTTTGATTCCTCGTTATTATTCAAGCGTGAAAAAGGCGACTATAGAAGCCGCCGATTTGTTTGTTCTGTTTATTATTAGCGTTTGCGAGAGCGCATCACACCTAAACCAAATAAGCCTAGTAGACCGAACAAGCTCATTGATCCGCCGCTAGAACCACCGCCAGCGCTTGGTGGTGTTGGTGGTTCAACAGGAGTTGGTTTATTCAGTTCGATAAATTCAGTCCCAGAAAGCTGTATTTGACCTTCACCGCCATTACTTTCTACAACGATAGTACATTTCTCAAACGGTAATACAGTTGGCTTTGTTAAACAGGTACTTTGATCTCGAATGATGGTTGCGTCGCCTGTTTCGTTAGACTCCACAGAAAAATCTACACCGGCTGGATTACTATGCAATGATTGAATCGTAATGGTTTCGCGTCCATTAACATTAGCCAATGTAGGGTAATGCCATGCGTTCACTGTTTGCGATAACCAATCTTTAACCGGTGCAAGGCGTGTTGCTGTCATGCTGTTATCATTACCAACAGTGCGTGATACACCTATAATGTCGCCTTCGGTGTTCACCCATGGGCCACCTGAATCACCACCTTGTAATACGCCTTGACCAATATCATTGCTCACATAGAGAAATGATAGGTCGTGAGGTTCTCCGGATGTATCAGCAATTTGAGATACGCCTTTTTTCAATAAATCTGAACCACCAAAACCGTACATTGTTACGTGATCACCAACACGAATAGGATCGTGATTCAAATCGGCCACAAAACGTATATCTTTGGTTAGATGCGCTCGTTCCAATTCCCAAACCGCAATGTCTGGTGAAAATTGATTAGTGCCATCATCTGGTGGGAGGTGATATTCGAGAATATTTATAGCATCTTTGATTGTGCCATCTGAATCGGAAAATCCAACATTAGGTACTCCCCTGCAATGTCCAGCAGTCAGTAGATATTTACCGCCTATTAGTGTGCTGGTGCAACTCATAGTTGTCATGTTTGTAAAATCTTTACGCCAATCTAATGATTCCCCTCCAACTATAGCCATTGCGGATGGAGAACTTAACGCGAGTAATAAAAGGGCTTTTTTCATTGTTATTATTCCGATTGAATCACGATATTTGATCGATCTATTTTACTGAAGAAATCATTTCGATGCAATATTAATCGTTAATTATATTTTCTCTTTTATGATGTAAGGTAATCCACGCACAGCATCGATCATATAAGGGTTTTTGTGTGGATCTACTGCTATGTGATGAATGCGAGTGGGTGCTGAATATCCCCATCTTTTTGCAAGGGTTGTTGCTGTCCATCCTTTTTTTGTGTACTCCGCTTTGAACTCTTCTTTAGTCATTGTTTTAGCCCTTTGTTTGATTATGTATAGTTAATCTTACAAAGGGCGTGATTTAGGTCAAGTTATTTCTCGTAAGCAGAAACTTGATAGTGGAAGTTGAAATATCGAGCTGGCGTCCATTGCGCACAAATTTGAGTTGCGCCGTTGGTTGTCAGTTTTTGAGCGACCCCACGAGTATGAGAGTCCTTATGGTTGTTTTGATCTTCATAGGTTCCGACGACATAAATATCGTGCGTTGAAACAGAAGTTTTATCTGGCGGATAAACGTTAGTACAACTACTGGTTGAGTGTCCGTTGAATACAATTGGTACACTGTTTGTACCAACTGCGGCATCAATTTCTCGCTGTGTAAACCCCTGCGTTGGTGGATTGTGTGGGTTTTCTGCGGCTAATTGGCGTTCATCCTCCAGTGCGTCTTCGTAAGTTACTTTCGCCATAGCATTGCCACAACTTATGGCTAGAATGAGACCTAAATACAGGTTCGTTTTTTTTGCTGTCATATCAGCTCCTTATTTGCATTGCAAAAGTGCAGTCACTTTCCCTAAATGAAGGGTGTGGCCTGCACCACTAAATTTATGTTTTGCTCCCACATCTAAACCCACGCGAATCTGAGTCGCATTTTCTTCAATCAAATACGCTCTTTGTAGACCCGTCAGGCTATAGGTTGGGTGTGTGTTAATTTCGGTAATACTGAACGTTGAATTTAAGGTCATCCCTTGTGGGCACGGTGGTTTTCGTAACCATTGGCCGTGTTCAACGGTGTAGATTTTGGTTAAGCCCTGAACAACGGATTGCTGTGTGCCGTTGCTATTTTTTATGGTTACATCTTTAGCGTTCGTTATCGCAAAGTTGCCGCCCACGTCCCAATCACCAAGCAACGTCGAATCGTCGCCGCTGCGCTTAACCAACGATTCATACGCAAAGGCTTTATCTGGCCTATCGATGCGAACGGTTAAGATGTTGTTTGCATCGTCGTAGAAAATATTGGGAACTTGCGCGAGCATGGCGAGTGTGGTTTGTCGCTCAAATTTAAGTGCTACTGAGTCTTTATCAGGTAGCTTTACATCAAATTCGGCGCGGTAATGACTCACGCCGGAACCGTCATCTTTCGGTACGGCAACAACTCGATAATCTCTTTCACCAATCTCGCCCCAAGGGGTTTGATTGACTTTCATACAAAAGCCTTTCTGATTATCTTCATTGGTACATGTTGGAATGTATTTCGGTTCAAGTGCCCCTAATCGGTTCGGAAAAATCGCCGCCCCATTGATTCGATGCCCTTCCAAATAACGGTCATTCACAAAGGCGTGTACTTGGGTTCGTAAGTAGATAATTCGGTTATAGAACGATTCTGAGTTAGTCAAAATTCGGCGTTTTGCGCTTTCTTCTGCCACCCACATTGAGCCAACAATGACCACGCCAAGGACGATGGACATTGAAGCTAGCATTGCAAAGCCTTGTTGTTTTTTTAAACCTTTCAATTGGCCTCCTATCGGATACAACCCGTATTGGTGTTGAGTTCTTGCCAGTCAGGTAGTTGATAATTTAACGGAGCGTTAAATAGTAAAGTTGCGCCTTGGATTTCGTCAGGGGTAAGCCGAGTTGCCACGTTCTGCAACTTCGGCTCAATTATCGTCACGCCCACTTGTATGCCGCTTGGCCTTGCCTTGGGTACGCCGCTTTGTAAGTAGCGCACGTCATAGCGAACATCATCGCTTGGTAAGGTCAGGTTTAAATCCGCCAGTGTTAGCGCCGCTTGAGGTAAGCAGCGCGTTGTTAACACAGCTTTGGCATAGTTAAATTGCGCTTCTTGCGTGATGGTCTCGATCGTTTGGTTAATGCTGGCCGCATTTTGATAGAGTCTCGCCCATTGGGTAATCGGCGGCACAAGAAGTGCAAAGAATAGGATGGTGACGATAAGGTATTGACTTAATTCCGCGCTAAGAAAGCCGCGCTGACGCATTAGTACGTCATTTTGATAGACGTTGCGGTTGTCGCCAGAGTGTCGCAACCGTCAGCTTCATTACAGTTAGCGCGTGTAGAAGACGCAATTGAGTTAGCAAGGCTTGGAATACGGTGCGCGTCTTCTGGTAGTGTGGCTGTCACATCAAATAGCCCTTTACTGCCGGTATTCGCTGAAATTGACCAGTCACCACCAAACGGGTTTGTTGCACGACCATCATTTGATGAGCCACAAAGCGATTTGTTTAGACCGCCTTCTTCACACACTTTAGTAATGGTCACGCCTTCAAAGTTAGGGCGGGCTTTTTTCCATGCGTTTGTTTCTTGCGCAATCTCATTCGCTTGCGATAAAAAACGGGCTTCATTGATTTTGTATCGAAAGTTTGGTGCTTGCGACACCATAAAAATCAGTGCAATTACGACCACACCAATCACCATAGCCAGCTCAGCAGAGAGCGCACCACGTTGTTTGTTTTTCATTGAAGGACGAGCAGCGAACGTTGGGTTATTCATTGTTTTCATAATAAGTATCTCAATTAGTTGATAG
>NZ_AFWE01000019.1 GCF_000222585.1 Vibrio scophthalmi LMG 19158 | reverse complement strand
AAGGTGTCCGTTTATTTTGGCTTTTTGTGCTTGTATGTTGCTACTCATTTTACTAATTGGAATTTGTAATTCTGGCCAATCACAATTAGTAAAATTCCCATTCGTCCGATGAACCATGTTCGGCTTCATTAAGTTGAAATGAATCATCATTGATTAGCTCATGCGGTTCATTTCCTAGGAAGTCACTGATTGCACCTGCAACGTCCCACGAGTCTTTGCAAAAGTAAGCCTTCTTTATTGAAAGAAAATACAGCGTGCCTTCACACAAAATTACTTGATTCATAATGCGCTTGATCCTTCTTGTAGTTGATGGTTGTTACCATAATCATCAAGCCCAACTTGCCAAAAGTCATAGCAGCGTGGGCATTGTTCTTCGTATAGATAAATCTGATCGTTCATAATGTATTGAGTACAAATAAAATCTATATCACCACACTGTGGACAATGATCGTGTCTCTTACTGCGTTGAGTTCGATACTTGGGCATATTAGACCGCCTTATAACCATGAGTTAAAGCCTGAGCTGTAACACCTGGTCTACGATTAAAATGCTGATCCAACGCACTGCATAACTGGTCAAGATGCATCGCCATCATTGGTGTTGATGGCCCGTTCTTGTCGTAAAATATTACCACGGCGTCATCGACTTTATTTTTAGATGTTGGTGATTTGCGTTGAAGAACTGATACACGTTTGACCATGTCATATGGTAATAAGCATCGAGGGATTGGTGGATTCACATCGTCACGAGTTGGCTTTTTAAGATCTAAATACTTAGCGTAATACGCAATCGTAGCTTGGTTTCGATTCAATTTTTTAGCACAACCAGCAGCCCCTAAAAGCCAATAGTTGTCTCTTAAAAACTGTTCTTGTTTAATGGTCAATCCTTTACAACGCTGTATGTTTAGCTTGCGAATTTGACCATCAACAGCGCATAAAGTGCGACCAAGTTCTTTGGCCGCAAATGCAGAGCTTTTACCTTGTCGTATCAGTACCGTAAGTAGTTCTGATTCCTTTTTAGACCAACTTTTTCGAGTGGTTTTTAGCTTTGGTTTTTCAACAAGAGCAGTCGTTACCGCTTTATCTGAAACGCTTGGGCGGCGAAAAAGTAAATCAGCGAAAGAACAATCAGAATTAACATCTTGTGATACGAGTGAGCAATTATCCATATAACCCCCTAGCCTATATTTAACGTTTACAAATCAACTAATTCCAATGGCTCGATAAGCATTCCAAAGCGTTTTAGCTCAAGGCCACCAAAGTTATTAACAACAAAGCTAGAGCTGTGAACGGTATAAATTCCGGCGACATGTGCTGGTTGCCCTTCTTCAAGTGATAACTTCATTAGCGTTGGAAACTTGCCACCTAGATAGGCGTAGGCTTCTTGTTCGTAGATGTTGCGATCTGGTTTGTCGTCCTTACCTTTGATTGTGCGTGTTGTGAATTTTTCATCTTCTGGGAATATTTCAATTTTTAACATGGTTATATCCTTAGTGTTTTTTTAATTAAGCGACTGCTCTAAATGGCAATACATTGGATTGGGCGACTTGAGGCATGTGATACCAGTCCGGAATCGGTAGCGGCTTAAGCTCGATAACCTCTGAACGTTTGAGTGTTGGACAAAGGCGACTAACATCGAATTGTTGGCCGATATCGATACCAATTTTTCTTAAGCGGGCTTTGTGCTCGTAGAATTGCGATTGACTTAGCGTGTGACGTAAATCGGTGCCGTGCTGCCAAAGCGTGAAATAGTTCATGGTGGTATTGGCTTTGCGAAGAGTATCCACAACTCCTGCACCAATTAATTGCTCTGCGATTGATTGATGCGTGTCGTTCGTTGCATGTAGTGTTTGCATGGCGTCCTCCATCGTCGTTAGGTGTTTGTAAAAGTCTTGTTCAGTAACCATTCCATAAAATTGCAAGTCATGTCTTTTCAGTAGTTTTTGTCTGAGGCTGTGTTCTTCACGGACAACGCCGTGCTCTTCGCAATAATCAATAAGAGTTTCTAAGTACTTGATGTGATCTTGTGTGGTCTTGTTGCTGCGCTTGTATTTCTTAAGACGGAGTAGCATTTCAAACGCCTTGCAATAGAGCTTAAGCATTTCCCATGTTGAACCCTCGCCCCAGTTGCAAGTCATTCCATTAGGTTTGAGAATTGCTTCACGCCCTCGCCCCATAGCGACGGAAGACATGCCGCGAATAAATGAAAGTTCATTTCCACGACCAACCATGTGGTTACGTGTCCAGTCAATAAGCGTTATTTCCGCGCCATTGCCAATGAGTGACGACGACTTACCATCCGGAGTTTGACGGTGATAAGCACGAGTATTTTTAGTGAATGGCGGCAGATCATATTTCGCGAGGATGTGGTTATAAATTGCTATGCAATCATCGAGTGACGTTAAACCGAAAAGATTATCCATGCGTTGCCAGCGTGACGGGTTTCCCTCGACACGAATCCGGTTGCCATTACATCGGATTGTTAGCTTTGTACTAAATGAACCTTCTAAGATTTTTTGGTTGACGCTTGGCGGAAGCTTTTCGCCAGATTCCATATCAACACGCTCAATGACATGAGTACCAACAAAAGGTAATCCGCCTTCTGGATGGTCTTGCTGGATAAAAAGCTGGTCAATGAAAAACATAATAGAACTCATGCATGCAATAAATACAACTCAAGAGTACAACCAATAAATCACACATACAAGAAAATGTAGTAAAATAACTCACAGATGCTATACGCAGGTCAAAAAAATGAACTTAGGTGAGAATATAAAGCTCAAGCGTGAGCTGTTAGGAATATCGAGAGCTGAATTGATAGATCGTTCAGGAGTGTCAACAGCTCAAATGTCACGAATAGAAAGAGGTGAGCAAAAAAATCCGAATTTGGAGACGTTAGTGGCAATAGCTACTGCATTAAATACGTCAATCGATGAGATCGTATTCGGAGAAGAAAGCGCAAGCAGTTCATATCTAGGAAAAGTGATCGAAAGCCTACCCGACGGCAAAAAGGCATTCATAAAAGAATTAGTAAAACTTACTGTGATGAGTTCGTCTTCAGAGGAACTCGATAGAAATTTAAAGCAGTAAAATTCCGGAATTCCGGAG
>NZ_AFWE01000020.1 GCF_000222585.1 Vibrio scophthalmi LMG 19158 | reverse complement strand
GATTAAAACGCATCAATAAAAAACGCCAGCATTGCTGGCGTTTTACCTTTCAACTTTTACTCGCCAAAATACTCAATATCATGGCTGCAA
The DNA here is from genome assembly GCF_000222585.1 of Vibrio scophthalmi LMG 19158. Classification (GTDB taxonomy): domain Bacteria; phylum Pseudomonadota; class Gammaproteobacteria; order Enterobacterales; family Vibrionaceae; genus Vibrio; species Vibrio scophthalmi. The sequence goes on along the minus strand of NZ_AFWE01000020.1, from coordinate 2,366 downwards.
GTATACTAACGACTAAGCTTTAAAAGCTTTGAACGCATTGATCAAACCATTAGTCGAGCTATCATGCGAGCTAATTTCTGTTGCATCAGCAAGCTCAGGTAGAATTTGGTTTGCGAGTTGCTTACCAAGTTCCACACCCCATTGGTCGAAGCTGAAGATGTTCCAGATAACGCCTTGAGTGAAGATTTTGTGCTCGTACATTGCAATCAAGTTACCCAAAGTACGTGGCGTGATTTGTTTCACTAGGATTGAGTTAGTTGGACGGTTACCTTCAAACACTTTGAATGGGACTAGCTCAGCCATTTCTGCGTCGCTCTTACCTGCTTGAGCAAATTCCGCTTTAACCGTCTCTGCACTCTTACCAAATGCCAATGCTTCTGTTTGAGCAAAGAAGTTCGACATCAGTTTTTGGTGGTGATCGCCTGCTGGGTTATGGCTCAGAGCTGGTGCAATAAAGTCACAAGGAATGATCTTAGTGCCTTGGTGGATCAACTGGTAGAACGCGTGTTGACCGTTAGTACCTGGCTCACCCCAAATGATTGGGCCAGTTTGGTAAGTGACAGCTTCGCCGTTACGGTCTACGTATTTACCGTTCGACTCCATGTTACCTTGCTGGAAGTACGCAGCAAAACGGTGCATGTACTGATCGTAAGGCAAGATTGCTTCAGATTCTGCACCATGGAAGTTGTTGTACCATAGGCCAATCAACGCCAAGATCACTGGAATGTTGTTTTCTAGCTCAGTCTCAGCAAAGTGGTTATCCATCTCGTGAGCGCCTTCTAGCAACTCAACAAAGTTGTCGTAACCTACCGCTAGAGAGATAGACAGACCGATTGCTGACCATAGAGAGTAACGACCGCCAACCCAATCCCAGAATTCGAACATGTTGTCGGTATCAATACCAAACTCAGCCACTGAGGTTGCGTTGGTTGATAGTGCCGCAAAGTGCTTAGCAACGTGCGCTTCATCACCCGCTTCCGCTAGGAACCAATCACGCGCAGTATGTGCATTGGTCATGGTTTCTTGAGTGGTAAATGTTTTCGATGCAATCAGGAACAATGTCGTTTCTGGATTTACTTTTTTCAACGTTTCAACGATGTGAGTACCATCAACGTTAGAAACAAAATGCATGTTTAGACGCGTTTTGTACGGTGCTAGTGCTTCAGCCACCATGTAAGGGCCTAGGTCAGAACCGCCGATACCGATGTTCACGACATCAGTGATCTCTTTACCGGTGTAACCTTTCCAATCACCCGAAACGATACGGTGCGTAAACAGTTCCATTTTTGCTAGTACAGCGTTGATCGCTGGCATCACATCTTGACCATCAACCATCACTGGTTTGTCACTACGGTTACGTAGCGCAGTATGTAACACGGCGCGATCTTCTGTTTTGTTGATCGCTTCACCACTGAACATCGCTTCAATTGCTGATTGAAGATCCGTCTCTTTTGCTAACGCAAAAAGATGTTGTAACGTTTCTTGGTTGATGAGGTTTTTAGAGTAATCGATCAGAAGATCGTCACCAAAACGTGTAGAAAACTTGTCAAAGCGAGCCGCATCTTGAGCAAAAAGCTCTGCCAGATCCATATCCTGTGCAGATTCAAAATGAGCAGTTAGCGCTTTCCACGCTTGAGTTTGCGTTGGGTTAATATTTTTCAACATGGTCTCTATTCCGATGTTACAGTAGGCTCTATTCCCGCCAGTTAATCACTCGCTAGGAATCCCCGATTTTAAGCAAAAAAGAAGCTATTCCTGATGTTTGGGCACTAAGCTGCAAACACAAGGTTATGTAATTTTTTTTCAATGGCTAATTATGACTCAGTGAAAACTCAATCACATTGAGGTATATCACGTTCAAAAGCTTAGCTTATCTAAAGCTGTGCAACTAGCCTAGCCAGCTTCATAAGATTTGCCAAACAATTCGTTAAGGAAAGATTATGTGGTCTCAAAAAACGATCAGCTTACCAGCCAAATCCCGAGGTTTTCATCTGATCACTGATGAAATTGAACAACAGTTACCGCAAATCCAATCACTTTCAGTAGGATTATTACACCTGTTTGTGCAACACACCTCCGCTAGCTTAACCCTTAACGAAAATGCCGATCCTACGGTGCGCAGTGATATGGAAAAGCACTTCAATCACTCTGTTCCCGAACGCGCAGCGTACTACCAACACACCTATGAAGGGGATGATGACATGCCTGCGCATATCAAGGCTTCAACGCTGGGTTCGAGCATTACAATTCCAATCACTGATGGCCGCTTAGCCTTAGGTACATGGCAGGGCATCTACTTAGGCGAGCACCGCGATTACGGTGGATCTCGTCGTCTTATCGCAACCATTCAAGGTGAGTAATACCAA
>NZ_AFWE01000021.1 GCF_000222585.1 Vibrio scophthalmi LMG 19158 | reverse complement strand
TTGTCAACGCCGACTTAAAACTGACCCACTTTACGGCGTTATCGCCGATCTAAAACTGACCCACCCACATAGTTAAGATCACTTATTTCCAGTGTCTAATATTGCTGGTAGGACACCCGCTGCTTTTTTGCCTTTTAGTCGATAACTCTCGCCACTGATCTGAACGATATGAGAGTGATGTAATAAGCGGTCAAGCAAGGCTGCCGTTAGAGTCGTATCATCAGCGAATGCATTAGACCATTGTGAGAAGGGTAAATTACTCGTCACGATAATACTGCCTTGTTCGTAGCGCTTAGCTATGACGTTAAAGAACAAGTTTGCTTCCTCCCTACCGAATGGGAGATAGCCGATTTCATCGACGATTAACAGTCTCGGTGCCAGTACACTTCTTTTAAGGTAGCTCTCCAGTCTGCCCTGTTTCTTTGCTGTGGCGAGCTGTAACATTAAGTCTGCCGCCGTGACGAAGCGAGTTTTAATGCTTTTTTGCACAGCCATTTGACCAAGGCTCACGGCTAAGTGGCTCTTACCAACACCACTTGGCCCAAGCAAGACAATGTTTTCTTTTCGTTCTATAAAGGCAAGCCCCGTAAGCTCTCGAAGTTGGTTCTTCGGTGCGCCAGTTGCGAATGTAAAATCGTATTCTTCGAAGGTTTTCTGCATTGGGAAGCCAGCGAACTTCATCAGTGCTGCTCGTGTTTTTTCTGCCCTAGCTTCCAGTTCTACATTCAGTAGCGATTCTAAAAAGTCCCCAAGGCTCTGCTCATTGTTTAGCGTTGTTTTGGCTATTCCAGCCCATTCATTACTTATCGCATTGAGCTTTAGGGATTCACAAGCCGCTTCGATACGAGTCATCTGTATGTTCATGCTCTCACCTCCAACAGCGCATCATAAGTAGATAAAGGATGTTGAAAGCTTTCTATCGGCACAACTGACTGGCGAACGGGTAATGGGCTAAATGAGCACTCAGCTATCGGCAGTGACAGTAGTGTGAATCGTTCTTCCTCAAGCAAGGTCTGAGGCTTGGC
>NZ_AFWE01000022.1 GCF_000222585.1 Vibrio scophthalmi LMG 19158 | reverse complement strand
GCAGCCGAATGGCTCATTTAATATAAATTTTGTAATGCGCATCTAATGGATTTATTCATTTATATCATGACTATAGCGTCAAGGGTTTCTTGGCTGTAATATAACATCGAACTATAACAATGGAGAATAGTCATGATTACTGGTTTCGAGTACATACAAAATAATTCAGAGCTGATATCAAAAGAAGTTAATGCCATCATTGTTTCAATAGAAGATAATATTGAGTCAACGGGGGGGTATTTTTCTACAACATGGACTCTTGATTTTGCGCCGAAAGGGCTTGTTGATACTGTAGCTATTCATGTAAAAAAACAGCTTCATGAGCTTGATTGGCAGTTTAATTTCCAGACTGAACCAGCAAGATCAGCTATTAAATTCGAAGTGCTACCAATACAATCTACTTTGTAATTTAATGGCTACTATTTACACTTCCAAAGAACTCAGATGAGTTCTTTTTTTATGCCTAACATTTAACGTTTTTAAGCCCCGCAGGGATAAGAGAGCGCGTGCGCGAACGAGGCACCAAGCCACCCGCAAAAGGCCATTTCTCCGATATTCCAAACTGGCGCGGTCAGTAGTCCAAATCACTTCAAGAAAAAACACATCACCTTCCTGCAAAGATGCTTTTCAAGAGTCACAAGACGAATGATGAAGAGCGAGACTGAGCGATGAAGAATGAGGATGTGACTCCTGAATTTCAACGT
>NZ_AFWE01000023.1 GCF_000222585.1 Vibrio scophthalmi LMG 19158 | reverse complement strand
TTGGTATTATTTACCATACAGCTAGTTTAAGAAATGAGGTGTCTTATGAAATTCAACACTAAGCTAGTTTTAACATCCCTTATCTCAGTCCCTTTACTAGCTGGCTGTGTCACACCCGGCGAAGATGATGCCAACGCAGCGACTAAGCAAGGAGCAGTTGGTGGGGCATTATTAGGCTTAACTATGGGAGCATTAACTGGCGAACCCGATCTCGCGGTTAAAGGTGCGATTGCTGGAGGGGTCGCTGGCGGTGTGGCAGGTTCAAGCCAAGATTTGCAGAGTAATCGAGATAATATTCGTCATGATAGTCGTAATGATGCTATCACTGCGTTAGGGGGGGATAAAACTGCCGCTAGTCCGCAAAATTGGCAGCAATTAGAAAACTTTGTCGGTGAGTGGAACGTCAATATTCAAAATCATATTGTGACGATTGAACATCAAAAAATTAGTGCTGAAGGGAAATTGGCATCACTGTCAAATGCGGATGTAAGTATTACCAATGAAGAAGGGGTTAATCTTAATGCTTCGTTTAGCTATCAACCAACGACCGGGCATCAGCTGCAGATTGATAACCGAATAAAAAACGTCTCGGTTAATTTTGTTGGCGAAGCGCTCTCGGATCGTAATCGAATTTCTTTTTATCCAACCAATATAGATGATGTAATTTACAATGATATTCCTAGTTCGGATGTGCGTCTTGAATTGAGTTTTGTCGGTAATCAGGTGTGGTTAATTGATAGCTATGCTTATATTGAAGGCAGTGAACAAAAGCTGCAGACATTTCGTTTTACTCGAATCAGTTAATCGCAATCAACATACTTATTCGCATGCTCTAGCCAGCCATCATCACTGCTTGGCTATCATAATCCGTCCTCAATGTGTAAACACATTTCAGGACGGGACAGGACAAACAAAAAAGCCCCGCTCAGAGAGCGGGGCCTTTTTATAATCAGCTGTGACGATAGCGATTATTTTAGCATTGCAGCATTACCGTTTTCACGGATGTGCTTAAGAATGCCTTTAACGCCACGAGCACTTGAAGCAACGATGTTGCCAGATGTCATGTAGTCAGTACCGCCAGCAAAGTCAGTTACGATTGCGCCTGCTTCACGAGCGATAAGCTCACCTGCTGCCATATCCCAAGGTTTTAGGCCTAGTTCAAAGTAACCATCAACACGGTTTGCCGCTAGGTAACATAGGTCTAGAGCTGCAGAACCAGTGCGACGGAAATCTGCACAATCAACAAATAGAGCAGACATGATCTTGAAGTAAGACTCAGAGTGCTGTTTTTGTTTGAATGGGAAACCAGTAGCAAGGATAGTACCTTGTAGATCTTTTACTTGTTTAACGCGGATACGTGCATTGTTCAGCTGAGCGCCAGAACCACGTTGAGCGGTAAATAGTTCGTTAAGCATTGGATCGTACACACAAGCTACTTCTGTACGGCCTTTAATGCGTACAGCGATAGAAACAGAGAAGTGTGGTAGACCTTTAACGAAGTTAGACGTGCCATCCAGTGGGTCGATGATCCATTGTACTTCTTTATCGCGACCGTCAATAAGGCCATTTTCTTCAGCAACGATACAGTGGTCTGGGTAAGACGCTTTAATGGTATCGATGATCAGTGCTTCTGCTTCTTTGTCTACGTTAGTAACAAAGTCGTTCGTGCCTTTTAGAGTAGATTCAATCTTCTCAGCATTTTCAAGTGATTTGGCAATGTGGTTGCCAGCTTTTCGTGCAGCACGAATAGCGATATTAAGCATTGGATGCATACTAAATTTCCCAACGGATGTTAAAGAACAGAAAAACGGCCGGAAGTATAACAGAATAAACCGGAAAGGGAAGTGGTTAATTTTCGCACTATTGATCGGCCCAATTGAATCACGACACCCCTTTTCCTCTTCAATGTGATAATATCTCGCAGCTTTATAATGCGATAGGTAATCGGTCATGCTTAACAACGTCAAAGTGGTCTTAGTTGGCACTTCTCACTCCGGAAACATTGGCTCTGCAGCGCGAGCAATGAAAGTGATGGGCTTAACGAATATGGTTTTGGTTGATCCACAATGTGAGGTCGATGATCAAGCTGTAGCACTGGCTGCTGGCGCAAGTGATATTGCTCTTAATGCTCAAGTTTTTGCAACATTGGAAGAGGCTGTCTCTGATTGTGCCTTGGTGGTAGGATCGAGTGCTCGTTCACGTACGCTTGATTGGCCAATGCTTGAGCCGCGTGAGTGCGGTGAAAAATGCGTCCAAGAAGGCCGCGAGGCAAATGTTGCAATTGTTTTTGGCCGTGAGCGTACCGGTTTAACTAACGATGAACTACAGACCTGTCATTATCATGTCTGCATCCCTGCCAACCCTGAATACAGTTCATTAAACTTGGCGATGGCGGTTCAAACCATTAGCTATGAAATTCGTATTGCGCATCTAGAACAAGAGAAGCTTGGCTACCCTGAAGCCGAGGTTCCAGAATATCCTCGTCATAAAGAACTAGAAATGCTTTATCAGCATCTTGAAAAAGTGATGATTGATACCCAATTTATATCTGAAGACCAGCCGAACAAAGTGATGAATAAACTGCGTCGTTTGTTTAGTCGAGCTCGTCCAGAGCAGCAAGAGATTAATATCTTACGCGGAATATTAACGGCGGTTGAAAAATCAACCCAACGTTGATCTCGGCCTAACACCTATCTTTCGGTAATACCTGACTAAAATGGTCAAATAAATACTTGACCATTTTAGTCAGGTATGGAAAAATTGTTACCACATGAACAATGTGGATATGGTGTTATATGAGACTTACATCTAAAGGAAGATATGCAGTTACGGCTATGCTAGATGTGGCACTACACTCTCAGCAAAACCCTGTACCGCTTGCTGATATTTCCGAACGACAAGGCATTTCTCTATCTTACTTAGAGCAATTGTTTTCTAAGCTACGTAAAGCAGGTTTGGTTGCTAGTGTACGCGGCCCTGGTGGTGGTTACCGCCTTGGTGAAGATGCACAGAATATTGCAATAGGTACGGTAATTGCGGCTGTAGATGAGTCAGTAGACGCAACTAAGTGCAACGGCAAAGGTGACTGCCAAGGTGGTACTCGTTGCCTTACACACACATTGTGGCGCGACCTGAGTTCCCGCATTAGTGACTTTCTTAACAACATCACCCTAGGTGAGTTGATGAGAGACAACGAAGTCCTCGAAATTTCTGACCGACAAGACTTAGATCTTGCGGTAAACCATAGCTTAACCAATCGCGACTCTTTGAGTGCGGCTATGGGAATCAATGTCCGCTCATAGGCGGTCAGTAAGTTTACATTGGAGTAAAGAATGAAACTGCCGATTTATCTCGATTATTCAGCAACTTGTCCAGTTGACCCACGAGTTGCTGAAAAGATGGTTCAGTGCATGACGATGGATGGTACGTTTGGTAATCCTGCGTCACGTTCACACCGTTACGGTTGGCAAGCCGAAGAGGCAGTCGATAACGCTCGCGAACAAATCGCTGAGCTGCTAAACGCAGACCCTCGTGAAATCGTATTTACTTCTGGCGCAACTGAGTCTGATAACTTAGCTATCAAAGGTGCTGCGCATTTTTACGAGAAGAAAGGTAAGCACGTCATTACCTGCAAAACCGAACACAAAGCGGTACTGGATCCTTGTCGCCAACTTGAGCGTGAAGGCTTTGAAGTGACATACCTGGCGCCGGAAGCTAATGGTCTTGTCGACCTAAACAAACTTCAAGCGGCGATGCGCGAAGATACCGTCTTGGTTTCTATCATGCACGTAAACAACGAAATCGGCGTAATCCAAGATATTGCAGCGATTGGCGAACTATGTCGTGAACGTAAAATTATCTTCCATGTTGATGCTGCACAGTCTGCAGGTAAAGTTGCGATTGATGTGCAAGAGATGAAAGTAGATCTTATCTCCTTATCTGCACACAAAGTTTATGGCCCGAAAGGCATCGGCGCACTGTATGTACGTCGTAAGCCACGTATTCGCCTTGAAGCTCAAATGCACGGTGGTGGCCATGAACGTGGATTCCGTTCAGGCACGCTAGCAACACACCAAATCGTTGGCATGGGTGAAGCTTTCCGTATTGCGAAAGAAGAGCTACAAAAAGATTACGATCATGCATTGGCCCTTCGTAATCGTTTATTTAATGGTGTGAAGGATCTTGAAGCCGTAACGGTTAATGGTGACTTTGATCAACGTGTACCGCACAACTTAAACATCAGCTTTGCTTTTGTTGAAGGTGAGTCGCTACTGATGTCACTGAAAGATCTAGCCGTTTCTTCAGGCAGTGCATGTACATCAGCCAGTCTTGAACCATCATATGTTCTGCGTGCTCTAGGTTTAAACGATGAGTTGGCACACAGTTCAGTTCGATTCTCATTTGGTCGTTTTACGACGGAAGAAGAAGTGGACTATGCAATTGAACAAATCCGTGTAGCGGTGAATAAGCTACGCGACATGTCTCCTCTATGGGATATGTACAAGGAAGGGATCGACTTAAACACGGTTGAGTGGGCGCACCACTAATCAGTTAGCATCCCAATTGATATAGATGTAGAGGATTCGAGGTAGATATTATGGCGTACAGCGAAAAAGTAATTGATCATTATGAGAACCCACGTAACGTTGGTTCTTTTGATAAAGAAGATCCATCGGTAGGTAGCGGCATGGTTGGTGCTCCTGCGTGTGGTGATGTTATGAAGCTTCAAATCAAAGTAACGCCGGAAGGTATTATTGAAGACGCGAAGTTCAAAACTTATGGTTGTGGTAGCGCGATTGCGTCAAGCTCACTGGTGACTGAGTGGGTTAAAGGCAAATCAATCGACGAAGCGGCAGCAATCAAAAACTCTGAAATTGCAGAAGAGCTAGAACTTCCACCAGTGAAAGTTCACTGTTCAATCCTAGCGGAAGACGCAATTAAAGCAGCAGTTGCTGACTATAAGAAAAAACATCAGTAAACTCGACTTTGTCATGATGGGAGCAAGCCTCCCATTTTATTGGTAATAGAAACAATCAAGGTGCAGTATGGCCATTACATTAACAGATGCAGCCGCTAGCCGTGTAGGCGCTTTCCTAGAAAATCGTGGGAAAGGCGTGGGTTTGCGTCTCGGTGTAAAAACGACAGGTTGTTCGGGTATGGCTTATGTACTTGAGTTTGTCGACGAGTTAAATGAAGAAGATGAAGTCTTTGAGCACAAAGGCGTTAAGGTAATCATTGATCAAAAGAGCCTTGCTTATCTTGATGGCACAGAGCTTGATTACGTAAAGCAGGGATTGAACGAAGGTTTCGAGTTCAATAACCCGAATGCGAAAAGTGAATGTGGCTGCGGTGAAAGCTTCAACGTTTAATGATTGATCTCCTACTTGTGAAAGTAGGAGAGATTGCCAAGGGCTAGATTTAAATGAATCACTTCGAATTATTTGGGCTACCAACTCAGTTCAGTCTGGATGGTGGCCTTCTTTCTTCTCAGTTCCGTGAACTGCAAAAACGTTTTCATCCTGACAATTTTGCAACTGCTTCTGAACGCGATCGCTTAATGGCGGTACAGAAAGCAGCACAAATCAACGATGCTTATCAAATCCTGAAAAAGCCGCTCTCGCGTGCTGAATATCTCATTGCCCAAAACGGTATTGAACTTCAGGGAGAACAACAAACTTTACAAGATCCAATGTTTTTAATGGAACAAATGGAATTGCGTGAAGAGTTGGAAGAGATCCCAAGTGGAGCGGATCCTGAAGCTGCATTGTTTGAGTTTGATGAAAAGGTGACTAAAACGTATAAACAGCAGCTGATCGAGATAGAAAAAGAGCTCAACGAGGCTCAATGGACTCTCGCTGCTGATCGCGTACGTAAGCTTAAATTTATTGCCAAATTAAAACATGAAATCGAGTTAGTGGAAGAAAGACTACTCGGTTAATCTCAGAGCAAGGACTAACAATGGCGTTACTTCAAATTGCAGAACCGGGTCAGAGCTCGGCACCCCATGAACATAAATTGGCGGCCGGTATTGATCTTGGCACTACCAATTCATTGGTTTCGACGGTTCGTAGCGGTGATGCTGCGACATTAGAAGATGATCAAGGTCGTCGTATTCTGCCTTCTGTCGTTCATTACACTAATGATGCGGTTTTGGTTGGCCACGAGGCGCTTGCACATTCTGAACAAGATGCTGCCAACACTGTTATTTCAGTCAAACGCCTGATTGGTCGTTCACTGACAGATATCAATCAGCGTTACCCTTCTTTACCTTATCAGCTGACTGCCAGTGATAATGGCTTGCCTATTTTACAAACCGCGGGTGGTAACAAGAACCCGATTGAGGTTTCAGCGGATATTTTAAGCGCTTTGAAAGTGCGAGCGGAAACCACATTGGGTGGAGAGTTAGCGGGTGTCGTGATTACCGTTCCAGCCTATTTCGATGATGCACAGCGCGCAGGTACCAAAGATGCGGCTAAATTGGCCGGTTTACATGTACTGCGTCTGCTTAATGAGCCAACGGCTGCCGCAATTGCATACGGTCTCGATTCTGGCCAAGAAGGTGTGATTGCAGTTTATGACCTTGGTGGTGGTACTTTCGATATCTCGATTTTACGTTTATCGAAAGGTGTATTTGAAGTATTAGCGACGGGCGGTGACTCTGCTCTGGGCGGTGATGACTTTGACCATCTTTTGGCTGAGTGTTTATTGGCCAAGATGGGTTTAGAAATTTCGTTATCTGCTGAACAAAACCGCACATTGCTTAACGCTGCGCAGAAAGTGAAACAGTCGTTTTCTACCCAAGATGTCGCTGATGTAGATGTTCTCGGCTGGCAAGGCACCGTGACTCGTGAAGAGTTTGAAGATCTTATTCGTCCTTTAGTGAAGAAGACCTTAATGTCGTGCCGACGTGCATTGAAAGATGCAGAAGTGGATCTAGAAGACGTGAACCAAGTGGTTATGGTTGGCGGTTCTACACGCACTTTGTTAGTTCGTGAAATGGTCGGTGAGTTCTTTGGCCGTACCCCGTTAACCAGTATCAACCCAGACGAAGTGGTTGCGATCGGTGCGGGCATTCAAGCGGATATCCTAGTTGGTAATAAACCTGACTCTGAAATGTTGTTACTTGATGTTATTCCACTTTCGCTCGGTATCGAAACCATGGGCGGACTAGTGGAAAAAATCATTCCGCGTAACACCACCATTCCAGTTGCTCGTGCACAAGAATTCACCACCTTCAAAGATGGTCAAACTGCGATGACGGTACATACCGTGCAGGGTGAGCGTGAAATGGTCGATGACTGTCGTTCATTAGCGCGTTTCTCGTTAAAAGGCATTCCACCAATGGCGGCGGGTGCTGCGCATATTCGTGTCACTTACCAAGTCGATGCGGATGGTTTATTGTCTGTTACCGCGATGGAAAAGAGCACCGGCGTACAATCTGAGATTCAAGTGAAGCCTTCTTACGGCCTAAGTGATAATGAAGTTGCTGATATGCTTCGTGATTCAATGACCTATGCCAAAGAAGACATGCAAGCTCGCGCGCTTGCTGAGCAACGTGTTGAAGCGGATCGTGTTATTGAAGGTTTGATTGCAGCGATGCAAGCGGACGGTGCTGAGTTACTTTCAAGTGAAGAAGAACAAGCGCTGCTAAAAGTGATTGAAACCCTTATTGAACTGCGCAACGGCGATGATGCCGATGCGATTGAGTTAGGAATTAAGGCGACAGATAAAGCAAGCCAAGAGTTTGCATCTCGTCGTATGGATAAATCGATTCGAGCTGCGTTATCTGGTCAGTCTGTCGATGATATTTAAGAGTAGAAGTTATGCCTAAAATTATCGTATTACCTCATGAAGACTTGTGTCCTGAAGGCGCTGTATTAGAAGCTCAAGCGGGCGAGACAGTTTTGGATGTGGCACTGAAAAATGGTATTGGTATCGAGCACGCGTGTGAAAAATCATGTGCGTGTACTACTTGCCACGTTATTGTTCGCGAAGGTTTTGATTCACTAGAAGAAAGTGATGAGCTCGAAGATGACATGCTGGATAAAGCATGGGGTTTAGAGCCTGAATCTCGTCTTGGTTGCCAAGCGCGTGTTGCACAAGAAGATCTTGTGGTAGAAATTCCACGTTATACTTTGAACCACGCATCAGAAGATCATTAATCAATTCGCTGAGCCCATGTATCGATGTTGTTGAACAACATTGTGATAAACAAGGCTCAGGTGAGTGTTAACTATACTGACTTTAAGGAAGATGACGAATGAAATGGACCGATTCACGTGATATCGCGATTGAGCTTTGTGATAAGTTTCCAGAGACTGATCCTAAAACAGTGCGTTTTACCGACTTGCATCAGTGGATTTTAGAGTTGGATGATTTTGATGATGAGCCAAATCATTCGAATGAAAAAATTCTTGAAGCGGTCATTTTATGCTGGATGGATGAAGCGGATTAAAGCGTGATGTTACGCACCGTCAAAAAGTATTAAAAAAAACGGGCCTTATGGCCCGTTTTTTTATCCAAATGACATTTTTGCGTGACATAATGCTAACATCGAACTCGATACCAAAGTCTGCCTTATTATGCAAAGGCGAGGGGACTTCGGTATAGAGCAAAAGGCGTAGTCAACGCCATAATTAAGACAAGGAGAAACCATGTCTACACAGATGTCGGTATATTTAAGCCAAACTGAAGCTGCGGCACATTGGGGTAACAAAGCACTTGTTTCTTTCACTGAGCAAGGCGCAACGGTTCATCTTGCTGAAGGCTATGATCTTGATGCAATTCAAAGAGCGGCACGTAAAATCGTCTCACAAGGTATCACTGATACTGCGCTCGATGGTCAAGGTTGGGATGTAGAAACCATTTGGGCCTTTTTCCAAGGTTTTCGTGAACCAAAGAAAAACACCAATGTCACTTGGCAGCCTCTGGAAGAGGCGCACCAAGTAGAGTTAGAAGCTCGCATTCAAGCGACCGCTTTTACTTGCGATATAATCAATAAATCCGCTGAAGAAGTCGCGCCTCGTCAACTCGCTACCATGGCTGCTGAGTTTATTAAATCTGTTGCGCCAGAAGGCACAGTAACGGTTCGTATCGTTAAAGATAAGGATTTACTTACTGAAGGATGGGAAGGCATTTATGCGGTTGGACGCGGTTCTGAGCGCACATCTGCAATGCTGCAACTTGATTACAACCCGACTGGAGATGAAAACGCGCCCGTTTATGCGTGTCTCGTCGGTAAAGGCATCACTTTTGACTCTGGTGGTTACAGCCTAAAGCCGTCAAACTTTATGACGGCAATGAAATCGGACATGGGTGGTGCAGGTACGATTACGGGTGGTCTAGGTCTTGCAATCATGCGTGGTCTTAACAAGCGTGTAAAACTGATCCTATGCTGCGCGGAAAATATGATTTCAGGTCGCGCACTTAAACTCGGCGATATCATCACTTATAAGAATGGTAAAACCGTTGAAATCATGAATACTGATGCCGAAGGCCGTTTGGTGCTGGCTGATGGTTTGATTTATGCCAGTGAGCAAAACCCTGAGCTGATTATCGACTGTGCAACCTTAACTGGCGCAGCGAAAAATGCACTAGGTAACGACTATCATGCGCTAATGAGTTTTGATGAAGCACTTTCTCATCAAGCGCTGACTTGTGCACGCGAAGAGCAAGAAGGATTGTGGCCTTTACCTCTTGCTGAGTTCCACCGTTCAATGTTGCCTTCAAACTTTGCTGACCTATCCAACATCTGTAGTGGTGATTACTCTCCAGGTGCGAGCACGGCAGCAGCATTCCTCTCTTACTTTGTTGAGGATTACAAAAAAGGTTGGTTGCATTTTGATTGTGCGGCGACTTACCGTAAAGCTCCGTCAGACAAATGGGGCGCGGGTGCAACCGGTGTGGGTGTGCGCTCTTTGGCTCGCATTTTGGTTCAATAAACACACGATCAATATGAGCAGCGTTTAGACTGCGTAATGAAAATTAGAAGAGAAGTAGAAGGAAATCATATGGCTCTAGAAAGAACGTTTTCCATAGTAAAGCCTGACGCGGTAAAGCGTAACTTGATTGGTGAAATTTACAGTCGCTTTGAAAAAGCAGGTTTAAGCATTGTTGCAGCAAAGATGGTTCATCTTAATGACGAACAAGCGAGTGGCTTTTATGCAGAGCATGAAGGCAAAGAATTTTTCAATGATTTGAAAGCATTCATGACCTCGGGCCCGGTAATGGTTCAAGTGCTGGAAGGTGAAGAAGCGATCACTCGTTACCGCGACTTGATGGGTAAAACCAACCCTGAAGAAGCGGCATGTGGCACCATTCGTGCTGATTACGCATTGAGCATGCGTCATAACTCAGTACATGGTTCAGATAGCCCTGAATCTGCTGCGCGTGAAATTGCGTTCTTCTTTCCTGAGTCAGAGATTTGCCCACGCTAATCTCAATCAGCAAGAGTTAAAAAAAAGAGCCTCAACAGAGGCTCTTTTTTTATCTGAAAATTAGTCAGAATCATTTAAAAATGAGTGCTAGAGCATGTCGAGTGCTTTCTCTATCGCGGTGATAAGTCGCTCTGCATCATCTTGGTCATTGTAGATGGCAAAAGAGATTCGCACCGTCCCCGCAATGCCCAGAGCATCCATTAATGGGTGCGCACAGTGATGGCCTGCACGAACTGCAATGCCTTGTTGATCGAGCAGTGTTGCAACGTCTTGATGATGCACGCCATCAACAACAAAAGACAACACCGACGCATTGCTTTGGTAGCCAATCACGCGAACATCGGCATGTTGGCAAAGTCGCTGGTAGACCTTATCGACTAATGCATGAATGTGCTGCTCCACCTCTTCTCGACTAAATTGGCCATACCATTCTATCGCGGTTGCAAGCGCGATGGCTCCTGCGACGTTTGGGGTGCCGGCTTCAAATTTACCTGGAAGTTGACTGTAGGTCGTACCGGAAAATGAGACCTTCTCAACCATCTTGCCGCCGCCATGCCAAGGAGGCATCGCTTCGAGTAGTGCTAATTTACCATACAACACGCCAATGCCAGCAGGAGCAAAAATTTTGTGACCGGAGAAAACCACGAAGTCAGCATCTAAAGATTGTACATTGATCTCTTCATGGACAATGCCCTGAGCGGCATCAATAACCACAACGGCACCATGTTGATGAGCAAGCTCAATCATCGACTCGATAGGTTGGCGACTGCCGGTAACATTCGTGGTATGCGCGAGTGCCACAATCTTTGTTTTACTGCTCAATGCGCGCTCAAAAGTATCAACATCCAGTTGACACCTTGAGTTCATCGCTATTTTCACTACGGTTGCGCCAGTTTGCTCAGCCACAATCTGCCATGGCACGATATTGGCGTGATGCTCCATTTCACCAATTAGAATTTCATCTCCCGCTTGGAGAGTATTACGCGCGTAAGTTTGAGCGATTAGATTGAGAGCTTCCGTGGCTCCGCGAGTCCAGATGATCTCTTTTTCGCTTGCCGCATGAATGAAGTTGGCGACGCAATGGCGGGCCGCTTCAAATTGGCTGGTGGCTTGAGCCGTTAAACTGTGGCTCCCACGATGAACATTGGCATTTTGATGACTGTAGTAGCGACTGATTGCATCGATCACCACTTGTGGTTTTTGTGTCGTTGCAGCACTGTCTAGATAAACCAATGGTTGTTGGTTCACCCTCTGAGCAAGCGCGGGAAACTGCACTCGAATTGCCTTGATATCCAACATTAGTTTTCACCCAGTTCATGGTAATGCAGTACAGGCATGGTCACCATCGGTTCTGCGATTGACCAGGCGTGCGCTTTACCGGAAAGTTGAATGACGATTTCCATCGCAAATTCCAAAGCACTACCAGGGCCTTGGCTGGTTAACAGATTATGTGTGACGTCATAGGTGACACGTTTTACGCGCCAATTTTTTGCAGCGATATGGCTTTGAAAACTTGGATGACAAGTCATTAAGGCTTGCGGATAGAGCTGGTGATGGGCCAATACTAAGGCTGGAGCGGCACAGATGGCTGCGACCAGCTTGCCTTCGTACATTTGTTGACGGATGATTTCAACCAGCACGGTACTATCACGAAACACTTCGCTACCGCCCACGCCACCAGGCAGGATCACCGCGTCAAATTCGTCATCCGCAATATCAACCAAGCGACAATCAGCGGTTAGCGTGACGCCGCGCGAGGCTTTCATCGTCAATTGACCACAAAAATCTGCACTTGCCACCACGACTTCGTAACCTGCGCGCACCATAATATCGATAATGGTGATGGCTTCCATTTCTTCACTGCCAGTGGCGATTGGGACTAGTACTTTTTTACTCATAGGATTACCAATTCTGCTCTATCTGTTTGATGGCATGGTACAACTGTTCATTGAGAGAAACATCAATCGCATGGATTTGCGCGGTTTGAATCAGGTGACCGGTGATAAAGTCTATCTCGCTTTGTCTCCGATGAGCAATGTCTTGCTGCATTGAGGAGTAGTTATTCGCCGTTGCATTGATGACATGATTGATGCTTTGGCGTAATGCGTCACTATCGACGTCTAAACCTTCAGCCAACATCACTTGAGCGACTTCAGTGGAAATTTGATCCAATTGCTGACGGTATTTAGCTTGTGCCAATTCGCCATTACGAACTTGATGTAAAGCGGTTAATGGGTTTATGGCGCAATTAATCGCTAACTTATTCCATAGTGCTTGTTCAATCTTACGATGCCAGAGCACTTGTGGAAGGGCGTGATTAAGTACTTCAACCAAAAACTCACATTGCGTCCCACGCGCATTGGCAGCACCCAGCAAGGTTTGACCTTGGCCGGTATGGTGCACTTGATGGTTGGAAGGGCGGTACGCACCGTGTGTTGTAGTGGCAAGCAATAGAGGGTTATGCGGAAAACGTTGCTGAGTTACTTGCGCTGTACCCATGCCATTGTGCATCAATAATAGGATTGCATCGGGATGAATGTGAGCGGCAATAGACGCTAGTACATCGTTAACTTGTGGCGCTTTTAGCGTGATAAGAACGACATCGGCCTGCGCAAGCTGCGCGGGATCGTTATTGATCAATTGAATGGCTTCATATTCATCACGTTGGATTGAAATATGTGAAGAGTCACTGCGACTCCATAGGCAAACGTGATGCCCTGCTTGGGTTAGGTAGCTCGCCCAAAGAGAGCCAATTGCCCCTGGGCCAACAATGGCAAAATTCATGAGAAGGACCGATTTAGATTAATGGCAAAAGGATAATGGCCTCCTCAAGGAAAGCAAATAAAAAAGGCACCTGAGGGTGCCTTTCGTGTCTGTTTGAGCAGAATTAGAAGTTGTACTGCAGACGGTAGATAATTAGGTCTTGATAGTCTTTACGCGCAAGCTTGTTGACTGTGTAGCGGTAAAGAACACCGGTTGACCAGTTTTGGTTGATGTTCCAAAGTGCGTTGATCGAGCCGTTTAGACCCCAGCTTTCTGGATTTTCATCTGAACCTGCCGTTGTGCTTTGTAAGCGAGAGTATGCATCATTACGTGCAAACTCGTACTCACCCCAAGTAGAGAAGGTGAAGTTTTGGCCCGCTATATCTGTGTTGTAGAAACCAACCCAGCCAGCCATACCGCCGTTGTTACCAGTGATATCACCACTGTTGATCTGATGAGCACCAATGAATGGTGTAAATGCCCAGCCATCGCCTTTCAGGCCTGTGTAGCCAAGGCCAAGAACGCGATTTTGCTCATGAAGAGCGCTTTTATCTGCGTCAGTATTATACACTTGGGCGTAAAGGCTGATGCCTGAATCAGTCAGATTATAGTGAATAGTACCTTTTGCCGATGCACCACGATCATCACCTGCACGATCGACTCCTTCATAATCGTAGAAGCCGTAGATTTGACCCCAAGTGAAACCTGCGCCACCTTCAATACCAATGACAGCTTGGTTACGCTCAGAAATATCGCCACCGAAGTTATCAACATCGTTACCGATACCTTGATTCCAAACTTGATAGTCAAGATACATACCACCAAAACCGTATAGATATTCTGCTTGAGCAGGGATTGCCGCTGTTGTCGCAGCAACAACGCCAAGAGCTAAAAGTGTTTTACGCATAAAGAAGTCTCTCAGGAGGTTGTGATTGTTAATTTTACATGTGTAAGTGGTTGCACAATCTAATCTGCTTTCACTTGTTGGTGGGAATAATAGCGATCTACATCTTAAAAAAAAGTGCTATTTGATGTAAAAACTTATAAAACAGGCGATCTTGATCACGTTTATTGACAAAGTAATTACAAACAAACTTAGTTTCATTAAGTTGCAACTAAATTGTATGAGGTATCGTTTACGCAAGCGCTTGCGTAAAGTTTGTTGTGCATCGATTAACCAACAGTAAAGGTAAATGATCGAATTGAGTTTCCTTTGCGTATAACTCCTCCAAAGGGTTCTTTTAGGATTTATTGATGACCGAAGTTATGCTTTTTCCTCTCGGAACTGTGGTTCTACCCGAAGGTAAAATGCGTTTAAGAATATTTGAACCGAGGTACAAGCGATTGGTCGCTGAAGCCAGTAAGCATGATGGTACCTTTGGGATCTGTCTGTTCGAACGCAGTGAAGAAAACCCTCGTGGTACGCTCTCCCACACGGGCTGCCTTGTAAAGATAGTGGATTTTGAAACGCTTGATGACGGGTTGCTCGGAATTACAGTAGTTGGTCTGAAGCGATTCGCATTAGGGCGGATTCGTGTTGATTTTGATGGCTTGCGGTTTGCTCAGGTGGAGTGGTTACCCAGCTGGGAAATTCAACATCTCAGTGATGATAAGCAGTATCTTGCTCAACAATTGAAGCGAGTTTACACACGCTTTCCTCAAATAAGTGCTTTGTATCCGCAGTGTTACTTTGACGACGCATCTTGGGTGACTCAGCGTTGGCTCGAGTTAATACCGGTTGAACTGCACCATTTTGATTTTTTAACCGATCAAAATGATTGTCAGCAGGCGATGGATTATTTATCGGTGACGATTGATAAAGAGTGATCGCTTTTTAAATGGCGACGTATACAGTTAAAATTAAACACCTCAAGGAAGTTGGAATGAGTTTACCTGACACCAACACCTACACGCGGGCTGATTGGACCGCGTGCATGGACAAGATAAAGCAACGGGACAAGCACGCCTATGCTTTGGTGTTTTATCATTTTTCACCTCGCCTCAAGCAGTTCGCCTTCAAACACATGGGAAACGAACAAGTGGCCATCGAGTTAGTGCAGGAGGCGCTCGCAACGGTATGGCAGAAAGCGGCATTGTTCGATGGTAGTAAAAGCTCTTTGTCGACATGGGTCTATACCATCGCAAGGAATTTATGCTTCGATTTATTACGCAAGCAAAAAGGCCGTGATGCTCACGTTCTCGCTGATGACATTTGGCCAACCGATTTTATCCCGCCAGATCTGATAGAACATTATTCTCCGGAACATGAGATGTTGAAAAAACAGGTTCTCAAATTCTTAGATTTATTGCCCGAAGCACAAAGAAAAGTCGTGCAAGCCGTGTATCTCGAAGATCGACCTCACCAGCAAGTGGCAGAGATGTTTGATATACCTTTGGGGACGGTGAAATCCCGCTTGAGATTGGCAGTCGAGAAATTAAGAAACACCATAGAGGCGGAGCAGTTATGAGTTATCACCCCAAATATGAGATGTTGCAAGCTTATGTGTATAGCGAGTTAACACCGGTCGATGGCTTCGCTTTAGCCACCCATATTGAATCTTGCCCACAATGTCAGCAACATGTCGCTAAGATTGAAGAACAAGCGGGCCTTGAACTCGAGACGATGGAGGTTGAGGAATCCTTTGATATGAGCGTGATATTTGACCGCATTGTCGCCCTTGAGCCTTGCGATGAACCAATACGTATTGCTCGTAAACCAAGGATCGTTGAGGTTAATGGACGCCAATTCTCCCTGCCGCTTACGCTCAGTCGTTTTAGTGATGATATTGGTGAGTGGAAGAGTTACGGTGGCAAAGTGTTTAGCGCGCCAATCAATTTAATGGAAGGCGCTAGAGTTAATTTACTCTACATCACCGCTGGCGTGAATATACCGCAACACACGCACAAAGGTTTTGAATCAACACTGGTATTGCATGGCTCTTTCAGCGATGAAGAAGGCGAGTATTACGCGGGTGACTACTTACTTAAAGATTCAAGTATTAAACACAGTCCTTTTACCAAGGAAGGTGAAGACTGTCTGTGCTTAACCTTCTTAACTGAACCGATGCTGTTTACTCAAGGTGTTGCGCGTATTTTTAATCGCTTTGGCAAAGGTTTGTATCCATAGTGAATAAGCGTATCTCGATGTTGTCTGTGAAATAAAAGGGTCGCTGATGCGACCCTTTTTCTATTTCTGCTGTGTTGAATCAATATCTTCTTGGTCACGTAAGCGCGCTTTATCTAACATGTCATTAAAGTAGTCACGCATGGTATACAGCATGATAAGGCTAGGGATCACCATTAACGCGGTAATGATAAAGAACATCGACCAATCATTGAGATAATCGACGAGTTCACCACTAAAAGAGGCTAAAGTGGTGCGGCCAAAGTTGCCTAACGAGGCTAATAGCGCATATTGAGTTGCTGAAAAGGCTTGTCCTGTCACCACGGTTAAGAAGGAGACAAAGGCAACGGTAGAGAACGCCGAGGTAAAGTTATCGACCACCAAGGTGGCAAGAAAGAGTGACTCACTTGGGCCTACTTTTGCAATCCATGCAAACATTAGATTACTGGCTGCCATCGCAATACCACCAATCATTAAGCCTCGTACAATACCAAACTTCACATTGACCATACTGCCAATCAAGGTGAATAGCATGGTTAAGCCCCAACCAATTAGTTTGGAATAGTAGCCAATTTGCTCATTGCTGAACCCGATGTCCTTGTAAAAGGCTATCGACATGCGGCCAAGAAACGCCTCACCAATCTTAAATAGAAAAACAAATAACAGCAGTGTCAGAGCAACACGAAAGCCATTACGTTTAAAGAAATCGATAAACGGCTCTAGAACCGTCACTGTAAGCCAAGCCACTACTGGATTGCCAACGACCTTGTTATGACGAGCTTCGGCCTTGGCCTGTAGCGCATCGCGTTTGGTTACAGGCTCTCCAACCAACAAGGTAAATAACATCAATAAGCCGACGATCACCGCCATGCCGTAAAAAACACCATTCCAGCCGATGCTATCTGCGTTAATAAAGGCTAAATAGCCCGGTAGTGAATAACCTGTCCACCAACCAATAACCGCCATCGCGGAGGCTTGAGGTAACTTCTCTGATTGGGATTTAGGGAAGGTATCAATGCGATAAGCATCAATGGCGATATCTTGGGTTGAGGATGCGATAGCAATGCAGAGTGCCAACATTGAAGTCAGCATTAAGTTTTTTGCAGGGTCAACACCAGCAATCATCAGCGTACAGATGAGCACGACACTTTGGCATAAGAATATCCAACTGCGTCGTTGCCCTAGAGATCGCAGCAATGGCAGTTTGACGCGATCCACTAAGGGAGCCCAAAGGAAGTTAATTGCATAAACCGCAAATACACTACCAAAATAGCCGATAGCGGTACGCGTTAGGCCCGCGTCTTTTAACCAGCCTGACATATTAGAGCCGATCAGTACCCATGGAAAACCGCTCGAACAGCCGAGCATAAATACCCAAAGTAGGCGTTTATCTAGGTAACTACGAACGGTGTCTGACCATGACATTGAAGCGTTAGCCATAACGAATCCTTGAAAAAGCGTGATTCATATTAGAAACGAAGAGAGAAAAGAAAAGGCTCTCATTGAGAGTGAGAGCCTAACTGTATTAGTCGAGAAGCGTGACTTTTTTTATCACGATCGCTTCTACAGGAACATCGCGGTAACGACCAACAGAGTGTGTTGGTTTTCTTGCCATTTCTTGTACAACATCAAAGCCTTGGACGACTTCACCAAAAACAGCGTAGCCGGGTGGGCGAGAGCTGGCATTAAGGAAATCATTATCCGCTAAGTTGATGAAGAATTGACGAGTAGCAGAATTAGGATCGTTAGTACGAGCCATGGCAATCGTTGCTACATTGTTTGGTAAACCATTGTTTGCTTCATTCTTAATTGGTGCATAAGTGTCAGCACGATTCATATCAGTATCAAAGCCACCGCCCTGAGCCATAAAGCCTGGAATGACACGGTGAAATTGTGTACCAACATAGCTGCCATCTTTTACATACTTAAGGAAATTCGCAACAGAAACTGGTGCCTGCTGGCTATTAAGCTCGATAACGATTGAACCTAGATTGGTTTCCATTTCAACTTTAGGCCCTGCAAAAGCAAGGTTTGAAACCAGCGCAAAACACGCCAGGGCGTATTTCCACATTAGAAACGCTCCTGCATGTAGCTTTGCAGTTCACGGTCATTTGCAATTTCACGTAGTGCTAGGTTAGCAACATCGTTTAATACCAGTTCAATTTCTTCGTTAGAAGCGCTCAATGCACCATTACGGTTTGCCGTTGCGGTGTAGAGTTTAACCAGTTTTCCTTTTGGTGTTTCAGCGGTCAGTTCGATAACGAGTTTCGCGTCCATCTCATTTTCCATCACAGAATGCTTCACAGACACCAGCATCTCTTGTACTTGCAGTACGATAGAGTTGTCACTGTTGACTGAAGTGCGGAAACCTTGAGATTGAAACTGTTCTAATAGGGCATTTTCTAAGGTGATACGTACATTCTGTTTTGAATGAAGTGGTTCAATATTTGAACGGCCACTGTCAACAAGCGCGACATACTGTGCTGAGCGTACATCTTTACTGGTTAGTGAGAATGTACTGCCATTAACAATGTTGCTATTACTCAATTCTGCACGAGGGGCAAAGTTAAGTTGCTCTTGTTGAGGGGCAGAACAAGCGGTGAGTAGTAATGCCATAGACGCGGCGAGAACCAGTTTTCTCATTGTCATTTCCTTTTCTATTTTTTTGCACAGAAGCTAAAATCTTGAGCGATAATAGTGGACTACTTAGTCGCTTGTAAAATCACAAATTTCTTATTTACTGCAACGACAGAGACGTTGGACTTACCAAACAGTCGTTTTAACTTCACATCGTATCCGAGGTGACGGTTACCGATAACTAATAATTGCCCACCAGTGCTGAGAACATGCTGTGCATCACAGAACATCTGCCAAGCGATATGGTCGGTCACGGCTTGTTGCTGGTGGAACGGTGGGTTACAGACTACAAGGTCATAACCAGCGGCTTTGATACCATCTAAGCAGTTGTTCGCCATGCAGTGGAAACGCTCAGATTGGCCAACGTTATCGAGTAGATTTTGCTCAGCAGATGCGACCGCCATAAAGCTCTCATCGATACAGGTAATCTCAAGGCTTGGGTTCAGTTGTGCCAATTTAATTGACAAAATACCGTTGCCACAGCCTAAATCAATCGCATGCTTATAGGTGTCATCTGCGGGTAAATTTTGCAGCATGAAACGCGCGCCTTGATCCAAGCTCTCGCCGGAATACACATTGGCGAGATTTTTCAGCGTAATATTGTGTTCATCAACCGCCCAAGTCGTAAACGGCTCAACGTCGATAGGTTGAGGACTATTAGCAAAACTGAACACTAAGCGGTGTTTTTTCCACGCAAGTGACGTTTTTGTCTCACCAAGATATTTTTCAAACAATTTTAAGGTCGAAGAGTGGATCTCTTTGGCTTTATTGACGGCAATCACGGGGATATGACTTGGTAAGGTTTTACGCAATTGTGCTAGTTGCCAAGTTAAGTAGCGATTGTTGCGTGGGATTTGCATGATCACCAAATCGACATCCGTAGGGATGCTTTCAAGGCTAGACGCTAGCACGACTGGATTGCAGTGATTGTCGGTTAGATTATTACGTGTGGCTTGCTGTGCTATAAAAGAGTCACTTAGCATGGTGACATGATGTTTATCTGCTAACCAACAACTGAGCGCGCCAAAACTGTCATTGAGCACGACAATTTTTTGCCCGGCAGAGAGCGCCATCTCTTCGATATGTTGAATTAGGTATTCATCACCAGCGTCCCATGCCTGTAATGTTTCGTTATTACGTTTTGGATAACGAAAGAGAGTTAATGTACGATCATAAAGAGAAAGATCAGTTTTCATAAATGGAACGCTTTGTGTTTTTTGATTAAAAGAAATTGTCGCAGATGACGAGCAAAGTGAAAACTAAAACCTTTTGATTTACGTATCATATGACTATGATGCAGTGATAATAATTAGTCATACTGTTAATAGGAAGTGGTGAAGCACTATGTTAGAAGAAGTCATCCAAACCAAACTCCACCAACAACTCTCACCGAAACACCTTGATGTCATTAATGAAAGCTACATGCATAATGTTGCGCCCGGCTCTGAAAGCCACTTTAAGGTGATCGTCGTCAGTGAACAATTTGAAGGGCTGCGCTTGATCGCAAGGCACCGTATCATTAATCAAACCTTAGCCGATGAGCTGGCGAATCATATTCATGCCTTAGCGATTCATACTTATACGCCGAGCGAATGGCTTGATTTGCAGCGTGCACCAGATAGCCCAATGTGCTTAGGTGGCGACAAGTAATTTATGAGGCAGCCGTGGGCTGCTTTTTTAGATTAATCATTATCCTTATTAACATTGTGGAAACATAAGTCAGAATGAAACAAAATAAAAATAATCGTTTCATTATGTTAACTATCAATAATAATATTTATGCTGACAACAATATATCGATGTGCGATGGGTCAAAATTATGATTATTCTTTGGCCTTTTAAACTCAATTCCTAGCATTTATTACTGCTATACCTCTGATTGGTCATGGCATCAGATTCGGAAATGATGATAGACTATCGCACCTGATAAATCTCACGTATTATATGTGAAGAAATTATTACTAGGATGTTGCGATTTTGGCGAAAATATACGCCGAAACCGGACACTGATGTCGTGTCTAAAAGTTACGCAATTTAAAGAATCTTTTTCCCGATAAAAGTAGTGCAAGTGCGTATGATTACAATAAAGAAGGGTCTGGATCTTCCTATCGCGGGAACTCCTGCCCAGGTGATTAGTGATGGCAAAGCCATCAAAAAAGTCGCCTTGCTTGGCGAAGAGTACGTTGGCATGCGTCCTACCATGCATGTCCGCGTAGGCGATGAAGTGAAAAAAGCGCAAGTTCTTTTTGAAGACAAGAAGAACCCTGGCGTGAAGTTTACTTCACCAGCAAGCGGTAAAGTGATCGAAGTTAACCGTGGCGCTAAACGTGTCCTTCAATCTGTAGTGATTGAAGTGGCAGGTGAAGAGCAAGTTACTTTCGATAAGTTTGAAGCTGCTCAACTAAAAGGTTTAGATCGTCAAGTGATCAAATCTCAACTAGTTGAATCAGGTCTTTGGACAGCTTTACGTACTCGTCCGTTTAGCAAGGTTCCAGCAATCGAATCTTCTACTAAGGCTATCTTTGTTACTGCAATGGATACTAATCCACTCGCAGCACAGCCTGAGTTGATCATTAATGAACAACAAGAAGCATTTATCGCTGGTCTTGAAATTCTCTCAGCCCTAACTGAAGGTAAGGTTTACGTTTGTAAATCTGGCTCAAGTTTACCTCGTTGTTCACAGTCAAATGTCGAAGAGCACGTTTTTGATGGCCCTCACCCTGCTGGTCTTGCCGGCACTCACATGCATTTCCTATATCCGGTAAATGCAGAGAACGTGGCGTGGAGCATCAACTATCAAGACGTTATTGCTTTTGGTCAATTGTTCCTAACCGGTGAATTGAATGTAGAACGTGTTGTTTCATTGGCAGGCCCTGTCGTGAACAAACCACGTCTTATTCGTACCGTTGTAGGTGCAAGCCTTGACGAGTTAACTGACAACGAGCTAATGCCTGGCGAAGTTCGCGTGATTTCTGGCTCAGTACTTAACGGTACTCAAGCAGCTGGCCCTCATGCTTACCTTGGTCGTTACCATCAGCAAGTGTCTGTTTTGCGTGAAGGTCGTGAGAAAGAGTTGTTTGGTTGGGCTGTCCCAGGCAAAAACAAATTCTCAGTAACCAAATCTTTCCTTGGTCATATCTTCAAAGGTCAGTTGTTTAACATGACAACGACGACGAACGGTAGTGACCGTGCAATGGTTCCAATTGGCAACTACGAACGCGTAATGCCGCTTGATATGGAACCAACATTGCTACTTCGCGATCTATGTGCAGGTGATACGGACAGCGCGCAAGCGTTGGGTGCACTTGAGCTGGACGAAGAAGATTTAGCATTGTGTACCTTTGTATGTCCAGGTAAATACGAATACGGTCAACTGCTTCGTGAATGCCTAGATACCATTGTAAAGGAAGGGTAATCCATGCTTAAAAAATTCCTTGAGGATATCGAGCATCATTTTGAGCCGGGTGGTAAACATGAGAAGTGGTTTGCGCTTTACGAAGCAACAGCAACGCTTTTCTACACACCTGGTACAGTAACAAAACGTAGCTCGCACGTTCGTGATAGCGTTGATTTAAAACGTATCATGATCATGGTTTGGTTCGCGGTATTCCCAGCAATGTTCTGGGGTATGTACAACGCGGGTGGCCAAGCTATCGCAGCACTTAACTTCCAATATGCTGGCCAAGAACTTGCTGACATCATCGCAGGTAACTGGCACTACTGGCTAACCGAAATGCTTGGCGGCACCATGAGTGCAGAAGCGGGTGTTGGCAGTAAGATGCTACTTGGCGCGACCTACTTCCTACCAATCTACGCGACAGTGTTCCTTGTCGGTGGTTTCTGGGAAGTGCTTTTCTGTATGGTGCGTAAGCACGAAGTTAACGAAGGTTTCTTTGTTACTTCTATCTTGTTTGCACTTATCGTTCCACCAACTCTACCTCTATGGCAAGCAGCACTAGGTATTACCTTCGGTGTTGTGGTTGCGAAAGAAATCTTTGGTGGTACAGGTCGTAACTTCTTGAACCCTGCATTAGCAGGCCGTGCATTCTTGTTCTTTGCATACCCAGCGCAAATTTCTGGTGATGCAGTTTGGACAGCGGCTGACGGTTTCTCTGGTGCAACGGCTCTGAGCCAATGGGCTCACGGTGGCTCTGGCGCTCTAATCAATACAGTAACAGGTAACCCGATTACTTGGATGGACGCGTTCATCGGTAATATCCCTGGTTCAATTGGTGAAGTATCAACGCTAGCGCTTATGATCGGTGCGGCCATGATCGTTTACATGCGAATCGCCTCTTGGCGCATTATCGCAGGTACGATGGTGGGTATGATCGTTGTAGCGACGCTATTTAACATCATCGGTTCTGACACTAACCCTATGTTTGCAATGCCAGCACATTGGCACCTAGTTCTAGGTGGTTTTGCGTTTGGTATGTTCTTCATGGCAACAGATCCTGTATCGGCTTCATTTACCAACCGTGGTAAATGGTGGTACGGCATCTTGATCGGTGCGATGTGTGTAATGATTCGTGTAGCAAACCCAGCGTATCCAGAAGGTATGATGCTGGCGATTCTATTCGCGAACTTGTTTGCACCTCTATTCGACCACATGGTTATTGAGAAGAACATTAAGCGGAGACTAGCACGCTATGGCAAGTAATAACGATAGCATTAAAAAGACGCTGTTTGTTGTTATCGCATTGAGCTTAGTGTGCTCAATCATCGTATCAACAGCGGCGGTTGGCCTGCGTTCAAAACAGCAAGAAAATGCGGTTCTTGATAAGCAGACAAAAATTTTGGAAGTAGCGGGTATTAATACTGCAAACGCAGATATTAAAACTGAATTCCAAAATAATATCGAACCACGCCTTGTAGACTTTAAAACGGGTGATTTCGTAGAGACAGCAAAAGATGGCTCTACAGCAGCGAATTACGATCAACGTAAAGCGGCTAAAAACCCAACGGAATCTGTGAAGCTAACGGCTGAGCAAGATAAAGCAAAGATCCTTCGTCGTGCTGACGTAGGTATTGTTTATCTAGTGAAAGGCGAGAATGGTATCTCTAAAGTTATCATTCCAGTTCATGGTACCGGTCTATGGTCAATGATGTACGCGTTTGTTGCCGTTGAAACTGATGGCAATACGATTGCAGGTGTTACTTACTACGACCAAGCGGAAACTCCGGGACTTGGTGGTGAAGTTGAAAACCCAGCATGGCGTGCACTGTTTGTTGGTAAGAAACTGTTTGATGCAGACCACAACCCAGCAATTAAGATTGTTAAAGGCCAAGCTCCTGAAGGTTCAGAGCATGCGATTGACGGTCTTTCTGGTGCGACGCTAACAGCAAATGGTGTTCAACATACGTTCGACTTCTGGTTGGGTCAAGATGGCTTCGGTCCGTTCCTTACCAAAGTTGCTAATGGAGGTCTGAACTAATGGCTAATGCAAAAGAAATGAAAAAGAGCCTTTTAGCGCCAGTATTGGACAACAACCCAATCGCGTTACAAGTTCTTGGTGTTTGTTCGGCTCTTGCAGTAACCACCAAATTAGAAACGGCATTTGTAATGACAGTAGCGGTTATTTTTGTAACTGCTTTCTCAAACTTATTCGTTTCGCTTATTCGTAACCACATGCCAAACAGTGTTCGTATCATCGTTCAGATGGCGATCATCGCATCTTTGGTAATCGTGGTAGACCAAGTTTTGAAAGCGTACCTTTACGATATTTCTAAACAGCTATCAGTATTTGTAAGCTTAATCATCACTAACTGTATCGTTATGGGTCGTGCTGAAGCGTTTGCAATGAAATCAGCGCCACTACCATCTTTCATTGATGGTATCGGTAATGGTCTTGGTTACGGTTTCGTGCTTATCACGGTTGCGTTTTTCCGTGAGCTACTAGGTTCAGGCAAGCTATTTGGTTTGGAAGTGCTACCACTAGTGAGTAATGGTGGTTGGTATCAGCCTAACGGTCTAATGCTACTAGCACCATCTGCATTCTTCCTAATTGGTTTCATGATTTGGGCTATCCGTATTCTGAAACCAGCACAAGTAGAAGCGAAGGAGTAAGGGCATGATCGAACATTACATTAGCCTGTTAGTTAAATCGATTTTCCTCGAAAACATGGCTTTGTCTTTCTTCTTGGGTATGTGTACTTTCCTTGCCGTATCGAAGAAGGTTAAGACCTCTTTTGGCCTAGGTGTTGCTGTTGTGGTCGTTTTGACCATCGCGGTACCAATGAATAACTTGGTATACACCTATGTATTGAAAGAGAACGCGCTGGTTTCAGGTGTGGACTTAAGCTTCCTTAACTTCATTACCTTTATCGGTGTTATTGCGGCACTAGTACAAATTCTAGAAATGATCCTCGATCGATTCTTCCCACCTTTGTACAACGCACTTGGTATCTTCCTTCCGTTGATCACAGTTAACTGTGCGATCTTCGGTGGTGTATCGTTCATGGTGCAACGTGACTATAACTTTGCGGAATCAGTAGTATACGGTTTCGGCTCAGGTGTGGGTTGGATGTTAGCGATTGTTGCTCTTGCTGGTATCCGTGAGAAGATGAAATACTCAGACGTGCCTCCAGGTTTACGTGGTCTTGGTATTACCTTTATCACTGTTGGTTTGATGGCGTTAGGCTTTATGTCTTTCTCCGGTGTTCAACTGTAGGGTAAGCACCCATAAGTAAGGAATAAAAAATGCAAAGCATTATTCTTGGCGTAGCGATGTTTACCATTATTCTACTTGCTTTGGTTTTAGTGATCCTATTCGCTAAATCTAAGCTAGTGCCTACAGGTGACGTTACTATTTCAGTTAATGGTGACCCAGAGAAGAGTTTTGTGACTTCTCCAGGTGACAAGTTGCTTGGTGCGATGGCTGCTAAAGGCATATTCGTATCATCAGCGTGTGGTGGCGGTGGCTCTTGTGGTCAGTGTCGCGTAAAAGTGAAAGCAGGTGGTGGTGATATTCTACCAACTGAACTGGATCATATTTCTAAAGGTGAAGCACGTGAAGGTGAGCGTCTAGCTTGTCAGGTAGCGGTTAAATCTGATATGGAAATTGAACTTCCAGAAGAAATTTTTGGTGTTAAGAAGTGGGAATGTACTGTTATCTCGAATAACAACGAAGCGACTTTCATCAAAGAATTGGCACTGGCAATCCCTGAAGGGGAAGAAGTTCCATTCCGTGCAGGTGGCTACATTCAGATCGAAGCTGAACCACACCACGTGAAATACGCAGATTACGATATTCCAGAAGAGTATCGTGGTGACTGGGATAAGTTTAACTTGTTCCGTTACGAATCAATCGTTAAAGAGCATTCAATCCGTGCTTACTCTATGGCTTCATACCCAGAAGAGAAAGGCATCATTAAGCTTAACGTGCGTATCGCAACTCCGCCGCCAAATAACCCAGACGTGCCACCAGGTGTGATGTCGTCTTACATTTGGTCTCTAAAAGCGGGTGATAAGTGTACTATTTCAGGTCCATTTGGTGAGTTCTTCGCTAAAGATACCGACAATGAAATGGTCTTCATCGGTGGTGGTGCAGGTATGGCGCCAATGCGTTCTCATATCTTTGACCAACTTCTTCGTCTTAAATCGAAGCGTAAGATGTCTTACTGGTATGGTGCACGTTCTAAGCGTGAAATGTTCTACGTGGAAGATTTCGATGGCCTAGCGGCTGAGAATGAAAACTTCGTATGGCACTGTGCACTGTCTGATCCTATGCCAGAAGATAACTGGGATGGTTACACAGGCTTCATTCACAACGTTCTTTACGAGAACTACCTACGTGATCACGAAGCGCCGGAAGATTGTGAATACTACATGTGTGGTCCACCTATGATGAACGCGGCTGTTATCGGCATGCTGAAAGATCTAGGTGTAGAAGATGAAAACATCCTTCTAGATGACTTCGGTGGTTAATTTCTACGTAATTGAAGCGCTAGCACCATTAGCTTAATAAACCCTCCCTAGTCACATAGAGAACTAGGGAAGGGGGATTAGCTTTTTGCTATCAAATCAATTACTTGATTTTAGTTTCACGATAAATAGATACATGGCTGGCTCTTGAGCTAGCCATTCTTTTTTCAAAATTAGTGAATATAAGATAGCTGATGAATATCAACAGCTACCCTATGTTTTCTAAACAACACCAGGAGTAAACGAGTGAAAAAGTGGCTTGTTGTCTTTGCTTCTCTATTGGTTCTAGCCGGCTGTGAAAAATCGGTAGAACAAGTTCATTTAAGCGGTCCTACTATGGGGACAACTTATAATATTAAGTACATTGAACAAGAAGGTTTACCGACACCAGACGTTCTACAGACTGAAATTGATCGCTTACTTGAAGAAGTCAATGACCAGATGTCGACTTACCGTAAAGACTCTGAACTAAGTCGCTTTAATCAGCATCAAACTAATCAACCTTTCGAAGTCTCGCCGCAAACCGCGACAGTTGTGAAAGAAGCGATGCGCTTGAACGGTCTAACGTTAGGGGCATTGGATGTCACGGTTGGGCCACTAGTGAATCTATGGGGTTTTGGTCCTGAAGCGCGTCCTGATGTTGTTCCAAGCGATGAAGAATTGGCTGCTCGCAAAGCCTATACTGGAATTGAACATCTATCGATGGACGGCAATAAGTTATCGAAGGATATCCCTAACCTGTATGTCGACCTTTCAACAATCGCTAAAGGATGGGGTGTCGATGTGGTAGCGAATTACTTACAGTCACAAGGCATCGCTAACTACATGGTGGAAGTTGGCGGTGAGATGCGTTTAAAAGGTGTCAACCGTGAAGGCATTGGCTGGCGTATTGCAATTGAAAAACCAAGTGTGGGTGAGCGCTCAATCCAAGAGATTATTGAGCCGGGCGATATGGCGATAGCGACCAGTGGTGACTACCGTAATTATTTCGAGAGTAATGGCATTCGATATTCTCATATTATCGATCCAAAAACGGGCTACCCAATCCGCCATAAAGTGGTATCAGTGACCGTACTTGATGCGTCATCAATGACGGCTGATGGCCTTGCAACCGGTCTAATGGTGCTCGGTGAAGAGCGTGGTATGCAAATCGCTAACGAAAATAATATTCCGGTGTTCATGATTGTGAAGACCGATGATGGTTTCAAAGAATTGGCTTCAGAAGCGTATAAGCCATTCATTAATCAATAATTAGCTAAGTGAGCATCTGATTATGAGTACATTTCTAATTACTTTTGGTGTGTTTATGGCGGTCATCGCTGCGATGGCAGTGGGCTATATATTCCAAAAGAAAGTGGTAAAAGGCAGTTGTGGTGGCCTTGGTGCCGTCGGCATTGAGAAAGTGTGTAATTGCCCAGAGCCTTGTGATGCGCGTAAGAAGCGTGAGGCTCGCGCTGCTGCTCGTGCTGAAAAGCTCGCAGCATGGGAAAAAGATCGCATTGCGTAATCTGACCTAAAATCAAAAAACCGGCCTTGATGCCGGTTTTTTGTTTTCTGTTTTTGTTTTCTAAGGTAAAGCTCACTGCACAATAACCTTAATGCGTAATGACTTTACTGGGTAATGACTAGGTTACGGCCCTGATCTTTGGCGGCATAGAGGCGATCGTCTGCCAATTTAATTTGCGCATCGAGGCTCTCTTGCATGGTCGCAACACCAATGCTGATGGTGACAGTTATCGAGGTGTCTTGATAGGGAATGCTGGTGTTGGCAATTCGCTGGCGCAGTTTTTCCAATCGCGAAGTAAAGTGGTCGAAAGAGCCACAAGCTTGAATACAAAATTCTTCACCACCAAATCGAGCGATGACATCGTCGGGGAAGTAAAGCTGCAAAATTTTGGCCACGGTCACCAATACGGCGTCGCCACCATCGTGGCCGTAGGTATCATTGACTGCTTTAAAGAAATCGATATCAAGCATCGCGATATTACGAGCCTCGCAACCATTGCACGCTTGATTAAAGAGGTAGCGTCGATTCCAAAGCCCAGTCAAAGCATCTTGATTCGCCATGCGATAGAGCTCTTGGGTGGCCTCTTGCATATTGAGTATTTGATGCACGCGGCAATAAAACTCTTCGGGGTTAAAAGGCTTGTTGAGGAAGTCGTTGGCGCCCGCTTTTAGAAATTGGGCCGTTAAGGTGGGATCTTCGCTGCCTGATAAGCCGAGAATTGGTAGTCGGGTACGGTCACTCTGTTGACGAATTTCACGGATCATGGTGATGCCATCTTTTTCCGGCATATCATGATCGCTAATGACAAACGTAATCTCGGCATCGTTTTGCAGTGCTTTGATTGCTTCAACGCCATTTTCTGCTTGGCGGGTGGCAATATATTGATGCTCAAGCAGCTGTACCACGTGATTACGCACGGTGGCTGAATCGTCAACGACCAAACACTTATGCTGTTGATTACGCTCTAAACGTTGGATCAAGGGCAAAATATATGAGACTGAAGCGGTACTGTCTTTAAGCAGATAATCGACCACCCCTTTTGCCAACATGTGCTCGCGAAGCTCAGGGTTAAATAGCGCAGTTAGCACAATAACCTTATGTTGGTGAGTGAGTGCTAACTCGATAACTTCACCATCTTCCCCATCCGGTAGGCAATAATCGAGCACTGCGCAAAGAAGATCGGGGTTGGTATCAAGGATCGCCCGCGCTTGGCTAATGTTTTCCGCTGTCAAAACTCGATAACCAGCCTGGCTGAGGAGTTGTTCCAGGTAATTGCGAAAGGTGAGGCTGTCTTCAACGACTAAGACTTGGTTGTTCACACAGTATCCATACTATCTAATTTGTTAATAGATATCATAAAGTGTTAGCAAGCATAGCTCTATAAGTAAGTGCACAGAATGCGCTGCCAATTAGATTTTTCTTCCGTCTATTTATTATTTATACTGTATCTTTAAACAGTGTGGTGTGGTGGATATGGCTGCGGAACGAGTAAGAAAAATCATTCATGTGGATATGGATTGTTTTTTTGCCGCTGTCGAAATGCGTGATAATCCGAGTTATCGTGATCGTCCCCTAGCTGTTGGGGGGAGCGAAAAGCAACGTGGTGTGATCAGCACCTGTAATTACCAAGCTCGTAAATTTGGTGTTCGTAGCGCAATGCCAACGGCAAGAGCGTTGCAGCTTTGTCCTGATCTGCTAGTGGTTCGTGGCCGTATGGACGTTTACAAGCAGGTCTCAACCCAAATACGCGCTATATTCGAGCGCTACACCGCCTTAATTGAGCCTCTTTCCCTCGATGAAGCGTATCTCGATGTGACAGATTCGACGTTATGTCGAGGCTCTGCGACCTTGATTGCGCAAGCGATTCGTCGTGATATAGAAAACGAATTACATCTCACCGCCTCAGCTGGTGTCGCACCGATCAAGTTTCTCGCTAAAGTGGCGTCTGATATTAATAAACCCAATGGACAATGTGTTATTCCACCGGAGCAAGTGCAAGCTGTGGTTGATAAATTGCCATTGGAGAAAATTCCCGGAGTGGGGAAGGTGAGTCTCGAGAAGTTACATCAAGCAGGTTTTTTTCTGTGCGAGGATATTAAAAATAGCGATTATCGTGAGTTATTGCGTCGCTTTGGCCGACAAGGTGAATCTTTGTGGAAACGTAGCCACGGCATTGATGAACGGGAAGTGGTGACTGAGCGTGAGCGAAAGTCGGTCGGTGTTGAGCGTACATTTACTCACAACATTGTGAGTTATGAACAGTGCTGGCAAGTGATCGAGCAGAAGCTGTATCCTGAACTGGAAGTTCGTCTGCTTAAAGCCAGTCCAGATAAATCGATTATCAAACAAGGAATTAAGGTGAAGTTTGCCGATTTTCAGCAAACTACCATCGAGCACATTCATCCACAATTAGAATTAGACGATTTTCGTCAATTATTAACCGACGTGTTGAAGCGGCAAAATGGTCGGGAAATACGTTTACTGGGGTTAAGCGTGATGCTTAAACCGGAAGATCAAAGCAAACAATTAAGCTTCTTTTAGTCGGCGTACTTTCCGTGTTTGTCTACCTATGCACTCTTGGAATGGCATCGAATGTGCTACTCTATTGCCTTGTTATCATCTCCTTGTCGTTTCCACTTACACCATCATGCATAAACAGCAATTAGTCGCCGATATCGTCGCCGCGCTCCAAGAAAAGTTAGTTATCGCTCACTCATCAACTCAAACTGCGATTGATGCTGCGACAGATGACCAAACGGTATCAGAACATAAATATGATACTTTAGCGCTTGAGGCCGCTTATCTTGCCCATGGGCAAGCAATGCGAGTTCAAGAGTGTGAACGTGAGCTGAGTTTAATGCGCAATCTTACGCTGCGCAGTTTCGTCGATAGCGCCATTGCCGTTGGCGCGTATGTAGAAGTTGAAGATGAACAGGAAGTGAGTAAGCACTTCTTTATCGCTCCCTGTGCTGGTGGACTAGAGGTTAAATCCCAGCAGCGGCCTGTGTATTTGCTCACGGTGCTATCACCACTCGGTAAAGCGCTGAAAGGCAAGTTAGAAGGCGATGAGGTGGTGGTTAAGATTGGCGACAAAGCGAAGACCTATCAAGTCGTGACAGTCAGCTAACATGCCTTCCGTGCATTAATGTTATAGTAATAATAGATTTGGATAACGATTGAGCGACATCATGAAAACACACATCATCAGCCTTTCACTTATATTTCTTAGCGTTGCTAGCTTTAGTGCGAGCAGCCAAGCTGCGCAGTGCCGCATTGATATACAAAATCAGGTGACATTGGATGGCGAAAAACTCGAAATTGCCCATAGTGATGGTGAAAAAGCAGTCGTCGATGGTGACAACAACCTCTTTATTCATGGTGAGAAGATCCAACTTGATGCTGAGCAGCAAGCGGCGATCGATAAGTACCGCCAACAAATGAATGATTATCTGCCACGCGCAAAACAGTTGGCTGATGATGGTATCGCCTTGGCGAATGATTTAATTGATGATGTAGCAACTAGCCTTGAAGCTCCGGGTGCTTTTGATGATGTAAAAACGGCAGTCAAAGAATTTTATGCCGACGTCGAAGCCCGTTATTACAAGGATGGTGATTTAATTCTCCCTGCGCAAAGCTTTGATGAGATGACGCAATCTTGGGCGGATGACTTTGCTAAAGCAAAAGAGATCTTCACCAGTGAGTTTTTATCTGACGCGATGGGAGTGTTATCAGAGAAGATGCAGCAAGATGGCGGTTTAAACTTAACTGAATTGTCGGAAAGTATGTATGCGCTGAAAGCAAAAGTTGAAAAGCGTATGGCAGAACATGCTGAAGAATCACAACAGAAAGCACAAGAGTTCTGTGAGTCTCTTGACCAAATGGCAGAGCAAGAACAAGACGTTCTGAAAAAGATTCCACAGCTTAAAGACTACCAAGTCTTTAGTATTTAACAATAACCTCTATTTTATTGAAGGAGCCAATGCGGCTCCTTTTTTATTACTTCGAGTAAAAATGAGGTAGTGAGATCATCGGAAAACTGTCGGGTATATCGAAATAATTGCCTAATAACGCTTGTGCATTGTTGGTTTTAACTATAATGTACTAGTTTACTAGTTCATTGATATTGTGTGGGTGGTATGACACAACAACATTCTTCTAATCGTGAGCATTTTGGCTCTCGTCTTGGCTTTGTCCTTGCTGCCGCTGGCGCAGCAGTGGGGCTTGGTAATATTTGGGGCTTCCCAACACAGGCTGCCAGTAATGGCGGTGGCGCATTTCTGCTGGTTTATCTGGTGATGATCCTTGTGGTTGCTTTCCCTATGCTGGTGGTGGAAATGGCGATTGGTCGCTATGGGCAAGCGAACCCTGTAGATAGCATGCGTTCACTAACCGATAAGCCGCTAGGTAAGACTTTCGGTGGTTTAGTCGGTTGGATAGGTTTGAGCGTGCCAAGTGCTGTTTTAGCCTTTTATAGCATTGTTGGTGGTTGGTTGATCTGTTTCATGCTGGGGGCGATTACCGACATTTTCGGCCTGCAAGCGGCAACGGCTTGGTTTAAAGGATTCAGTGTAGAACGTAACCTTTTTGGTACTCTCGTTTTTTATGTTCTGACGATCCTGATTGTGCAAGGTGGCGTAAAACAAGGTATTGAGAAGTGGTCAACACGCCTGATGCCGGCATTGTTTGTCCTATTTGGTCTTCTGTTTGTCTACATCATGACGCAAAACGGCGCAATGGAAGGTTTGAAGCACTATTTAGTCCCTGATTTTGAGAAAGTATTTGACCGGAAATTGATTCTAGCGGCGATGGGACAAGGCTTCTTCTCGCTGACTATCGGTGGCTGTTCAATGTTGATCTACGGTTCTTATTTAAGTAAGAAAGAGAACTTGCCTAAGATGGCAATGAACGTGACCTTAGTCGATACTGCCGTGGCCTTTATTGCTGGCCTAGTCGTGATGCCGGCGATGTTTGTTGCGATGCAAAAAGGTGTTCAAATCTATGCTGAGGATGGTTCTCTGCTGAGTTCGGATACCTTGGTCTTTACTGTCTTACCTTTGATGTTCGATAGCTTAGGGTTACTGGGACAAATCTTCTCGATTGCGTTCTTTTTACTACTAACGATTGCAGCATTGACCTCATCAATCTCGATGCTGGAGTGTCCGGTTTCGTTGGTGGGAGAGCGTTTTAACACCAAACGTGGGCCAACCAGTTGGGTTCTTGGTGGCATCATTGCACTATTTAGCGTGGTGATCGTCTATAACTTTGGTGCGATGTTTGGCTTAGTCGCTACGGTGGCGACTCAGTACTTACAACCAACGGCTGCACTACTATTCTGTGTATTTGGTGGTTGGGTTTGGAATCGCAACGCTAAGATCAAAGAACTAGAACAAGGTTGTCCTGAGTTCAGCCAAGGGCTATTTGGTAAGTTATGGCCTGCGTACGTGAAGTTTGTTTGCCCGCTGTTAGTGGCTACGGTTATTTGGGCTTCATTCGGCTAATTAGCCATAAATAAACGATACAAAAAAGCCCGCATTGCGGGCTTTTTTATTTGGCGATATCAGATTAATTATGTGTATTGATTTGACCAGTCGTGAGCGGTTCTAGATCCGCATCGATGATCTCTTCAATAAAGTCTTCAACCACTTGCTCCACTTCATCGTCATCTTCTTCGAAGTAAGCTAGGTGGAAAATAGCGTCGCCTTCATTCACGAGTGGCAGTGTTTGTTGGCCAATAACGATACCGCCTTTGCGCGCCGTTAGCTCAATTTCACTGTGTCCAAGCGGTGCGCTGATGTACGCCAAAACCTGACCTTTATCTACTTTTTCGCCTAGTGTTACTAGGGTACGTAGAATGCCATCGCTTTCTGCGCGCAACCAACTGGTTGATTTTGCAATCACGGTATTTGGCAGCTTTTTACGGCTTGCACGCAGCATACCAATAGCTTGCATCACACGCTGTACGCCAATAAAACCAGCACTGATACAAATAGGTTCAAAGCGCAATGCTTCGCCCGCTTCGTAAGTCAGTACAGGAATACCCAGACGCTCTGCTTCACTGCGAAGTGAACCATCACGCAGAGGGGCATCCACCGTTACAGGTGTTGCAAACGCTTGAGCAATTCTTAGTGTTTCTGGGTTGCTCAAATCCGCACGGATTTGAGGCAAGTTTGTACGATGAATCGCACCAGTATGCAAATCTAAGATGTAGTCACAGCGTTTTGCCACTTGTGAGAAAAAGGTATGCGCCATACGTGAAGCAAGCGAGCCTTTTTCACTACCCGGGAAGCATCGGTTTAAATCACGACGGTCAGGCAAGTAGCGAGACTTATGGATAAAACCAAATACGTTCACGATAGGCACCGCAATGAGGGTACCTTTCAGTTTGTTCACATCAATGGTGTTGATTAACTGACGAACGATTTCTACGCCATTCAGTTCATCGCCATGGATAGCAGCGTTAACCATCAATGTTGGACCTGCCAATTTACCATTGATAATTTCGACTGGAATCGATAAAGGTGAGTGAGTGTAAAGCTTGGCAGCTTCTAACTCGATTACCTTACGTTCTCCCGGTGCAACTGTTTCACCGAGAAATTCAAAAGCACGATTCTTTTTAGCCTTTGCCACGAGTTTTAGTCCTTTTGCTTGCCGCGTTTTTCTCAATAAATTCGACAATCATTCCAGCGATGTCCTTACCGGTAGCGGCCTCAATACCCTCAAGACCTGGAGATGAGTTTACTTCCATGACTAATGGACCGCGGTCAGAACGAAGTAGATCAACCCCAGCCACATTTAGACCCATTATTTTCGCAGCAGCAACCGCAGTGCGGCGCTCTTCTGGCGTGATTTTGATAAGCGAAGCGCTGCCACCACGGTGTAGGTTAGAGCGGAACTCACCTTCTGCACCTTGACGTTTCATCGCGGCAATCACTTTATCACCCAGAACGAAACAGCGGATGTCAGCACCGCCAGCTTCTTTAATGAATTCTTGTACCATGATGTTGGCTTTTAAGCCCATGAAAGCTTCAACAACGCTTTCTGCCGCTTTACGCGTTTCTGCTAGCACAACACCAATACCTTGAGTGCCCTCAAGAAGCTTGATAACAACTGGCGCACCGCCAACCATTTCCAGCAAATCTTTTACATCATCTGGCTTGCTTGCAAAACCAGTGATAGGCATACCGATACCTTTACGAGACAGCAGTTGCATTGAACGCAATTTGTCACGAGAACGCGTAATCGCTACCGATTCGTTGATTGGGTAAACACCCATCATTTCAAATTGGCGTAGAACTGCAGTACCGTAAAAAGTCACAGATGCACCGATGCGAGGAATAATAGCATCGACACCAGAAAGCTCTTCACCTTTAAAGTGAATTTCTGGTTTATCTGAATTGATATTCATGTAACAGCGAAGAGCATCAACTACTTTCACTTCATGGCCTCGAACTTCACACGCTTCGATTAGGCGACGAGTCGAGTAAAGATTCGCGTTGCGTGACAGAATACCAATTTTCATTATTTGTTTTCCTCAAACGGGATTAAAAATGACTCTACTGGGTCAACTTGAATGCGGTGATGCATTGCAGTACGACCTAATAACATACGAAAAGCCATGTTTTCGCGGTTGTTTAATGTGATTTCAATTGGCCAAGTTTGACCGCCGAGGCTCATTTCGACTTGAATCACATAGCGTTTTTCTTCATGACCACCAGAGTCACGAACAACGCGTTCATCGATAACTTTCGCTTCGCAAACGACTTCTACTTCCGTGTTGTGTTGAATAGGGTGCAGCCAAAAGCGTACCCATTGTGTCTCTTCCTTGTAAAAGCTCTCTACTTTGAACGCGTGTAAGCAAGAGGTTCTGGCGCCGGTATCAATTTTAGCGTTAATTTTATCAATACCAAGACATGGTAGGGATAGTGTTTCACACCAGCCTACGAGCAGTTTTTCTTTCTTCATCACAATTATTCAGTTCGTTGATATACAAAAATGTGTTGGTTCATCATCAACCAATAGGGGGAAATTCCTATTAGCAGTGCCAATAAAAATAGGCAGTAAAAGGTTATGACTGCAAATGAATATTTCAGTGCACAACGAAATACACGACTACCTAATACAGATTAGTATATGAGAGAAATAAGACACCCCAGGAAGGAGCGCTCCCAACATAACAACACGGTGTTATGGTGCTTGAAGAAGGCAAGATGGTTTGCCCAAAGACGCTTCAAGGACGGGGACTGTAACAACCTGATATATCCGTGACTAACGAAAATAATTAGTGATGACGATAAATCTTTTTTATCGTCATCACTAAAAAAGCCAGCTAATCCAAGCTGGCTTTTCGGATAACTTCTACTAATGCTTCACCGAGTTGCTTATGCTTTGTCAGGAATATTTTCGAGTAGAGCGACCATTTGTTCCCAGAACAGCGCCACTGTGCTGATCTCCACTTTTTCATCTGGAGAGTGCGGGAACTTGATGGTTGGACCGAAAGAAAGCATATCCATTTCTGGGTATGGTTCTTTAAATAGACCACATTCAAGTCCGGCGTGAATCACCATAATATTTGGCTTATGGCCATAGATACTGTCATAAAGATCACGGAATACCGCCATGATCTCTGAGTCTGAATCCGGTTTCCAACCAGGGTATGCGCCGCTAAATGCCACGTTCGCACCAGCTAGCTCGGCGACTGATTTTAGCGTGCTCTCTACTTGTTGGCGACCTGAGTCGATCAAAGAACGGATAAGACAAAGTACGGTGATTTTGTCCTCTTCTGTCACGATCACACCCACGTTAAGTGACGTTTCTACCACACCTGCAATGTCGTCACTCATACGAATAACACCATTTGGTAGTGCGTTCAGAGTAGCAATAAAGCGTTGTTGATCGCTTAGTGTAAATGCTTGTGCTTCGCTGTTCACTGCTTGGTTAAAACTTGCAATATCTGTTTCTACACGGCCCAGTTCAGTACGAAGTAGGTTGGTGTAAAACTCAAATGTTTCCGCTAGTTTTGCTTCGTTCTCTGCTGGTAGGGCGACTGTCACAAATGCTTCGCGAGGGATGGCATTACGTAGGCTGCCACCACGGAATTCGATCAGACGTAGGTCAAGTTCTTGAGCGTGGCCAGCAAGGAAGCGACCAAGCAGTTTGTTCGCGTTGCCACGACCAGTGTGGATATCACAACCTGAGTGACCGCCTTTTAAGCCTTTCAAGACCAGTTGACGAGTAATGTAACCTGCTGGAATAGCTTCACGAGTAAGTGGCAAAGTGACCTCGCCATCAATACCACCAGCACAGCCCATGTAAACTTCGCCTTCTTGCTCTGAGTCGGTATTGAGTAGAATATCGCCTTCTAACCAACCGGCTTCTAGGCCGAATGCGCCCGTCATGCCTGCTTCTTCATCAATGGTTAATAGAACTTCGATCGGACCATGTTTGATATCTGTTGACGCTAAGACAGCGAGACAAGATGCCATACCAATACCATTATCAGCGCCTAGGGTCGTGCCTTTCGCCGTGACCCATTCGCCATCGATGTATGGCTGAATAGCATCAGTAGTGAAGTCATGCTGAGTGTCTTCATTCTTCTGCGGTACCATATCGATATGCGCTTGTAGAACGACGCCTTTCTTATTTTCCATCCCCGCAGTTGCTGGTTTTTTGATGAAAACGTTACCAGTTGGATCGCGGCGAACATCGAAGCCTTGCTCTTGTGCCCAAGTCACAATGTACTGAGCGAGAGCTTCTTCATGTTTTGATGGATGCGCAATAGAACAGATCTTATCGAAGAACTGCCAAAGTGGCGCAGGGGATAAGTGGCTAATCTCAGAATGGAATTCAGACACGGATGACTCCTTATTTGGTACAGGGCAATATCAAATTGGTTAATAAGTAGACCAATGTAGAATGAAAAACTACAAATTGCCCATTAACTAGTGCGAGCTAGCATAGCACTCTCCTCAAGTAGAGAGTAGGGGTAAAAAAGTGATTTTCTTGCTGTACAAGATCGCAGCAAACACAGGGCGTCCATGATGAGCAATCGTTTTCATTGTTGCTTGATATTTGAGCGCCCTCTATCGCTAATTCTGTAATTAACTTACAGAATTAGCGTGACATAGATCAATAAATGAAGTTTTTGTGACTTTTATCACCAATTTGCTTGTAATTTATTTTCTTTGGGGTATATTTATAACCAACTTCGAAAGCGAAGAGAAAATGCTCAAAGGATGAGTCCGATTTATCGCCTCCAAGGAACCGAGAAATCAATATTTGTTGTTTAATTAATTGATTTAAAAGGTGATAGTATGAAAGGTTTACC
The DNA here is from genome assembly GCF_000222585.1 of Vibrio scophthalmi LMG 19158. Taxonomy (GTDB): domain Bacteria; phylum Pseudomonadota; class Gammaproteobacteria; order Enterobacterales; family Vibrionaceae; genus Vibrio; species Vibrio scophthalmi. The sequence goes on along the minus strand of NZ_AFWE01000023.1, from coordinate 13,362 downwards.
AAGTGCAATGTTCTGGATAAACAGCTCTGTTTATACGAGTAACTTTGTATACCCAACAAGCTTTGGCTATTAGTTTTTAGCTTGTTATCGAACAGTTTTGTTCACCCCTATTATTGGAATTTATTTACAGCTTTCTTTTTTAGCTGACATGATTCAACCGCCACTCAATTTGAGTGGCGTTTTTTTATCTGCTCGATACGTACATTTCTTAAACACCATCTCACTCTTTTCCTAAGCTGGCCAATTAAAGCGCAATGACTGGCATATAAACCCGCTCTAAAATGCAGAATGACACAATAAACCAGTTGAAAGTTTACAACATGGCTCGAAATTTAGCCGATTGATTAATATGCTGAAATGGTGGCTTAATCTATGAATAATAAGGATTTTATCTTTATTGTTAGTGGGTTTAACTGTTGTGTTGGGGATCGGCAGAATAAAAATATTGATTAGAGCATTAAATCTATCTGGAATTTGCTATTTGATAACTTTATAATCATAGCCAATCGATTACGCAAACGCTTACCTTTTATCTTGATGGGATTTAACCATGTTCGAGAAACTTTTTAAGCTCAGTGAAAATAACACGAGCGTCAAAACTGAAATCATTGCAGGTATTACTACCTTTTTAACTATGGCTTACATCATTTTTGTAAACCCTGCGATGCTTGCTGATGCTGGAATGGATAAAGGCGCTGTATTTGTCGCGACTTGTCTGGCTGCGGCAATTGGTTGTTTTATTATGGGCTTTGTGGCGAACTACCCAATCGCACTTGCTCCGGGTATGGGGTTGAACGCCTTCTTCACCTACGGTGTTGTCCTAGGTATGGGCCATACATGGCAAGTGGCTTTAGGTGCGGTATTTGTGTCTGGCTTGCTGTTTATGGCTTTAAGTATTTTTAAAGTTCGTGAATGGATCATCAACTCAATCCCACTTTCTCTTCGCACGGGCATTTCAGCCGGTATCGGTCTTTTCCTGGCTTTCATCGGTTTGCAAAATGCCGGTATCGTGGTTGATAACCCAGCAACATTAGTCAGTGGTGGCAATCTAGCCAGCTTGAAACCGGCTCTAGCAGCACTCGGTTTCTTCTTAACGATCGGTTTGGTTTACCGTGGTGTGCGTGGTGGTGTGATGATTGCGATTCTGATTACCACGGCAATCGGTATTGTGCTTGGTGATGTGCAATGGGGCGGTGTGATGTCTACCCCGCCAAGTATTGCGCCAACGTTCATGCAAATGGATATCGCCGGTGTATTCGAAGTGGGTATGATTTCGGTTGTGTTCGCTTTCCTATTCGTAGACCTATTCGATACTGCGGGTACGTTAGTCGGTGTGGCAACGAAAGCGAACCTAATTAAAGAAGATGGCAAGCTACCTCGTTTAGATAAAGCATTATTGGCTGACTCTACTGCGACCTCTGTAGGTGCGGTATTGGGTACTTCAAGTACGACGTCATTTGTTGAATCAACCGCTGGTGTTGCTGCTGGTGGCCGTACGGGATTAACGGCGGTTGTGGTTGGTGTGCTATTCCTACTGGCGATTTTCTTCTCGCCTTTAGCGGGCATGATCCCAGCTTACGCAACAACGGGCGCATTGTTCTATGTTGCGATTCTGATGATGTCTGGCTTAGTGAGCGTTGATTGGCGAGATCTGACCGAAGCTGCACCTGTGGTTGTGACGTGTTTACTGATGCCTTTGACTTACTCTATTGCAGAAGGTATCGCATTGGGCTTTATCTCTTACGCGGCAATTAAGCTACTGAGTGGTAAAGGCCGTGAAGTTTCTGTCAGTGTTTGGGCATTGGCTGCATTGTTTGCGATTAAGTATCTTGTCGCCTAATTCATCGTTGAATTAAATTGTCAGTGGCGAAGGGGAATAGGGCTAAGAAACCCGCATCCCCCGCCTAACAGTGACGGAATTCACATCGCCATAGTGGTTTGCGCTGCTATGGCGTTTATTTTTTTGAAATGGTGAATTCTCCATTGGTATTGCCCAGCGCTTTCGGTAGAATAATCGTTTGCGTCGCTTTTCCCCTATTTGCCTGTTGCTACTTGCACTGTAAACCATCATCGGTTTAATTTTGCCTAATACGGGGATGCAAACTTCAAAATTATTAGGTTATTACAATGAGCAAAAAATTCATTATCACTTGGGACGCCATGCAAAATTACTGTCGTCAGCTTGCTGAAAAACAGATGCCAGCTGAACAGTGGAAAGGTATTTGGGCGGTGAGCCGTGGCGGTCTAGTACCGGGTGCTATTCTTGCGCGTGAACTTGGTATTCGTCACGTTGATACCATTTGTATCTCTAGCTACGATCATGATCACCAGCGTGATATGACCGTGCTAAAAGCGCCAGAAGGTGATGGCGAAGGTTACCTAATCGTCGAAGACCTAGTGGATAGCGGTGATACAGCGCGTAAACTACGTGAAATGTACCCGAAAGCGAAACTGATTGCGGTTTGCGCTAAGCCATCAGGTGCAACTCTTCTTGATGATTACGTGGTTGATATTGCTCAAGATACATGGATTGAGCAGCCATGGGATACCACAGTGCAATTTGTGGAACCAATTAATCGCAAGCAAAAGTAAGCGTTTAAAATTATTTTAAAATGACCCGTCTAGGGTCATTTTTTGTTTATGGTGTCGTTAAATGTGAGTTGTGCTATTCAACATGGCATCTTGAGTTAACTTGAGTATAGTATGTTGGGGTAGTCATTAGTTAGGTATCGTCATGTCTGAACTGGATAATCAAAACCTTTCCGAAACGTTATTTGTTAATCACAAGCAAGCGAAAGAGACATCAGAGCTCACTCGTTATATGCCAACCAATCGTGCGTTGCTCGATGAAATGCGTGAAAATTCAGGTCAACGTTGGTATCGCAATCTTCGCCGTCTGCAGTGGGTATGGCAAGGTGTTGACCCGATTGAAATGGAAAGTGTGCTGGCAAAAATAGCAGGCTCATCTCATTCGCGTACTCATGAAGAATGGCTCGATACCGTGATGGGCTATCACGGGGGTAACTGGACCTTTGAGTGGACGAAACTGGGCATGTTGCATCAAAAGCGTGCCGGGGAAAAACAAGGCGAAGAAGCCGCTGATGAGTTGTTTAACGCTTCTCTTTGCTACAGCATTGCCGGCTACCCTCATTTAAAAAATGATAATCTCGCTATTCAAGCGCAGGCCTTATCGGCAAAAGCGTATCAAGATGCGGCAGACAAAACCAAGTACATCATTAAGCGTATTGAAGTGCCGTATAAGGGTAAAAAAATCATAGCGCACTTGCATCTTGCCTCGACAGATAAACCAAAACCCGTGGTGATTGTGAGTGCGGGATTGGATAGTTTGCAAACTGATATGTGGCGTTTATTCCGTGATCATCTCGCACCGAAAGATATTGCGATGCTGACCGTGGATATGCCTTCACTTGGTCACTCTAGCCATTGGTCGTTATCAGAAGACTCTTCTTGCTTACATCAAGCGGTACTCAACGAATTGCCAAATATTCCATGGGTTGATCATTTCCGCGTTGGTCTGATTGGTTTTCGCTTTGGGGGCAATGCACTGATTAGGCTGTCATTTATGGAGCAGTTTAAGATTAAGGCTTGTGTCTCTCTAGGAGCTCCAATCCACGATGTGTTTTCTTCCCCCGCTAAGTTGAAAAAAATGCCAAAAATGTATTTGGATCTCCTCGCCACTCGTTTAGGTAAAGAAGTGGTCGATATTCACAGTCTTGCCGGGCAAATGATGGCGTGGTCATTAAAAACGCAAGGTTTCTTATCAAGTCGTAAAACCAAAGTGCCTATTTTAGCCATGAGTCTGGAAGGGGATCCGGTGTCACCTTTTAGTGATAATCAGTTGGTTGCTCTTTTTAGTGATTATGGTAAAGCAAAGAAAATCAGTTCCAAAACTATTACACAAGGATATGAGCAATCCCTCGATTTAGCGATCAAATGGTTAGAAGATGAGTTGTTGAGATGACTTTTTTACTAATTTAGTTAACAGTAATGTTAGGTTAAGTTAATAACCTGCTGATAATTAAAATAGAAAAATGGAGAGTCTATATGTCAAAAGTGACAAAAATCCCGACTCATTTTCGCTTGCTAACGAGTCTAAGAGCCATTGGGCCTTACCTCAGGGAATCGCAAAGTAGGGAAGGGTTTTACTTATTTGATTGCTTAGCGGTTTGCGTAGATGACAAGAAGTCTCCGGAAGAGCGAGAATTTTGGGGATGGTGGCTTGAGCTTGAGATGCAAGGTCAAGAGTTTGCTGCGCGTTATCGTGTGGGGAAATACGATAAAAAAGGCGAGTGGATTGATCATAAAATCCCCAAAGATGCGATTGCGGAAGTAAATCGCATTCAAAATAGCTTTCATCAAAAACTGACTGAACTGTTAGAAAAAGAGTTTGGCATGTCAATCTCCCTGCACGACAAATCAGTGGAATTTGTCTAAAAAGGGCGCTTAACAAAACGTAACCAATAAAAAGGCGCTTTTAGCGCCTTTTCTGCTTGTTAAATGCGGCGTTGATTGATAAAACAACAGCTCTTGTTTTTTAATAATTCAATCGATCATGACAACGAATCAACAATGCGGAACAGTGACTCAACCACAAACTGTGGTTGTTAAACTTGGTACCAGTGTATTGACTGGCGGAACGCTACAACTTAACCGTGCTCATATGGTGGAGTTGGTACGTCAATGTGCAGAGCTCAAAAAAATTGGCCACTCAGTGGTTATTGTATCGTCTGGCGCAATTGCCGCTGGCCGTGAGCACCTTGGTTACCCCGCACTGCCCAACTCGATGGCAAGCAAACAGTTGCTTGCTGCTGTTGGTCAAAGCCAGTTGATTCAAACTTGGGAAGCGCTATTTGCCATTTATGGCATGAAAATCGGTCAAATGCTGTTAACTCGCGCTGACCTTGATGACCGTGAGCGTTTTCTTAATGCGCGTAATACGATTAATGCCTTGGTTGAGCATGACATCATTCCTGTCGTTAATGAAAATGATGCTGTAGCGACCACGGAAATAAAAGTGGGCGACAACGACAACCTTTCGGCGCTCGTCGGTATTTTATGTGGTGCAGATAAGTTATTGCTACTAACCGACCAAAAAGGTCTTTTTACTGCTGATCCGCGTAAAGATCCGAACGCTGAGTTGATCAAAGAAGTTAAAACTATCGATGATACCTTGCGTAAAATTGCCGGAGGTAGTGGTACAAATCTTGGTACTGGTGGTATGGCGACCAAGCTGCAAGCTGCTGATATCGCTCGTCGAGCAGGCATTGAAGTGATCATCGCTGCTGGTAGTGCGCCAGATGTCATTTTTGATTCTTTGGGTGACGATCCGCAAGGTACGCGATTCCTTCCATGTGAAGAAGCGTTGGAAAACCGTAAGCGTTGGATTTTGGCTGGCCCAGCAGCAGCCGGTGATCTGGTGATTGACGATGGCGCTGTTAATGCCGTTTTAGCCAAAGGCAGTAGCTTATTGGCGAAAGGTGTCGTGTCGTTGAGCGGTGAATTTGCTCGTGGTGATGTTGTTCGTGTGACCGACCAAGCCGGTAAACTGATTGCTCGCGGTATTTCAGCTTACTCAAGTGCAGACATGGCGAAGATTCGCGGCGCGCACAGTAAAGACATTCATTCTGTATTGGGTTACGACTATGGTTCAGAAGTCGTACACCGTGACGACATGGTCGTCATTCAAGAATAAAGCATTAGAAAGGAACAAACGTGGATTTAACCAATATGGGTAAAGCGGCCAAGGAGGCGGCTTTTGTACTCGCGACAGCATCGACTGCGCAAAAAAACCAAGCATTGGCTCTGATTGCTGATGAACTTGAAGCGAGTGCCGCTGACATTCTTGCGGCAAATGAAAAAGATATCGAATTAGGCCGCCAAGCAGGCCTGACTGAAGCTCTGCTTGACCGCCTGTTGCTCAATGCTGAGCGTTTGACGGGCATTGCTAATGACGTACGTAATGTCATTAGCCTAAATGACCCTGTTGGTAGCGAAATCGATAGCAAAGTGTTGGAAAACGGCATGTCATTGGCACGTCGTCGTGTACCACTCGGTGTGGTCGGTGTGATTTACGAAGCGCGCCCTAATGTCACGATAGATATTGCAGCATTGTGCTTGAAAACCGGTAACGCCAGTATTTTACGCGGCGGCAAAGAAACCTTCTTCTCTAATATGGAGTTAGTGAAGGTGATTCAATCTGCATTGGACAAAGTTGGCCTACCAGCAGCGTCAGTACAGTACATTGAAAAACCCGATCGTGAGTTGGTGTCACAACTGCTTAAGTTGGATGACTACGTGGATATGATTATTCCTCGTGGTGGCGCGGGTTTACATAAGATGTGTAAAGAGAACAGCACCATTCCAGTGATCATCGGTGGCTTTGGCATCAGCCATATCTTTGTTGATGACAGTGCTGACTTGGCAAAATCACTTAATGTGGTTGAAAACTCAAAAGTACAACGTCCTTCTGCATGTAATTCGCTTGATACCTTGTTGGTTCATGAGAACGTAGCGGGAGAGTTTCTACCAATGTTGGCTGAGCGTTTAAATGGCAAGGTGACCTTGGTCGTTGAACCAAAAGCGAAAGCACTGCTTGGCAATGCGCAAGAGATGCGTGATGCGGTTGACGGAGACTTTGATACTGAATGGCTAAGCTACACGCTTGGCGTAAAAGTGGTTGCTGATGTTGCTGAAGCGGTTGATCACATGCGCGTCCATAATGCGAGTCACTCAGACGCAATTATGACCAATAGTCTGGAAAACGCAGAGCGCTTCATCAACTCTGTTGGTTCTGCCGCCGTCTATGTCAACGCATCAACACGCTTTACTGATGGTGCGCAATTTGGCTTGGGTGCTGAAGTTGCGGTATCGACTCAGAAGTTGCATGCGCGTGGTCCAATGGGCTTAGAAGAGTTGACCAGCTATAAGTGGGTGGGTAAAGCCAACTACTTGGTACGTAGCTAAGCTAGCGTCATAAATGAGTACTCACTAAATTGCAGCTCTCGCTGTCATTATTTTGAGTACGATGCGATATAGATAGTGAAAAGGGGCGTTGTCGCCCCTTTTTCTTTTCTTCAAGTTATCAATTCCGTTACACTACGAGCATTGATATGGAGGTGATATGCATTGTCCTTTTTGCACTGAGACTGATACAAAAGTCATCGATTCTCGGTTAGTGGCTGATGGCCATCAAGTACGTCGTCGTCGACAATGCTTAGCTTGTAGCGAACGCTTTACCACGTTTGAAACCGCTGAGTTAGTTATGCCACGAGTGATCAAGTCGAATGGTAACCGTGAGCCGTTTAATGAAGATAAAATGATCGGTGGTTTGCAGCGTGCGTTAGAAAAACGTCCGGTGAGTGCTGACGCGGTTGAGCTGGCTATCAGCATGATTAAATCCAAATTGCGCGCGACTGGCGAGCGAGAAGTCCCTAGCGATATGGTTGGGAACTTAGTGATGGAACAACTCAAAGAACTCGATAAAGTAGCGTATATTCGTTTTGCTTCGGTTTACCGTAGTTTTGAAGATATTCGTGAATTTGGCGAAGAAATTGCCAAGCTAGAAGATTAAACGGATCGGCTAATGGCGACATTTACTCCGCAAGATTACCTGATGATGTCACGAGCGATTAAATTGGCGCAAGGTGGCATCTATACGACTGCGCCCAATCCGAATGTCGGTTGTGTGATCACTCGTGATGATCAAATCGTTGGTGAAGGCTTTCACTATCGTGCTGGCGAACCCCATGCCGAGGTACATGCTTTGCGCATGGCTGGTAAATTGGCTGAAGGTGCAACCGCTTATGTCACATTAGAGCCTTGTTCTCATTATGGACGAACGCCTCCGTGCGCTGAAGGCTTGATTAAAGCCAAAGTTGCTAAAGTGATCTGCGCGATGCAAGATCCGAATCCGCAAGTGTCAGGCCGTGGCATTAACATGCTGCGCGAAGCGGGAATTGAGGTGCAAGTCGGTTTACTTGAAGCTGATGCTCAAGCGCTTAACCCGGCCTTTATTAAACGCATGCAAACAGGTATGCCGTTTGTTCAATTAAAAATGGCCGCCAGCCTCGATGGCCAAACCGCATTGGCTAATGGTCAGAGCCAATGGATTACATCGGCGCAAGCGAGGCAAGATGTACAAGCCTTTCGAGCTCAATCTGGCGCAATTCTCTCAACCAGCCAAACCGTGATTGAAGATAACGCTTCGCTCAATGTTCGTTGGGATGATCTTCCCCTATCGATTCAAGCCCATTACCCAGCAGAAGAGTTGCGCCAACCAGTACGTGTAATTCTTGACCGTCAAAATCAATTGTCAGCGGATTTGAAGTTATTTCAAACCGCAGGAGATCGATTAATTGTGGCTCCGGGTGGCGATGTTGAGTGCTTGCTGAATGACGAGCAGCAAATAGATTTACGCGCAACATTTGAAATGTTAGCTAAACAGCACAATATTAATCATATCTGGGTTGAAGCGGGGGCGACGCTTGCTCGTTCACTGATGCAGCAGCAACTGGTGGACGAAGTCGTACTTTACCAGGCTCCTAAACTCATGGGCAGCGATGGTCGCGGTTTATTCGGCGCATTGGGTTTCCAAGAAATGTCGCAAGTGATCGAACTTGATATTACCGAGCTGAAGCAAGTAGGACGCGATATTCGCATCCTTGCTAAGCCAATCTATAAAGAACAGTAATTATGTTTACAGGTATTGTAGAAGCAGTTGGTACTCTGACTGCCATTACGCCAAAAGGCGAAGATATCAGTGTTACCGTGAGCAGTAACAAGCTTGATATGTCGGATGTTAAACTAGGTGATAGCATTGCCACGAATGGCGTTTGCTTAACCGTTGTGGCGTTTAATGACCACAGTTACACCGCTGACTTGTCGCTCGAAACATTGAATAAAACCGGTTTTACCCATTACCAAGCCGGCGACAAAGTAAACCTAGAAAAAGCGATGTTACCGACCACGCGTTTTGGCGGTCATATTGTCTCTGGTCATGTGGATGGTGTCGGTGAAATTGTTGAGCGTAACCAAGTTGGTCGTTCGATTGAGTTTTGGGTCGCCATGCCGGAAGAGCTCAACAAGTACGTCGCAGAAAAAGGCTCAATCACCGTTGATGGCATTAGCCTGACCGTTAATGCATTGCGTAAGAATGCTTTTAAGTTGACGATCGTTCCGCATACTGGAGAAGAAACGACTATCGCTGATTTTCATGTTGGTCGTAAGGTTAACCTTGAAGTTGACGTGTTGGCTCGTTATATGGAACGATTACTGACCAGTCAGCAAGCAGCACAACCAGAATCACGTATCACGATGGAATTTCTTCAGCAAAATGGATTTGCTTAAATCGTGAGCGAGAAGCACTCTTGTTAACGAACACAAAGCGGTAATATAACGCGCAGTCAAAATAGGAACTAAAGATGCCAATTAGTACGCCACAAGAAATTATTGAAGACATTCGTTTAGGCAAAATGGTCATTTTAATGGATGACGAAGACCGTGAAAACGAAGGCGATTTGATCATGGCCGCGGAACATGTGACTCCGGAGGCGATCAACTTTATGGCAACTTACGGCCGTGGTTTGATTTGTTTAACCATGACCAAATCCCGTTGTGAGCGTCTTGGCTTACCACCAATGGTGCAAGACAACAACGCGCAATACACCACTAACTTCACCGTTTCAATTGAAGCGGCGGAAGGCGTAACCACAGGGATTTCAGCAGCGGATCGCTCACGCACAGTGCAAGCGGCAGTCGCGACAGATGCTAAAGCGGCAGACTTGGTACAACCTGGCCATATCTTCCCTCTAGCTGCGCAAGAAGGTGGTGTATTAACACGTGCAGGTCACACGGAAGCGGGTTGTGATTTGGCGCGTTTAGCAGGGCTAGAACCGGCTTCGGTTATCGTTGAGATCTTAAATGACGATGGCACCATGGCGCGTCGCCCTGATTTGGAAATCTTTGCGGAAAAACACGACATCAAACTAGGCACGATTGCCGATTTGATTGAGTACCGTAACAACACCGAAACGACCATCGAACGCGTGGCAGAATGTAAGCTCCCGACCGAGTTCGGCGAGTTCAATCTGGTCACTTACCGTGACACGATTGACAACCAAGTACACTATGCAATGTGCAAACAAGGTGCGGCGGATACTTCACCACTGGTTCGTGTTCACCTGCAAGATACTTTTACCGACTTGCTGCGCAGTGACCGCAATGCGGAACGCAGCTGGACGCTTGATAAAGCGATGAAGCGTATTGGCGAAGAAGGTGGGGTGTTGGTGATTTTGGGTAACGAAGAGCCAAGTGATTTATTGATTCATCGTGTCAAAATGTTTCAAGCGCAAGACAACGGTAGCGCACCGACGTTAGCCAAGAAACAAGGCACTTCACGCCGTGTGGGGGTGGGTTCACAAATCCTTGCTGACCTTGGTATACATGACATGCGTTTACTTTCTTCAAGCAATAAGCGCTACCATGCTCTTGGCGGTTTTGGATTGAATGTTGTTGAGTATATTTGTGAGTAACTCACAACAGTAAACCAACGGATTAAGCGAGATGTATTGTATGTCTCGCTTTTTCGTTTTAGGAATGTAAAAACCTATTAGATATTGCTCACAGTTTTGTGCTAGAATCCGGCGATTCTCACTTGATGAACATAGTTAAAGGAAAGCTTATGAAAGTGATCGAGGGTGGCTTCCCAGCGCCAAACGCAAAAATTGCTATCGTTATTTCTCGTTTCAACAGTTTTATTAACGAAAGTCTATTGTCTGGTGCCATCGATACTTTAAAGCGTCATGGACAAGTTAGCGAAGACAACATTACTGTAGTTCGTTGCCCTGGTGCAGTGGAATTACCGCTAGTTGCTCAACGTGTAGCGAAAACGGGTAAGTACGATGCCATCGTATCTTTAGGTACCGTTATTCGTGGCGGAACGCCACACTTTGACTATGTTTGTAGTGAATGCAACAAAGGTTTGGCACAAGTGTCTCTGGAGTTTTCACTTCCAGTCGCATTCGGTGTTCTAACTGTTGATACTATTGATCAAGCAATTGAGCGCGCAGGAACCAAGGCTGGTAATAAAGGTGCAGAGGCTGCACTGAGCGCACTTGAGATGATTAACGTTCTTTCTGAAATCGATTCCTAATGGGGGCCAGTGTGAAACCAGCCGCACGTCGTAATGCACGTCGATTCGCTCTACAAGCGATCTACTCTTGGCAAATTACTAAAGAAAATGTTGCCACAATTGAAGAGCAGTTTTTATCTGGTGGTAAGTATGATGAAGAAGAACATCATGCCGCAGAACCAGCGCTAACTGCACCAGACACAGACGTTGCCTACTTCCGTGACCTGTTAGCAGGTGTTGTGCTAAGTCACACAGAGCTAGATTGTAAGATTCGCCCATACACATCTCGTCCAATGCAAGATTTGGATTTGATGGAGTTAGCGCTACTTCGTCTTGCTATGTACGAGATGACTCGTCGCGAAGACGTTCCTTACAAAGTTGTTATCAACGAAGCGATTGAACTTGCAAAAGTATTCGCAGCAGAAGATAGCCACAAATTCGTTAACGGTGTGCTTGATAAAGCAGCGCCGCACGTACGTAAGAAATAATCGCCAGATTAGTAAAAAGGTCAGCAAATTGCTGGCCTTTTTTTATATACTGAATTCCTCAAAAATAGCCTGTTAGAAACGACACCTCTCTATGCCCGGTGAATTTAATCTGATCGACAAATATTTTGTTGGTCGCCAAGCTCAGCGTGAAGACGTTCTTTTGGCGGCAGGAGATGATTGCGCTTTAGTGCAAGCTCCTGTCAATCAAGCGATTGCAATCAGCACTGATACCTTAGTGGCGGGAACTCATTTCCTCGCCTCTGCTAATCCTGCATGGGTGGCGCATAAAGCCCTAGCGTCGAACATTAGTGATCTCGCAGCAATGGGGGCAAGTCCTGCTTGGGTCTCTTTTGCTTTAACTATGCCAGAGGTCGATGAAGCGTGGCTAAAGCCATTCTGTGACAGTTTTTTTGCACTCGCGAATGAATACGGTATTCAGTTGATTGGTGGTGATACTACTAAAGGCCCACTGAGCTTAACGCTGACAGTGCAAGGTTTCGTCGCGGCCGATAAAGCGCTCAGACGTGATGGCGCCAAAGTGGGTGATTGGGTGTACGTTTCAGGCAACCTTGGAGATGCTAAAGCAGGTCTCGATGTTCTGTTAGGTAATGCCGCGCTCAACGCTCCCTATGCTGCCGAGCTGGAAAAGCGCCACTATTTATCTACGCCGCGGGTTTTGCTTGGGCAGAGGCTACAAGGCGTTGCGAGTGCCGCGATTGATATCTCAGATGGGGTGATTTCTGATCTGCCGCATATTCTTAAACGTTCGGGTGTTGGGGCGCAATTGCAGGTTGATGAGCTGCCGATTTCTGCCGAGTTATTGGCATTCACACGTGATCGTGAACAAGCATTGCAATACGCACTCACCAGTGGCGAAGAATACGAACTTTGTTTTACTATTTCACCGCAGCATCGCGACGCATTAGAGAGTATGCTGTTAGAGAGCAATACCAAAGTCACTTGTATCGGCCAAATTGTCGCACAGGCAGGGCTGTCATTGACTTTACAAGGCAAGCCACTCGAATGGCAATTGAGTGGGTATGATCATTTCAATAATAATTAAGATGTAATTATGGCCAATCCTCTTTCATTGATTTCTTTAAAAAACCCATGGCATTTTTTAGCGACTGGGTTTGGTAGTGGTTTATCTCCTATTGTGCCGGGCACTATGGGGACATTGGCATCGATACCACTTTATTTGTTGTTGGTTCAATTACCGTTACCAGCTTATATCATTGCGGTGCTGTTGGCGTGTGTGGTTGGGGTGAAAATTTGCCAAGTGACCTCTGATGACATGGGCGTCCACGATCATGGTTCGATAGTGTGGGATGAGTTTGCTGGTTTTTGGATCACCATGGCGATTGTGCCGTTATTCCAACTATCACCAACCGATTGGAAGTGGTTATTGAGCGGATTTATTCTCTTCCGCTTTTTTGACATGGTAAAACCGTGGCCAATCGGCTGGCTCGATAAGCGCGTGCACGGCGGTTTGGGTATTATGATTGATGATATCGTTGCTGGCGTAATGGCGGGTGTCGCGTTGTATTTAGTCGGTAAATATGCGGGTTGGCTGTAAGCGACGCACCTCTCGGCGAGAACCGAGAGGTATGCTGACTAGCTGAACCTAAAAGGGTTGACTCATAAAACCAACCCTTAAAATTCCTTCTCGCTTCTCGCTTGGAATGACCCCAATAAAGTAGACACTCAATATTGGAATTAGAGTGC
>NZ_AFWE01000024.1 GCF_000222585.1 Vibrio scophthalmi LMG 19158 | reverse complement strand
AATGTGCTGACTTTTTTTAAGCTGTTTGTGCTTGGGTTTCAAGATTAGATACGTTGTCCGCCAGTTCCTCTGCTTTGAGCTCTGGATATAGACGCATGAAACTTAAGTTACTTTGTAGTTCTTCGATTCTTTCAAGCATTAAAAATGTCACTTTATCGGCTATCTCTTCAGTAAAAGCGCCTGAATTTAAATACAAAGCGATGTTGTGTAGTTCGTTTACGCTATCCGAAACGTCAAGTAATGTGTATTCTCTGATGGTCATAATCAACTGCCTTCTAGTTAGTTTTGATAAAAGCCCGTAGCTGTCCTACCAGTTACGGGCTTTACTTTAATGTTTAATATTATCTGCTCTAAATGGATTATCAGAATCCAACATAAAACGTTCCCTAAAAGTATCAGCACCAATAACAATGATCTGATTCCCAAGGTCAAAAGAAGCGACGATAATTGCTTTGTGCTCAATTTCCAAACGAATTAATGCTTTATAAGCTCTTGTAAAACGGTTAAAACGCATTGCGACCTCAGGCATTGGACACCATTTTCGACTGATAACAAGACCATTGTCTTTGTAGACCAGCAAAAAGTCATCTTGCTCAGGGTTATGAATTAACCAGCCATGAAAAGATGCATTGCTGGGTAATCCCGCTTCGATTCTGATTTGTTCAGGAGTTGGAGCTTTCATAGTGCAGGCTCCAAAGGTTCAATAAGCTGACCAAAACGCTTTAGCTCCAAAGAACCGAAATTATTAATAGTGAAGCTAGAGCTATGAACTGTATAAATTCCAGCGACATAAGGGTCTTGTCCTTTATCTAATGATAGCTTCATTAAAGTAGGAAATTTTCCACCTAAATACGCATAAGCGTTTTGTTCATAAATCTCACGACCTGGCTTATCATCTTTAGCTTTAATTTGGCGCGTATTTATCTTCACATCATCTTCAAAAACTTCAATTTTCAACATGTTATAGACCTCTTAGGCAATGGCTTTAAATGGCATAATATTAGATTGAGCAACAATAGGATGCTGATACCAAGAAGGCACAGCTAGCGGTCTGACATCAATGATTTCAGATCGCCTAAGTGTTGGACACATTCGCGAAACATCAAAAATCTGGCCAATATCAATACCTATTTTTTTTAGTCGGGTTTTATGCTCAAAATACTGACTACGGTTCAATACTTCTCTCAAATCAGTACCGCTCTGCCATAACGTAAAATAGTTCATTGTTGTATTGGCTTTTCTAACGGTGTCTACCGCGCCAGCTTGTAATAATTGTTGAGCGATGGAAATGTGCTCATCGTGACTGATTTGTATGGTCTTCATAGCGTTCTCGATATCGTTCAAATGTGTGTAAAAATCATGTTCGCTAACCAAGCCGTAGAATTGTAAATTGTGTCGTTTCAAAAGAAGCTGATGTAATTTGTGTTCTTGTCTAACTACGCCTTGGTCTTCGCAATAACTAATTAATTTTTCTATGTACTCTAACTGTTCTTGTGTGACGCCATCTTTTTTGCGCTTGTCTTTTTTTAAGTGCTCCTTAATCTCATATGCTTTCGCGTAAAGAACATCAATCCTCCAATGGGAACCGTAGCCCCAGCCACATGATTGACCATTGGGGAAAAGATGAGGTTTACGACCTTTTCCTATTTGCATAGAAGCCATACCACGAATAAAACTAGCTTCCTTCCCCTTGCCTACTGAAAAATTTTGAGTCCAATCAATAGCGGTAATTTCTGCACCATCACCGACAAGACTTGAAGATGATTTATCGGGAGTTTGACGATGATGCAACCGAGTGTTTTTAGTAAATGGAGGTAAATCATATTTAGCAAGAATGTGGTTATAAATAGCGACACATTCATCAATTGTATTTAAGCCAAACAAGTTATCCATTCTTTGCCAACGAGAAGGATTTCCTTCAACACGCACCTTGAAACCATCACACCGGATATTTAGCTTTGAACTAAATGATCCTTCTAGTCTCTTTTGATTAACAGAAGGAGGCAATGCCTCTCCGGACTCCAAATCTAACCGCTCAATAACATGCGTCCCAATGAGAGGAAGCCCCCCATCAGGATGAATTTGCTGCATGAAAAGTCGGTCAATGAAGTACAAGTTAAAACCCTGTCAAGTACGTTTTTTTATAACATACACCACATCAAAACGTATCTCAACACTGAAGTATAAAAAACGGGTGTTATACTAACAACAAAACGTACCTACAGGGGCTTATAGATGTTGAAAGATGTAATTAAATCCGCTCGATTAGAATGTGGATTTACCCAAGAAGAAATAGCAAAACGGGTAAAAGTGGCGAAGCAGACATACTTAAAATGGGAAAATGGAGAAACGGAACCTAAAGCGGCACAGATATTATTATTAGCAGAAAACCTAAATATAACAGCGAATGAAATATGTTCAGGGATTCGATACCAAAGAGTAGAACTCGAAGATTTCATAGTGCGATCTGCAATGGCCAACATACCAAGTGAGCTAATGACCATGTACACATGGAAAATGATTCCAGACCACGAAAAATTCTTTAATAGTATTAAAAATCTAAAAGAAGATGATTATTACGGAGCTATTGCAGAAGTGGGTGAAATTGAGAAAACGCTTTGGTAGAAAGTCCGGAATTCCGGACTAAGTTGGGGTGTAACAGTACTACCCCAACTAAAACGAAGTTTAACGTGATGAAGGTCACGTTGAAAATAATGCAAAATCTAGAGAGCGAACACCGTGGCGCTCCGCTTTCTCCCCGCTCTTCGCTCTCTCTCTTAGATAAAGTAAATAATAAATTTCTAAATATCTTGGGGGCCTTTCCCCGACGAAACGGGGCCCCTTTCCCAAGTATTTAGAAATTATCCTCTTCCGCATCTCGCGCAATCGTCCTAGCCCGTCCTCACTTGCTCAATGCGTCATGCGTCTAGATTATTAGGGTTGCAGTGGCTTAACGCCCCACTGGTGTGAAAAGTCTCTGCGAGGGTTATCTTAGCAAGAAGGCAATGAGATTTTCCTAATGCGTCATCTAAGCAGGTTTTCGGGCGTTTGGGGACGTAATGCCAATTAACTGGAACGTGCGCCCTTTTCCCTACGGGGTATCTCCGTGACTCACTGCCGTTCGGGGCGATGCCCAATAGTGATCGAGAAAAGTTTGTCAAAAAAAATGACATACCAGCGTAACCAGTATGTCATCCATTCACTAATTCAATTCTTAGTGCGCATTACACGATTTATATTAAATGAGCCATCCGGCTGTGGTCAGTGCTGGCGCAATGGTACTGACCACCAAGCG
>NZ_AFWE01000025.1 GCF_000222585.1 Vibrio scophthalmi LMG 19158 | reverse complement strand
AGTCGGTCAGTAGTTCTTTATCTAAAATGATACTCTCGGTGTATTCGGAGTAATTTTCTTGCAAGTACTGTAAGCCATCAGTTGTTTTCACATCTAAGTCCAGATGAGAGCGTACAAACTCTAATCTATGTTTACATTCCTTTATTAATTGCCCCCAAGTTTTGATTTGGATCGTTACATTATCGGTTTGATAAATGATGCCTTGCCCAGTTTTGTCTTGCTTAGCTCTATTATCTGCAAAGGCGTTGGTATCGTTTGATACAATCCAAAAATTCCATCTGACATCTAGTTTGTTAAAGCGTTCGTCAGCAGCAACGGCAAATGCGTAAGATTCAATTTGTTGTATCTCTTTTGCGCCTATAGCAACTTTAGGTGCTTTGAGTTCAATAACCAAATGCTCTAATTGTTCAGCATGATTTTGTGGCACTGATTGCGTGAGCATCAGATCTACGATTCCTCGGGAAGAATCAATTCGAGTCACTGGTTTGTTTGGTATGAGGTCAACATTTTGCGCTTTAAGGTGTTTTTTTAGTACTTCAGTCAATGATTGGTCATTTACTGATAAAGCAAAAGCATCACCGAATATCCATGTGTTTTCAGCTAAAATCTTATGTAATTGACTACGCTCTTTCAGTACTTTTTTCTTTTCTGGGTCAAAGACAATATGCTCTAAACCAGCAATGAACTTTAGTCGGTCAGATATAATCTTAGAAGCATTAATTATTGAAGTTAAGCTAACATCTTGTAAGAGTTCAGCTAGTTCCTTCTGCTTTTTAACTGTCAAGTTTAGTACTTCTTCAAAAATCAGCTGTAGATCATTTGGATTAGAAGTCACGATTTGTTTTAACAGCCTAAATTGGAGCTTTTTAACTTTTACTGGTGCTTTTTCGAAATCTGGCAGTTCTTGACTAATATTAATAGCCAATACATCAAATATTTGTCTTTCCGCTTCATCTATCGTATTGAGAGTCTTTCCGCTGTATGGGTAAATATCTTCATCTTTCCACTTTTGTATAATGTTCGCGGACTTGGCAATACGTCTTAAATAAAGGTGGTTTTTCAATGATGCAAGAGCATCATCAATTGGCTTCGACAAGGTTGGCTCAAGTGAGCCTAGTTCTAGAACACCCTTACTTGATAATTTGCTAATATGGTCGGAAATTAAGTAAGCGGTGTAATTGAAGTCACTTGTTCCCCGAATCATTTTATCGTAGGAGTGTAACGGAAAACCGTTACTGTCACAGAAATGAAGTTCATTCTTGGTATCACATTTCCACTCGATTACTTTTAGCGAGTATGCGTAAGACTCTTCTTCAAAAATGACAGATGGTAAATCGATAGTATCTTCGTGTTCTACGTATTCTGCGGGGTCAATTTTTTTATCATTGACATATAGGCTTATCGTTGGGTACTTAGCTAAGTAAATAGCAAATGCGCAAGAGATATAATTGATCAAGCCATTTTCAGAAACTTTTAGTCCTTTAGGGGTTAACTCCGAAATTGTTACTGTGGTTCCTGTGTGGCGTAGTTCATCTTTTGGCGAACCATCGTTTAGGGTAAAGTTACCTATCTCTTCCGATTTTCCAGTTATGACAAGCGATTGTAGTTGTTGTTGACTTTCTTCAAGGTGAACGATGTTCCAGTCAATGATACGACCAAGTGAAAACGGCTTAAATCTTCCTTGTCCTTCTTGCCCGTGTAAGAATCTTCCTTTCTTTGTTTTTTGAGCAAATTTTTTCCACGAACCACCAAGTTTACTAAAGTGTTTATCAGCAACTTTGTTTGAAATTCCTATACCATCATCAATGACTTGCAGTTTATCCCACCCGCCCATGATAGCGTCTTCACAAAGCCTAACTTTAACAGTACTAGCATCTGCATCGAGAGAGTTCCAAACGAGTTCAGAAATTGCTGTGTAAGCCCCACTATTTGAGACTTTGTTGAGGAAATCGTTTTCCACCTCAACTTTAAGTATCCGAGTTGCCATGACGTTCAAAGCCTATTTATTATTTTTAAGGTATCACTCTGTTACCGCCGATGTAAAAATGACCCACTAGCGCCGACTTAAAATTGACCCACCTGAGGCACAATGTTCGTTCGTTTAACGGATAAAACGGCGAGCTATGATAAATCAGGAGCAACTAGTGGAAATTCAAGTTTTATATCGTCAGGGATATAGTATTCGCCGTATTGCCAGAGAGCTAAATATCTCACGAAACACGGTAAGGCATTACCTACGGACTAAAGCGTCTATTCCGAACTACTCAAAGCGAGAGCAAATCTCGACCAAACTTTCGCCCTATGAAGCGTACCTACTCGAACGAATCGAAGCGGCAAAGCCATACTGGATACCTGCAACCGTGTTGTTGCGGGAGATAAAAGCATTGGGTTATGAGGGCGGTGTTACGATGCTAAAAGAGCATATAAAAC
>NZ_AFWE01000026.1 GCF_000222585.1 Vibrio scophthalmi LMG 19158 | reverse complement strand
CCGTGCCCACTGGGGCATTGAATCCATGCATTGGATTTTAGATGTCAGTATGGGTGAAGATGCTTGTCAGATTTATAGAGAAAACGCTGCTGAAAACATGGCAGCATTAAGACATATGGCACTGAACATGCTCAGAGCAGAGTCAACCAAGATTAGTGTACCGATGAAACAGAAGCGGTGCATGATGAAGCCCGCCTACTTGGAACAAGTTCTTATTGCTGGATTTTCATCAATGGATAAATATTAACCATTAATGCGGACGCCCTGACTTCGTGCACTTATTCAAAGTGCTGCCGATGCGATCGCCACAAGATGATCTAACCGATCTTATGCCGTGGGCGCTGGAAATCGATGAGGCTGAATAAGGCCTCACTGCTTAATTAGACGCTTACCTTACTTTGATATGTGTGCAGTCTATTGGAAATTTGCGGTAGAGCTTACAAATCGACCTTTACAGACCAGCCAAGTAGTGAGGTAGAATCAATCGTCCAACATGTCATTAGGTGTGCTTACACAAAATTCCAGTCAGAGTACGACAGATTATATTAACTGATTACGAAAGAGTATCGATATAAGCGCCATTTGTATTCAGTGGCGCTTTTTTATTTAATACAAATACTTAACCCTCGTAACGTTGTTTTCTGTTCCATTGGTGCACCCCTGTTAGGAAGCTTGGATTCAAGTACGAAGTGCGACACCACTGAACAATAAAACAGTGAGATGCGATAATCATGAATTTGCTCCCGCCAAGAAGTGAAAAACCATGAGATATACGCACCTCACTGAGATAGAAAGGTATATGATTTCTGCTCTGAGAAAGCAAGGAATTAGTGTCGATAAAATCGCCACACAACTAGGTCGTCACAGATGTACTATTTATCGTGAATTCCAACGGAACTCGCGATACAACGCATACCGACCAAACCCGTCTTACCAACCTGCTCGCGCACAACAAAAAGCTCGAAGTAGACTTAGTCGTTCAAGGCGAAATAAGCGTTACTGTAAAACTGACTTTAGGTTGGCTGAAGCCTTATTGAAACTGGATTGGAGCCCAGATCAGATCGTTGGCTACTTAAGATTAAGAGT
>NZ_AFWE01000027.1 GCF_000222585.1 Vibrio scophthalmi LMG 19158 | reverse complement strand
AGTCAGCCCCATCAATAATAACCAACGCGAACTCTACGTGAATATTTAAAAACAATAAAGCCTACCAACAAAACGAACTAATACTTTAGCATTAATTTAATAACATTTCATTTAACCCTTTAGAGTTACATTGACACAAATAACTTTAATAACAGAATAATCATCACAACAGGCTGATTTAAATAATTTTTTCAAACACAATAAAATCATGGTTTTATTTATCATCGAAAATAATTCAACCACAGTAAATTAAAATTTGAACTTTACTTCCATTTAAATCTTCTTGGTATCATTTCTTACAGCACTAGGAGTGAGGTAGATCGGAGCAGGCATTAAAAAGCCGAGCATCAATAAAAACTCGGCTTTTCGGGTTCGAGGACCAGTGGTTTAACCAGTCTTTTTAATGAACTGGCGCATCAGACTTAGCGTAAAACTGTCCAAAGTATTGCTCTAATACTTCAGGGGTCAATTCACCTGCAGCTTCTAAGCGCTTAAGCTCTGCCGCAATCTTTTTTTGCTCATCAATAGACGGTAGAGCAACTTCTGGCTCTTCGCTTATCTGCTGCGACATCAGTTCTAGTTCTTTTTCAAAATCACTCATGGACTTAAACTTACCTATACAAAATAACTCTATTGAGTGTACCCATTTAAGCTGCCTTATTCTAGCGTAATTGATGTCCATCACCCGGTACAACGTAGTAAAGATCGCTGTTCTGTAGCACCCTATCTACGTCAAACGTAATTCCCCCAAAACTGGCGGCCTAAGCCCTTACCATGGACCTAAATGGGCAACTGATTGTTATACTAACCATTATCTATTGCCTACAGAACGACAAAGCTTGTGTCAGAACACTCACTGTTAGGGAAAATTTATTGCCAGAAACCTAAGATTTCATAGATTATCTATTGCTTAACTCACTGATTATGATATCAAACATCTCTTACAATATCGGTTTTGGCTATGGATACATAATCTCGGCCATTAATGTGGCAATTTGGTGATAAAAACATCAAACAGGCCATTATGATGAAACCTTTCCTTTGGTACGGTGACTAAGTGGAAAACAAGGAGATCAACACCAATGACATCACAAGCCTTTGACCAATTACGACACTATCTAGAAAGCCAAGTCGTTGGGCAAACAGAATTAGTTAAGCAATTACTCGTTGCTCTATTGGCCGACGGACATATTTTGGTAGAAGGTCCTCCCGGACTAGCCAAAACTCGCGCCGTAAAATCGCTTGCAGATTGCATTGAAGGTGATTTTCACCGCATTCAATTCACCCCTGATTTACTGCCAGCAGACCTCACTGGTACGGATATTTTCCGTCCAGAAACTGGCGATTTTACCTTCCAAGCTGGGCCTATTTTTAACAGCCTAATTCTGGCAGATGAAATCAACCGAGCTCCAGCGAAAGTTCAAGCGGCGATGCTCGAAGCGATGGCGGAAAAACAAATCACGGCTGGCAGAAAAACCTATCCGCTTCCTGATCTATTTCTCGTTATGGCAACACAGAACCCAATTGAACAGGAAGGTACTTACCCGTTACCAGAGGCGCAATTAGACCGTTTCCTTTTACACCTCAATGTCGATTATCCTGATGCGCAAAGCGAACTGGCGATTTTGCGTTTAAATCGTGGCGAAGCAAAAGGTGACAAATGTATTGAGCCGCCGACATTAAGCCAAGCTGCTATTTTTGCAGCGCGACAAGAAGTACTCAATATTCATATGGCTGAAAGCGTTGAGCAATATATCGTTCGTTTGGTGATGGCAACCCGTCAACCAGATCAATACGACGTAACGCTGGCAAGTTGGATAGAGCTTGGTGTTAGCCCACGTGCAACTATCGCACTTGACCGCTGTGCTCGCGCCCATGCTTGGTTATCTGGCCGAGAGTTCGTTTCTCCAGAGGATGTTCAAGCAATGGCTTATCCCGTACTTCGTCATCGTTTATTACTCAGCTATCATGCACAAGCTGAAGGCACAACGGGTAACCAGGTGATTGAGCGCTTACTTTCTTTGGTTGGTAGCGCTTAAGGGTCATGATGGAACACAAGCTTCCCTTTGATGCCAATGGCGTCAATGTCACACTCGATGAGTTGCTATTTTATAAGCAGCAAAGCGTCAAATGGTTACCCCCGGCAAAAAGCCTGTGGTCGCAACTGCTTGGGCAACATCAAAGTCGTCAGTTAGGTCGAGGAATGGACTTTGCCGAAGTTCGGCAATATCAGGCTGGGGACGATATTCGCAGCATAGATTGGCGTGTCACGGCGCGGACAGGTAAAACTCATACCAAGCTGTTTAGTGAAGAGAAAGAAAAGCCAGTGGTCCTGTACCTAGACCTCTGCCCTAGCATGATATTTGGCTCAACGCTGATGCTCAAATCCGTAGTGATGATGCACATGGCAAGCCTTGTCGCATGGCTTACCATCGCGCAAAAAGACCGTATTGGTGCTGTGATTGATACTGGTACTCAACTGATTGAGATCAAGCCTAGCGCGCAAAATCGTGGGCCATTGGCCATTTTGCAGCAATTAATCACCCTTAATGAACAACAACTCGCCACAAACCAGCAAGATAGCGGACACAACTTATCGGCGGCATTCCAAGCGATCCATCGTCTTGCGCCGAAAGGAGCTGAAATTATCCTGATGAGTGATTTCATCCGCCTGACAAAAGAGGATGAACGCGGCTTATCAAGACTTGCACAACATAATCGCGTGCGCATGATTCACATCTCAGACCCGTTGGAGTTAGGACAAACTCCTTTCCGCGGAGTCGAACAAGTTTCCGATCGAAAGAAAACGCTTTGGCTTGATTTTTCGTCACCAAAAACCCGCCAACAACTTGAGTTGGCATTTACTCATAAACAACAAGGCTTAAAAACTCTCGCACACAAAACAGGGATCAGTTTTAGCGCCTTAACCAGTGCACAACCACTGTTACAGCAACTATCTGGATGAATGTATGACCAGCTCTAACAACGACACAGTATTACCTTTGAATGATTTACACTTACCGGATGTTCCATCCTGGTTTCCCCTTGCTTGGGGCTGGTGGGCAACCGCAGCTGCTGTCGTTCTTGTATTGTTATTGATTACCGTCTATTTGCGATGGCAAAAAAAACGCTTAGCGCCAAAGAAAACGGCGTTATTGCTGATCCCAAAAGAAAAACCTGCGGCGGCAATAGAGTTGGTTCGCCAAGTGGCACTTTGTTACTACCCGAGAGAACAAATCGCTCAGCTTACGGGGCGTGATTGGTACGTCTTTTTAGACTCACAAATTGATTCACCTTTATTTGAATCCAATTTTGAGCAATGGCAGAAGGTCCTTTATTCACGTCAAGCAGTCGAAAACAGCAACGAACTCGTTGAACATTGTTCTCAATGGGTCAATCAGGCATTACCGCCTAAAAAAAGGAGAGCCTAGTTGTTCAATATAGAGTTTGTCTGGTGGCCAGTATTACTGGCACTTCCTTTACCTTTGGTGATCTATTTTCTTGCGCCAAGAGTAAAGAATGCTGCGCCACTTTTCTTACCTTATCTACCCATTGCCGCTTCACAAGTCGCACCAAAACAATGGCTTGCTAAGACACTGGCAGCTGCCATTTGGGTTGCTGTGATCTTGTCGGCGGCAAGACCCGTTTGGTATGGAGAACCGATCATGAATCAACTCGAACATCGCGATATGATGCTTGTCGTTGACTTATCCGGTTCAATGGGTCAGGAAGACATGCTCTATCAAGGCGATTACATTGATCGCCTGACTGCGGTTAAACAGGTATTGAGTGACTTTATTAGCCAGCGAGAAGGTGACCGTTTGGGGCTGATCTTCTTTGCTGATCACGCTTATCTACAGACACCACTAACGCTCGATCGCAATGCATTGAGTAACCAACTCAATATGGCAGTACTGCGTTTAATTGGATCGAACACGGCGATCGGCGAAGGCATTGGTTTGGCGACCAAGAATTTTGTTGATAGTGAAGCCAAACAACGAGTGATGATTTTACTCAGTGATGGCACCAATACTGCTGGGGTTCTTGACCCTATTGAAGCGGCTAAGATTGCGAAAAAGTATGGCGTAACCATTTATACCGTAGGGGTTGGTGCCGGTGAAATGGAAGTGCGCCAATTGTTCATGACACGTACTGTCAATACTGCACAAGACCTTGATGAAGCGAGTTTAAAACAGATTGCTCAACTAACGGGTGGCCAGTACTTCCGTGCGCGAAATAGCGATGATCTCGCAAATATTTACGACACCATCAACCAACTGGAACCCATTAGCCAAGCCACTCAAACCTGGCGTCCACAACAAGAATGGTTTCGCTACCCATTGGCCTTAGCACTATTGCTGAGTGCCTTGTTGCTTGTGATTAGGAGAAATCATGTCTGAATTTGTTTTCCTATACCCTATCTGGCTAATAGGGGTTGCCGGCTGGTTGGCCTTAACTTATTGGCTATTTTCTCGTCGACGCACTCAAAGCCTGATTGCTCCGCACCTTGCCCAAGCACTCAATATGCGAGTCGCCAAAGCGTCAAAGCTAAAATACTATGTTATCGCTCTATCTGGAGTGCTGGCTTTTATTGCCCTTGCAGGGCCTAGCTTTAGCCAAATCGAAAAACCTAGCTTTACCAGCAATAGTGCCCGAGTGTTGATTTTAGACATGTCACTCTCGATGTATGCCAACGATGTCCAACCAAATAGACTGAGCCAAGCGCGCTACAAAGCGATGGATTTGCTCAAACAATGGCGTGAAGGTTCTACTGGCTTGGTAGTCTATTCTGCGGATGCCTATTTAGTTAGCCCACTCACCAACGACAGTAATACGCTAATTAGCCTCATCCCTAGCCTCTCGCCTGCCATCATGCCTTATCAAGGTGCCGATGCCGCCTCTGGGGTTAGACTGGCGATAGACACTTTAGTGAATGCAGGTTTTGCTCACGGCGACATTGTTTTAATCAGTGACGATCTCGACAATCACGAAACTCAAGCTATTGATGCGCTTATCCAAGATTCGCCGTGGCGTCTTAGTATCTTAGGGGTAGGTTCTTCTTCTGGCGCGCCCATTCCTTTGCCTAATGGTAGCCTACTCGAAAATGGTACTGGGAATACGGTAGTCGCTAAAACAGATTTCGGCAACATGCAGCAAGCTGCGCGATTAGGAAACGGTATTTTTGTTTCAGTTCAACCAGACAACAGCGACATCAATGCTATTGCAACCATGACCAACCAAATTGAAAGCGCTGAGAAAAGCGCTTCAGACAATCGTGTTCGTGACAGACAAAACAGCGGCTATTGGTTAACTCTCGTACTGGTTATCCCTGCTTTATTTCTATTTCGTCGAGGAAGTGTCTTCGCTGTGCTTATTGCGCTGCCTTTGTTAATGCCGTCCCCAGCCGCACAAGCTAACCCTTTTCTCACCGATGATCAGCAGGCTCATCGGTTATTTGAACAAGAACAATATCAACAAGCGGCAGATTTATTTAAAAATCAACGCTGGAAAGGGGCCGCGCAATATCAAGCCGGTGACTATGAGAACGCGATTAAATCTCTGCAATCTTTTGATGATATTGACAGCCAATACAACTTGGCGAACTCACTCGCGCAAGCGAAGCAATACCAGCAAGCCATTGATAAGTATGAGCAGGTATTGGCGACAGATCCTAATTATCAAGATGCACTACGCAACTTAGAGACAGTGAAAAAAGTGCTCGAACAGCAACAGCAACAGCAACAGCAACAGCAACAGCAACAGCAACAGCAACAGCAACAGCAACAGCAACAGCAACAGCAACAGCAACAGCAACAGCAACAAAATGGTCAAGAATCACAACCATCGAGTCAAGAACAATCAGAGAATGAGCAGTCTCAGCAGTCTCAGCAGTCTCAGCAGTCTCAGCAGTCTCAGCAGTCTCAGCAGTCTCAGCAGTCTCAGCAGTCTCAGCAGTCTCAGCAGTCTCAGCAGTCTCAGCAGTCTCAGCAGTCTCAGCAGTCTCAGCAGTCTCAGCAGTCTCAGCAGTCTCAGCAGTCTCAGCAGTCTCAGCAGTCTCAGCAGTCTCAGCAAGCCGAGAATGCGATCAAGCTCAGGCAAGCAAGCG
>NZ_AFWE01000028.1 GCF_000222585.1 Vibrio scophthalmi LMG 19158 | reverse complement strand
GGTTCATCGCGGATTAGCGGGAACTTGAAACAAAAACGGTAGTAAGTGATATGGTTTAGTCGCCAAACAAAAATCATACACAAACTACCGTTTCCATGCCGAATCATACTTTCCTATCTTCATTCTGGGAAGGCTTTCAAATAGTAAAGTCTCACCAGACAGCATCACTTATTACCCTTACTCTTAAACCTAATTCTCAGGCTAAATGCCGTTGTGGTCTTGAGGCCGAAGCTATCCATGAGTATCAATGGCGTCATGTAAAGGAAGCCATGCTACTCGGTGTTCCTGTTGAACTTTCCGTTCAAACACGAAGGATTAAGTGTCGCGAATGCGGCATAAAAACAGAGTCTCTATCTTGGTTAGAGCCTTATGCTCGTATAACAAAGCGCCTAAAAAGCTATATAGAACAACTATTACCTCTTCTCCCTATTAAGCATATATCCCAGTTAACGAGCGTTCATTGGCACACCATTAAAGAGATAGATAAACACCGACTTAGACAAGCTGTACCACCAGTAAAATGGGAAGATCTAAGGCAACTCGTTATGGACGAGTTCGCCATCTTCAAAGGACATCGTTATGCCACGGTCATCGCTGACGCTAAAACTCACCAAGTCATTTGGATAGGATTAGGTCGGAGCCGCAAAGACATACGGCCGTTCTTCGAGCAGCTAGGTAAGCGTGGGATAAATATCGAAGCCGTTGCGATGGACATGAACACGGCTTTCGATCTTGAAGTTCAAGCGTACTGCCCGAACGCAAAAATCGTTTACGACTTATTCCATGTTGTCGCTAAGTTCGGCCGTGAGGTGATGGATAGAGTTAGAGTCGACCAAGCCAACAAACTCAAGCAAGATAAAAAAGCGAGGCAATGGGTGAAGCGTTCACGCTGGGTGCTGCTGAAAAACAGGGGCAACTTAAATACACAGCAAGATAGCTATCTTACTGAAATATTGAATATCAATAAGGACTTAATGACCACTTATATACTCGGAGCACAACTCAAAGAGCTTTGGTATTGTGAATCAGAAAGGCACGCTAAGGGGCTCTGGGACGCGTGGTGGGAACAAGTGCAAGAGAGTGGAATTAAGCCATTAAAAGAGTTCGCACGAAAACTCAGTCCTTATCTTCACGGGATTATCGCATCGGCTAGTTATCCGTTAAATACATGCACACTTGAAGGGATAAACAACAAGATAAAGCTAATTAAGCGAATGGGGTATGGTTATCGAGATACAGACTACTTCTTCTTGAAGATAAAAGCGGCTTTCCCCGGAAAGCCGCGATGAACC
>NZ_AFWE01000029.1 GCF_000222585.1 Vibrio scophthalmi LMG 19158 | reverse complement strand
AGCCGAGCAATCCACATTCGTAATTTTTCTAACTCAAAATATCGCCACCTTAATTTGTTTCTTAATGTACTTCCTTCTGACGGTGAATTTTTTGCTTTAGAAAACATGCGCGTAGGTCAGTTATCTGAAGGACTGAAATCTCTCAACTTACAGCCTAACCAAGTGGTTATGGAAGTAGTTGAACTCGATTCACCGGACGAACAATGCTTAAAAAATGCCATGGCTATCCTTGAGGCTAATGGTTACAAAATTGCTATAGATGACTTTGGTATGCACGCTTCTAACCGCGATCGCGTCGAGTTGATTAAGCCCAGTATTATCAAGATTGATCGGTCTTTATTGCTCGACTATATGCAAGGCATCACCGCACCAATGTTAAGTGGCATTGAGCTGGCAAAAAAAGTTAAAGCGAAAGTGGTGGTCGAAGGTATTGAAACTAAAGAGCAATACTTAGCCATGCGTGCTCTCGATGTTGATTTTTTCCAAGGCTATTTTCTCGCCACGCCCCAGCCACTTGCAGCAACTGAAGCTACCGAGGTAGGTTAACTCCTCATTATTACCATAAAAGGAACTTTCGAGTTCCTTTTTACATTTTTAATACTTAAATAACTTAATTTAACCACTGTAAAACAGAATATTAATCTGCATTTTTCATTAAAATCCTTTTATTGTTTTAGATCACGAGTTGTACGTTTACCGCTCGTGCTACAGTCAAGTTTTCGGTAGATTCACTGACACAGTTTGACACACGTTGTCATATTTTTTCTTATCTACCGAGGTATTTCATGCTGGAGCTTCTAATCGGATTAGTTGTTACCGTAGCCGTAGGCTATTTTATCGTTAAAGGATATAAACCTGCCGGCGTTCTTCTTACTGCTGGTCTTGCTTTGATGTTTATGACTGGCTTTCTGGGCCATAGCATTCTACCAAGTAAAATTGCTTCAACCGGTAATATGTTCACCGACGCACTTGAGTACGTGAAATTCATGCTACAAAACCGTGGCGGCGGCTTAGGTATGCAGATCATGCTATTGTGTGGTTTCGCTTCTTATATGACGCACATTGGCGCAAACAATGTCGTGGTTAAACAGTTTTCTAAACCATTGGCCGTGATTAAGTCTCCTTACGTATTACTTGTTGCGGCTTATATCGTAGCGTGCTTAATGTCCCTAGCGGTTAGCTCTGCAACGGGTCTTGGTGTTCTATTAATGGCAACACTATTCCCAATGATGACAGCTATGGGCATCTCACGCCCAGCAGCAGTTGCAGTGTGTGCATCACCTGCAGCAATCATTCTCTCGCCAACCTCTGGTGATGTTGTTATCGCCGCAGAAAAATCGGGCATGACGTTAGATGTATTCGCAGTACAAACCGTATTGCCAGTGTCATTCTGCGCTATCGTGGTCATGGCAGCGGCGGCATTCTTCTGGAATAAATACCTAGACAAAAAAGACAATACGCCAATGGAGCGCGTTGACGTGTCTGAGATAGAAGTAAAAGCCCCAGCTTACTACTCTATCCTACCTTTCCTGCCAATCATTGGTGTATTCTTATTTAACGGCCGTACAATTCCTGGTCTATCGTTGGACATCTACACCATCGTGGTACTGTCAATCTTTGTTGGTGCAGTGATCGATTACATCACTAAGCGCTTTGATGGCAAAGCAACGCTGGAAGATCTTGAATCTTGCTACGAAGGCATGGCTGATGCCTTTAAAGGTGTGGTAATGCTCTTAGTTGCTGCGGGCGTATTTGCTCAAGGTCTGATGTCAATTGGTGCCATTGATAACCTACTTCATCTGGCCGAAACAGCGGGCGCAGGCGGTGTTGCACTGATGCTTATCCTAACGGGTCTAACGGTGGCGGCAGCAATTGCGACAGGTTCTGGTAATGCTCCGTTCTATGCGTTTGTTGAACTAGCACCTGCACTAGCTGCGAAGATGGGCCTAAACCCTGCATTCTTAATCATTCCGATGTTACAAGCGTCCAACCTAGGCCGCACGATTTCTCCAGTTTCTGGCGTTATTGTAGCGACATCAGGCATGGGTAAGATCAGTCCATTCGAAGTGGTTAAACGCACCTCAGTTCCGGTACTTTGCGGCCTAGTGACCGTCATCGTCGGTACACTTGTTTTGGTTCCTGTTTACGCATAGTCCAAACAATCTATCGTAATTTACTATTAAAGAAGGACGCTCAATGAGCGCCCTTCTTCTTTTAAAACCAACCGGTATTCGAGGTAAATCAGTTTTATTTAATGTCGCCGAAACGTTCAAGGTACAATACTGTTGCTGCAGTGCGCGATGGCACACTGAGTTTCTTCAACAAACTCTTCATATGTACTTTTACGGTCGATTCAGAGATAAACAAAATATCCGCAATCTGTTTGTTGCGTAATCCTTTGGCCACTTGTTGCAGGATCTGCAACTCTCGGTCCGTCAAACCATCAAAGATATCACTATGGCTAGAACGCTCTGCTAGATACTGTGCTACTTCACGGCTATATGCTTTATTACCCTGTAACGTTTGTTTAAGCAGATCGATTAACTCATCAGGCTCAGTATCTTTTAACAGATAACCATCAGCACCTGATTTAACAATGGCATCAATATCTGAAGCACTATCTGAGACCGTCAAGATCACAATATTGGCATCGCAATTATCCGCTCGTAACGCTTTTAACGTATCGAGTCCTGACATACCTTTCATATTGAGGTCGAGCAAAATAAGATCAGGTTCAACTTCATGGTTTTTCGCGACAGCTTCTGCGCCAGAACTTGCTTCCGCAATAATTTCAAATTCATCTTCAAAGCTGAGCAACTGCCCTAACCCGCGACGCATCAGTGGATGATCGTCAACCAGCATTACCTTACATGTTGTCAAAGTTTTCATCCTTTGTTCTTGGGTATTTTAATTCAATTTCACAACCCAGCTCTAGTGCTGTATTGATCGTTAAGTGACCATTTAAGCGACTGGCTCGTTCATGCATGATCGATAATCCATAGTGATCCAGCTTACCATCGGTAATACCTTCACCCTTCATGCCAATTCCGTTATCTTTTACGCGCATCACAACACAGTCATCTTCTTCAATACAGAAGATCTCAATAAGGCTCGCATTCGCGTGTTTAATCGCATTGAGGGTCGCCTCCCTGATTAACTGTAGTAGATGAACTTGTTCATGAGCATCGAGTTCTGCTGACGACAATTCGTTTAGCAAACGAATCTCGGCATCGGTTTGTTCAGCTAGTTGTTCTACCATACCAGTCAAAGCGGAACCAAAGCTGCCTTCTTTGATTGAGAGTCTAAACGTGGTTAATAGCTCGCGTAATTGTGTATAGGCACCATTTAGCGCGCCATCCAAATCCGCAATCACGCCATTGGCGCTCGCCGCCGCTTTATCCTCCGCCAGTTTTTTCATTAGTCGCTTTAGTAAAGAAACCTGAATCTTCAGGTAAGACAAAGATTGGGCAAGTGAATCGTGAAGTTCACGCGCAATGGTAGCCCTTTCTTCTAGCAACAATAGGTTTTCTGACTGTCGTTGAGCTTGGTTATAATAAACGGCACGAGATAATATTCTAACAAAATTATCAATAAGAGCTTGATCTGGACAAGGTAAACGCCAATTCCAATGCAACGTACCTAAGTTTTGTCCATCTAAGATTAACTCGCGCGAAGCGCTATTCTCTGCGTTGTAATCGCCTTTAGTGAGTACCAGCGGTTTTTCGCCACGCGATGAGATAGAAAGTTGTACGGCATCGATCCCTTCAATACTTTTTATATATTCTAATATTGCTGCGAAGTTATCCAAGGTGATGCGCGACGCCGTCAGTTCGCTCGACGATTTATACAATACCGACAAAGATTGATTAGCATGTTGTAACTTATGGGTTTTTTCATTTACCGCATTTTCTAACCCATTGTAAAGCTTACCAAGCTCTTTTGCCGTGTTGTTAAAGGTACGGGTTAAGATGCCAATTTCATTGTCGCTCACGACATTCAAATCGACATCAAACGAATGAGATTGAACTTGTTCACTAGCAAGTACCAATGCTTGTAGAGGGTTAACGATTTCACGGCGTACAAATAGCACCACGAAGACACTGGTGATCAAAATCCCCCCCATGCCAATTGCGCCAACCCACGCTAGTTGGAGTAATTTTCGTTCAGAAAAACTCTGTAATTTGAAAACGAAGGCATCAATTTGTGATACAAAATTCGGCACTAACACCAAATATTCAGATCGTTTTTCACTCTTTAGCAGCGCTTTTAGTTCGTGCCAGCGTATGATCAATTGATAGTAATCTTGGGTGATATCTTCAGGAACCGTCCAATTTTGTAATGCCATCATAGATGGTGAATAAATGGAATGTTCAAATAAGTAAATATGGGATGAATAGTCACTAGATTGAGACTGAATATCACTTGCTAGTCGATAGCTTTGCATCCTCATTGACCCTGCGACATTGACCGCTTCAGCATCATTAAGACTTGATGCCAACAAAATAAATGCATAACCAATGGTACACACAGACAGCAACACAATGAATGTCATCGCCTTTGCTATCGTGCCTGTTACCGATTTTTTAACCGTTTTAAACAATGTCGACTCTCGATTTTGGGGCCAATAATTTGGACTACTCTTAATGGGTAGATAGCGTTTAGTTCAATATGTGATCAAATCTAACTGAATTAATTGATCTAAAACAATATCTCACCTCAATTACCTCCTAAGAGGTATTTATACAAATATGTCAAAAACTACAATTTATATATCGATAAATGACTAAATATTAATGGCACTTAGCCATTTACGTTCAACAGTAATGGATTGTAACTGAATGGTAGACCTTTCGAGACGAAGATTTTTCACTCGTAACGTGGTTGCTGATACTTCGGTAAGACTACCTTGGTTAACGGCCCCCGAGCGCTTCACTGACCTTTGTAGTCAATGCGGAGAATGCGTCAAAGCATGTGAAACTCAAATTATCATTAAAGGTGATGGTGGTTTTCCTCGTGTCGACTTCTCAATTGATGAGTGCACATTTTGCTATCAATGTGCGCAATCTTGTCCTGAAACTCTCTTTGAACCTGCTCAGAGCGAACCTTGGCAAGCAGTAGCAGAAATCAGTTCGCAGTGCCTAGCAAAACAAAATGTTGAATGCCGTGCTTGTTCCGATATCTGCGAACCCATGGCGATCCGCTTTAACTATGCTGTTGGGCAAGTCGCTCAGCCCAGCATAAATCATGAGCAATGCTCAGGATGTGGTGCCTGTGTCGCCGTATGTCCTACGTCATCTATCAATGTGAGCAACGTTGGCGCGTAAACCAACGACAACTATGAGAGCAAAACATGCCAAAAAATGAAGTGCATATATCCAGTTTAATTGTTCATTGCCAACCTGAACAACTTCAAACGGTTACAGCACAAATTAGTGACATCGATGGTGCCGAAGTTTATGGCGATAGTCCAGAAGGAAAACTGATCGTCGTACTAGAAACCGCGACACATGGCTTTATCACCGACACTATCGACGTAATCAATAATTTGCCACATGTTCTAAATACCGTAATGGTTTATCACCAAATAGAACCTGAAGAAATCTATACCGAACACACCGAATTAGAACCAAACACTGGAAATCAACAATCCCAAGTAGAGGGTGAAGTATGAAAATGACACGACGCGCGTTTGTAAAAGCAAACGCAGCCGCATCAGCCGCGGCAGTAGCGGGGATTACACTGCCTGCTTCTGCAACGAACCTGATTGCTAGCTCAGACCAAACTAAGATTACCTGGGATAAAGCGCCTTGTCGTTTTTGTGGTACTGGCTGTTCGGTACTGGTTGGTACCCAAGGAGGTAAAGTAGTTGCAACTCAAGGTGACCCAGAAGCTCCGGTAAATAAGGGGTTGAACTGTATCAAAGGCTACTTCCTTTCGAAAATCATGTATGGTCATGATCGATTAACCCAGCCTCTACTTCGCATGACTGATGGCAAATACGATAAGAACGGTGAATTTGCGCCAGTCTCTTGGGATGATGCTTTCGATATCATGGCGGAAAAATGGAAATCGGCTTTAAAAGACAAAGGACCAACCTCTGTGGGTATGTTTGGTTCTGGTCAATGGACCGTAATGGAAGGTTACGCTGCATCAAAACTTATGAAAGCAGGCTTTCGTTCAAATAACATTGACCCAAATGCACGCCACTGTATGGCTTCAGCGGTTGTTGGCTTCATGCGTTCATTCGGCATAGACGAACCGATGGGCTGCTATGATGACTTTGAACATGCAGACGCATTTGTGCTGTGGGGTTCAAATATGGCAGAGATGCACCCAGTATTATGGACTCGTATTACCGACCGCCGCCTAAGCCACCCACACGTAAAAGTTAACGTACTATCAACTTACTATCATCGTTCTTTCGAATTGGCTGATCATGGTTATATCTTTACACCGCAAACGGATCTCGCGGTTGCCAACTTCATCGCTAATTACATCATCGAAAATGACGCTGTAAACTGGGACTTTGTTAACAAGCATACTCACTTCAAACAAGCGACAACCGATATTGGCTATGGTCTTCGCGATGACAATCCGATTCAAATGGAAGCTGAGAACCCTAACTCAGGCGTAATGACCTCAATCGCATTTGATGAATACAAAAAATCCGTTGCGCCTTATACACTTGAATATACGGCTGAACTTTCAGGCATTGCACCAGAGAAGCTGATTGAACTTGCTAAGCAATATGCCGATCCGAACACCAAGGTCATGTCACTGTGGACGATGGGCATGAACCAACACACACGTGGTGTGTGGATGAACAGTTTGGTGTACAACCTTCACCTACTAACCGGTAAAATTTCCACTCCGGGTAACAGCCCATTCTCACTGACTGGTCAACCGTCTGCCTGTGGTACCGCACGTGAAGTGGGTACGTTTGCTCACCGCCTTCCAGCAGATTTGGTGGTCGCGAATCCGAAACACCGTAAAATTGCAGAAGGCATTTGGAATATTCCTGATGGCGTCATCCCACCTAAACCTGGCTTCCACGCGGTATTGCAAGATCGCATGCTTAATGACGGTAAGCTCAACGCTTACTGGGTGATGTGTAACAACAACCTGCAAGCTGGGCCGAATATCAATGAAGAACGTCTACCGGGTTACCGCAACCCTGAGAACTTCATCGTGGTGTCTGACCCATACCCGACCGCAACAGCACAAGCCGCTGACCTTATTTTGCCTACGGCAATGTGGATCGAAAAAGAAGGCGCTTATGGTAACGCCGAACGACGCACTCAAGCATGGTATCAACAAGTTGAAACCATTGGTGAAGCGAAATCTGACTTATGGCAGTTAATGGAATTCTCCAAGCGTTTCAAAATTGAAGAAGTCTGGACTGAAGAAGCGCTAGCAAAAGCACCGCAACATCGCGGTAAAACCATGTATGACGTCCTATACAAAAACGGAACCGTCGACAAGTTCCCGATTGAAGAAGCACGTGAACTCAATGATGACGCTCATCACTTTGGTTATTACGTACAAAAGGGCCTGTTCGAAGAATACGCCCAGTTTGGTCGCGGACATGGACATGACCTTGCCCCATACGATGTTTATCATCAAGTACGCGGACTACGTTGGCCTGTCGTTGATGGCAAAGAGACTCTTTGGCGCTTTAAGGAAGGATCGGATCCTTACGCTAAAGCTGGCTCTGATTGGGACTTTTATGGCAAGCCAGACGGCAAAGCTTGGATCATTTCTGCACCATATGAAGCGCCACCGGAAGTGCCAAATGAAGAGTTCGATATGTGGTTATGTACCGGCCGAGTCCTTGAGCATTGGCATACCGGCACCATGACTCGCCGTGTCCCTGAGCTCTACAAGGCAGTTCCTGACGCCGTTTGTTACATGCACCCAGATGACGCGAAAGCGCGCAACGTTCGCCGTGGGGAAGAAGTTTTACTGTCAAATAAACGTGGCGAAGTTCGTGTTCGCGTGGAAACTCGTGGCCGTAATCGACCACCACAAGGGCTTGTATTCGTACCATTTTTTGATGCTCGAATACTGATCAACAAACTGATCTTAGATGCAACGGACCCACTGTCTAAACAGACCGATTTCAAAAAATGTCCGGTTAAGATCACCAAAGTTGTTTAATCCATTGTTGGCGGGCTGCGGCCGGCCAACATAAAAAATTGCCCTTAGGCGGAGAAGTTACAATGAAAAAAATAGTGATTGCCCTATTTGCTTTTGCAATGATTGCCAGCGGCAACGTATTTGCTGAGCTGGATAATCCAGGCGGAACTGGTGGTGTTGATTCACTTCGTGGTAGTACCCGATTAGAAGACACTCGCCCTGCTGATGACTTTAAGAAATACCCGAAAGAACAAGCACTAGAGAGCAGCTTTGTCTATCAGCCACCTCTGATCCCACATAGCATTCGTAATTACGAAGTCTCTCTGAATGCGAACAAATGTTTGGCCTGCCACAGTTGGAAAAATGCCAAAGAAATGGGCGCAACCAAAATCAGTGTTACACACTACGTGAACCGAGAAGATGCCGTACTAGCCGATATGTCTCCTCGCCGTTATTTCTGCCTACAGTGCCATGTACCGCAAGCAGAAGCGACACCGCTGATTGGAAATGATTTCGAACGCGTTCAGTCGCTGAAATAAGACTGTTGCGTAAAATTAACGAGGTTAATGTATGAAATTATTGAAAGCGTTTTGGAAGCGACTAAAAAGCCCAAGTAAAGCCGCGGTTGGCGTGGTTCTATTCATGGGTTTTGCTGGCGGCCTTCTATTCTGGGGCGCATTTAACACCGGAATGGAAGCGACCAACACGGAAGAGTTTTGTTCTGGATGTCACGCGCCAATCGTGGCAGAAATCAAAGAGACGATTCACTATTCAAACCGTTCTGGTGTACGAGCTATCTGTTCAGATTGTCACGTTCCACATGAATGGTCAGATAAGATTGTTCGTAAAGTTCAGGCATCAAAAGAGCTTTTTGCTCACTATGTTTTGAAAACCATCGACACGCCTGAAAAATTTGAAGAGCGTCGTGCACATCTTGCTGAGCGTGAATGGTCAAGAATGAAAGGTAACGACTCATTAGAATGCCGTAACTGCCATGAATTTGAGTATATGGATTTCTCTGAACAAGGCTCTCGTAGTGCGAAACAGCACTCTACTGCGCTAGCAAATGGCGATAAAACATGTGTTGACTGCCATAAAGGCATCGCGCACAAATTACCGGACATGCAGGGCGTTGAAGGCTGGCAATAAGGAGCAATTATGAGTACGTTTGAATCGGTTGTATGGCATATTCTTGGATACAGTGCGATGCCAGTTATTATCCTTTCAGGCTTTGCAGCCGTGGCAGCGATTTGTGTTTGGCTACTGTCACTGAGTAAAGACAAAGAAACGGAATAGCACCACGTTTAACAAAACTACACTTATCTAAATAAGATAAGGCGCTCATATCGAGCGCCTTTATTTTTAACAATATCAACAACTAAACTATGATTTCACGCTCATATAGATTCTGATTTTTGATAGTATTTTCGCGTGATTCAAGCTTGGCTACAAAACCACTCGCAAATTGTTGTCTTTGTTGTTCAATCCTGATGAGAAATAGCCAGTGGGCTAACACAATATGGTCTAAACCTCACCAAAGTTGTTAATTACGCCAAGTATTTAACTCAAAGGAGACTTTTATGACCGTAAAGCTGTTGTTACTCACCACCACGTTAGTTTGTTCCAGTTTCTCCTCTTTCGCTGAAACGACGTTAACTTTTCTCGATTCGCATCGAGCCTCAGCGCAACTAAGTCGCAACGACGATTTTATGCAGCGCCTTAGCCAGTTCGATATGGAAGCACGAATGAAAACCGTCGATCATGTGATCAAACCTGAATTTAAGCGCTTTGTCCGTAACCACACACTCGATTGGTCAGAGCAAGACCGTGCCTACGTTAATCAAGCCTATGCTGAACTAAAACAAGAATTAGACCACTACCCGCTCGATTTACCTCATTCGATTAATATGATCCTCACCACCGGCGC
This sequence comes from Vibrio scophthalmi LMG 19158, assembly GCF_000222585.1. Taxonomy (GTDB): domain Bacteria; phylum Pseudomonadota; class Gammaproteobacteria; order Enterobacterales; family Vibrionaceae; genus Vibrio; species Vibrio scophthalmi. The sequence continues at coordinate 84,098 of NZ_AFWE01000029.1, read as the reverse complement.
AGAAGAAGGTACCGCCGCTTACACGCGAGGCAAAGCGATTATTTTACAACGGGATAAGCTCGTTTTGGGGAATGAACTAAAGCGGATTATGGCTCATGAAATCTTCCACATTTATACCCGCCATAACCTCGCTAAAAAGGATGAATTATATCAGTCGATCGGTTTTGACTATGTTGGCGAGATTGAATTTCCTGATGATTTAGAAGATCGTAAAATCACCAACCCTGACGCACCACTCAATGATTACGCTATTCTAGTTGAATACAACCAGCAGCCAGTATGGGCGATGCCAATTTTATATTCAGTTAGCGAGAAGTACGACCTAGAGAAAGGCGGCGAGTTCTTCAACTACTTACTGTTTAAATTTTTAATCGTGGCAGATAAAGAAGGCAACTGGACCTACGATGACGACCATCCGCTGATTGTCGATCGCAGTGAATTAAACGGTTTTCTTGAACAAGTTGGCTACAACACCAACTACATTATCCATCCAGAAGAAATTCTTGCCGATAATTTTGCTCTGCTGATACTTAACACACAGCCGATAAACTCCCCTGAAGTCATTGCCAAGATGAAACGTATTTTGATGAACTAAGTGAATTCAACATACAAAAGCGCGTGTTGATTTCATCTAACCAACACCTCATCAACCACGACACTGAGGATAGGAAACGAAATCTCAATTTGGGGGAGTGTCGGTCACCAATATAACGGCAGCTTCAACTGCTACGAATTTTAGACACGATGGAATTCCGATACTGATAAGTTCAGTATCGGATTTCCGGAGCCCGTTATCGAGAACGTAGTCGTGCTTTATTGGTGCCCGCTTCGCTTAACTGCCGCTCAACCTTTGGTAGAGCGCATCTTTAAGTTCTGCGCGATTATATTTCAACTGCATCATCGCATCATCACCAATGGGGGATCCGTTAAGTTCTAGAACTCGTATTTCCTTATCTAACGCATTGTAGTCTTTCATCGCTTGAGCAAAGGAAGGATCATTTCCGACTAAAGCAGCAATCATATCTTTCATCTCTGGAAAGTCTGCGATAAGAGCATGATTTTCACCTAACATTGTGTCTCCTTATTATTGCAACCAACCACTGATCCCACGAGAAACACCTCTGAGATCTAACGGGAACAGCAAACAACACTTATAGTGTAGTGTGAAAATGCCTTTCTACTGAATTTCTATGCTGAGCGTTTACCACCAGTACAAATAGATTGAACGAGCAATATTTGAGCTACTTATTTATCAAATGCACGTTACACGTCACTGATTAGTAAGTTATTTAGCCAAGAAATTTTGTTTCGCGCATTATCTTAAATTTCTGGTCTACACTTTGTTATAAGTTGGCTAAAAATGGATAATAAGAATGGCAAAATGGGTATCATGGAGTGATATCTCGATAAAGTATAAGCTGTTCGGGTTGGTTCTCTTACCGATATTACTTTTACTATATCTCGCTTCTCGTCAAATTAGCGTACTCAACCTGCAAACTGACGACCTGCAAAAAGCAAAATCGATGACGGCTTTTCTCCAGGGCTTTTCGCAAACCGACCATAGTGCGCATAATGCCGAACGCAGCAAAAGTGCATCTTCACCCGACGCTGCGCATGTCAATGCGTTGCTACCATCGCTGTTTCCTTCACAAGAAGCGAAACAAATCTCTAGCATTCTGCGTGAATATTTGTCTGTCAGTCTACAAATTACCGTCAATCAATACCCGGATGAGATGCTCGATAACCTTGAGTGGCAGGCCGATTTGTATCAACAACTTATCATGGCTATGGAGCGAATATCACTGAACCATATCCCCATTTCGATCGAGCAAGATCTTCATGCCCTAATTCAATTAGAGTGGATGATGTTTTGGGCGAACCAAGAAACGTCGCTGAGCCAACAGTTAGTTGCCAACGGTCAAGTTGATGATGAACAAGGTGCTGAACTTCGCGGCCAGATTACCGCACTTGCTCAGAATCAGCAGCTGTTTGTTGAACGCTTTGTCAATCTAAATGCCAATGAACACCAAGTGAACTTTATGCTGGAAGCCTTTACTAATGAGGCATTTCAGCAGAGCCAACTGTTCCGGCAAATTTTGCTAGACCAGAGTGAATTTAACCAACTCCCGGGAGATAATGTACAGCAAGGCTTAAATGCCCTATTGGCAAGATTAGAGCTACTAAACGATGTTGGACACAAAATCGAAGACCAGCTAATTCGCAGAATAGACTCCGCAACACAATCAGCTAACAACCAAAGAATTGTCTTTATCGGTATCGTTTCCGCCCTCACCTTTATGGTTATGTTTATTGCAATCGGTCTGGCTCGTCGTGTCACAAACAATCTTAATTTGGTACTGAACTACCTTAAAAATGATCAAGAACAGATAGCGGGAGAACTCACAAAAAGCATATCTGGAAATGATGAGCTTAACCATTTCGCCCATGAAGTAGAAAGACTAACCCTCGAGCGGCGTCAAGCGAATGAGCGGCTAACACAAGCAAAAAATATTGCCGAACAAGCTAAAGATGATGCCATCCGAGCCAGTAAAGCAAAAAGCAGTTTTTTGGCCAACATGTCGCATGAAATTCGCACGCCACTTAATGGGGTTATCGGCATTTCAGAAGTTCTCTCAGATACCTCACTTACGCCAACTCAGCGTGATTATGTCGATACAATTGAGACCTCCTCACAACTACTTTTGAGCCTTATTAATGACATTCTCGATTTTTCTAAAATAGAATCGGGGATGTTAATGATCAACCATCATTCTACTAATGTTAGAGAAACCATTTACGACATCGCCTCCATCGTCGCTCCAAAAGCCAAAGAGAAAGGCTTAGATCTTCGGGTTTCTATTGATGCTGACGTCCCTTATAAAATGATGATTGATGATCATCGCTTGCGCCAAACATTGATGAACTTTATGTCTAACGCAGTCAAGTTCACCGAACAAGGTTATGTGGCATTGTCGATTGCTATGCCGACAAGTAACGGGACAACACCGCCATCATCGACAACAAACACTTGCCAGCTTGAGTTTTCAGTCAGCGATTCTGGTATCGGCATTGATGAGCAGCAGCAACGCAACATCTTTGAACCTTTTGCCCAAGAAGATGACTCAACGACACGTAAATTTGGCGGTACCGGCTTAGGCTTAGCGATCAGCACTCAATTGGTCGAATTAATGGGCGGTAAAATCCAATTAGAGTCTCAAAAAGGGGTTGGCAGTCGTTTTTATTTCTCACTTGAATTCAACATTGAGTGCCGACGTTTATCAAAACCCAATTCCACTACTTCCCCCCTCTATTTGATAGGTGGTAACGAAGTATCGCGTCAAACTTTAAAGAGCGAACTGGCATTTTATAACCAACGTGTTGATCAAATATTTGACAACATTGAACAGTACCTTCATTTTCATTCATCTGATAATCCAGCCATTGTCTTGTTCCTCGAAGAGACAGCTAATAGCGCCCAAACAATCGTAACCGAGCTTAGCGAACTCACGCTTAAGGGCCACTACGTTTGTCTGATTCGCGCGTTTACCAGCCGTAGTTTCGATTTCCACAACGCTGTTACTACTATTGTCACCCAGCCTTTTTATGGCCAGCGCCTTATGCGTAAGTTAGAACAGTGCCAAATGCAGTCTAACGCCAATGACAACATGCCGCGCCACCATCCCGCCACGACGACCGCTCCCCAACGAGTATTAGTCGTCGAAGATAACAGTGTTAACCAAAAGATTGCAGGGCTGCATTTGGTCAAAGCGGGGTTGGAGTTCGATATTGCGAATGACGGCCAAGAAGCGGTCGATATGTACCGCGCGACACCTGATAGATACGCACTGATCTTGATGGATTGTATGATGCCAATCATGGATGGTTTTGCGGCAACAACGGAACTGCGCAAGCTTGAACGACACCTTAACCGCCGTATTCCTATTATCGCTCTTACCGCGAGTGTTATTGATGATGATGTACAGCGTTGTTTCGATGTCGGTATGGATGACTACATCGCCAAACCATTTAGAGCCAATGTATTACAAGAAAAAATATTTAATCTGATTGAGACTGTCGACGTTACGAATATCACGGCACAGCTACAAGATGCCTCCCCTTCAATCAGTTCCGCTGCACATCATCCTGCCTCTGATGAAAAACAGAGCGTTAATGTTAAAGCTGACCATCCAGATACGCCTAAAGCTGTTAGTCGGCATGAACGAATTTTGCTGGTTGAAGATAATCGTGTTAACCAAAAAGTCGCCTCACTCATGCTCGACAAAGCCGGATTTCACTATGCTATCGCCGAAAATGGTCAAATCGCCATTGATATGTATAGTGAAGACAGCAGTTTTGATGTCATTTTGATGGATTGCATGATGCCCGTAAAAGACGGATTTGAAGCGACCAAAGAAATCCGACAACATGAAGCTAACCTCGGCTTAACTAAAACCCCAATCATCGCGCTTACTGCCAGCGTGATTGACGACGATATTCAACGTTGTTTCGATTCAGGAATGGATGCCTATGTGGCAAAACCAGTCCGCAAAGACAACCTCATTGAAAAAATTGAAAGTATTATCTAAAGAGTAACTTGTTATGTTCAACCAAAATAAGGCACTTCGACGTCGTTATAGCCCGCTCCACTGTGGTTGTTGTTTGGTGGCGATATTGTGCCTTTTTATCTCCGTGAACAGTATTGCAATGGGCGCAGAACAATACGCTATATTCACACTCGAGCAAGAGTTTACCCCCCTATCGGTTAGTAAAGCCCGCAAGCTTTACCGCGGAAAAACCAAACGCTTAGAAGGCAAAAAAGTTGAGCTATCTGATTGGCCAGAAGCAAGCACTGAACGCGCCGAGTTTTATCAATCTCTTCTTGGTAAAAACACTGCACAAATGAATGCACATTGGGCCTCACTCTCTTTTTCCGGGAAAGCTCGTCCTCCTAAAGAGATGACAACAGCTGACGTATCTGCATTGGTACAATGGATGGAGGAAAAATCAAATCGTATTGGCTACGCACCACTGAATCATCTCCCAGATGATGCAACGGTGCTGTTTGTTGTCGAAGAGGTAAAATAATAATGAATAATAAACTGCTAACTCTCGCTTTATTAACGACGTCTTTGCCTGTCTTCGCCAATATTGAAATTAGCGAAAATATTCTGCTTAGTGGCTTTGGTTCTACTTCATGGTCGAAAAGCGACAACGATACACCGCTTATCACTCACGTGGAGGTGGCTGATCATAGCTGCTTTGACTGTGATACTACCTTTGGCCTACAACTTGACGGTTATTTCAATGCGTTACATGTTTCAGCTCAAGTAGTGAAACGTCCACAAGACCATTGGAGTGAACCAGAGCTTGAATGGGCTTATCTTGGCTACCAATACAAGGATCTGTTAGTCCGAGCTGGGCAACTGAGGATCCCTCTATTTCTCTACTCTGAATATTATTACGTCGGTCATGCTTATACCATGGCTCGTCCACCAACCGAGGTTTACAACAGTATTCTTGGTATTACCGCCTACCAAGGATTTAGCTTAACCTGGAATGTCGATATTGATGATGAAAAGACCCTTGCCATTACCCCTTTTTATGGCCTCAAGGATGAAAAAGAAGTTCATCTTAATCAGGATACTTTCCTTGAACTTGATACCAAGCGTATGTTCGGGATCAATGCTCAACTTTCAGGTGATAATTATCGTTTGAATGCTTCGTATCTCAATTCGCGATATGATCAGCGTGTCACACTATTAAATGTGCCTGCGGGCATTCCCAATCTAATGAGAGTATTGGAATCACACAACAACAGTATAGAGCTTTATTCTTTGGGTGCTGAATACGAATTTGGCCCGACGACATTAAGCGCTGAATTACAAAAAAATGACCGTACTTCCGCTTGGTACTCTGCATTGCAGCATCGTTTCGATGCATTCACACCCTATCTTGTTTATGGACAGCAATACAGTGAAGAAAGCGATAATGGCAAGCGAACCAGAGAAGGTGAAAGCGTTACAACCGGCGTTAGATATGATTTAAGGTACAATTTGTCGTTAAATGCTGAATGGCAATATTTCGATACTGAAAACGGTGGCGATGGTGCATTTATCGATGTTCCTACTAAGCCTAACGCCAACCTCTACACGATCATGGTAAATTTCGTATTTTAGTAAACTCAACCGACTCCCACCTGGTAAAGGCAGCATCTAACTGAAAAGATGCTGTCTAAATCCCAACAGCTTGTTTGATATATTTTTGTCTTAAAATATAGTTACGCAGTAGCCTTATTTAAGCGCATGACTAACAAACAACATATAATGAGCAGCTCTCAACCTCATCAAAAATTAACCACAAAAGCAAAACCATTCAAAACGCATCCAATTCTGATTTATTCACGCCTTATTTAAATAAGGCCAATACAATGCTGAATGTAATATTGCATAATGTCACATAAAACTGCAACACCAACTAACCATTGCGCTAATTAATTGGCTCGCCCCACTAAAAACCACAGTTCAAACAATGGCTTTTGTCGTCTCAATTATTTAACACTCCAAATTAAATCCAAGTTTCATTATTGATACTTATGTAAAACTATTTGCACCAGCTCGCACTTATCAGGCACATATTACTCTAATTAATTGATAGAAATAATTCCATCAAGTAGGTTAGCAATCAAATAACACCAATCGTTATTATTTACTAACGGTTGATTAATGCTTTTGTATTAATTTTGCAATCTGCCTCTATTTTATTTTCCACTTTTAGGCAGAGCAACTAGATTGAAAAAAAACAAAAGCCCACACAATAAACAAGGAATTATTATGAAAAACTTAGTAAAAGTAGTGGTAGCTTCAGCATTAGCACTTTCAGCATTCCAAGCATCAGCTTTAACAGAAAAACTCGATATCACGCTAAATGTAAAACAACCATTAACCTTGGTTAATACTAAGGCATTAGATTTTGGTACTATTTTCTCTACGGAAACTCAAGACCAGACTATTGCACATACAGATCCTAAAGCTGCAGCATTCGACGTTACTGGCGAAGCTGGTTCAATCGTTGATGTACTAGTTAACGGTGGTAATACTGTTGAACTAGATAACGCGGGTAACAAGCTAGTATTAACCTTTAGTAATCTTGATGCCCTTACATTAACTGGTGGTGCAGCCGTTCTTAATGTCGGTGGCACGGTTGGTGTAGCTGGAAAAACACTAAGTCCTGGTGAATACTCTGCACAAGTAGACGTTGCTGTTACTTACCAGTAATCAAGTATTTTTGAGGGAGAGCAATCATCGCCTCCCTCTATTTATTATGTTTAATTCACGCTCATTCGTATTACTCATTCTATTTTCGTCAAACGCATATTGCGATACCACCCTTTCAGTGGTGACAGAAAATAATCAACTACGATTTTCTCAACAATTGGTTTCTGGTTCGCATCAACAAATCACCTCACACCCAAGAATAAATCAAACCGATGTGTTTCGTTTTTATATCAAAGGTAAAAAAGGTAAGAAGATCCAAATTTCTTTGCCTAGCGACCAAACCATTGCTCGTGGTAATGAAAAAATATCGATTAACCAGTTTATATTCGGTTGTGGCCTATCAAGTGCAGGAATTGCCACCGTTAAAAATACGGGAATTACTGATTTACTTTGTATTGGCGCAAAAGCGACTGTGCAATCCAATCATTCTCCCGGCACCTATTCCAATTCAATTCCCATTGAGATCGATTATTTATGAAGCATTCTTTCGTCATAGCCTGTTTGTTACTCTCATTTCAAAGTTACGCTCAACTGCTTATCGCCCCTACTCGGATTGTTATCGATGGTTCTAAAACCGTCACCGAGCAGGTGATCATTGAAAATACCGGTAACGAAGCGCTACGGGTTGAAATTAATTCCGTTTATAAACCTATTGCAAGCAACGATGTAACGCGTAACAACCCTAATGTACAAACTATTGAAGATATCTCATCAAAGGTACGTCTCTCTCCTCCAGTTATTCGTAGCCTTAAACCTAATCAACGCCGCACCATTCGTATACAAATTCCTGCTATCCCGGATTCACTCCCAGATGGTGAGTACCGTACCTATTTGCAGTTTAGCCCAACCACTACAGTACCTAGCCAAAAAAATAGCGCGGATGAAAGCGCCGACTCAAGTATCGATATTCAATTTAACGTTCACACTTTTATCCCACTTTATCAAGCCAAAGGCACGCCGATACAAAAAATGGAGTTTGACTGTAATCCATCTCAGTTGACTATCGTAAACCAAGGAAAATTTCAGTTTAGCGCTTGGATTGAAAGCGATGTCACTGATGCTCGAAAAATCGTATTGCTGAGAGAAAGTACCATGCGCTTGGCTAAGAAAAATGGGGAAACACTGACGATAAGACAAGACGACCAAAGGTTATTTCAGTGCACTAAATAGCCAGCTTTGAGCTACAAGTAATGTCTAAATGGCTGCTGCCACTTTGGCTAGCTCTCTTATCAGGAGCTAGCTCTAAAGGTTTTGCCCAAGATCTCTTCACTGCGCATATCGAAATTCGCTTAGCTGATACTAGCGAGAATTTTTATCGTGTAATGATGGATTTCGATGAGCAACCGTATCTAAGTATTGAAAATCTGGCTATGTATTTACTTGAGATGAACGGTGACTGTAGCGGTGGCGAATGCGAATTTTTCCTACCCCATGATCTTGCGCGTGAGTTGCCCTCCTATTCTGTCGATCTAAACCAAAAAACTTGCTATTCAGAACCAAATGCACAAACCGCAATTGAAACGGTGGAATTTGAGGGAAATACCTTTGTTCATTGGGATTCTCTGCCTCAATGCTTACCCATTACCACCAAGTGGGTTTTGGATGATTACAAGCTTTACATCGATAAGAGTTTTAAAAGTCTTTCAGAACTTGAAAAAGATATCTCGAAGTTAAAAAAATCAATACGAGATAAAGCACTCGAGGCAGAGTCGCGGCATGCGCAGACTGTCATACCTGCAAATAGTGACGTTGGGCTCGCTTCTCGCTTGGCAGTATCAACAGACTATGACTCAAATGATCAGCATGTTGAGTTATCAGCACTGGCTGACATTCTTTTCAGTACGGAAAATTCACTCTCACAACTGTCGATAGATTCTAAACTAGAAGATCCAATTAGCTATTACAACATCGCGGTCAGCACAAACCAAGGCTCTGGGCGACTAGAGTTGGGCCACATTCTTCTTGATGGTGACACCTTCATCAATAACCAAAGCCTCGAACACGGCCTCTACTATACCAACCGTGTCCAACAGCCGGGATTTGGCAACTTACAGTTGGAAAATAGCACTAAGCCAAACATCGAAGTCGATGTCCTCGTCAATGGTATCTATCGCAATAGTTATCTCTCCGATTCATTCGGTCGATTTACGATAGACGAGCAAAATATCTCTCCCGGCGATACTGTCACCTTTCGCTACTATCTTGGTGAAGGCTTATGGTCTGAAGAAGAGATCACTGTCGCGGGTATCGACAGCGATTTTTTGCCTAAAGGTGAGTGGGCAACTAAGTTTGCTTACGGAAACGACGAGACCCAAGCAGGTGTCGTCTCTCTTGATTATGGCCTAACCAATTACGGCACACTGGGCATAAGCCTATTCCATATTGAAGATGAAACCTACAGTGGTGTGCAAGCCCAGCTTCTCCCTACCCACTGGCTTTCTACACGATTTGGTTGGATAGCGGAACTAGACCGATTCCCTACTCGCTTTGATGTGCTACTTTCAAAATCTCAATCATTGACGCTTGATTTAAATAAAGCAGATAACTTCGATGCTGATGAACTTGAATACCACCAACTTGACTATAGTTTATCGACCCGACATTTTAGCTTTACTTCAAGAGCGACCATAGATGACAACGCCTTTGAACTTAATCCCACACTCCGACGTCAACTGTCTCCGAGCCTCTACCTCTCGTATGCGGCTAACTATGATTACTCTCGCACCAATCATCGAAGTAGTACACTCCACAAGGTAGAGCTGACAAAAAGTAGTTTGTCTGACACCTCTTGGGCCATCAATACTGAGCTGGATGAATACGGTGATTACTACCGCAGTTCCGCGCGCCTGAGGAAAAATTGTTCCAATTGCTGGTTGAACCCCTTTTCTCTATTTCAACAAGTGTCCACAAGTCTACAACTCAACCACCAAGATGATGATCTAACCGCACATGCCTCTTATAGTGCAGATATAAACCATAACCTTCATTTGACGCTCGACGGTGACCAAGAAAGCTATCGCTTTCAACTTACCGCCGAATTTGGTGCAATGACAAATTTCGACAGTGAAACGACTCACTTAGTCGGTTGGGATGAATATAGTTACGCGGCTGTCAAAGGTAAAGTTGTCGACCAAAATGGCTCCCCTATTGCCGATGTAAAGTTACAACTGCTTAGTCAACATGCCACAACCAATCAAAATGGCGAATTCACATTTGAGCGAATTCCCGCGAGAAAAGAGCTGACATTGAAAATTGACGAAGGATCACTCGATCTAAGCCTTAGCCCAGAGCAAAATCCAATTTTTCTTAATACTCGGGAAATTGCCACAACAGAAGTGGTTGTTACGCTCATCAATTCGTTTGGCGCCGATGGTTTTATAAAGGCTGATATTAACGACAAAGCCTTTATCTATTTTAAGCACTTAAACAAACTTGAGGAATACTCCAGTGTTGTTGAGGCGGATGGATTCTACGTAGTTGAAGGGCTCATCGCTGGTCTTTACCTAGTCACCTTAGAAATCGGCGACAAAGAGTATGTATTGTCCAAGCAGTTAGATGCCGATTTTTGGCTAGGAGGGCTCGACTTCTCACTCGAAGATTTCGAAAGAACTCGCTAAAACCAAGCAGCCAGTCACTTAAGAAGACGCCTATAGAAATCATTCAATTATTTTGACCATCTTTACCAATTCTCAGACATTAATTCCGTTAAATAAACGCTTTACACTTTGTTCACTACAAGAGCAATTGGATATTAACTTGCCATGAGTTTTGCGTGATGAAGCGATTAAGGAGATAAGTATGATTGAGATTAGACACGCAGATGAGCGAGGCCACGCCAATATTGGTTGGCTCGACAGCAAACATTCATTTTCTTTTGGTCAGTATTATGATCCGCTACAGATGGGTTTTTCAGCCTTACGAGTGATCAATGATGATGTCATTGCACCAGGTGCTGGCTTTGACACCCATCCGCATAAAGATATGGAAATCATTACCTTTATTACTCAAGGTTCGATAGCGCATCAAGATAGCGCTGGTCATCAACAGCGCCTTCCAGTCGGTGAATTTCAGCTTATGTCCGCCGGTAAAGGCATTTACCACAGCGAATTCAACGCTTCACATGAAGAAGAGCTTAAACTACTGCAAATTTGGATAGAGCCAAACGTATTAGGGGGAGGGCCTCGCTATCAACAAAGAGACTTTGGTCAACGAGAAGGATTAACCACTATCGCAACACCTGATGGCGGCAATGGCGCGCTGCAAATTAAACAAGATGCCACACTACACCAATTGATATTGCCTGCTAGGCGAGAGCTCACCATGCCGATTGCTCATGGGCGACGGACCTATATTCAGTTAGTGCATGGGCAATTGACTGTTAACGATGTCACGCTATGCCCCGGCGATGGTGCAAAAATTGTAGAAGAGAACAGCCTGGATTTAATCAATCAAAGCGATCAGACCGTTACCGCTCTAGTGTTTGACCTTCCTTAAAACCAGATAAAAAAGCCCCGCATATGATGCCGGGCTTTTGCTTAATTAAGTCACTATCAAGAATCTAAAGAATAATACCAACTGATTTTTCCTTTTCAACTTTAGCTGGTGCTTTTGTACTTACTTTCTTTACTGCAGGGCGATAAGTTGATTTACGCGCAATGCTGTTTGATTTTAGCGCTGAGCTATCGCCTTTAATCACTTTGACATAGGCAAGCTTAGGTAAAACCTTAGTCACCTTTACCGTTGCCACCTTCGTTTCATCACGACCCAGGCTTTCTTTAGTGATAGGGTCTACAAACTTCTCTCCTAATGTGAAAACATCAAAGTACTCACCTTGCTTAACCGTTTCGCCACCAGAGTTAAGCACGATCGAGCCATTGTCTCCAACCAATACAACCAAAGGATAAATATTATCTTTGAGTTGGTTGAATACTTTCTTAGATGCAATATCAACTAAGAGCGACAAGTTGTTCCGACTAGACGTCGTTGGTACCGTTGCAGACCATTTAATCTGATTGTGCATGACATCAAAGATCTGAAACTCGATAACCACATCAGTGTTGTAATAGGTTTTAACGTCTTTAATATGCTCACCCGTTAGCTCGACCGTTCGTGAATTATCTACAACACGCTTGTGTGTATTAGCGCTTACAACCTTACCAGTAACTAGGTATTGCAATGCCGGATCAGACTTATCGTTGAGAACTTTAAACTTACGATCTTGTACCAAAAGGTCTTTCACTTTATTGGTGATTGTCGCCCCTTTGGGACCAGTGAAATCTCCAATCGCTATTGTTCTACGATTCGCATTAAGATCTTTGATCTTATCCTTAGGATCAACTTTTACATTAACTTCTAATCGAACATTACAAAAATCATTCAAGCACTTTTCGGTAAGCACCCGATACTTAACATCGCCCTTGGCAGACATGTGTGTACCATCGATCATAGCTTCCTTAGCGTCACTACCTTCGTTGTTAGAACTGTATGTAGTGGTAGAAATTCGCGCACTGTCAATAGAGACACCCGACACCTGCTCTATCGCACGGCGCAACCCTTGATCAATCGCTTGATCGAGGGTGTCCCCTTGCCCTGTGGTGATAACCGTTTCATAGCTGCTTGCATTTACCATTGATGCAACACAGCATAACGACACGGCTAGAATCGATTTAAATTTCATTTAGAAATCCGCCGCATCAAACATATCTTCTGATTCAGCGGAGTTTACCGAATCACTTGGCTCTGCAACTTCCATGTCTAGTTGCGCTTCGCTTTTTCCGCTAGCAAGATTAACCGCATTAGTCACTTTCTTTGGATGCCACACCAGAACCGTACCCACCATTTCATGGCCTGTAATAGGATGCTTGCGACGCCATTCTAATTCGGGACTCACACCAGTCATGTTTTGAATTGATGACGTCATCGCTGTACGTTCATTTAGCTGTTCAATCAAGTTTTCAGTTAGGCCGCTAGACGTTTGACGGACTGAGTCTACAATCAATTCAAACTTTTCACTTTCACTGACTTGGTTTTGAGTTGACGAGGTTTCTTTAAAATCACCGCTTAGATTGTAAGTTCGTGCCAAATTAGCCCATGCATTGTTAGTCGCAAATTTTTGCGCAACTTTTCGCTCAATCTTTTTCTTCGCAGATGAGTTTGAGTACGTTACACCCGATTGACCGTAAGCGATAATCATTGGGTAACCTTCAGCGTCATAAATAATCTGAGTGCCCGATTTTAAATACAAGCTCTCTTTTTGCGCGGAAAGCATCGCATGAATATTGCTAAATTTGGTATTCATTTTATCAGTTTGGGCTTGAACCTGCCCATCCGACTCAATCATGGCACGCACTTGGTCGCGCTTATTAGCCGATAGAACCATCACTACGCCTATCGTACCTTGTCCGGAATCTCGAACCTCTTCAAAAACTTTGACTACCATCATGCCAGCTAGATCACCGTATGATGAGCGTTCAGTTTGATCAACAACCGATTGTTTGTATAGGTCGCGTTTAATATGCGGTGGCGCTGCATTATATTGCTCAGGGTCTATGCCCATTTCTTGCAATTCTTTATCCAGTTTACCATCAAGAACTGCGAGTATCTTATCAATGAAACTCGCAACTTGGTCGTCAGTTTTAAAATCATTCACCGTTGGAACTGGTAAACCGTTACTGTATGACAACGTTGAAATCGTGCTGTTTTCAACGCTGGTATTTAATGTTTCTAAGTATTCTTTACGTGCATTAAACGCTGCTTCTTCCAAAGCTCGTTCACGTTTTTTAGACCAGTTGGGATCATTGATATCAACCATCAAATCAGCCGTGCCCGAAAAAACAAAAACCTTATGTTGTTTGCCTTGCTTCTCTAAACTTGCTTTTACGTTCCCAACGTATGTTTCTAACTTACTTTCAACCAAGTCCAATGTGTCCGCTTCAGCCTCTGCCTTCACAACATCTTGATCCGACTGTTGACCGATCACCTCTTGAGACACTTCAGGCTCCTTTGGTAATTGTGATGGAGCCTCTGACGCCGATAATTGCAGTGAAAATCCCGAAATTAGCATAGCAGCTAGTAATTTATTTAATTTCATTTTTTTTCTCATATAAATAATGGGCAGCGATGCTGCCCATTGAACTTATTACCAGCTAACGCTATCGCCGTCGGCTACTTTACCTACCACTCTCTCTCCTTCCCAATACGCAAGACCATTTTCAATATTGGTCATCGACATTTGGAAGTAGTACTCAATGCGAGTGTCTCCATTATCTAAAGAAGCATTACGCTGAAGAATTTTACCTGAAAGGCTAAAATCAGGTGCTAGAACTTGATTATCGCCTTTCACGCTAGACTGCTTAACCATTTTGAAATCTTTGAGATCACGCATCTTTTTCGTCGCATCATCTTCACCAAATGCTGTCGTCACCAGAAACTTACCTGATTGCAATAACTCAACACGCAATGACTTTGTTAATTGATCGGTGTCTAGACGTTGCATCGTGTCATTTTCAATATCATTCACATAAATGATATATCTCCCACCAACATCCGCTTGTGGGTGAGTCATCAATTTGCTGCTAATAATTTCGTTCGCCATTTCAGATGCCGCTTTATTAAAGTCAGCATAAGATAACGCAGCAACGACATTGGTTTGTGTATCTGCAGCATCAATATACGTTGTGGTGGTTTTACAACCGACCAAAGTTGATGCCGTGATTGCTAAAGCTAGAGCGAGTTTATTCATTTTTGCCTCTTAAATATTTACAACTTTGATCGTTGGCTCTATAACCGGAGATACTGATTTCACATAAATGATGTGAGCTTTCGATTCTTTCGCTAATTCTACCGGGATAGTGTAGTTCCCCGCTTGAATGGTCACTTTACGATCTTTGGCCTCAATACGCGTGGCTTGATATTCACTTGGTAGTGCTGAGAAAGAGCGAATATCCGCCCCTGTAGTCGCCATTTGTAAAACAGCAAATACGTTACCTAACACTTCATTTTCATCTTTAATTTGTTTCTGAGCGATAGTTTTAACCGTTGCGCGAGTCACTTCACGAGCGAGAATATATGGAAATTCTTGATCAAACTCTGCGCCAATAATTTTGTCCATATCTGCAATCGTTTCTGTATTCGAAGTATTAACTAGAATGTTTTCATATGACGTACCGCGCTCTTTTAAGGTCGGAAGTGCAATACCTGAATATGCCACATCGTTTGAAAGCAAGAATATTGGCAAGTCAACACGCTTCTCTTCTTTTACGACAGATTGACCATTTTCAAATATAATCCAAACTTTGTTATCAAGCTTCTTCGTATTATTACTTCTTGCTAGTGAACGGGCTAATTCATAATCGTTTTTAGCCACTTGAGAGTTTGTCATTGAATAGACACGTTTAAATGAATCAGCAGCCTTTTGGAAGTCCGACTTGTTTTTACCTGTCAGCATTAGCTGCAAGCCGTAACTGTAGGTGGTAAACGGGTTCACATAACCTTGATATGGCTTCCATTGACCTTGCTCGATGCCAGCCTTTGCAAGAGCAATTTTGGTTTGTTCAGACTCGACACTTTGCTTAACCAATGCGCCAGAGTCACCTGCTTCTTCTTTTAACTCTGCCTTTCGCTTTTTAATTTCATCGGCAAAATGTTGAGCAGCACGGCGCTGGCGCTCTTCTGCACGGTTAAGTTCTACACGCGCATTTTGATAGTCATTCTGCGCCAGAAAATTCCATGCTTTGATTGTGTTTGTCATTACGCCGTCATATTGAGCTTGTTCATAATCAAGCATCGCATCGTTGCCTGCGATAGATCCCACCAACTCAGCGGTTTCAGATACTGCTCCTTCTGTATCTTCACTTTTCATCATGTTTTCTGTTGAATCAAGCAACTTAGTTGATAGCTCGTATTGGCCGGCGTAATTTAGCGTAGCGCCTGCTTGAAGTGTCCATAGTAAGTCATCAGTTTGACCTGTTTCTTGATCATAACCAGCATGGTCTAATGCAACTTGAGAGGCTCCAGAATAATCACCGGTATTCATCTTTGAATTAAAACTATCAAAATCATTTTTTTGTATCATGCTAGTACAGCCTGAAAGCAAAGCAGCACTGACGAAGATGCTAAGTGTTTTTATTTTCATTAAATTTGGCTCATTAAACTTTAGTATTATTTTAGGCGAAAAATATCAGAGCGGCATTTAACTCACAACTAGGTAAATATCAAAACTGGATGCCAATCATAATTATGAAATTGACCGAAAAATTATTCATTTAGATACACAGTTATAAAAATAACAACTACACAACCGGCTACAGATCACAAACCACAGAATCAATGAATCTTACTGACAGAACAAACATTAACATCAAGCAAAACACCATTATTATTAATTTATTGTAAACATCTATCAAGATAGTCATAAGTTATTTAATTTAATGCCATTTGGAAATTTCATGAAAATATGCTTTATGGTTCTCGATTAAATTTCGAACAAAAACAGACCAACAAAAACAACCATTAATCGATACGATTAATTATTTTTAATTAATCGCAGAAATAAATATGATAAACATTATTTATCTTTAGATATAAATAATATCAATAGCACGGCAAACCCACGTCAATCGATTTAAAGCGGTCGTTTAATCAACACTTTTTTTCATTATTAAAAAATCGACTTGTCGGCCGTACCGACACTGCCTGAGATTTTACGTAGTGGGAAGGCTTTTAAGGAATCCTGATATTTGAGGACTTGTTGTTGAGGTGGAGGGAAAACCTATGTCTCTTTTTCATCGACAAAGACCGCCCCTTCGCAGTCGATCTTAATTAGGTCCTATCGGGTGCAAATAGTTAAACACACTAGACGGCTATTAACTTATAAAATTCGTGTTATTTAATATCCTAATAATGACCTTAGCCTTATTCTACCGGGTGTTGGGTATAAAAAAGCGCGGATTCACCGCGCTTTAATTATCTTGAGAAGAAAAAGTCGACTCTTTTACCAAATCTCATCGAGCAATGAATCACGTAGTTTTTCTGCTTCAGCAATTTTGCTTGCAGACATCTGAGATTTCACTTCTCTGACATCCTTAACCGCATCGCTATAACCATATTCAACCGCCACTTCAAACCAAGCGAGTGCTTTCGTAAAATCGCTCCACGTTCCCGTTCCATTACGGTAAGCATAACCGACTGAGTATTGACTGTATCCGTCACCCTGTAACGCAGCTTGTTGGTAGTACTCAAATGACTTTTTAAAATCTAGCGTCTTGAAACCACACGGTTTCTTGTATTCGTCATAAGAATTGATGTCGCCCATTTTTGCTAAAGAAAGTGTGTGGTCAGCTTGCTCAATAGCCTCATTGAACAATGCCATCGCTTTGCTACAACTCTTCTCTACTCCCTCGCCATTTAAGTAAGAAATACCGAGGTTATACATCGCACTCTCGTCACCTAAGTTAGCCGACTGTTCAAACCAATACGCCGCTTTGGTGTAATCCTGTTTGATGCCATCACCATCATTATAGGAAAAGGCCAATTGATACATCGCATCTGAATAACCCGCTTTTGCGGCAGCAAGATAATACTCATTACCTTTTGCCATATCGGCAGGCGTACCTTCACCATCAAAGTACATCACACCTAAGCTGTATAGCACATAAGGATCGTTACTGGCCTCAGCTTTGTGATACCAAGCAAGTGACTGCTGATATTCTTCTTCATCGTAATAATAGTCTGCTAGCGATATCGCAGCTTGATGTGAACCCGCTTCAGCAGCGGTTTGTAGGTATTGATAACCGCGATCTACGTTTTCTTGCATCATCGAGTCACCAATCAGCAACTCGGCTGCCAATCTCAATACGTCGGGATCATTGGAAGTTTCGGCTTGTTTAATCGCAGCCAGTTCTTCACCTTCAAAAAATTCCATGCTGAGATCGTACGCCATCACATTTGCCGAAACGAGTAACGACAATGACGTAAAGAAAGTACCACAGTGCTTTTTCATAACATCCTTTCTATCTAAGAGTCTGATTTGCGAGGACTATAACAAAGTCATCCAAGCATATACGACGTCACAATCATCAATATTTGAACTAGGCAACATTTTGCACAGGCAAAGCATGCTCACGTAACAGAAGCAACCGTCATTAATTCCGAACTCAATAATGCTTTGTAAGCACGTTTATTGCTGTAGGACAACGTTATGCCAGAGAAAGCGACGGTAGGAGAAAGATAAGAGCACAAATGAAACCGCTCTTTGTTTCGTTGAAATAGAAGACAATTTGAATGGCTTAGGCAATTCAGGACACTCAGCGGTGTCCTCAATTGAACGGAGTATGACTAACTTTGACAAGCGCGTACCACCGAATGAATTGGCTATGAAAGACCAAACAGTCGATAGACCCAAGTCACCTCACCATACGAAATTAGATCAAAGATCGTTAAAAATATTGACGTTATAACCGCCAACTTAATTAGTCGCTGAACAATAAACATACTGCATCCCGAAAATTTGCTATCGCGAGTCATTACTGACCGCAAAAGAGCGTAATAGATATCATCAGCGCTTTACATGCACCTTAGATAGTATCTTATTGATGTTACTCGCCATTTCTCATCAATTCTAATCATTTCTTAAAGCAATCTCGAAAACGAGATGCTCCGACCAGTTATTTTATCGAGAGTTCTTTGGACACACATCAAAGTTACGATATAGAATTCGAACCAAAATCACATTAATCATAACGATAAAAGAAATTTGTTACATGACCACGTTCCGTTTCATCCAGTCAAAGTTACGCTATAAAACGACCCTTTATTTTTGTCTTGGAATGATCGGCATGGTCATTAGTTTTATTTTCATTAGTCGCTCGTTTTTTCTATATAGCCTCAATGAGCTAGAAAATATGGAAATGACACGCGCCAGCGACCAAGCAAAGTCTGTCATCAATATCATGATTGCAGACCAGCAAGAGCACTCTTATGACTGGGCTAACTGGGACGAAACCTATCAATTGCTACAAGATGGCGATACACAAACCTTTCGTTCTCGCAATTTGTATCTTGATACTCTTAATACATTAGCATTGGATTTGATGGTTTTCGTCACCTTAGAAGGTGACGTGATTGAACACTTATCCCGAAAAAATGACCCTAATCACGCACTCTGCTTGGTTAGCACGCTAATGAGCCAACAATCGATAAAAAAACACATTGCGAGTTCACATAATACCCATAATGCTTATGCTAACAGCATCGCTGACCTATTTCGCGTGGATAACGAAGTGTGGGCGGTCAGCGTCACACCGATACGCAACAGTGAAGCGACCAAACCATCAGTAGGTTGGCTGGTGTGGGGCAAAAATCTTACCAAGCGCTTTCCGGGAGAGTTCCAATCTATTTTAAGTGCTCAAAATAGATTAGCACTCTCACTGCCTGACGATATGGAACGTTCAGCGCAAGTCAACAAGGCGACAACGATGATCTTGCGCCAAGGAGATAGCATCGTTCAATGGTCTCCATTGAGTAGTAACGACAGTTCACCCGTCGCCTTTCTAGTGACCAAAGCCCCTCGCGAACATTTTCACCGCAGTAGTTCGCTTTTTGCCTATTTATTTATGGCGGTCGGTTTAAGTACCACTGTCATTGCGGGGGGCTCATTTGTCTTTTTTAAAAAAGGCGTCGCGACACGATTTAATACCTTCGAAAAAGGCATTAACCTGCTGTTTGATAAATACCAACTTAGTGACCAAAGCAGCGGTAAAGCCGATGAGTTGGATCGCGCGACTCAATTAGTTGAAGCACTCACCACCAACGCTCTTGTCGCAGAAGGAAAAGTGCTTGATACACAACAAAAATACCGCGCTCTCTATGAAAGCAAATCTGTCGGCCTACTGGTGGTCTTAGAGAGTAAAATCATTGATTTGAATAATAAAACACTCGACTTGCTTGGCTACACTAGAGAAGCGTTAATCTGCCAATCTCTCGCAACCCTGTGTTCAACCAACGAATATGAGTACCACCTTGAATTGCTCTATCATCAACTCAGTAATGGCCAACTCAGTTTTGAAGCGCAATTAGTCGCCCGCAATGGTGACATTGTCGATTGCCAAATCGAAGCCGCTTCGATTCAACATAATGGCCAAAATGCATTGTTGTTTCTTATACACGACATGGGCATTCAAAAGAAACAACAAGCACTGATTGAAGAACTTTCTGGTCGAGACCCAGTTTCTGGTTTAAAGAACCGCCCGACAATTTTGAAGCAAGTGTCCCAGTTAATCGAGAGCGAACCGAACCGCTTCTCGTTGATGTACATTGCCATAGAAAATCTCAAACAGGTCTCTGCTATTTATGGTCATTTGGTATTTGATGATGCGATTCGTCACGCAACGGGCGTGTTCAATGATCTCTTAAGCCACTATCGAGTTGGGCGCATTAGTGAGTTTGAATTTATCGCCATCATTCCCACCGATGCTGATGCTGAGCAAGCCCTCGACCTTGCCAATAAACTCATCGATTCGCTGACCAACAAAACAGAGATTTGTGGTCTTGCCATTGACCTCAACTGCAAAGTGGTGATGGTAGAACGCAAACTTACCCACCACTCACTCGCTTATTTGCTGCAGGCTGCTTACTATTCTGCGCAATCAGAACATGGTCACCAGAGTAAAGAAGTCATCATGATGAGTGAAGGGCTGTCAGAAGATGCACAAACGGCGCTAAAAATTACACGAGAGCTCGAGTCTGCCATTAGTGGCGGGCAAATTGGAGTGCTGTTTCAGCCAATCATCGACACCAAAAGTGAACAAATAAATGGCTTCGAAGCGTTAGCGCGTTGGTTCCACCCGACACTTGGTACCGTTTCCCCTGATGTATTTATCCCATTAGCAGAACAAAACAATTTAATTGTGCAGCTTGGAGAAAGCGTCTTGCGCCAGTCGTGCGCCTTCATCCACCACCTCAATCAATTACGTCGAGAACAAGGTCTGTCACCGCTATCCATTCACGTTAACCTTAGTGCTAAACACTTCTACCACACCGACCTGACCGATCATCTTACGCAGGTAATGGACGAGTTTGAGCTGTGCGATAGCCAGTTGGTAGTTGAACTCACCGAAAGCATGTTGATGGGTGTCGAAGCTGAGACGATTGCTCGTATGAATGAAATCAAACAGCTCGGAATACAGCTCGCTTTAGATGACTTTGGTACTGGTTACGCTTCATTCAGCACGCTTATTCCATTCCCACTCGATATAGTCAAGCTCGATAAATCGTACATTGACCAGATCGAAACCAGCGATCGAGCGGAAATATTGGTTCGTAACCTAGCGAATATGACCCAAGAGCTGGGATTAATCACCGTTGCTGAGGGCGTTGAACGCCTGAAACAAGTCCATCAGTTACGAGAATGGAATATTGATGAAATTCAAGGCTACTACTTTTACAAACCGATGAGCGCCCAACAAGCAACCAAGCTGTTTACCACCGCTCTCACATAACAGACGACGAATTATTGCTGTGAATAGAACAAAGTGCTGTGTGTACCCAGCACTTTACACTACGCAGATCTGTCGTTTCTGCTCATTAATTACATCTTATCTATACTTTAATCAATAGCCACTCAACGAGGGAGGCTGTATGCATAAATTATGGATATTTTGTGTCGGCTTATTGTTCTCGAGCCTAATCAATGCTCAAACCGTTTGGATTGTGCCGATCAACGGTGCGATAGGACCGGCCAGTAGCGATTATGTCAGCCGCGAAATAGAACTGGCTCAAACTTCCGGGGTTAGTCTGGTGATCTTGAAAATGGACACCCCGGGAGGCTTAGACAGCGCCATGCGCGATGTGATTCAAACCATCACGACCTCCAATGTCCCCATTGCAACTTGGGTTGGCCCATCAGGATCGCGCGCCGCCAGTGCCGGAACTTATATTCTATTAGCCAGCCACATTGCGGCCATGGCCGAAGCGACCAATTTAGGCGCAGCGACCCCAGTACAACTTGGCGGAGTAAAGCCACCTAGCGCGGAGGAACAAACGCCCAGCAAAAAACCGGCAGCATCCGCCCCCTCATCACACGAACGCTCATTCAACGAAGCCACTTCCGATGAGGGCACTTCCGATGAGCAACAACCAAGCAAAATAGACCAAACACAACCATTGAGCACCAATGATGAGCAAGTCCCCGCCAATACGGCGATGGAGAAAAAGGTTATCAATGATGCTAAGGCTTATATAAAAGGCTTAGCTCGTCTGCATGGCCGCAATGCTCAATGGGCAGAAAAAGCCGTCAGTGAAGCAGCAAGCCTCGATGCCACTGAAGCGCTTGAACTCAATGTCATCGACTTTATTGCTAATTCGCCCGAAGAGCTGGTTAACCTTGCTAATGGCCATGTGGTGAGTCTGAACAATCGAGAAGTCACTCTCGCCATCAGCAATCCCGTCTTTCAACTACGCCAACCAGACTGGCGAGCTGAGATGTTAGCGGTGATCACCAATCCCAATGTTGCCTATATTTTAATGCTAATCGGTATTTATGGCTTGTTGCTCGAGTTCTACAACCCGGGTGTCGGCTTGCCCGGGGTACTTGGTGGCATCTGTTTGCTGTTGGCGATGTATGCCTTGCAAATGATGCCCGTCAACTACGCCGGTTTGGGGTTATTGTTACTTGGGATTGCACTGATGATAGCGGAAGGATTTAGCCCTAGTTTTGGTGTACTCGGATTGGGCGGAGTCGTCGCTTTTGTACTTGGTTCAATATTTCTTATGGATAGCGATATTCCCGGTTTTCAAGTCGCCCTTCCGCTTATTTTCGGCATTGCGGCATTTTCCGTCATGTTGATTGTCCTCACCATCGGACTGTTACTACGCATTCGCCGTAAAGGCGTTACCACTGGTACAAATGCCTTCCCTGGAAAAATTGCGGTAGTCACTGATGATTTCAGCCACGGTTCAGGTCGAGTGCTGCTCGATGGTGTGTTGTGGTCGGCACACAGTGATGAACCTAACATGCTCAAACCGGGTGACAAGGTTACCGTTAAACACATTACAGGCTTAACCCTTACGGTTGAGCGTCTGCGCACACAAGACTAGGAGGCGCTTATGATGATTTATACCGTCGCGGTGGTGTTGGTGCTGTTATTTGCACTGGCAACACAAGTGTTCAAAGTACTGCGTGAGTATGAGCGTGGCGTGGTGTTCTTTTTAGGCCGATTTCAAGAAGTGAAAGGCCCGGGCCTGATCATATTGATCCCTTTCATTCAACAGATGGTTCGGGTTGATTTACGTACTATCGTACTCGATGTGCCCACCCAAGATCTCATCACGCGCGATAACGTCTCTGTACGCGTCAATGCTGTGGTCTATTTCCGTGTGGTCGATCCGCAAATGGCGATCAACAATATCGAAAGCTACAGTGATGCCACCAGCCAACTATCCCAAACCACACTTCGTTCAGTACTTGGCCAACATGAGTTAGATGAACTGCTCTCTGAGCGTGATCGGCTAAACAAGGATTTACAGTTGATTCTTGATCAACAAACTGACGACTGGGGAATCAAAATTGCGACCGTCGAAGTCAAACACGTTGATCTTAACGAGAGCATGGTTAGAGCCCTGGCACGACAAGCGGAAGCGGAACGAAATCGTCGGGCAAAAGTGATTCACGCTACGGGTGAACTGGAAGCCTCAGGAAAACTCAAAGAAGCAGCTGAAATGCTCAATGAAGCCCCCAACGCACTGCAATTGCGTTATATGCAGACTCTGACGGAAATCGCCAATGAGAAAACATCGACCATTATTTTTCCGATGCCAATCAATTTGGTTGAAACCCTATCAGAGCTGGCCAAAGTGACACCAAAAGAAAGACCAATCGACAAATAAAACAAAGGTCTAAGCATGGCTTAGACCTTTGGGAGCTGAGAATCGAGAGCTGAGAATCAAGAATCGAGAAGCTAGAGTCGAGAATAAGAATCGAGAGCTAAGAGCTGAGAAGCTAGATTCGAGAGTTGGCAGCTTAATGGATTAAACGTACTACCAAAGACCCCGGGGCACGGATTGACTCAACGTTATAGCTCAATACGGTACCGCCATTTGGCGCATAGTAACGCTTTAGCTCATCGCCAAAATTATCGTATTGAATCGCAACTAACTGGTTTTGTTCGACTTTGTCCATCATGGATACTTGTGGGATCACAAAGCCACCAATTTCCGCGCGAATACTGGTGATCTCTTGCCCTTCTAAACACGGGATCACCGCATCTACTTCACCTTGCAGTAGCTCATGGTGTTTAAGGATATTGAAAATACCATTAACCGTACGAGCAATCAGTGTCAGTTCTGTGTAACGTCCCATGCCGACTTCAATGGTAATGCTTGGGATACCACTACTGTTCCACATGGTTTCAAGCACACCCGCATCGCCCGGATCATTTAAAATCGCATCAGGGTTAGTGAGGCGCGCCATCTCAATGGCCTGCTCTAAACGGAAATCCGCAAACACGTACAATGGGTAAACCGTTCCGCTTGTTTGGGTATGCAGATCAATCGCTAGGTCAGCATTAGGTTGTAGCAAATGGTGCCACAATGCATGGATAAATCGATTCGCCTCGTTACCGTTGGCATCACCTGGGAAGAAACGGTTTAAGTTACATGGCGAAGCGTCTGGGTCTGCCGAATAAAAATCACGACTATGATTCAGCATACCGGTAAGGTTGATCATCGGCACTATCGTAACGGTGCCGGCCAGTTCTTTACCTGCCAATTCACGCGCCGTTTTTTGCGCAGCTAACACACCGTTGTATTCATCACCATGAACACCCGCCGTGATGACGATTTTTTTGCCCGGCTTTTTGCCTTTGAATACCATCACAGGTAAATGTTGCCACTGCGAAAGCGCATCGGTTGCGACACGGAACATAAACTTATGTTCACCTGCCGCTAAATCAGCCACATCTAAAGTGTGAATAACACGATGACCTTGGATCACGTCATCTGAGTACTGTGTCGCCATTAAAATGGTCTCTCCAAAATATTTGCTTACTTATCTAGAAATAAACAATAAAAAATGGCGAGATAAATATCTCGCCATCGAATCTAATTGCTAAACTCGCTTGAGTTTATTATGAGAAGCCCATTAGCTGAGCAACTACCACGACTACGCTAGAGATGGCGAACAATAGTAGCATAAAGCGCCAGCAGAATTTCGCCCAGTCACCCCAATCGATACGACATACACCCAGTGTTGCCATAAGAGGCGCTGAGGTTGGTACGATCACGTTCGTAAAACCGTCACCTAGCTGGAATGCCAATACCGCTACCTGACGCGTCACGCCAGCAATATCAGACAATGGCGATAGTAGTGGCATGGTTAGTGCTGCTTGGCCAGAACCCGAGGTTACAAAGAAGTTGAACACAGACTGGAACACGTACATTAACCAAGCAGAAGCCACTGCAGGCAATCCACTTAGCATGCCACCGGCACCATTTAGGATTGAGTTTAGTACGCTTGGTTCCTCTGAAGAACCACCACCTAGCAGCAGTAATACACCTTTAGCACAACCAACCAGTAGTGCTGGCGCGAGCATGATACTTGCGCCTTCTTTAAAGGCTGCCGCAGCGTCGTTCAATGTCATGCCGTTTAGACGGAACAAAGTACCAATAATCGCCACAACAAAGCCCATCGTGAAGAACTGAGAAGCGATTTCAGGGATGTACCATGCGTGCATTACTACGCCCCATACCACCCAAGCAGTAGAAGCAATAACAGTAAGCAGAACTAAGGTATCCCCGATATTCCAACGAGAGGCGGTTTCAGAAAGCTCTTGAGAACGGAAATGTGCATCAGTACGACGGCTGTAAGAAAGCTCAGGGTTTGCTTTGATGCGTGCAGCGTATGCCATAGTGAAAGCGATACCGATAAGCGTAAAGCCAGCCCATAAGCCCATACGAACTGTCATACCAGAAAGAACTGGAATGCCCGCGATACCTTGAGCAATCGCCACTGAGAATGGGTTCATCCAAGAAGTCGCAAAACCAATTTGGGTTGCAATGTAGGTGACCATTACGGTAGTGATACCGTCGTAGCCTAGGCGAACCATCAGTGGTGCAATGATAATCGCAAACGCAACCGCTTCTTCACCCATACCAAATACTGCACCACCGAGTGAGAACAGCAAGAATAGTACTGGGATAAATAGTGATTCATTACCTTTGGTTTTATCAATCAGGCGCAAAATACCGTTATCGATCGTGCCTGTGCGCATTACGACGCCAAACGCACCACCGATCACCAGCATAAACATAATTACGCCAATGGCACTGCCCCATTTAGAGCCTGAAGTCAGACCTTCAAATGGGAAGTTCATTAAACCAATGCCACCACCTGAAGCAAATAGGCTTACCGTGTTGTAAACCAGTTCACCCGCGGCATCAGTGGCATAAACAAATGAATTAGGGTCAATAACTGTACGTGTCTTTTCAGCACCATCGACCATGTATGTCACCTGCTGGCTTTCAAAAGAACCTGCAGGGATTAAGTAAGTAAGAATCGCAGCAAAGATACCAACAAAAAATATAAGAATAAGGGTATCTGGCATTTGCCAAGATTTCTTCGTTACAGCCGAGTCCGCTGGCTGTGCATGAGAGTGAGACATAGCTTATTTCACGTTAATATTTGTAGAGCATGAAATATCGTAAAAACAGAATAAAAAGTCAATATATATAAATATGTCAGATTATTAATTCACCATTAACACCATGCATTACCACATATCACCAAACAATAAAAAACGAACAGCTATACAAACTAAACATCTCATTAAAATATCCAACAAATCGCACCACTTCGCTTTTACGTTTTCAGAGGAACATTGTGAACGCAATCCCCGTTCATAATCGACTTGGTTATTGCGGATATTCTTACATAATGGACTATCACTTCTCTGACTAAACTTGCATGCATAATTTAATCAAATCCAACTTGGCTACACGTGTATTCAGTCGCCTGCGTCAGCATCCTGCGTGGTGCTATTTAGATCGCCAATTATTTAACGTGCTGCTCACCGTCGCACTGCCGATCACCCTACAAACCATCATGCTGACAAGCAAAGGGGTGATCGATGTGCTGATGCTTGGGCAATTATCAGAATATGACGTAGCGGGTGCAGGAATCGCGACTCGAATCTTGTTCGTCTTTACCATTCTGCTCTCCGGGGTGGCGATTGGTGGTGCAACGCTCGCAGCACAACATTTTGGCGCTAAGCACCAACAAGGCATCAAACAGAGCATTCAGTTATCTTGGGTAATTACTACGCTGGTTGCACTGTGTTCTATCGTGTTCGTTAGTGTATTGGGGCATCATGTCATTCACCTCACCACCCGTGAAAGTGATGTGTTTAACGTCAGTCACAATTACTTGCTATATGCTGCCCCGAGCCTATTATTCATTGCTTATCAAGTCAGTGTCGCCGCAGGCTTGCGATCGATGCATCAAGCCTCAACGATTACCTTATTTAGCGGGATTGGGATTGTACTCAATATCAGTTTTAACTGGGTGCTCATCTTTGGTTTATTCGGTTTACCTGCTTTAGGCGCGACAGGCGCAGCGATCGGCACGACGCTCGCCACGCTGCTTGAAAGCATATTGCTCGCGCTCTATCTGGGACATAAAAAACATCTACTTTCGCGCTTATATCAATCTGCTCGACAAACATTAAATTGGCAGCAGTATCGACATTTCCTCAGTATTGCCCTACCCACGACGATCAACTTTCTTCTTTGGGCATTGGGGGTCTTCGCCTATACCGCGATTATGGCGCAAACCGGCACATCAGCCCTTGCCGTACTGTCGATCATCTCACCGATAGAGGCATTTTCTCTTAGTCTTCTGGTCGGAATCGCTAATGCCTCTGCGGTTGTAGTCGGTAATAATCTTGGCGCTCAAGATCCCCAGCGTGCTTACTACCAAGCCATGTACTTCGCGCTCTTTGCCGTTATTGCGACTTTGTTGGTGTCATTACTGCTCTATTTTAATCTCGATACTATTTTAAACTTGTTTGTTGGCCTTTCGCCCGACACCATTGAACTCGCCCGCGCCTTTTTCGTCATCTTATGCATCGGCATACTTGTTCGTTCGATCCCAACAGTAATGGTGGTCGGGGTACTTAGAGCCGGTGGTGATGTTAAGTTCTGTCTCTACCAAGATCTCATTTCACAGTGGGTGCTTGGCATTCCGGTGGCTGCTATCTGCGCGCTGTGGTTAAAACTACCCGCAGAATATGTCTTTGCCAGTTTCTTTTTAGAAGCCATCGTAAAATGGGCGGCCTGCTTATACCGATTTAAATCGAGAAAATGGATGAATAACCTCGCCCATTAATTTCTCAACGAACCACAACAGACAACAGACAACGAGGAGTGATATGAATATTTTATCAAATAGCGAAACTTACGGACTGATTTTGGCCCTTATTGCCTTCGCAGCGGCGTATGGGTTTATTCATGTGCGCTATATTCGTCATCATGCGTTGCACAAGCGTTTTCTTGAAGCTCTGTGGAAACTAATGAAAAACACCATTCACGGGCAACATATTCGTACTTTGGGATACAAAGAGGAAAGTGAATCCAACAAAGAACAAGTGACTAATACAACGAAAAACCGCTAGATGACTTGGCATAGTTTTTACGCCAAGCAGGACATAACGATGTACATCACCGTTTTGCTTGGTATCCTATGCGCCCAACACGATTTAACGACATCACTCTATGCTACAGCCTGAGCAACAAACCATGCCATTTACCAAGCTTAATCTCGGTGCCGATCTTACCGCTGTAATATCGAAACTGTTTAACAGCGCCACTGCGATCCAATCTTCTGTCATTCCTGCGGCATTAGCCAATAAAGACATTCTTGCCATTGCACAAACCGGCAGTGGTAAAACACTCGCCTTTGGTTTACCAATCTTAGAGCGTGTACAAACTCAGCGCTCAGTAACACAGGCGATTGTTTTGGTACCCACTCGTGAATTGGCTATGCAGGTTAACGACGCTATCGTGGCTGTCGCGAAGAAACTTGAGATTCGCAGCCAAGTGTTGTGTGGCGGTGTGGATAAGGAAGTGCAAATTCAAGCTTTGCAACTGCGCCCTGAAATTGTGGTCGCGACGCCAGGTCGCCTACTCGATTTACTGACTGAAAAACAATTTGATCCTCGTGATGTCAACACTCTCGTGCTGGATGAAGCGGACCGCTTAGTTGATATGGGCTTCTGGAGTGATGTGCAAAAGATCGTTGCATTCATGCCTGCAACACGCCAAACCATGCTGTTTTCTGCCACGATGCTACCAGAACTTAAAGCCAGTATGGATAGCTTGTTAAATGCACCAGCGTTGATTGAAGCCAATCAAGCCAATAGCGTGGTCAGTGAGATTGAAGAGATTGCTTATCTAGTCAACAAAGGCAGTAAAGCCAATGTGCTAATCGATCAGATTAAACGTCATGGTTGGAAACAAGCTCTGGTCTTTATCGGCGCGAAAGACAATGCCGATGCCCTGTGCAAAAAACTCACCAAAGCTGGCTTAACCGTGAGTGCGTTACACGGTAACAAAAGCCAACAGGAACGAGAGTCAATTTTAGCGGAATTCAAACAGCAAAAAACACAGATTCTGGTGGCCACCGATTTACTTGCGCGCGGAATTCATATCGAACAATTGCCAGTGGTGATCAACATTGAACTACCTACGAACCCAACCACC
This sequence comes from Vibrio scophthalmi LMG 19158, assembly GCF_000222585.1. Taxonomy (GTDB): domain Bacteria; phylum Pseudomonadota; class Gammaproteobacteria; order Enterobacterales; family Vibrionaceae; genus Vibrio; species Vibrio scophthalmi. Next base: position 54,078 of record NZ_AFWE01000029.1, on the reverse strand, counting down.
TATGTACACCGCATCGGCCGCACCGGACGCGCGGGTGAAAAAGGTCTGGCGATCTCGCTTGTTTGTCATGGTGAAAGTGACTATATGGCCGCGATTCGTCAGCTGACCAAACGCCCATTACCATTGCAAGAACTGGCCGACTTTCCCGTCACCGATAAACCGTCAACGGGTGTGAGTAAGCGCGCGCCGAGAGATAAACAAGCGAACCGTCGTACGGCGAAGAAAACCAGCATTAAGCAGTTTGGTAACAAAACAAAGCGCTAAACCACACTGGGATTACAACCCGGAGATTTGCGCTCTGTTTATTATAACAAGGAGAACGAAATTTAACGATTCTGTTCTCCTTATTGGGTGAAATGGCGTTCACGGTTTACCTTGCCATTCTCACCTTTACCTCTCGTTGACTACAAAAAGATTGATTTTGCGCTGTGGCCCAATTTGCCATCAGTATTGTAGTATTCAAACTCTCCAACTGGCTCATCGTCTTTGTAGCGCTCAATTCGTTTAAGCGCGCCATACTCTTCGAAGGTGTAGAACGTGCCTTGCTTGCGTCCTTGTTGATCGTATTGCTGCCGACCTAGCTCATAACCCGCAGCTGAATGAGCGAACCACTTACCCACTTTCTTACCCTTTTGGTATTTTCCTGACCAAATCACAACATCAAACTCATACTCTTCTTGATGCTGCCATTGACCATCACGCTGATCATTTAGGTAATTGCCTTTTGCGAGTAAAGCCCCTGTTTTGGCGTAGTTTTCGGTGTGGCCATGTTGCTTACCATTTCGGTACTGCTCCCATACCAGGCGATCGCCATTAACAGTAACCTCACTCACTTCACCATGCAGTTGACCTTTGCGATTGTACGTTTCCGTGCGGGTTATACCATTGTAATTATGTCGCCAAACGCCACTCTTTTTGCCTTTGTAATAGCTCCCCGTATCGATCACTTTTCCTTGTTGGCTAATCACTGAATACTCTCCACTGCGCACACCATGTTGATAATGCGTCGTTTCGATATTGTCACTATAGATATCTAACGACACATAGGCGTTATGATATTTACCATTGATTTTTTCGATACGTTGCGTCAATTCACCGTCCGCGTTAAATTGCTCCTTTAGTTGCCATTTTTTCTTCGCGTTGGTTTGCTCGCGTGAAATGAGTATAGAGTTACGGTATTTTTTTAAATCACTAACGAGTTGCTCATTCGGATAGCGAGCAACGTAGTGATACGTCTTTGTGCTGTGCTTATCAAAACGCGTCTCTTCGATCTTATTTCCTTGCGTATCAAATTCTGTTTCGCTTTCCACTGCATTAGGCTGATCATAAAAGGCCAACTGCTTACCGCGACGGCGGCCCTTCTCGTAATTTTCAATACTTTTGGTATTACCGGATTCATAATAACGAGTCGCAACACCGTGTGTTTTACCATCAACATTATGCTGCTCAGAGCGCAGCTTCTCTTGCCCATACCAAGAGCGTTCCAGGCCATTTTTTTTGCCTTGCTCGTACGTTACCTCCAAATAAAGCAATCCATCTTCGTGATAAGATCGCCCCACACCTGTCGGCTGATCATTTTGATAGCTTACCTGATAAGAAATTTGACCATTTTCATAGTAACTTTTGTACTCACCTTGTTGGCGACCCATAACGAACGTCGACTCTTGCCTTAATGTGCCATCACGATGGTAGGTTCGTTGCAGACCATGGGCTTTTCCATCGACAAAGCGATGTTTTTGCCACACGCCACCATCTTTATAATAGTGAACATCTTCACCAACACGATTCCCGCCCAATATGGTGTATTCTTCTTCAACACCGCCATTAGGATAAAACAGTCGACCGATACCCTCTTCCTTGCCAGCAACATATGTTGCTTCTTCGGTGAGCACCCCTTCTTGGTTATAGAATTTAGTGAGTCCTTCGTATTGCCCTTTGGCATTGCGGCTACCCGACGAGAGAAGATGACCGTTCTCGTAATAGATTTCATAAGCACCAATTGATTTTCCGGTCGAGATATCGCCGCTATTAAGTGTGCCTTTAAAATTGACGATGTCTCCGCCTTGGAAATAAACCGTTACAGGCCAACCGCTTTCTTCCTTAGTGAGTGGCTCGGCGAGATAGTAACGGGCTTGAGCCTCTGATTTAACGATGTTCCAATCTTCATCCAACCAAATCGGCGCTGCCGATACAGTAGAAATCATCATCAAAGGCATAAGATAAATAGAACTGAGTGAAATACGGCGCATCGTCTTATCCTTTTGGCAGCGGTGGGAATTGAACAACAAATTGCTTTTCTAATGGCTCACCTTGCACAATCACTTCTTCAATCCGTGATATAGAACCTGACATTTTTAGGTAGCCCGGAGCGAAAAGTATTTCAGACAACAAACGATCACTGGCTGTTAGCACCTCACCTTGCTTATCAATCGGCACTAGTTTTTGGCCATGTTGATCTAAGATTCGATAACGCCCAAGAAAATCTGCCACGGTTTGCTTTGCATCAAATCCTTCAATTGCACTGATATCAATCAACCATGGTTTTGGACTAGAAGGCGGCGACATTTGGTTCCACTTGGTTTTCCCTGCGCATGTAAAGCGCGTAGTGATCGCCATGTCATAGAAATAACGTCGTACACCATCTGGAGTCATTAATTGGAAGGCTATTGTGTTTGGTTCAATGGTGACAGGTCCACCCGGTAAGTCGTTATCGACTTCTGATTGCGGTTTCCATTCTAGCGGCTTGCCATTCACCTGGGGTGCGTTGACAATATCGAACTGGCATAAAGCCGCCCATTCCATTGGTAAGGCGACAACCGCATTTTGTAGCGATTCGGTCGCCACTCGATGATCGGCATGAAAATCGAACGCTGACGTACATTGTTCTACAACGTTGTCACTCTCTAGCGGATAATATTCACGATTCAGATTGTTCGTCATCGGAGGCATCTCAGCACTGGCCAAATACCACTCCCTATCCAAAAACTCGACTTCTTGCGAAAAGCTTGGCGTTTCATTTTGACTGTGAACAATAAACATTAATTCTTTAGGTTCTTCAGAAAATTTGAAGCTCATTGTTCGAGTAATCAGTTCAGGCGGTGTTGATTGGACGAATAACTGACGACTCCCCGGAGAAAGCCACTCTGGCCCCGTTTTTGGGGGCGAAAATGCCATCTGGCCTTGAACACCACCAATGGTGAAACCGAGCCACTGGTACTCGCTATTATGATATTCCACTCGGTATTCATTCTCAGCCCCGGGCACCTTTTTGATTGCAACTTGTAGATCGCCCACTTGATAACTTTGGCTGCTGCCGCCTTGCCACGGCAAAGAGTGCAATTCAATTGCCCCTTTATAGTAATCAATATGGGCTGAAAATGTGCTGATCTCTTTCAGTTCAGCGCCTTTATTCCAACCAATCGGCTGCACCATGGCATTAACATTCATGTTCTCATCAAAGAACTGCAAAGCGTTGGGGGTGACAAGCTTAAGATCAATCTTATCGCCATTATTCGTGTAAGCGCGCACATCGCGCATTGCGATATAGCCGACCACCTGATTAGGGGGAATTTGAGTAGGGAAAGCGAGGCGAAATCCTTGACCATCAGAACGAGAGTTTTCTTTATTAAACATACCTTGCTCGTAAGGCATCACGTCGTCTTGGGTCAATTGGTCTTGCAGACCTTCGTTTTTGCCGGTTTCGGCTTCAACTGTTGTCCCTTTCACAAGGATGGCCTCAGGAATGGGTTCAATATCGTACCAATACAACTCATCGTCGTAATAAGCGTGAGCGAAAATATCGCTAAAGGCACCTATAGGTTGCTCTTCCGAACGCATCGCGACTGTCATTTGAGTGACTTTGGTTTCACCATACACATCGACCGGAACATTCATCACCAGATTAAGATTATTCAACCATCCCGTTGCACGATCAATTTCCAATTTGCCATAAAGCTGGTGGTGCGAATTTGAGGGAGTCTGTGGGTCATCCGCTTGCTTATCATCCGAACGCTTGTCCGCAAGAGAAACTGTTGCAAACAGTGTGCTCTCTGTCAGCTGGTTCACGGTTAATGTGACTGACCGACCATTGAAGTTATCTAGCGTCACCTGACGACCGACTTTAGTTGGCAGCGATTGCAATAAACCGGGTGCGTTCATGGTTGATTTCAAACTGTTAAGCACGACATCGCCACGTTTTTTAACCAACTCGTCCCACATCGCTTGATTACGGCCTTTGAACTCGATCTGCTCTCCCGTTTCCATGTTATAGGAAACATCAAAACCATCTTGAAAGAACGGAACCATCTTTTGCTGACTACTTGATAATTCGACACTCGAGAAAGATGAATAGCCTGCTGAGAACTGTAAGTGTTCAGGCGTGATATGAAGTTTTAGTGTGTCACCGACCTCATCAACTCGATAGTGCACTAAGCTTTCGCTGATCATCGCGGTGTCGTAGTCTTGGGCTATGTCTTGCGTAGTGTGGGTATAAACCCAATAGCGTTTTTCATCGCCTTCCTTTGGCGCAAACGTCACTTGCTTTTCACAGCCGACAAGCGTGAGTAAGGTCAGTAGAAATGACGCCTTAATTCCGTTATTCAAATACATCCAATCATCCTAAAATACACATGTCATGGCTCGTTCATCCGTCCCAAGTAATGCGTGTTTACTTGATGTCACCACTGGCACACCAACGCACAAACTTAACAACAGAATTCATCAATGCAGCATCACATCAGTGATCCATAATCCTTTAATTCGGCGGTATTCTCTTCGTTGTGCGGTAAATGAGTAAGCTCAGTCACGAATAAATTCGGGCCAGTGCACAAAAACACATATGCAATCAAAACAACAGCTTGAATAGACAAAACCCGTTTAGTGATACAACTAAAAGCGACTAACCTAGGTGCCAAGTCACGCCAATTCTCAACTTTTGCTAGATTCCCTGCTTCAAACCCGTAAGATGCAAAGCCAATTTAGGGTAATTCTGACTAGAGATAAGTTTGTGACACGAGATCAATTTGAACTTCTGGCGCCGGGTGGTGATTTAGATTCGATTAAAGCAGCGATTGCTGCAGGGGCTGACGCGGTTTATTGTGGACTCGATCGTTTCAACGCTCGCAACAGAGCAACTAACCTGACTTTAGATAATTTGCGTGGCGTGCTTGAATTAGCGCATCAGCATAATTGCAAAATCTTCCTTACGCTGAATGTCATGCTACTTGAAAGTGAGATCCCAGCGGTCGTGCGCTTACTAAATGAACTGAACATCACGCAAATCGATGGTGTGATCATTCAAGATCTCGGCTTGGGTGCGATTATAAAGCGTCACTTTCCCGATCTGGATGTGCACGCGTCAACTCAGTTAAACACCCATAACGAAGGACAAATTTTGTTCCTCAATCAATTGGGCGTTAGCCGAGTAAACTTATCTCGTGAGTTGAACATTAATGAGATCAAACACCTTGCCCAATTTGGTCATCAACACAATGTTTTGATGGAAGTGTTCGTTCATGGTTCATACTGTATTGGTTTTTCTGGTCTGTGTTACATGAGTTCAGCCAAAAATGGTGCTTCGGGTAACCGTGGCCGTTGTAGCCAACCTTGTCGAGATCAGTACCAAACCACACCAACCGGCAGTGATTACCCACTGAACATGAAAGACAACTCTGCCTTTAATGATCTCGAAGCGCTGGCGGATGCTGGCGTCTACTCATTAAAAGTGGAAGGTCGAATTAAGAAGTTTCACTACGTTTATACTGTGGTGGATAACTGGCGCCAGCAGATCGATAAGTACTGTGATGGCAAAGTACTTTCAACCGATACACGTGAACTTTATACCGTATTTAACCGCGACTTTACCAATGGCTTTTTGCAAGGTGAGATTGGTAGAGATATGTTTATCAATAACCCAAGAGATCACGCGGTAACACACTTCTCTAAAGTTTATCAATGCAGTTCAGTGGATGATGTTAAAGCCGTAAAACAAAAACTGTACGACGACAAATCTGTCATCATTAATCGCGTTGAAGAAGCCATTAGTGACTTTGACGTTTCCACGCCTTCGAATGCGCCTTTGGTGAAAAGTACCATCAAGGTGCCAGCCATCGTGGCATCCACAGCGAGTGACGCTGAGCCCTCAGTCACTAAGCTCTCCGTATTAGTCTCAAATCAACAAGATGCAGCCTCGATTGTGCGCCCTGACGTCGATGTCTATTTTGAGCTGCCAATGGGACTGGCCAGTGAATGTGATGCTCTGATTACACTATTTAAAGCCAACACCCACTTAATTCCTTGGTTCCAAGCGGTTCTGATCGGCGATGACTACCAAGCCGCGCAGCGCTTCTTATCGGAAGTGCGCCCGACTCTGCTTGTCACCAACAACTCCGGGGTTGGTTACTTAGCACAAACAATGGGGATTGATTGGATTGCTGGGCCGCAAATGAACAGTGCCAACTCGTACACTTTGCAATGCTTACAAGATCAGTATCAAGCCCGCGGCGCGTTTATTTCCGACGAGTTAAGCTTCTTACAAATCCGTAAGTTGGTGAGACCAGAAGGCTTTAGAACCTTCTATAACGTTTACCACCCAAATACGCTGCTCACCAGCCGTCAATGCCTATTCCAGCAAACGGAAGGCTGTAAGAAGATTAAGGTGAACAAAGGCTGTTTGAAGCGCTGTAGCAAACGCACTTCGGTGATCAATCTCAATGGTACTTCATACGTAATCCAAAAGCTCAAAGGCAGCCACAACAGTGTGTACGGCGAGCATAACGTACTGAACTTAGAGATCATCAAGCGCTTGTCGACGCTTCTTACTGACGTGCTCGTAGATTTGCGTGATATTCAAACTGAAACACGTCACAACGTCACTAATGTCGAGCTCGTCGAGTTATTTGTCAATGCGCTAAATAGCGCAGAAGACGAGCAGCCCCATGCCTTTGAGCTTATTCGACAAGCAACGGGGATCACCACCAACAAGCAATACGCCAAAGGACTGTAATCTCCATTACCGCTCTTAAATCAGAAAAAAGCTCGTGTTTTCCACGAGCTTTTTTATTCACTTTCACAATGACAAATAGCATCTATCCAGTTGGCATTGATTACGAGATGTTTACAACTCACTCTCTCGATTAAGCGCCTTACTAATCATAATTGCGGCAAATACCGGAATGAACCAACTGCCGTGCGCATCAAATAGAGGGAGATATTGACTCAATATTGCCGTCAACGATTCCGGTAACAACTCAAGAATATGCAGAGCGTCTAAACTACCCAATACCAAGCTAATCAATACGATGATGACATAGGGCGCACTGAAACGTTTTGTCGTCGGCAATATCATTGCGGTCAACACCAAAGTAATCGCCACTGGGCACAAAATTAAGATCGCTGGCAAGCTTACTTTGAGGATTTGATCCAAACCAAAATTAGCAATGATACCCGTCAACACGACAACGATCGTCGCGGTAAGATTAAACGGTGAGCGGAAAGTTTGCTGATAATATTCTGCACATGCATCGGTCAGACCAACCGTGGTGGTTAAACACGCCATGATGATGATCCCTGCCAGCAAATATTGCCCAAATGGCCCAAATACCGCAGCAACATAACGCGTTAGCAGTTCACCACCATTGGTCGCACCATCGGCAATCGACGCTGATGTCGCACCTACATAGGCCATGGCAAGGTAACAAGCCGACATTAACAACGCATAAACCAAGGTCACTTTCAGCGTCGCGTTAAAGATATCTTTGTTCGACTCACATCCTCTATCTCGGATCGCTTTGATAATGATCCAACCAAAACCAACGGCCGCAATCGCATCCATCGTCATGTAACCTTGAATCAATCCACTGGTTACCGCTCTTTGCTGGTAATCCAAGGTTGGCACACTGAGTGGGCCTAATGGTTGAATGAACGCAGCGATTGCCAATAGGGCTAACATGATCACTAAAATTGGCGTCATGATTTTACCGATGTAATCGACCAACTTGCCGCGTTGAAAAGCAAGCAGCAAAGTTGCTGTCACAAAGATTATTGAAAAAACCAGCAAGTGGTCGCCTTCAACAAAAGGTTTAATCCCCATTTCATACGCAACGGTTACTGCGCGCGGCATGGCAAATGCTGGCCCAACCGCAGTAAACAACAACACCCAAAACGCAATTGCCAGTGGTTGAGGTAACGCTTTGGTTAATTGCGCACTGTCACTCAAACGGCCGAACACCACCAAAGTTAACGCTGGTAGGCCCACTGCTGTAACCAAAAAACCCAGCATGGCAGGAAGGTACATGGTCCCCGCTTCCAAACCTAAGAAAGGAGGAAAGATGATGTTCCCTGCGCCAAGAAACATGGCAAAGGTCATTAAACCTATCGCTATTGTGTGTTGATTTTTCACTGTACCGTCCTTATGCGGTTAGATTTAGCCTAACTCGCTTTTTTATTATGGACCGTCAGATTTGCTGGGGAGAAAAAAAGAAGAATTGATGTATGCGATTCCTCCGTCAGCTTGGCTGACGGAAGATGCCGCCAGCCTAGTTAATAATGACTAGGACGACGACTGAAATTGTTGATGTTGCAAGCGTTGTGGTTGATTTTGCTAAACACGACAAAGCACCAAACAGCATTTGGCTATAAGCAGCAAATTGTTGGGCTAAAGTTGAAAACATCTTTGGCTCCTAATGAGCGGTTATTAATCAGTGGATTGTCGTAGCAACGAAATCAATATATAAGCAATAATTTACAAAGTAAATACATTACAGTTAAAAATATCAATACGAAGTTTGCGAGCAGCCAAATACACTAAACAACTCCTTACATAGCCGCTCTTCATATAACAGCTCTTCACACAACCGCATGGCAAAGCTCTCTAGCCTCACCAAACTATGTGCACGCCAATGGGCTTAGGCTTGGTAGAGGCTCACTACACCCTGATCATGTGCTGATAACACTGTTGAAGTTGTTGCTTATACTGCTCAACCTCTTCTGTTTGGTGCGCCTCATACGCTTGCATCATTTTCAGTTCTAATACTCTTATCTCTTCACACACCTGTGTTAGTTCATGGCATTGCGCTAGAGTCGTTAAATGTTGGGTTAACGGGTTTGGCCCAACAGGCTCATCTGCTTCGACAATCGTACGACTTGGGTTGCGTGGTTCTATACCATGCTCAAGATTGTATTCTTGCTGAATAAGGCGCCTTTGCTCTGTTTCATCAATCGCGACTCGCATTGCTGGCGTCACCTTATCAGCATATAAGATGGCCAACCCTTTGGTGTTACGTGCGGCTCGACCAATGGTTTGCAGCAACGCACTTTCACTACGTAGAAATCCAGCTTTGTCAGCATCCAAAATCGCTACCAGCGTCACTTCTGGAATATCGAGCCCCTCACGTATTAGGTTTACACCGATCAGGACATCAAATTCACCTTTACGAAATGCCTTGATCAAAGCAACCCGATCCGCAGTTGTGATGTCAGAGTGAAGAAATCGAGCTGAAACCCCTTTATCATTGAGCTGATTTGATAACGATTCCGCGCGTGCTTTCGTCAATGTGGTCACCAACACCCGCTCATCATTTTCGATCCGAATCGCCACTTCATGACACAGGTTTTTTTCTTGATCGGATTTCACGCGAACCTCAATCAATGGATCCAACAAACCGGTTGGACGAATCACTTGCGGCACGACTTGATTATGAGTACAGGACAACTCATAAGACCCCGGGGTCGCTGAGACAAACACCGTTTGTGGTTTGACCTTAACAAACTCTTCAAATGTTAGTGGTCGATTATCATGACATGAAGGTAAACGAAACCCATAATCCACTAAGGTTTGCTTTCGAGCGCCATCACTACGAGCCATAGTGGATATTTGCGGGATCATCACATGAGATTCATCGATGAGTAATAAGCCATCTTTAGGCAAATAATCCAATAAGGTTGTCGGCAGAGACCCCTCTTCACGTGGGTTAAAGTAACGCGCGTAGTTTTCCATGCCCGAGCAGTAACCTTGAGTCACTAATTGCTCTATATCGCGAGTAATACGCTCCTCTAACCGACCTGCCTCTTGCCATTGCTGATTTTGGTTTAACGTTTCTAAACGCAGTTCCAACTCTTGTTTTATTTGAGATATCGCCCTTTCAACTTGCTGCTTTGAAACGGCATAGAGCGTTTTGGGACTGACAGTATAAGAATCTAATGCCCCTAGCCTTGCTCGTGTTTTCGGGTTAATTCGCTCAATCGATTCAAGCCAACCATCAGTAATTGTCAGACGAATCGCATCATGAGATGAATCTGCCGGAAAAATATCTAAACCGTCGCTGTTGAGTGCATAGCTGCCATTTTTCACCACATCTTTACACGCTTGGTACTGGTTCTGTTCAAGTCGCGCGATTAGATCTGGCAATGCCACTGCTTGACCAACATCTAAATGAATTTGCAGAGCCCTATATTGTTCAGGGGAACCTAAGCCGTAAATTGAAGATACAGAGGCAATAATAATGGAATCTCGTCGCTCGATAAGCGCTTTGGTACTGGCAAGTCTTAGCCGCTCAAGCCTCTCATTTACCGCCGTGTCTTTACGGATAAAGCGGTCACTTTGCGGGATATACACTTCAGGTTGGTAGTAATCATAATAAGAGACGAAAAAATGCACCGCATTATCGGGAAAGAAAGAGAGCATTTCCTCGTATAGCTGTGCGGCGAGCACTTTATTATGCGAGAGGATCAATGTCGGTCTTTTGGTTCTCGCAATTAAATTTGCCATGGTAAAAGTTTTACCAGACCCTGTGATACCTTTCAGAATCTGATGTTTTTTCCCTTGCTCTAAACCCGACATTAAACTTGCAATCGCGGTCGGCTGATCACCCGTTGGGTAATATTGACTATGGAGTGAAAACGCATGTTTGTTCATGGCACTATCTTCTTATTGATTAGAGAGTGGTTGATGTTACTTACGTAAGCGGAAGCAACCTATCGGCAGAAAACCATCGAATTTTCAGATTAAAAGTCATCAGTCAATCGTCGACGATTCAAATTGATTGCAAGAAGTATAGACCACCGATTGATACGTCAAGGCTATATGAGAAGGAATAATCAAATCGAAACATAGAGATAGGATGAATGAAACAGCGTAACGAGTCACAATTATTGGAGTAATTTTTAATACCACCAAGTAAACAATGAGACTATATGCATCACGTTTTTTGGTTAAAAATTAGATCGGGGAATCATCTCGGCGTTAACAAGGATTTTAAGGTTTCATGCAAGAATTATTAATTATCGTCCAAATTGGTATTTTTATTTATGCCATCGTTGCTTACTTTTCAAACCAAAATAATAAAGCTCTTTTAGAAGAGCAGAAAGCTAAGTTACTGAGTACTCAGCGCGATAGCGAACTCTCCGATGAAGAGCGGACCGCCATATTTGAACTCTTGGAGTTAGAAGCGACCTCCTCAGAGGTGTACTACATCACTGAACAATTTGAGGTTCATTCTATTGCCGCGGAAGATAACAACGGTGAAGAAGCCTATTTCTTAGCTCTAGCTGACTATCTCGTCATCCTGCCAGAGAAAGCGTTCAACTATCTCGACCTTGAAACCACCTTCGCTGAAGTCGTTTTGGCCGACAATGTCATGATCGTCATAAGCCTCAATGATTATTCTATTGTCGATGATGTTAATAACACTCTCGCAGAAGCACCAATTCAAGAATCAAGTGAAGAGCTATCTCCAAGCGACCAAACAGCAGTACATGATGCTAACGATCAAACCTCGTCGCCAATAAGCAACACTGAATCAGTGACGGCCAAACAAACCGTTACGTCAGCGCTAAACGAGCAAGTTAGTAATACGATAAAGCCGGAAACTCAGTCGCAAGGCGATAGAGCGCCGAGAGCGTCCCACCGCGATGTAGACCCTATATCTCACACGGTATTAAAATCCGAGCGCCCGGCAACGCTGATAGAATCACGCTACCTCTCTGCCCCTTTTTACAACTTCCTCGTACCGATTCTGTTGGTGATTGCGACGGCTATTTTCTCGCATATCAACAAACTCGATTTCACTATTGAGCCCGTTTGGCTAAGCGCTGCAATTCTTGTGGTTATTAGCCTAGTGACATTACTGCTGCTTAAACGACAAGGCCCTACGGCAGATCCGGCAAGCATGGTGGTCAATCGATACTTTGGTAAAGTTGAAGCGATTGACACAACCGGCAACAAAACTTGGATCGTATTTATCGCGCCTAACGGTGAAGCGACGAAAGCGTGGATACCAAGCCAATGGCAAAATAACATCACTCTAAATCGAGATGTGCAATTTGAAATTGAACAGAGTCAATCGGCGGTGGTGCGCATTGGCTTAAATGAACTTTCAGATCAAGATGCAATCAAGAAAAAACCACAATATCTTGCCGCAGCAATGGGGCTATTGCTTGGCTGCTTTTTCATCGCCGCCAACACCAAATTTGAATGGCGAGATGCCAGTTTGGCGATGTTAGATAACAGCACGTCTTACAAGATTAACGGGCCTTATGATTGGCCAACTAGCGAGCTTAAAGTCGGCGACCGCTTATCCATTACTCAACCACGCTTGTGTTTAGATAGCCACGACAAGAATAACGCTGCCGCTTATTGTAAACAGTTCGAATACGCGCTAACGAGTGAAGATCTTCAAGTGACTCCGGATGCGGCACCAATCGAAGCGTACCAGCTGTTTATTACCACCCAACCTGACTTTACACCTGATGTATCGGAAGAACTCTACAGCTACATGGTTAAAGTTGCTAAGATGCAAAAACAGTTCTCTCCTGATGGCTTTAAGCTACGTATCCGCCATCGCAGTGAAATGATGATGTTTACCGTTGAAAGCCTACAAGCAATCGCGACTCATTTTGCGCCCTATTGCCCTATTGAAACATCAAAGCCTGATGAATCCATTGATAAGAGCAACGCTAACGACAACTCAATTCATAATGAGCGCCTCAACACCGCCTGTTCAGATTTTAAGCAAGAATTTGCTCTACTATGGAACGAAGCCACCAGCAGCAGTTGTGACACCATACAATGCTGGAATGAAGCACTCCAAGGGATTGTTGTTGACCACGATGCTGCGCTACGCAATACCGATGATATCGGCGGTTATCGTGCAGACCTACGTCACTTAAAAGATGAAGTATGGCAGGCAACGAAAGCTACATTATCCCCAACAAAGCCGCAACAAGCCTCTATTACACTTGATTGGTCTGGTGAAAGAAGCGCGGACCTGTACGAGATTGCGACCCTCAGAGCATCTCTAGACCAAGGCAATAGCGACAAACGAATCGAACGCTTGAATAAATTGCTACCGTTGCAAACCACAGCGGCACAACAAGTGGTTGACGTCACCATCTTAAATCTCAGCAATGAGGATAATAAGGTCGCGCTCACTGTGACGCAAAAGCTTACGACCAAACAAGCGTTAAGTACCATTATTAACCTTGGCATCATGGCGTTTTTTGGCTTACTGATTGTGTTGCTGATCATCGCCTACATGCTCAGTGGTAAACCACGTAAAGAAAAACAGGTTAAATCGGAAGATGCATGGATTAGTTAGTCCTATTCTTCCTTCCACCTACCCCACGCTTTAATTGAGTGTAAATAAAAAGCCCTTTCCTAACCGAAAGGGCTTCGTCATTTTCATCGATTGAATTAGAACGAGTCTAAGCCAGTGTTAGCTTTTATAATCCAGAGCTAATAGCAATGCCGTAAAGTTAGGTAAAATTGGGTAAATGCCCACACCATCATAAGTCACGTAAACAATACTGGGTTCACCACCCTGATTAAAATCAAGACACAGTACGTCACCATCATTGTTCGCAAAAGGCACCAGCTTGCGCCAATCTCGTCCTTGCAACGCATCTTGGTGCTCTCCGTAACCAAAACACATTTCTAATACTGAAACTGAGGTTTCGTAACCATCCCCACCCGGCAGCAGAAAGCCCTCAAATAGATGAAATGGATAAGAACATGTTTGGCGACCGTCAGTAAACGTCATCGGCAGGTTAATTTCCAAAATCCGCTTAACCGGATCATCATGTCGATAAGCACAGGGAAAACTAAAATCACGCCCTACGTCAAAGCCACCACACTGTTGGATGAACTCAACAAACAATGCAGGCAATTCTTGCCCTAGCGTTAACGTCAACTCGCGGATAAACGTGAGATCGAGCTCTTCTTGGCAAGGAATAAAACACATCTCAGCCAACTTAGGGTTTTGTGTAACAAGGTTTTCCGCCTCACCATGAAAAATGACTTTCTTTTCTTTGTTTTCAACCAACATCTATCGATTCTCACTTAACATTTCTTTTTTTGAGTCTGGTTATTTGCCCAGTTTTATTCTGCATGATTTTTGATATATCGCTTTTCGCCTAACAGCCAAAACAACCCGCATGCTGTACCGAGCAATGTACACCGATTGATTTATGTATCAAAGCAAAGCATGTCGCTGAGTGAATAAAGATTGATGGCTATCGTGTTATGTATCTTTTCAGTAAAAGAGACAAGATCTCAAACTCTATCACTTTCGTTACTTCGCTTATGCTGTGATTTCTTCTGTTCTTTCTCGGTTTTAGCGCATTAAGCTCGAAGTCGCCTCGGTAGGCAGGTAAACTTCACATTATTAAGATTTCTCGATTGGCAGGGCTGGCATGAACAAAGATATGACCTATTTAAAAACACTCAAAGATGTGTTTGCTTTTGAAAGCTTACGTGGCGGCCAACAACAGGTGGTGGAAAAGGTTTTACTTGGCCGTTCAACCGCCGCTATTTTTCCCACAGGATCCGGAAAATCACTGTGCTATCAACTCCCCGCGCTGCATCTGCCGCATTTAACCTTAGTGATCTCGCCGCTATTAGCTTTGATGAAAGACCAGCTTGATTTTCTAAACAGCAAAGGCATTGCCGCGGCATCGATTGACTCTTCATTAACCTATGACGAATCGCGCGAAGTGATGCGAGCGGTGAAAGCGGGAGAGACGAAGATCCTGATGATTTCAGTTGAGCGCTTGAAAAACGAACGCTTTCGTCAGTTTATTTCTTCTGTGCCTATTTCACTCCTCGTGGTAGATGAAGCCCACTGTATTTCTGAATGGGGGCACAATTTTAGACCCGACTATTTAAAACTTCCGGTCTATTGTGCGCAACTTAATATCCCACAAGTTTTACTTCTAACGGCCACCGCTACCCCACAAGTCATTGAGGATATGAGCGCTAAATTTGCCATCAAGCCCGACGATATCGTGGTAACCGGCTTTTACCGAGAGAATCTCGATCTCAATGTACTGCCATGCCCGGAAGTTGAGAAGCCAAACAAGTTACTCGAACTGATCAATAGTGAATCGCCGCGCCCAACGATCGTGTATGTCACCTTGCAGAACACAGCAGAAAGCGTCGCTCGTTACCTCAGTGAACAAGGTGCAGCGGCCACAGCCTACCACGCAGGTATGCACAGTGACGTGCGGCAAAAAATCCAAAACGATTTTATGCAGGGTAAGATCAACGTTATCGTGGCTACCATCGCCTTTGGGATGGGTATCGACAAATCTGATATTCGCGCTGTGATTCATTACGATTTACCCAAGTCGGTTGAGAACTACAGCCAAGAAATTGGCCGAGCGGGTCGCGATGGAAACACGTCGATCTGCTCCGTACTCGCCAACCGTGAGTCGTTAAGCGTTCTAGAAAACTTTGTCTACGGTGATACGCCCGATTTAGCCGCTATACATGCCGTCATTGACGAGATAGGTCAAACAGAATCTGGACAGTCATGGGAAGTGATGCTTAATAATCTGTCTCGTGACTGCAATATCCGCCAGTTGCCACTCAAAACCTTGTTGGTCTATCTAGAGCTCGAAAAGGTGATTGAACCGCAATACAGCTACTTTGCTGATTATCGATTTAAGACATTAGTGCCTGTGGAACAGATCATCGCCCAATTTGACGGTGAGCGCAGAGCCTTTATTGAGGCGCTATTTAGTGCATCGGCAAAATCACGCATCTGGCATACTGTCGACTTCGATGCGCTATGGCACACCTATCATGCCGAGCGTCAACGCGCAGTCGCTGCATTGGATTATCTTGCTGATAAAGGCTGGATAACACTCGAAAGCAAACAGATGACCGATGTATTTCGTCTGTGTAATCCTGCCGCCTGCAAGGGCAATAATGCCGCTGAGTTAAGTCGCGCTATTCACCGCTTGTTTATCACCAAACAAGAAACGGAAATTAAGCGTGTCCACGCGATGTTAACTCTATTTGAAAGCCAAACTTGTTTAAGCCATCGACTGGCCAATTATTTTGCCGATGAGCATGCGCCCGTGCAGTGTGGTCATTGCTCAGTGTGTCGTGGGCATGCCGCTGTACTACCCAATATCAACTCGTTGCCAGAAATAGAACTCTCTCAATTGCAGCATTGGTGTCAGCCATTGCTCAATGCCGGTAAATCAAACCATACCGAGATCACCGTTGAGGCGCTTGCTCGCTACCTCTGCGGTATTTCTACGCCACTTACGACAAGGCTCAAAGCCACCAAGATGACGGGTTTCGGTAAGTTGGCTCCCTACCCGTTTGCTGACGTAAAAGCTGGGTGTGAGAAAGTATCGGCTAACGTGTAATCAAAAAGCCCTCAATCAACCATGATATGAGGGCTTTGTTTGGTCTATTAGACGTCTGCTTACGTTAGGTTATAGATCAAAACGATCCGCGTTCATCACTTTGACCCAAGCGGCGACAAAATCGGCCACAAACTTGTCTTGATTATCATCTTGAGCGTACAGCTCGGAATAGGCGCGCAGTACGGAATTAGAACCGAACACCAAATCGACTCGGGAGGCGATCCACTTTGTTTCGCCAGAGTTGCTTTGACGGATTTCATACAAGCCATTCTCGGCTGGATGCCAAGTGAAGTTCATGTCAGTAAGGTTGACAAAAAAGTCGTTGGTTAACGCGCCAACCCGATCGGTTAGTACACCGGTTTGACTGCCACCATGATTCGTCCCTAATACTCGCATCCCACCGACGAGCAGTGTCATTTCCGCCGCCGTCAATTGCATCAATTGGCTGCGTTCTAACAGTAATTCTTCTGCGCTAACGATATAATCATCTTTAAGCCAATTACGAAAACCATCATGGATCGGCTCTAAAACATCAAAAGACTCACTATCCGTCATCACTTGCAATGCGTCGCCGCGACCTTGTGCAAATGGTACTTCAATCTTGATCCCAGCTTTAGCGGCGGCTTTTTCAATACCGACACCACCGCCAAGCACAATCAGATCAGCCATACTAATTGGCGAGTCTAACTCGGCACGTATTGTTTCAAGCTGTTTAAGCACGCGCGCTAATCGTTCAGGCTCATTACCTTGCCAGTCCTTTTGTGGTGATAAACGAATGCGTCCGCCATTTGCTCCCCCTCTTCGATCTGAACCGCGATAGGTGCGCGCACTGTCCCACGCGGTTGTGACCAGATCGCTGATTGTAATGTCACTATTGAGAATGGCCTGTTTAAGGCTTTCAATATTATCCTCGCTGAGATGATAGTTAACGCTCGGCACCGGATCTTGCCAAATCAAATCATCGCTCGGCACATCAGGGCCAAGATAGCGCGACTTCGGCCCAAGATCTCGGTGAGTAAGCTTAAACCATGCTCTAGCGAAGGTTGCGGCAAATTCATCCGGGTTATCGCGAAAGCGTTCCGCTATTTTGCGATATTCAGGGTCAAATTTGAGTGCCATATCCGCATCGGTCATCATTGGATTACACTTGATGGTTGGATCTTCCACATCGACGGGCATATCTTGTTCACTGATATTGATCGGCTCCCATTGCGCGGCGCCTGCAGGGCTTTTAGTCACCCACCAATCGTAAGTGAATAACAGATGGAAATAGCCATTGTCCCATTTGGTTGGATGGGTCGTCCATGCGCCTTCAACGCCACTGGTCACCGTATCTCTACCAATACCTCGGCCTGTTTTGTTCAGCCAGCCAAGACCTTGATCTTCAATTTCAGCCCCTTCAGGCTCAGGGCCAAGCTGTGACGCATCCCCGTTACCATGAGCTTTACCTACCGTATGACCACCAGCGGTTAAGGCAACCGTTTCTTCATCATTCATCGCCATACGAGCAAAGGTAACGCGCATATCGTGGGCGGTTTTAATCGGATCGGGCTTGCCATCAACGCCCTCAGGATTAACGTAAATGAGCCCCATCATTACCGCCGCGAGTGGATTAGCGAGATCTCGTTCTCCTGAATAGCGACTATTTTCACCACCACTGGGTTCCAGCCATTCTTTTTCCGCCCCCCAATAAATATCTTTCTCTGGATGCCATATATCTTCGCGTCCACCGGCAAAACCATAGGTCTTTAACCCCATCGATTCATAGGCCATCGTCCCTGCCAGTACAATAAGATCCGCCCATGATATTTTGTTACCGTATTTCTTTTTCAGTGGCCACAATAAGCGACGTGCCTTATCAAGATTTCCATTATCAGGCCAGCTATTTAGTGGCGCAAATCTTTGGTTAGCGCGACTGGCACCACCTCGCCCATCCGCAATTCGGTACGTCCCAGCAGAGTGCCATGCCATGCGGATCATCAGACCGCCGTAGTGTCCCCAGTCCGCTGGCCACCAGGCTTGACTATCGGTCATAAAGTCGAGCAGATCTTTCTTCAACTCGTCAAGATCAAGCGAATTGAACGCGTCAGCGTAACTAAAACCATCATTCATTGGATCGGTCTTGTTGTCATGCTGGTGGAGGATATCGAGGTTCAATGCTTTAGGCCACCAATCGAGTTCGGCCATTTGCTGATTAGTCGCCGCCCCATGCATGACAGGACACTGACCTTGTTTTGGTTTATCGCTCATGTTTGCTTCCTTTACTGAGGTTGTTTTACCCAAGTTTAGTCGCAGTAAACGATTTAGCTTTTTAACCAGCGCTATTCAGAAAAAAGGGAGCGAGATGAAAACGCCGCACCTGAAGGTAAACGCTTCATTTTGTTTAATAAACTGAACTGAAATCATGTTTTAGCTGAAAAAAATTTGTTCGATATAAAAGAAAAGCCCTTTCCTAACGGAAAGGGCTTAGACATATTTCCCAAAAATATGAGTAGATTTTTATAGCAATTCTACTGACTGCTGAGCGATAACGAACTCTTCGTTAGTTGGAATTACCACTGCCACTGCACCCAAAAGTTCAGATTTAGCGATTACGCCAGCATTGCCGAAGCGTGCGTCTTCGTTGCCCTTTTCATCTTCCACAAAACCTAGAAGTTTTAGGTTATTCAGAATTTCACGACGAATTGGTAGAGAGTTCTCACCGATACCACCAGTGAAGATCACTGCGTCTAGGTGGCTAAGTGGGATTAGGTAAGAACCGATGTATTTTGCTACGCGGTAGGTGAACACTTCAAACGCCAGTCTTGCGCCTTGGTGGCCATTTTCCATCGCTTCAAGGATGCCACGAGCATCTGAAGTTAGGCCGGATACACCTAAGAAACCAGATTTTTTATTCAGTGCGTCAAATACTTTCTCTTGGCTCCAACCTTTCTTCAGTAGGAACTCAATGATACCTGGGTCAAGGTCACCACAACGTGTACCCATCATTAGGCCTGAAAGTGGCGTGAAGCCCATTGAAGTATCAACAGATTGACCGTTCTCAATCGCACATACTGATGCGCCGTTACCTAGGTGCACAGAAATGAAACTGCACTCTTCTACTGACTTGTTCAGCATTTTCGCCGCTTCGTTAGCAACGAAGTAGTGGCTAGTACCGTGGAAACCGTAACGACGGATACCGTAGTCGGTGTAAAGATCACTAGAGATTGCACCTGTGTATGCGCGTTTTGGCATTGATTGGTGGAATGCAGTATCGAACACAGCGAACTGAGGCAAGCTCGGGAATGCCGTCATCGCAGCTTGAATACCTTTCGCGCCTGCAGGGTTATGCAATGGTGCAAGATCCGCGATGCTTTCGATTTCAGCCAATACATTCTCGTCGATACGTACCGTCGACGTGAATTTTTCGCCGCCGTGTACGATACGGTGACCAATAGCAACGATTTCAGATGTGAAACCTAGTGTGTCGATAAGCTTAACGATGCGGTTAATCGCATGTTGGTGGTGGTCGTCAGGTGCAGAAATCGCTTCTTCTGTTTTCTCACCATTGTATTTCCAACCAATTACAGCTTCTGGCATACCGAAGCATTCACCTAATCCGCTAACAATCGCTTCGCCTGTTTGCGAATCGATTACAGCAAATTTTAGTGAAGAACTACCAGAGTTAATCACCAACACAAACGAGTTAGACATGGGGTACGTATCCTGTTTAAGACTGAATGTCGAAGCTTGCAGAGCTTCATTGTGTATTGATTTTAATTATTCAAATTTTTTAAGCGTTTATCAACTTTGTTTTAGTTTTTTTGGCAAAAGAAACGGTTTTTTGTTGATCTAAAGCAATATTGGATTTTATTTGCGCTAAGAAATTAATCAATTTGAGGCATTTGACCGTTTAAATTCGTCCGTATTGCAAACGAATGCGTAACGCTTTCAACCCTAGCTTAACCCACGTCATATCTACACTCCATGCTACTTTAGAGTAGAAATTATTTGCGCAACAAAATGCGTGTTCAAAACTCGTCCACTCAAACAAAGTTGAATGATGTGATTTTCTGCCGAATTTTATAAATAATTTTGAATATTGAGGTGTGTTTTTTCTCAACTGACCTCCATTGCTGTCACATTAACGAACAATGTTGAACAATATTTCGCCGCAAATTTTGCTTCATCACCACCAAAGCGCAGATTTTCGCCGTACAAAAACAACAAAAGCTGCCTTGTTAGGGCAGCTTTGAGTCATCTATTTTCACTAAATTAATCGTTAACCAAAGTTAAAACTGATACGCCGCAGACAGCTTGTAATTGCGGCCAGGCTCATAATCATTCACTTCAATTCCTCGTGAAATGCCCGATGTCGATGCATGGGAAACATAGGTTTCATCAAATAGGTTATCGACGCCAAAGGTAACCGAGAGGCGATCCGCGGAACTTGGTACCCATTGCACATACATATTGTGAACATCATAACCAGGTTTATGCTCATTGCCTTCAAGTACATTATTTTCGTCTTCCACTACAATCGACGTCCAACCTATGATTAAACCCGGATCATCCCATTGATAATCGAGCGTCAACGCTATCGTGTCGCCAATATCTTTACTCCTCGCCCCAGAGCCACTTGATGCGTAAGGCCCACCATTGGTCAGATTTTCCGAATCCGTTTGTGAGTAACTGGCTTTCGCCGTAAACGCGTCATAACCATAGACTGCTGACAATTCAAATCCCGTCAGTTCAATATCATAAGCATTTTTGATCAAGTAACCGCTGGTCGCTCGAACATACTCTTCGGTAATGTAATCATCGATTTCAGTTTTAAACACGGTTAGATTGGCACCAAAGTAATGTTGATTCACCCAGTGATTAAACTTGAATCCACCTTGGGTATTGCGCCCTGTTTCTGGCTTAATGTCCTCATCCAGCTCAGCGACTTGTTGGAAGGCAATAAAACTTTCCAGCAATTCTGGCGCTTTAAACAAGGTTCGAGTGCTGGCAAACAGGCTAAATGAATCCGTCAACGACCAATCAGCGGCGATCGCCCAAGTAAAATCATCAAAATCCTTATCACCCGTTTCTGCATTACGCTGATAATGGTCATAACGGACGCCTAACGTTAGCGCAAAACGATCGGAAAAGGTGATTTGGTCTTCAAGAAACAGCGCCGTTGAAATGGCGTCTTCGTCCATATATTCAACACCACCGTAGGCACTCGAAGAGCGCTTATCCATGTAATCCAACCCATAGGTTACGGTATTACTGAGGGTGAACAGATCAAGCTCAGACTGCACCTTAGCGTTCAAGCCAACGTTTTGGTTTTTTGCGGTGTTTTCCGATGCACGACCAAGAAATGTCCACCCCGTTGCCGTTTCATCACGAATAATTTCGGTGGTTGAACTGTAAAGTGTGGCTTGAGCATGGTGTTGATCGGTTTCAAATTCATAGCCTAATCGAATGGTGTCACGATCATACTCGGTGGGTAATAACAGGCCACCATCTCGTCCAGCGAGGTTCGCTGCACCACCTCGATCGGGTCTTGCACTGTAATCACCTTCATCGCGATATACATCGTAGGAAAACTCAATTCTATGCCCATCTGTAGGCTCAAATCCTAGCTTAGCTAATACGTTGTACACCTCACCTTCCGAACCAAAGGTGTCGTTACCATCGCCGTCTTTAAAGTTATTGCGATCAACTCCGTGGATATACAACATCGAATCCACGCCCTCTGATAGTTGACCGTACAAGGTGAGCGATCCTTGCTCACTATCATTACTGGCATAACCGCCATAGAGGCGAGCGCCAAACGTTTCATCGTCGCGCAGCAAATCTTTGGCATCTTTGGTTTCAAAGTAAACGGAGCCCCCAAGGCCACTCTGTACCACTGAGTTGTTGCCAACTTGGATGTCAACCGACTTTAGAATGTCAGGGTTTAGCGTCAAGTTACCAATATGGTGGAACATATTCGCGTGTTGCGACGCGCCATCTAAACGAATATCTAAATCCGTTTCACCTAAGCCGCGAATGGTAATACGCTGGTTAACCGAATGCGTTCCTCCCACATCCACACCAGGAATGTCTCGCAGTAAGTCAGACATATGATCCGCTTGTTTAAGGGACATATCCCCAGCCCCCAGGGACTCGGTATTGCTTGATACCTTGGTCCCCCAAACCAACACCTCATCAAAATAGCTGTTCTCTTCATTTGCACTCGCGCTGTTTATCGCGCAACTCACGGCCATCCCGACCAATGTTCTAATTAATACCGCTCTTTTTACCCTTTCCATGTGGCCTCTATAAATACAAATGATAACAATTCGCAACTATGTTAATCTTTATCCACACGACCTAACAGGGAAATGAGTTATGCAAAATTGCCTAACCGTTATGAGGGAATAGCAAATGGGTGCTGAAATACGAGTCGGTTCAAAATTAACCAAAATCGCGCTAACCAAGAAGATAGAAGAGTCTGAAAAACAATTAATTATAGGCGTGGGGAAAAATACAAAACCGATTGTTGAGGGACTCTTTGTATCTCATCGATGTGATGATGCTTTTTTTATTCATGGTAGTCGCAGTCTCGAATTGCTCGATACCCATATCGTCTCTACCGCCCCAACATCGCTCATTGTGACCCTTTTACTGTCCGGTAAACTCAGTTTTGGCTACGACGATGTTCGCTTCAATCTAGATGCCAGCACACAGCCACAAGGAGCCTTAGTCAACCTAACCAAACCGGCCAGCTTTCACCGCACGATAAATAGAGGGAGCCGAGTAGCTAAGCTAAACCTTTCGATAAAACCCGAATGGATCATTTCGCGTAGCAGCGAAACCTGCCATATTCGCCAGTTTCTCGCCGGGCATAAAAATGCGCTGCAGTTTTGCTTGAGTGAGGAGCTTGCCAACCTAGTTGAGCAAGTCCTCAACCTGCACAATGCCACTCGTTTTGAACAACAAATCCAGATTGAGTCTCTCAGTTATCAAATCATTGCCCTGATCATTGAGCAGCTTGATAGAGCGCTTATGCGTACTAATTCATCGCCACGAGTTAGCCTTAACTCTCCGACGGTAGAAGACGTAATTCACTACATCAATACTCATCTTGAGCAACCACTGGTGATTGATGACATCGCCAACCATTTTTCAATGAGTGCTTCAACGCTGCAACGTAAGTTCCGCCGGCAGCTTGGGGTGACCATCATCGGTTATATCCGAATGCGCCGACTTGAAATTGCCAAGCAGTACTTATCACGTGGTCTCGTTACCATTACTGAAGCGGCCTATGAGGCTGGGTATAATCATCCTTCTAATTTTACGATCGCGTTTAAAAAAGCCTTTGGTTACCCACCCGCCGAGATACCGCCTGATGAACTATCTTGCTAGGTGATTTTGTCAACCACAGGTAAACTAGATGTTGAGTGACATGATACGGTGATTAGATAGGTTATAAGCATGAACATTGGTGAGGTTGCCCAACTAACGGGCTTGTCGAGTAAGTCTATTCGTCTCTATGAAGAGAAAGGTATCATTTCTGCTCCCCATCGCAGTGCCTCTGGTTATCGTGAATATTCATCTCAACATCTGCAAGAGCTTAATTTAGTCTCACGCGCCAAAAATGCCGGTTTTTCCTTAATTGAATGCAAAGAGTTCGTTCAGTTAGCGCATAATCCTGAACGTAAAAGCAGTGAAGTGAAAGCACGAGCGCAAATCAAACTCGACGAAGTACAGCTAAAAATCAAACAACTGCAAGAAATCGAGCGCCAATTGCAGCAATGGGTTTCGTCTTGTCCGGGCAACTCACACAGTCAATGCCCTATTATTGATGACCTCACCAAGTCGTAGGCTGACGACACTTCTACAGGAAATAAAAACGACAAAGCCTTTCATAATGAAAGGCTTTGTCGCTTATCGACCGCTATTCGTACCAACTGAACAACCAATCAGTAATAAGTACACATACGCTTACCATCCATCTCAATGATATTAAATGGCGTTTCGTAGATACTCTCCAGCACATCGGCTTGAATCACCTCTTCCACCGTACCTTGCGCAACCACCTCACCTTTTTTCAGAGCGATGATTTTATCGGAATAACACGAGGCAAAGTTGATGTCGTGGATCACCACCACTACCGCTTTGTTCATCTCTTTTGCTAAGCGACCGATATTACGCATGATCTGTAACGAGTGTTTGATATCGAGGTTGTTAAGCGGCTCATCAAGAAACACGTAATCGGTATCTTGCGCGATCACCATCGCGATGAAAGCCAACTGACGCTGACCACCACTAAGCTCATCCAGATATTTGTGTTGGATCTTGGTTAAGTCCAGATAGTCGATTGCTTGATCGATGATCACTTGGTCTTCTTCGGTCAGTTTACCTTGGCTGTAGGGAAAACGGCCAAATGCGATCATTTCACGTACCGTGAAACGCATCGTAATCGAGTTAGCTTGGCGTAATACAGCCAGGCGCTTTGCCAGCTCTTTAGTGTCCCATTCACCAATCTCTTTACAGTCAATGTAAACTTCACCTTCGTCTTTACTCACCAAGCGGCTTGCCATCGACAGTAAGGTACTTTTACCTGCACCATTTGGGCCGATGATTGAGGTGACTTTCCCTTTTTCAAATTCCGCACTGGCTTGCTTTACTACCGCCGATTGGCCGAAAAGTTTGGTAAGACTTTGTAATTTAATCATGGTGACCCTAAACGATTTTATTTCGTAGCAGCATAGACAAGAAATAGATGCCGCCAATAAAGTTGATGACAACACTCAACGTGGTTGAGAAGCCAAAGAGGTTTTCAACGATCCATTGCCCTGCCAACAAAGAAGCCACAGACAAAAGCGAGACGCCTAATAGCAATACGCGATGCTGGTATGAGCGCAACATTTCACGAGCAAGGTTAGTCACTAATAGACCAAAGAACATGATTGGCCCGATAAGCGCCGTTGATATCGCGATTAAACACGCTGAAAGCATCAGAACTTGCATCGTTACACGCTTAACATCGATACCCAAGCTGGTGGCATTATCTTTATCTAACCAGAACACGTCCAAAACACGATTTAGACGGAAAAGTAATGCACTGATAACCATCAGTAGCGGTGTACATAAATAAACCAATTCGACCTTAATATTATTGAAGCTAGCAAACATGCTGTCTTGAAGCGCCGCAAAGTCATTCGGATCTAACAGCATCGTCAAAAAAGAGGAAATACTGCCAAACAACTGGCCAAGGATCACGCCAAGTAGCAGCAACATCATCAAGTTTTGCTTGCTGCCTCGAAAGTAAAAACTAAAGAGCACCACCGAGAAACCGAGCATCACACTGACCGATAGCGCGAAGTTAAGGTAATCATTCAGAACATAACTACTTAACCCACCAAATAATACAACCACTACCGTTTGGGTAAACATATACAGCGCATCAAAACCCATAATACTCGGGGTCAATATGCGGTTATTGGTAATGGTTTGAAACGCCAATGCCGATTGGCCAATCGCAACGCCCGCTAAAATCATTGCCAGCACTTTAGGCACTCGGCGTGATAAGAAATATTGATAGTTATCAGCGTTTAGGCCGAGGCCAATAAACAGACCGGCAAACACAAGGGCAATAATCGCCAGACCAAGCAGTTTTACTCTATCCTGCATTTTTTTGACCTCGCAGAATAAAGAACACAAACACACTGCCACCTAAAATACTGATGATCATTGAAATTGGAATTTCGTAAGGGAAAATAATCACACGCCCTGCTAGATCGCAACACAGCACGATCAGCGCCCCGAGTACCGCGGTAAGCGGGATATTACGGCGTAAGTTATCACCATAGAATTGACTGACTAGGTTTGGCACAATCAAACCTAAAAATGGCAACTGACCGACGATCATCACTACGCTGGCAGACATAATCGACACCAAGATAACGCCAATTACCAACACTTGTTGATAATTCAAACCGAGGTTAGTGGCAAAATCTTTACCCATCCCCACCGCAGAGATACGCGTTGCGTAGAGGTAGCTGAAGATGGCAATAGGAATCGCGATATACAGTAGCTCGTAATCACCTTGCAGTAGGTTGGCAAAGTTGGCCACTGTCCAACCCGATAGGTTTTGTAGCGCGTCGTACTTATAGGCAACAAAAGTCGCCAACGAGTCGACCACATTACCAAAGATGATTCCGATAAGAGGGACGAAAATCGCGTTTTTGAATTGCACGCGGTTGATGAATTGGACAAACAGTAGCGTGCCTAAGATAGCAACTAAAAAGATAAGCCAAATTTGCTGCCCACCAAAGAACACCAGACTCAGAACGTAGCCTAACATGGCACATTCAATCGTACCCGACGTGGAAGGTGCGGCGAAGCGGTTTTGGCTGATTTGCTGCATGATCAAGCCCG
This sequence comes from Vibrio scophthalmi LMG 19158, assembly GCF_000222585.1. GTDB lineage: Bacteria > Pseudomonadota > Gammaproteobacteria > Enterobacterales > Vibrionaceae > Vibrio > Vibrio scophthalmi. The sequence goes on along the minus strand of NZ_AFWE01000029.1, from coordinate 27,033 downwards.
CAATACTAAGCCCTGCCCCCGCAAGTAAAATTGCTACCAAACGGGGAATCCGGCTAGTAAACATCAAGTGCCAGCTATTGGCATCCCCTGCAAGCAAAGATGCTGGAGTTAAACTGCTCACACCAACAAAGAGTGAACCGACACTGAGCAAAATCAGTATTGGAAGTAGCTTCTTCAAAACACGCCTCTAACGTCAAAAAACCCAAGCAGCCAACGCTACTTGGGCGATATTATTAATTATAATTTTTAGTGTTACTGACCGATCGACGTCTTCACGTCATCAATCATTTTTTGGGTTGCTTGCATGCCAGAAATCGCTAAGTACCAAGCATTAATGTCTAGGTATGCCATGCGGTTGTTCTTATGCGCATTGGTGGCTTTCACCAAGTCGTTTTCGAAATCTCGCTCAACCGTGCTGGTGCCTTTATTGATCAATTTGTCTTTATCGATGATCAGCAAAGTGGATGGGTTCGCTTCACGAATAAATTCGTACGAAACCAAATCTCCGTGACGTGATGATGCATTGATGTTTTCTACGGTTTGTGTAAAACCAAAATCACGATAAATTGCTGAGAAGCGGGATGCCTCGCCAAACGCTGTAATGTTGCCACCCGCACTCATTACCGTTAAAGCATCCACCTTATTTTTTTGGTTGTAATCGCGGATCGCTTTAAATTCACTATCGATCTCTGCAATTTTCTTTTCAACAAAGTCTTGTTTTTCGAATACTTTACCAAGGTTACGCCACTGCTCTTGCGTGCTGGCCCAGTAACCTTTGCTGTCGTCAGCGGCAAAAACGATGGTCGGAGCGATTTTGGCCAATTCATCGTATTGCTTAGCCGCACGTGAACCGACAATGATTAAATCTGGTTTTTGAGTATAAATCGTTTCGAAATTTGGCTCTGACAAGCTACCAGCGGAAACAAATTTATAATCGCGGTATTGAGCAAGATAGTCAGGGAACATGCTAACGGTTGAGACCGCGACTGGCTCTACGCCCAGTGTCACAGAGGCATCCAATGCACCGACACCAATGACAACCACACGCTCAGGGTTACTTTCTAATTTTGTTGTCCCTTTCGCATGGGTGATTTCGACCATTTCTGCATTTGCACCAAATGCGACTAAGCCTGATAGCAAGGCCAATGTTGAAACTTTCATACTCAACTCCATAATTACTAATGCAATGCATTATCATTTAGATTTGTAATAAAGTCATCTTTCCTTTACGTTTTTTACATTGGTAAATTTCTTTGGCGTCTCGTTAATAAAAGGGTTAACAAACTACGGCGCTGTTAACGGTCTACTCCGTTGCAACAATCACGCTCCAAATGGTACAAAAAAGCCCTGACAAGTTTTCACTCATCAGGGCGATGTTTGCAAGCCGTTCCAGCATCTCAAAGATAATGAACGTCTATTATCTTTTTAGAAGAAGTTGATATTGCCACGACCATTTGAATTTCTTGTCGGTGCTTGTTCTGTTGCAACTTGCTTAGACTTAGGTTTTTTATCCGCTTTGTTTTTGGCTTGCGATTTCGCTTTCTTGTTCGGATTCGCTGACTGGCTTAAACCTGCGGTATCGACCACACCGTCATGACTTTTCGACTTACCCGCTTTATTAGCTTGGTTTTTCTTCTTATTTGCCGCAGACGCTTTTTGGGCTTTTTTCTCTGCTGCGGCCTTTTCTTGTTTAGTTGGTTTGTCTTCTGGTTCAGTGATCGGCGCATCACACACCACCACGTAATACTCTTGGTTAAACTCGAAAAAATCGCCATCGTACATTTTGCGACGTTTACGCGTTTCAAGTTCACCGTTAACCGCAACATAGCCTTCCGAAATCAGATGTTTAGCTTCGCCGCCACCGCCTACAAGATTTGCGATTTTAAACACTTTGTACAGCTCAATTGGATGAGAGGAGACCTCAATACCAATTGCTTCAATTTCAATTTCATCGCCCTGTTCTTGCCAATCGGCATCTTGGTTCAGTTCTGACATCTTGCAACCCAAATATGAAAACGTCGAGTCTGCCCTTTCTTCCTCATTCACTCAAGTGTTTTGTTACAATTTAGGCTCGAGTTTAAAGCGATACAAATCGCGCAATATACGAGCAAATCAAACGAAAAATCACGACCAAGACACCTAAATACAAGGGTTGGCACACAATATTAGAGTAATTAATCTAATATTTTCCAATTTTGTCGTCTAGACACAAATAGTTAGTAGCATACTGCCTGTGAATGATGTAAAAACGCTATCCAAATTATACAGCGTGTGTCTGCTTGTTGAACCGTTCAGCATAAAGTGAACGTAAAAAATTTAGGTTATAAAACTAATGGGAACACATTTGCATAGTCTGCTTGAGCGCCAAGATGAAGAGCTTACAAACAGCCATGCCTTTTCGATTGATCCAAAACCGCATTTGGATACATCAACACCGTTATCTGGCGGCGAGCTAGACTCGTTGATGAACAATCATTTTAAGTACGTCATTGATGTGCTGAACGATGGTCTGTTTTACATGACGGATCCTCACCATGTGTTCTTCTATAACCCTGCATTTTATCAACAGTTTGGGCTTGAAACCGGAGTACAGCCGATCAAACAATGGCTAGACCGAATTCACCCACTCGACAGACAAAACTTTGAAGCGCAAATAGCAGAACATATTCAAGGTGAAGAATGTAAAAAAATCACTCAATATCGTGTAAGAAAATCCAATGGACAGTATATTTGGATCGCCGGAGAAGGCATCAGTAAAACCCTAGATGGAAAACGTTTTTTAATTGGTTGTCATCGTGACATTTCTGACAGCAAACTAATGGATACCTACTTACAACAAGCTGCGTTTCGCGATAACGCATCTGGACTTTCTAATGCACAAAAACTGGCGGTTGATCTAGAAGCTCTTAAGCTAGCCAGTAATGACCACCATTCGTTAATCTATATTCACCTAGAAGATATTCGCTCTTATTTGTCGATTCACGGACCGCAGATCTTACGTAACCTAATGGGTCACTTACTCTCGTCACTCGATGCGCTTTCCGATACCTTCGTCGATATTTACCGTGTGCGATCCGATGATTTCGCTATTCTGGTGCAGGGGCATTACGACAGCGAGCAAATCGAGCAACTTGGCCAGCGTATTCTTACTACTTATTTAGACTCTATCCAAGCCAATGGTTATTTATGGGGCAATGATATTGGGATCGGTATTTTGCCCAACTTTGACGTCCAACTGACCAGTGAAGAATTAATTAAAATTGCATCTCAAACGAGCCAGTTTTCTCGAGAGAAGCAGCAAAATCAATTAGCCATTTACCATCATTCAACCAAACAAAAAGTTGACCGTCATTTCTATATCGAACGTGAACTCTCCCGAGCGATCAGTGACAATACGCTAAGCGTTCGATTTCAGCCTATCATTGATGCGCAAAAATGCGTCATTGCCAGTTTCGAGGCATTGGTTCGTTGGCACGACAGTGAGATCGGCCCAATATTTCCTGACGAGTTCATCTCAGTGGCAGAGAAGAAAGGCTTGATCGTTGAGCTTGGCTATCTGGTTTTCAATAAAGCCTGTCAGTTTATCAAGCGCTATCAAGAGACCCATCAAAGCCAAGTGCGCGTGAACGTTAACGTATCGGTACTGCAACTTCTCAATAGCCAATTCCCAGAGCAAGTTAAACGTATTGCCGATGAGTATGGTATCGAGACGAGCCAGATCGTCTTAGAATTGACCGAAACCGTGATACTTGATGGGGACAAAAACGCGGTATCCCAACTTCATCGTTTGGATCAATTTGGATTTAGACTCTCTCTAGACGATTTTGGGGCTGGTTACACCTCGCTAAACAGCTTTTTTGAATTACCACTCAAACAAATCAAAGTGGATAAGTTGATGGCGTGGAAATCCCTCGATAACCCATCCACATTTCAATACCTGCGTTTTATCACCCAATTGTGCCATGCAAATAATGTCGATGTGGTGATTGAAGGGATTGAAAATGCGGCAATGCAGCGCACATTTACCGAAATGGGAGCCAACTACTTACAAGGCTTTTGGTTTGCGAAGCCACTTTGTTTAGCCAGCGCAAGTCACGTCACACTCATTTAGTAAGAACAAAGCGCAGACTAGGCATACTGCCTAGTCCTTGAGATTAAGACAAGTCCACCAGCTCTCGAGTGTATTCATGGCTTGGCTGGCCAAATAACTGCTGAGTTTCCCCCTGCTCGACTATTTCACCATTACGCATCACTATCGTGTAATGGCATAGCGAACGAACCACATTCAAATCATGACTGATAAACAAGTAGGTCAACTTATGCTTTTGCTGCAGGGATTTGAGCAATTCTAGTATTTGCGCCTGTACGGTGCGATCGAGTGACGAGGTCGGCTCATCCAGCAGTATAAATTCCGGCTTTAGCACTAACACACGCGCAATGGCGATGCGCTGGCGCTGACCTCCAGAGAACTCATTTGGGTAGCGAAAACGGGTGTCGGGATCCAAATCCACCTCTTGCATCGCTTTAACGATCTCAGCATCAATTTGCTCTTCACTTAAATCCGTGTGAACCGATAAACCTTCTCCGATCACTTGTGCGACCGACATTCTCGGATTCAACGCAGAAAATGGGTCTTGAAAGACTACCTGCATTTTACTGCGATACGGCAGCATCGCTTTGCGATCAAGCCCTTGTAGTTCTTGCTCCTGATAACTGATTGAGCCTTCCGAATTCACTAAACGCAATATCGCCATACCGGTGGTTGATTTGCCTGATCCACTTTCACCGACAAGGCCAATCGAATGACCGCGCTTAAGTTGAAACTCCATATTGGTCACCGCTTTAACGTGTGAGACCACACGCTTAAACACGCCACCAGTAATTGGGAACCACACTCGCAGCTGTTCGACACTTAGCAAAGTTGGTGCAGCGCTGTCCACTGACACCGGCTCGCCTTTCGGATCGGAATTAATCAGTAGCTGAGTATACGGGTGTTGAGGCTGGCAAAAGACTTGCTGACAATCGCCCACTTCAACCAACTTACCATTTTGCATAACCGCAACACGATCAGCGATACGACGAACAATGCTCAAGTCATGGGTAATAAAAAGCATCGCCATGCCAAGCTCTTGCTGCAAGCGTTTCAGCAAATCAAGAATCTGCGCTTGTACTGAGACATCCAGCGCTGTCGTGGGCTCATCAGCAATCAGTAATTCAGGCTCATTGATCAACGCCATGGCAATCATGACACGTTGGCGCTCACCACCCGACAATTCGTGCGGGTAAGCGTTTATTTTGGCTTCTGGCGAACGAATTCCAACTTTATTGAGCCACTCTATCGCTAATGCTTCTGCTTTTGCTTGTCTCAAGCCACGATGAATCGCGACCGTTTCCACCAATTGCTTACCAATTTTATGCAGCGGATTTAACGACACCATCGGTTCTTGGAAGATCATCCCTATCCGCGCTCCGCGAATGCCACGTAACTGACGTTCCGAGCAAGAAAGGATGTCAATGCCATCAAATTGAATTCGGCCATTAAGGTAGTGTGACGAGCCTTTCGGTAGCAACTTTAAAACCGCATTGGCGGTCACCGATTTACCCGAGCCACTTTCACCAACCAGCGCAAGCGTCTCGCCTTTTTTGATGCTCAATGAAACATCATAGGTCACTTGATCAATCGCTTTATCACGGCCAAAACCGAGTGACAGCGAATCAATCGTCAACACCGTTTTTGCATCACTAATACCGCAATTACTGCGACTCGCATGAAGAGTATTCGTTACCATTACGCTCTCCCTTGTTGGTGCGGATCAAAAGCATCGCGAACGGCTTCACCGATAAAGACGAGTAACGTCAACATAATTGACAATATCGCAAAAGCAGAAAGCCCAAGCCAAGGCGCTTGTAGATTAGCTTTGCCTTGCGCGAGAAGCTCCCCCAGCGATGGCGAACCAGCCGGCAAACCAAAACCTAAGAAATCAAGTGAGGTCAAAGTGGTCACCGAGCCTGACAGAATAAACGGCATCATAGTCAGTGAGGCCACCATGGCATTGGGCAACATATGACGCAACATAATCCGTTTATCATCGACACCCATTGCTTGGGCTGCTCGAACGTAATCAAAATTACGACAACGTAAAAACTCTGCACGTACAATTCCAACCAAACTCATCCAACTAAACAGCACCATAATACCCAATAGCCACCAAAAATTTGGCTCAACAAAACTGGAAAGGATGATCAATAAAAACAGCGTTGGCATGCCTGACCAGACTTCGATAAAACGCTGGCCAAACAGATCAAACCAGCCGCCGTAATAACCTTGGCTTGCGCCAACCACTACGCCAATCACACTCGAAACAATGGTCAACACAAAGCCAAACAACACCGAGATACGAAAACCATAAATAATACGCGCTAAGACATCGCGCCCTTTGTCATCAGTACCTAACCAGTTAACGGCATCAGGAGCTGATGGCACAGCGCCAACAATGTTGTAGTTAATGGTGTCGTAACTAAAGCGAATAATCGGCCAAATGATTGAGCCATGCTCTTCAATCAATTCAATCACGTAAGGATCGGTATAGTCCGCTTCCGTTTCAAACTCGCCGCCGAACTGAGTCTCAGTATATTGGTGGAAAATCGGCATATACCACTGCTGCTCATAGTGGATCAGCAAAGGTTTATCATTGGCAATGAACTCGGCAAACAGACTCAATACAAATAGGATCGAGAACAACCACAGCGAGAAATACCCTCGCTTATGAGACTTAAATCGCGCCCAACGGGCTTGATTAAGAGGATTGATCCCTTTTCTTTTGTTAGGCATCTTTGGCTTTGACACCACGTCCTCTTCCATCGTTTTCTCTATCGTCGCTTTCTCTAACATCAGCGCGCCTCAAAATCGATACGAGGATCGACCCATGTGTAAGTCAAATCCGAGATAATGCTCAGTATCAAACCAAGCAGCGTCATTATGTACAAGGAGCTAAAAACCACCGGATAATCGCGCTGAATCGTCGATTCAAAGCCCAACAAACCGATACCTTCGAGTGAGAACATCACTTCAATCAACATTGACCCGGTAAAGAAAATACTGATAAAGGCACTTGGGAAACCAGCAATAATGATCAGCATCGCATTACGAAATACGTGGCGATACAAAATACTGCTCTCATCCAAGCCCTTAGCTCGTGCCGTCACCACATATTGTTTATTAATCTCATCAAGGAATGAGTTTTTTGTCAGCATACTTAAGGTGGCAAAGCCACCAATCACCATGGCAAAAATGGGCAAAGCCAAATGCCAAAAGTAATCTCCGATTTGTTGATACCAAGTGAGCTGGTCAAAGTTACTCGATACCAAACCACGCAATGGGAACCAACTGAAATAATTGCCGCTGGCAAACAAGATAATCAAGATAATGGCGAATAAGAAGCCAGGGATGGCATAACCTACAATCACCAGCGCACTCGACCAGATATCAAAACGCGAACCATGATGAATCGCCTTCATAATCCCGAGAGGAATCGAAATCAAATAAATGATTAACGTGCTCCATAAACCAAGGGAAATAGAAACGGGAAGCCTTTCGACAATAAGATCAATCACATTGCCACCTTTAAACAGGCTTTCACCAAAATTAAACGTGGCGTAATTCTTCAGCATTTCAAAATAGCGCACATGAATGGGTTTATCGAAACCAAACTGCTTTTTGATCTCTTCCACCACTTCAGGGTCTAAGCCACGTGAACCTTTATAGCCCGTTGGACCCACCTCTTTCGAGACATCCAGTTCAACCTCGCTACCACCACCGGCAAAGCGTTCCATGATGCCGGAACTTTGCCCTTCTATTTGGGCGATCGCTTGTTCAACCGGACCACCCGGGGCAATTTGAATAATGAAGAAGTTGATAGTGATGATCGCCCACAGTGTGGGGATCACCAATAACAAACGTCGAAATATATAAGCGGCCATTTATCCCTCTTTAACGGCGTTTTTCTGGTAACAGTGAGCTTTTTTCTTGTGAAATCCACCATGTGTCAATGCCGAGATCGTATTTTGGCATCACTTCTGGACGTTCAAACTTGTCCCACATCGCAACACGATATTTGCCAATGTACCATTGGGGAATAATGTAGTAATTCCACTGTAAAACACGGTCTAACGAACGGCCAAGCGCCAAGAGCTTTTCTGGGTTTTGCTGATTTTTCACGATGTCTTGGGTCAGTTGGTCAATCACCGGATCCATCACCCCTGCGGTATTGTAGGTGGAGTCGATGTAGCTTGAGTTCCACATAATCAACAGATTCGGACTTGGGTATGGATTGGCACCATAAGTGGATGACAGCATATCAAAGTCACGATCACGCAGACGCTTGATGTATTGCGTGCTATCAACCGAACGGATCTTCATATTGATGCCCATACGCTTGAGGTTTTTCTGCACTGGAATCGCAATACGCTCGGTGGTTGGGCTGCGGACTAAGAATTCGAATTCGAGTGGCTGACCGGTTTCGACATTGGTCATCACTTTATTTTTCAACTCCCAGCCAGCCTCTTTTAGCAAGGCAAACGCGCTACGCATCTGATTACGGATTCGGCCAGTTCCATCGGTCACCGGTGGCTGATACTCAGCGGTAAATACCCGTTCTGGTATCTTACCTTTTAACGGGGTCAACACCGCAAGTTCGGCTTCCGTCGGTAAACCTGTTGCTTCATAGTCGGTATTTTGGAAGTAACTGCGAGTACGCGAATATTGGTTGTAGAACATGTTTTTGTTCATCCACTCAAAGTCCATCGCGTAGTTAAGTGCTTCCCTTACTTTTGGATCACTAAAGACTGGCCGTTGGGTGTTGAAAACAAACGCCTTGGTCGATTCTGGCTTGTGGTGCGGGATCTCTTGCTTAACAATAAAGCCCTTGTCGAAGTTCTGCCCTGTATAAGAACTGGCCCAAAATTTGGCTGAGTTTTCCAAGCGAAAATCAAACTCACCCGCTTTGAAGGCTTCCAACATCACGGTGTCGTCACGATAATAGTCGTATTGGATCTGAGCAAAATTATCACGACCAATATTAACCGGCAGATCTTTTGCCCAGTAATCGTCAAGACGAGTGTAAGTGACACTTTGGCCAGCTTTATAATCGCTAACTTTATAAGCAGAACTACCTACTGGTGGCTCAGAGAGAGGCTGGGAGAAGTTTTTATCTTGCCAAAAGTGTTTCGGCAGCACTCTTGTCGATTGGGCAAAACTGAACATTTTTTCACGGTTCGGTTTTACCATATCAATCCTTACCACCAAATCACTTTTCGCGGTGACGGACTTAATGTCTTGATAATAGACTCGGTACTGAGGCACGCCTTCAGTCATAAACTTATCAAAACTAAACGCAACATCATGAGCGGTAATGGGTTTGCCATCATGAAAACGCGCATTAGGGTTAATATTGATCTCTAACCAGGTGTAGTCATCAGAGTAACGAACGCTCGAAGCAATCAACGGGTAATAAGCATCAATCTCATCACTAGGGCTATACATTAGCGTGTCATACAACTCACCACTGCCTTGTGCTGCGACCCCGCGAGAAGCAAAGCGGTTGAAGTTATCGTAAGTACCGACAACACCGTAAGTCACTTTACCGAATTTAGGTGCATCAGGATTGACGTAATCAAAGTGGACAAAGTTTTCAGGGTACTTGGCTTCGCCAAACCCGACGAGTGTGGTGCTTTCAATCACCGCTGAGATGGCACCTGAACTGACTGCAGACAGAAAACTGGCCAATACTAGACCTTGAATCTTCCTCATGACTACTCCCTTAGCATGCTAATCTATTTTTATAATTCAATTACTTGAGTAAGTATATACGAAAAAACGTATTCGGACAGAAAACCAATCCGACTGGACGCTACTTGCTGAGACGTCACTCGCTATAATCTCTATAAACAATAAAACCCGCAATTCGCGGGTTTTATTTCAAGCAACGGTCATCAAACGGCTATCTTCAATCGCCAATCTTAATACACCGTATTTATTACATTTGATTGCAGCATGCTTAGGCTAAAGCATTTCTTTAGCAACCAACTGCAGTAAAAAGGTTTCACGCTCAATGCTCATGCCCTTTTGTGGGCTTTCCGCCATTGTTTTTTCATTATGAGCAATCGCTGCATGAATGTTCATCCAAACCGGTTTCATGCCATTTTTTACTTCATAATCTTCATAGGCAGTTTCACCTAATTGGCGATCGATTTTGCAGGTATAACAGTAAGAAATCATGTGCATCACGTCTGCATTATCCTTATACCAAGGACGAAATTCTTCATAGATACCATACGGTTTGATGTTATGGATATTTTGCGCACCCGTCTCTTCTTCAAGCTCACGAACCATGCCTGCAATCATATCTTCGCCTTCATCAAGGCCGCCACCAGGAATGGTGTAATCGTGATAACGCTCGGTGTAGAGCAGTAAGATATCTTCGCCATCAATAACAATCGCGCGCGCGGCTTTACGTTGAAAGACCGTCTTATCGTCAAGATGTTCGATGTCAGAATGAATGGTGGTTTTTAAATGTCTCATTGGTACAACTGGTCAGCAAAACAAGGCGGCTATCCTAACACAGCCACTTAAATGACCAAACTCGAATCGGGGTAACCCCATCCTCTATTTTTTGATTACGGTGCAACCGTTTGGCTTATTGTTACACAATATTTGTGGTTTATTTCACTAATGATTCGCGTTATTAATAGTCTATAGCTCCTAAGGTTTACGTATCACTGGTTATCGTTGCTTTGTGTGCCTCTGTCTACAGCTAATCAAGGTACTGCACGTGATTTACGCGACAGGGCCAAGGTTGCCTTGATGATAAAGCGAGCTTGTTAACAGAGGCAGCCTTGTCGGCAAAAGCAGGCATTTCAACAAAAGCAGCCGTTTCAACAAAAGCAACGACGCTTCACCCCGTAGCCTGAGCTAATATCACTAATATTTGAATCTGTTTTAATCGAGGTGCTCTATGATAAACGTGGCGATATTTAGTAGTAAATCCTATGACGAGACCTCTTTCTCTAAAGAGAACCAGCATTTCGGCTTCACACTTCACTATCACGACTTCGCGCTATCAAAAAAGACAGCACGCTTAGCCCAAGGTTGTCGCACAGTATGCGCATTTGTTAATGATGACCTTTCTGAACCGGTATTACGTGAACTAGCACAGCAAGGTGTTGAACTTATCGCCATGCGCTGTGCCGGATTTGATCGTGTCGATCTCGCCGCCGCCAAAGCGCTTAATTTACAAGTAGTCCGTGTCCCTGCCTACTCTCCAGAAGCGGTCGCGGAACACACCGTCGGCATGATGATGTGTTTGAATCGCCGCTTTCACAAAGCCTATCAACGCACTAGAGATGCCAACTTCTCTCTAGAAGGGCTGGTGGGTTTTAACTTTCATGGTAAAACGGTTGGCGTGATTGGCAGTGGCAAAATCGGTCTAGCGACAATGCGTATTCTCAAAGGGCTTGGCATGTATATCTTGTGTTATGACCCTTACGAGAATCCACTCGCGATTGAGCTTGGTGTGACCTACTGCGACAAAGAGACGTTATTTAAAAATAGTGACATTGTCACGCTCCACTGCCCTATGTCACCAGATAACTACCATCTTCTCAATGAGAGCGCATTTGATCAGATGAAAGATGGCGTGATGATTATCAATACCAGCCGAGGTGAATTGCTCGATTCTGTCGCGGCGATTGAAGCGCTTAAAAAAGGCAGAATTGGCTCACTGGGCCTTGATGTCTACGACAACGAAAAAGATCTTTTCTTCCAAGATAAGTCTAACGACATTGTTGTCGATGATGTTTTCCGCCGCTTATCCGCCTGTCACAACGTACTGTTTACCGGTCATCAAGCATTTCTGACCAGTGAGGCACTTGCCAATATTGCCCACATCACACTGAGCAATATTGGAAAATTCCAAGCTGGCGAGCGCAGTGGGAACGAACTCATTGATTAACGGCGTCTCAGAATAACAACGCATTCAAAGTATTAAAGTTCGGCCTCTAAACGAGGCCGATTCTTTATTTTCTATTTTCGCAGAGCATTGAGCTTGGCTTGCGCAATACCAAACACCGTATCAATCGGATAACTGCCCTCATCGCTTGGCACACCGGCTTGTTTGCCTGTAAATATTTCAATGGCTTCCGTAACATGGTCTATCGCCCAAATGTTAAACTCGTTCCTCTCTACGGCTTTCACCACATCTTGGCGCAACATCAGGTTATGCATATTAGAGCGAGGAATGATAACCCCTTGAGTGGATGAGCGACCTTTGATCGCACACACATCAAAGAAGCCTTCAATCTTCTCGTTCACTCCTCCAATTGGCTGCGATTCGCCAAACTGGTTCATTGAACCGGTAATGGCAATATCTTGTCGATTCGGCTGTTTGGAGAATGCCGATACCACCGCGCAAAACTCTGCCATGCTGGCGCTGTCACCGTCCACGCCACCATAAGATTGTTCAAAGGTAATCGTGGTCGTTAATGGGACTTTTGCGGTCTTGCCAAATACCGAGGCAAGATAGGCGGTTAAGATCATCACCCCTTTGGAGTGAATACTGCCGCCAAGATCGACACTGCGTTCAATATCGATCACTTCGCCTTCCCCGTAACACGTTGTTGCCGTGATGCGGTTTGGAGCGCCAAACATATATTCACTGGTACTTAATACCGATAACGCATTCACTTGCCCGACGGCTTCACCTTCTGTGTGGATCAAGGTTGTGCCGTTGATAAAGCCTTCCATCACCGCGTCTTTAAGACGACTGACGCGTGATTCTTGATTCTCCAGCGCCTCTTCAACATGGCTTGCGCGAATCAAATTAGCATTAGCTTGACGTGCGACATAGTTAGACTCCCTGAGCAGGTTTGCAATGTTTGCAGAGTGGAGCGAAATCTTGTTTTGATCACCGGCCAAGCGCGAGCTATGCTCGATAATTCGAGCGATCGCTTTACGGTCGCAATGCAGCATGTTGTTGTCGTGTACTACGCTGGAAATAAAACGCGCGTAATGCAACTCTGAATCAACCGTACGCTTCATTTCATCTTCAAAATCCGCGGTAACGCGAAATAGTTCACTGAACTCTGGATCGTAATGCTGGAGCAATTGATAGGTGCGGTAATCACCAAACAGGATAATTTTAATATCTAATGGGATCGGTTCAGGATCGAGCGATACTGCACCGGTTAAGGTGAGCTCTTTTTCCAATGAGGTAAAACTTAACTGACGTGAACGCAGCGCACGCTTGAGGCCATCCCAAACATAGGGCTGCTCAAGGACTTTTTGTGCATCCATCAACAACACGCCGCCATTGGCACGATGGAAACTACCGGCTCGAATCAGCGAAAAATCGGTGAAAACAGTGCCTTTAAAGGTAGCCGTCTCAATGTAGCCAAACAAACTGTGATAGTTAGGATTCTCTTCCACCACAACCGGAAATTCGCACGCGGTACGGTTGACTAACAAGTTGACTTTATAACGGCGCGGTAATTTTTTATCTAACGATGCGGCGGCGATTTCAGATTGTTCATTGCCTTGCTCGAGGAAAATATCCGCGTTCTCGACGATATCTTTCTGCAAATCTGTGAGGTAAGTTTTCAGCTCAGGGTACGTCGCGTAGTCTTCTTTCAGTTGTTTGATAAAATGTCCTATCACTTCCAATGTGACATCATCATTAATCTTTTTGATTTTTTCGCTGTATACCTCTTCTAACTCCGTCAGCAAGCGTGCCATATTACGCAGTTTCACTTCGAGCTGATCGATGCTGGCGCCGAAGCGCTCTTGCTCTTTGACCGACAAATCATCAAAGCTCTCTTCGGTATGCAGATCGTCGCCATTCATGGCAACAAACTGATAGTCACCTTGGGTGGTGACGGTTAAGCTGATGTTCTGATCTTTTGCTTCTTTACTGATCGATTCAAGCTCTGTTGCCTGTTTAGCCTCAAGTTGCATTTTGAGTTTATCAGTACGGCTTATATAGAGCTCGTTATCGAACGCTAATGGCATTGCGACCACCAGCTTGGCTATCATCTTTTCAACGTCGTGTTTTAAACGACTGCCCACCCCACAAGGCAACTTGAGCACTTTAGGGGTACGATTATTGTCAAAGTTGGTGACGTAGCACCAATCAAACAAGTTCTCTACATCATTTTTATGACGGTTTAAATAGCGCAGCACCATCGTGCGCTTACCTAAGCCATTATGACCAATAGCGTAGATGTTATAACCCTTCTCTTTGATCGACATCGCGAACTCAACCGCTTTTTGGGCGCGTTCTTGGCCGACAATTTCATCAATTGGTGCCAATTCTTTTGTCGATTTACTTGGCAATTGCTCCAGCTCTGTTGCGCTGTAAAGCTGACTTACTTCTAGCCGCTGAATCGTCATAGTCATGTCCTTATTGATCAGTGCCTTTGTTTACAGTGTAGATTAATTCCATTTACATTTTAGTGACTTAGGCCATACACCGAGTTAAGTGGTTACTTTTCAAACAACCACCAGCTAGATGATAATAACTTTCATTTGCATTAATGAGCTAATTGGCTTTTAATAAAGTGTCTTTTAATTGCCGATGTCCACTTGTTGGCGTGGCATCAATTGGTAGGAGTCTACTCAGATGGAATTGCAGCAATGTTGGTCACATTATCTAAAAGCCGATCAACTGTTAGAGCAAGGGCATTGGCCTGAAGCGCACTACTTATTTGAACAAGTATTGACGCATTTGCCAGAGCATATCCATAGCGCGCTTAATAACCAAGAAACCAAACCCTGCCAATTTACCTGTCTGGTTACCGGCATTCGCGATGCTGCGGTTGCACAATCGCACATCCTTAATCGTATGGGGCAATATGAACAAGCGTTTAATACGTTAAACCAAACTTATGCATTACTGCAATTTGTCTCGTTAGAAGGCTCTGATTTAATTCGTACTATCGGATCTATCTTAATCAAACATTGCGACGATTTATTGCAGCATATGGCCGCATTTTGCTCATCACAACGTAATGCTCGATGGATGTTAGAGTTGGAAACCGTGCAAAAGGCACATCATCATTTTGATACGCTAAAGCAGTCTTATCATGGTAAACAAAATACAGCGTTGATTAACTAAGATTAATTAACTAATGTTGATTAACCAATCAGGCTAAATAGATGACAATCTAGAAATACTCCGCCATCTCTAAATAGCGCATTTTGATGTGCTCGATAAGTAACTTTACTTTCTTCGGCGGCTGACGAGTAAAAGGATATACCGCATAGATACCCAAACATTTACCAACTTGCTGAGGGAATAGTTCGATCAGATCACCGCGTTTCAGGTCATGGTAAACCAAGCAGCGCGGCATATAAGCAATACCACAACCCGCCAACGTTGCTTTGCGCAGCGCCGTGGCATTATCTGTTGAGAAATTACCTGATACTTTGACAATGGTGTTCTTTTTTTCCCCTTAAATTCCCATTCTCTTGCACCCGTCGTTTGATAGGCATATTGCAAGCAGTTGTGATTGAGTAATTCACTTGGTAACGCCGGCTGACCGTAACTTTGGATATAGCGAGGTGAACAACACACGACCCATTGAGAATCAAGTATATGCCGAGCAATCAGGCTAGAGTCTTCTAGATAGCCGGTTCTGATCACCAGATCATAGCCATCTTCAACCAAATCGACAAAGCGATTATTGAGTGACATATCGATGGTTAAACCCGGATGTAAGTTGCAAAATTCAGCCACCGCTTGTGCCAGTACTAAATCACCCGAAATCGTTGGCACTGACATTTTTATATGGCCAGAAAGGCTCTCACCATAGCCTGAAACTGAATCTATCGCCTCTTGAGTGGCTTGTTTAACGTTCTTGGCCCCTTGCAGCAACGCACGCCCAGCTTCGGTGAGTGTCAGTTTGCGCGTAGTGCGATACAACAACTGCACGCCGGCCTGCTCTTCTAGCCGCGCAATTCGTTTACTGACTACCGAGTTGGTTAGATTATTTTGTTCGGCAACCTTGCTAAAACTGCCAAGCTCTTGAACTTGAGAAAAGAGGATAAGATCGTCTGCTCGCATGTCATTGTGCCGTTTTTGGAAAGAATCGCTGTTATTATCTCCCTTAGAGAATAAGAGATAAAGCAATTACCCACAAACGCGCAGCATTGTGATCACATAAATTCTACTTAATGTATGCAACTGAACGATTCAGATTTCGATAGTCAATGTCTATTCTGAATTTCCATTCTTAATTTGTATTCGAAATCAGAATCGTGAATGGCAATTGTCGATGAGTATAAAATGAAGCAATAGTGAATTGAAACTAGCATTAGAGTGACACTGTCACTCATCAAGCAATAAGACTCTTAGGGACAAAGATAATAGCGATATAAAAAAACCGCAGCAAACATTCTTAACCTGTCACAGTCAATGCCTACTGCGGTCAACGTTTACTGCGGTCAGTACTAACAAGCGTTTGCGGCTATAGACCAAAACCAATTCTTGGCTGCTTACGCACCGAGCGTACACCCCAAGGGCTAAGATCCGGCTTCGGCTTGCCAGCATAATCACCAAGGCAAATGTACCCTTTCGCAAGATAGCGGTATAAAAAGTCACCACCATTTAGCGCAGCCGATTTGTCATCACCTAACGGTAAGCGGATGCGTTCAATACGTAGATCTGACGCAGCACGAAAGGCAGGGTAAACCGTTGAATTGATTGGGTGTGAGGCTAATTCTTGAATAATTGCTTTATCCGACATTCTTGCCGATGTTTGGCTAAATAGCATCACCAGGCGCATTTGTTGCTCCGATGAAACAATGAGCATTTCCATAAATTTCTTTCCTATAAAACAAATCGACACAGCTTTGGGGCTGTCTATGTTATGTGAGGCATGGCAAGAGGCTCTAAAATGCAAGCGCTGAACATAAATATAGACAGAAGATAATTCGCTGGCGATCGTGTTAAAATCAGTCAATATTGTGAGCAATACGTTCGTCGCGACACTCGTATGAGCCCATTTCAAAGTATCGACAAATCCAAGGGCGATTTTCGTAAATCGTACACATATACGTTTCTCTATCGAGCGCCGAGCACCAACCATCCTCTAAACGCAGCAGAGTCTCACCACCCCATTCATCGTAGGCGATGTGCTCTTCAGGCACCCCGGTATCACTAATGATCATGACCTCAAGCTTACAGCAGCAAGCTTTGCAGTCAGAGCATGAGATGTCGGTGGTGGGTACATTTCTAATCGGAATTGTCATGGTATCTACAATAAGCTCAATTGCGGCTTCAATGGCCGAATACTACTCTACTTTGCACACCGATATCGGAGTTTCTCGTGCTCAATGCAAAAATAGTCGCAGCGAGACGTAATGCATAAGCAGATATTCGATCGTCGTTAGGATAGGAACAGTATTGTTGGGCTAGTAAGTAAACGCAATATCCAAACCAGAGATTGCGCTTACTCAATACCAGCGTGTTCACACGGCTATAGGGCCTTGAATGTCACCCTAAATTGCAAACCAACTCGAATCATCCTGCATGTAGATGACTATACAGTTGGGCGGAACTGAGCTTGGATGCCAACTAAGAAGTTACGTAGAGTTTGATCTTTACACTCGCGGTAATGCTTGTTTTCTGGTTTACGGAAGAAAGCGCTCAACTCATGTTTGCTTAATTCGAAATTCGCCAGTTTCATAATTTCAAGAATCTCTTCCGCTTTTAGGTTCAAAGCAATACGAAGTTTTTGGAAAACCATGTTGTTGTTAAGCACTTGCTCAGGCTGAGGTTGTTCACCTTCACGCTTACCACGTTTCAGATTGATAAAGCCGTTCAAGAACACCGCCAGTTCACCGTCAACCATTTTGATAAAATCAGTATCGTCTTCTTTTTTCAACCAAGCGACCACTTGCTCTTCGGTGGTGTTGAAATCGGCTAATGCGAAAACTTCAACCATAGCGCTATCATTTAGATCAAAGGTATAGCGTACGCGGCGTAAAATATCATTATTGGTCAAAATAGTTCCTAGTCTTAGGTAGTACCAGCTTAATCAACGCGATTACTGGTGAGCGGCGGATTCTAGCAGAGTTGTTCGTCATACCCTATCATTTGATGCGTAATTTCAAGGTCTCGTTTCGCGCTCTAGCTTCGAGGTATAGCTTCGAGGTATAGCTTCGAGGTGTCGTTTCGCTGTCTACCTTGGCTAATGCGGAAAAAAAGTTACCCCCCCACTCTTGAGAAGCGGGCAACATACGAGGCAAGAGAAAAGTGGTTAACATACCGCCAATGTCAGTGTTGATATAGCAAGGGGGCAAATCTTCAATTCACATGACTATATAGTGCTTTATCAATTGAGCGATATAAGTATAATCGCCGCTTTATTGCGTCATACCCATTGTTAAAGAGTCCATCATGTCTAAATTATTTTTCAAAGGTCGAATTGAGACGAGACAAAATCACGTCCTTTCTGGCTTCAACGTAAATCGTGACGTAAAAGCTGGTACTGCTGAAGCCCCTCTTTCAGTGACCGTAGCAAACGAACAACGTAAAGTTGAGATTGAAGCACTGTTGGCTGAGCACGCTTTAATTGCCAATATCGTTGTTGATGCTGACCAAGCTGAGAACATTTCCGAGCTTGATATCATCATTAATAAGCCTAAAACGATTCGTTTTGAAAAGACTCCAAACCGCAACGAACCTTGTCTTTGTGGTAGCGGCAAAAAATACAAAAAATGCTGTGCATAATCGCACCTTAGCGTCGATTTCACACAGTAATCAAACCGCCAATTGGCGGTTTTTTGTTATCTATCGATCGCTATTCTCATTCACCAAACCCATGATCTTGTATACAGTGTCACACTTCTTTCGATAGCTGAGCTAAATAGTCACGCATAAACTGCGTTCTTGTTTGCGCCTCTGCTCGGGCTGATTCCGTATTCATGGTATCAGCGAGCTAAAACAACTTGAGGTAAAAATGGTCAATCGCAAAACGACGATCGTCAGGCGCTCTTTGCAAGCAAAATGGATCGTCAGGATGATACAGATCCACGCCTAGTTCACAGCTTACTTGTAGGCAACGAGCAATCCCTATTGCCCCTAGAGCATCAAGCCTGTCGGCATCTTGTACAATTTGGGCTTCCAAGGTTGTCGGGATGATATTGGCGCTATAACTATGCGCGACAATAGCATGATGGATCGAAGGCAAATACCTTTGTGGATAGTCAATGGTACGTAAAAAACTCAGCGCTTTTTCAGCCGCGAGTTGTGAGCTTTGACTACGATCTGGGTGATTTTTTGCCAATGAAACACAATCGTGCAAGTACGCCGCGGGTAATACGACTTCTATTTGCGCACCTTCCGCTTGGCACAACTGCTTGGCCGTTTTGACGACACGTAGAATATGATGAATATCGTGCGCTTGATCTTGCAGCATTTGCTGTTTTACAAACGCTAAGATCGGCCCTTCAAATCTTGCTGCCATGTTACCTTTGCTCCTGCTGATGACCTACACGCTGCCCAGTATTTCACTTAGCACTACTTAGCACGGATAGTTTGCCATTATTGGCTGGCATGAAAAACGACAAACAATAGCAATTGAATGACGAAGATCACCAATTCAACCCAACGCAGATACAAAAAAGGCCTAGATTGCTCTAGACCTTTTTGAATAGAAACCGCAGTTTCTCTGCTATGAACGACGCAACTTACACGTAGTAAGCTTCAACCGTGCCTTTTAGCGTAATTAGAATTGGCTGACCACGGCGATCGAGTGCTTTAGGTGAAGGGATTTTTACCCAACCTTCGCTGATGCAGTACTCTTCAACGTCGGTACGCTCTTTACCATTTAGACGAATACCGATTTGGTGCTCGAAACATTCTTCTACGAAAAACGGGCTACGTGGGTTGCCTGCTAGGTGATCTGGCAATGCTGGTTTGTTATCGCTCATGTTCATATTCTTATAGAAAATAAAAAGTGCGCCATTGTAGACAAAATAAGGCTTAGGCTCAATGAATCTCTGTTTGTAATAGCTAATTTCTTCGTTTTTTAACATTGGAAATAGTGCCCATCAATTGCCATTATTTGCTGAACGAGACAACGGCATAATCAATGCGATTAATAAACTAGCAAATATGTATATGACGCGCCATATACGAGCATCAAGGTATATCTAACGACAGTGAGTTCATTTGACGACAGATAAATCTCCAAATGTTCAAAAAATAAGACACTATTGCGTGATAGGCTGCCCGCCTCTTAACGCACAGAATTACGACCACCATTTGTATGATTATATTTGATACTACTTCAGCCATTCAGTTTGCAAAACTACTCGAAAACAACATCACTAACGTGCATGAAATCATCTATTTTAATGACGGAACACAACTACAAAAAGTTAAACACATCCATGCCACGTACGAAGTTTTGAGTGTAACGGGATGTTTACCCGTGTTTTCTCTGGCCTTGTAATGACGCTATCCAACACCGTCACTTTGCACATTAACGTGCTCAAAAAACACATTCGCCAATTTGATCAGCACAACCAGTAGTTGGTGCAAATTTGCGCAGTACGCATCACCCCATGAACGTAAGTCTCGTTTGTGGGGCTATACCGTTAGCTTTATTCGATGGTTGCTCATTCAAACACGACCTCTCCGCAATATGGGAAGCGTATAAGTCGCATTGCTATCACGTGCGTTGCAGTGACACGCGTGACATTCACTCAACTGATTAGTGCTCAATTTTAACTAATGATGAAGAGTAATAAGAAACAGATTCCATCCCAACGGACGCTTTTACTGTTACGATCTCTATCGGGATAACAGCAGCCTTAGCAGCTTGTCGTCATTAAGATATAGAGCTGTAAGAAAACTCTTCTTGATCGCTTTGTGATGTACCACTGCTAGGCTACAATCGCCCGCTTTACAGGACGAGCCTTCAACAATGCCATTTAACAATGACCTAGATTTTATGATTACCTACCTAGAGCGTTTCTGTAAAGAACCGCATATGGTGGCACTCGATGAAATTTGCGATGACCAGATCAACCTGATGCTTGATTTTTTAACCCTAGCCCACAAATTAAAGTGCGATATCTATGCAACTGGCAGCCTAAAGAGTTCTCACTTTTTGGGGCTTGGCGTTTTTACACTTGAGCAAAGTGTTGCACCGCAAGGTAACTTATTTCTCAAAATAGAAGCCCATCAGCTGTACATTTCATTTGAGCTCGACAACTGTAATGAAGGCAACCTGCTGACACCAATACGCGTCATCGATGCATTAACCTATCTAGCCGACATGAAAGGCCATGGCCTGCTGCCTGAGCACTACTCGTAATTCAAGGGGTTTGCTGGGAGTATCATCATCTGATGATCGTTTAACTGACTGTAGGCCAAATCGAGCATGAGGCGATTTTACTCATGCTCTTGCGTGTTTATCTGCTCACGATACTCCGCTAATCTACTGGACTTTGGTCTGTTGGTTCTTGTTGTAAGTTGTCTGCAAGGCCTACCTCACCCGCGACAAAAAGAACACTCCCTAGTGTCGTCAGGATTTCATTGCCCTTTCTTGGCGGAAATTCACCTGCGGCGCTGACACTTTGTGGTTCGATAACGTTTTTGCACACAATACTCACACATCCTTCCTGATCATTAGCCTGCGCAATCGAATCTGATGCTACGTGCTCGTCGGCGACACTACCACCAGAGACAAAACTTGTGATCACCATTAACACCGCCCAATATTTCATTTCATTCCTTTGATGGTTCAACCTGCAATAGTTATGGGACAATAACAAAGCCGAGATGTTCAATACATCTAAGCTTCAAGCAACCACAACTTCTGTTTGATGACGTTAATTGACCGCAACACTATCAGCTTACAAACATATCAGAGCGCAACCTTATCAGCTTCCAATCAAAGCCGCCCTCAACTCATCATCATATTCGCAGCCATGAGCATGAGTAGCACTGCAAAGACTTTTTTGATCGTCGCTACCGGTAAGGTATTCGTGGCTCTCGCCCCAAATGGCGCGGTGAACCACGAGGTACAAACAATACCAAACAACGCCGGCAAATAGACGAATCCGGCAAAGCCATCTGCCCATAACAAATGACGGCTACCCGAACTGATGTAACCAATAGAGCCAAATATAGCGATAACAATCCCGCAGGCAGATGCGCAGCCTATGGCTTTTTTCATATCGAGAGAGAAAAAGGTTAATAGTGGAACCAAGAGTGCGCCACCACCAATGCCTATCATCGCAGAGAGTCCGCCCGTCATCGTCGTAAGCACGGTTAACATGCCTTTATTTGGCATTTTACGCTCATTCGATGTCTCATTTTTGCTGCTATAAAACATTTTAATCGCAATCAGCACCACACTCACCGCAAATACAATCCGCACCATCTGTTCAGGTAACAGCGCGGCCATAAAACCGCTAATAAGCGCCCCAAAAGCAACGCCACTCATCACCCACGGAGCAAGATCCCAGGGTACATTGCCATTTTTGTGATGCGCTATAGCGGAAGACGTCGACGTAAACAATATTGACGCTAAAGATGTAGCGATAGCAACGACAACCACTTGCTCGGATGACACCACAGAAAAGTGCAGTAAAATGCTACTCAGCACGGGAACAATGACTAACCCACCACCGATGCCAAGCAGACCCGCCAAGAAACCCACGCCACTACCTAGCAACGCACAGTATATGACTAACAACAGCAATTCACTCATTTCATTCATCCATAAATATAATTAACCAGCAGAATCAGGTGGTCGCTAAAAATATTTAGCACCCCCTCACAAGGCCAAATAATATAAACGACCTTCAGGTTAACTTTCAAACCCAATGGAACATGAATATTTCTCATAATTAGCGTGAAAGAATAACATTATTAATTACCACCCAACGTGGGTAAAACTCTCTTTTAATAATCAACCATGGTTACACTGCGCGTTCTAATCTAGGTTGTTAGAGAAAATAAAAACATTACAAATCATAATGACTTAAACGAACGCCGAGCTAATTGGATATCAAATCGACATGAATAATCATTTCAAATTTATCGTCAAGAGCCTTTCTCTCGATGAGAATTATCACCCTGCTGATAGCACTCGCATCACAACTAACTTTGCCAATCTCGCGAGAGGTGAGCATCGCCAAACGAATTTACGCAATGCACTAAAAATGATTGATAATCGCTTTAATGCCCTCGCACATTGGGATAATTTGAAAGGAGATCGTTACTCGGTCGAACTTGAAATTATTTCGGTTGATATGGATATTCAAGATGGCGAACAGACATTTCCATCAATTGAAGTATTAAAGACGTACATTGTCGACAATAAAACCAAACAACGAATTGAAGGCATTATTGGCAACAATTTTTCCTCTTATGTTCGAGATTACGACTTTAGCGTATTACTACTGGAACATAATAAAAACAAAACGACATTTAGCATTCCAGAAAATTTTGGCGAACTGCACGGCAAGTTATTTAAACACTTCGTCGACTCTCAGGTTTATCAACAAAACTTCAATAAAAAACCCGTTATTTGCTTGAGTGTTTCAGACAACAAAACTTACTACAAAACGGAAAATCAACATCCAATTTTAGGTTCCGAATATCAACCTAATGAGTCGTCATTGACCGAGCAGTACTTCCAACATATGGGCTTACAGGTGCGCTACTTTATGCCACCAAACAGTGCGGCGCCATTGGCTTTCTATTTCTTTGGTGATTTGCTTAATGATTACACTAATCTAGAGCTTATCAGCACCATCAGTACCATGGAAACGTTCCAAAAAATCTATCGCCCTGAGATTTACAATGCCAATGCTACTGCTGGTAAGTGTTATCAGCCCAACTTAAAGAGCTCAGATCACTCTTTGACTCAAATTGTGTATGACCGCGAAGAACGCAGTCGTTTGGCGATTGAGCAAGGAAAGTTCGCTGAAGAGCACTTCATAAAGCCCTATAAGACCGTCCTTGAGCATTGGTCTGAAAATTACGCTTAATCCTGAACCCAAATTGATGGCAGTATTTACTATGGCAAAACTATTACCCACTTCAACGTCAGGCAGTTTACCTAAGCCCTCTTGGCTTGCACAGCCAGAGACACTTTGGTCACCTTGGAAATTGCAAGATGAAGAACTCATACAAGGCAAACAAGATGCTCTGCGTTTGTCGTTACAAGACCAGCAACAATCCGGCATTGACATCGTCAGTGATGGCGAGCAAACCCGCCAACACTTTGTCACTACATTTATAGAACATCTCGATGGCGTTGACTTTGAAAAGCGTAAAACGGTTCGAATTCGTAATCGTTACGATGCAAGCGTACCGACAGTTGTCGGCCCTGTAACCCGGCAGAAACCGGTTTTTGTTGAAGACGCCAAGTTTCTTCGCCAGCAAACCAAGCAAAAAATTAAGTGGGCTCTGCCTGGCCCGATGACGATGATCGACACACTTTATGATGACCATTATAAAAGCCGTGAGAAGCTCGCATGGGAATTTGCCAAGATCCTTAATCAAGAAGCTAAAGAGCTAGAAGCCGCCGGAGTCGACATCATCCAGTTTGATGAACCTGCATTTAATGTCTTTTTCGATGAGGTGAATGACTGGGGCATCGCATGCCTAGAGCGAGCCATTGATGGCTTAAAATGTGAAACCGCGGTGCATATCTGTTACGGCTATGGGATTAAAGCTAACACCGATTGGAAAAAAACTCTCGGTTCAGAGTGGCGACAATATGAGGCCGTCTTTCCTAAGCTGCAACGATCCAATATTGATATCATCTCCCTTGAATGCCACAACTCTCGCGTACCGATTGAATTGCTTGAGCTGATTCGGGGGAAAAAAGTCATGGTTGGCGCGATCGATGTCGCCTCTGAAACGATAGAAACCCCTGAAGAGGTCGCAAACACGTTACGAGAAGCGCTTCAATTTGTCGATGCTGACAAGCTCTACCCTTGCACAAACTGTGGTATGGCACCTCTACCTCGCAAGATCGCTACCGCCAAACTTCATGCTTTGAGCGCTGGCGCAAACATCATTCGAAAAGAGTTGCAGTTAGGTTAACCCCATAATCAGAGCTTCAAGTCGCGGGGAACTAATCGACTTGAAGTTCTGAAGTGATCAAAACCGATTCAAACTAAAACGCCGAGTGTGATGAGTCTGACTTAATCGCCTAGCATGCTTAATTTTTCAGTTCAGCAGCAAATTAGCAATTTCAGTGATATAGATTATATTTGATCATAACGACCATAAAATCACAGAGTGTACATTATGCCTTTAGCTAGATTAATTTACGTAAGTACCCTTTCAAAGGACTGCGATTCGATCGCGTTACAAGACATTTTGAACAAATCTCGTGATCACAACGCAATGTGTAACATTACTGGGCTTCTAAGCCACAACGACAAATACTTCATGCAATGCTTGGAAGGCTCCCGTGAACAGATCAATAAAACTTATAACTACATTATCAATGACCAACGGCATACCAATGTGACCATTGTGTACTTTGAAGAAATACACTCACGACAATTTGGGGATTGGTCTATGGGTGACGTGCCTCAGTCTCAACTTACTTCTCTTCTTAACCTTCAGTTTTCAGGCTCGGATGAATTTAAACCGTATGAACTAAGCGGTCAAAGTGCCTATTTAATGCTGCTTGAACTCAAGCAACACTTACCCTCTGAGTAAGAGACCTGGTGTGCTCGAAGATACCAACCCGAGCTTCAACGATATTTTGATACTCTTCTGCATAAATCAACTCGACTTTAAGTCGACTGTAGAATGACTCCATCACCGCATTGTCCCAACAGTTACCTTTTCGGCTCATGCTCGGCACACCACCATGCTCACGCATGAAGTCTTGGTATTCATATGCCCTGTATTGTACACCACGATCTGAGTGGATTATGACGCCCTTCGGCGGCTTACGCGACTTGAACGCCATTTTTAAGGCATTCGTTATGAGCTGAACCGCCATCGTCGTATCCAACGACCAACCGATGATACGCCTTGAATGTAGAGCCATCACTGTGGCTAAGTAGAGCCAACGGCTCTTCACCCAGATATACGTGATATCGGTAACCCATTTTTGATTTGGGTTGTCGGCTTCAAAGTCTCTTCGTAATAAATTATCGGCTACATTCGTCATCGATGCCACGTCCTTGCTATATTTAAACCCTTTGCCATTACGAGCTTTGATACCTTTTTCTTTCATGATATCAGCAATATAGTTAACACAGCAGGCATGGCCTGCTTCCTTTAACTCTTCGGTAATCCGCACCGAACCATAACGAGCTCGATGCTCCGCAAAAGTACAAATGACAAGCTGTTCAAAGCGTTCTCTACGCTTAGAACGTTCACTCGGAGTATGATGACACCACTTATAATAACCACCACGACTCACCTTGGATTCAAGTGCGAAGTGCGACACCACTGAACAATAAAACAGTGAGTTGCGATAATCATGAATTTGCTCCCGCCAAGAAGTGAAAAACCATGAGATATACGCACCTCACTGAGATAGAAAGGTATATGATTTCTGCTCTGAGAAAGCAAGGAATTAGTGTCGATAAAATCGCCACACAACTAGGTCGTCACAGATGTACTATTTATCGTGAATTCCAACGGAACTCGCGATACAACGCATACCGACCAAACCCGTCTTACCAACCTGCTCGCGCACAACAAAAAGCTCGAAGTAGACTGAGTCGTTCAAGGCGAAATAAGCGTTACTGTAAAACTGACTTTAGGTTGGCTGAAGCCTTATTGAAACTGGATTGGAGCCCAGATCAGATCGTTGGCTACTTAAGATTAAGAGGCTATCCAACAATGAGTCACGAACTCATTTATCAGTACGTCTGGAACGATAAAGCAGAAGGCGGAATGCTATGGAAACACCTGCGTCAATCGACTAAGAAAAGGCGTAAGCGCTACAACTCAAAAGACAGTCGAGGACGGCTTGCAAATAAAC
>NZ_AFWE01000030.1 GCF_000222585.1 Vibrio scophthalmi LMG 19158 | reverse complement strand
GCAACAAACAGCTAAAAATTAATCGATTATATCGACAAAAATATTTATCTAAATCACGTTTGCAAATAAGATATTATTTGTCAGCTCAAAATGAAAGAGATATAAACCTATATCTTATTTCATTTATATAAATAATGAATTTAAGTAGTATAAAAATGATTTTTAATAAAAATAAAGCATCGGCAATGATCGGCATGGCGCTGTCATTGCCAGCTATTTCAGGAAGTGTACAAGCTCACGGTTGGGCAGAATTTCCAAGTGCTCGTCAGAACACTTGTTACAACGATGGTGGTTTTTGGTCTAACCAAATTCCTAACGCAGCATGTAAAGAAGCGCACGCTGTTTCTGGCACACAACCTTTTATTCAGCGTAACGAAGTTGCTGCACTGACTAAAGATTACCGCAACATCGAAGCAGTCAAAGCAAACATCCCAGACGGTCAACTGTGTTCAGCAGGTATGGCGGATAAAACTGGTCTAGACGTTCCTTCTGCTGATTGGCAGACCACTGACGTCGTGCTAGATGAGAACGGTGAATTCAACTTCGTTTGGACTGCAACTGCGCCACACAACCCATCTTTCTGGGAATTCTACCTGTCTAAGCCTTCATACGACGGTTTACGCCCTCTGACTTGGGATGACTTGGAACGGGTTGATACAGAAGAGAATGTAGAGCCAACTTCAGGTGCTCCATATAAAACTTACCGCTTCAAAGTTAAGCTGCCACAAGACCGCGTTGGTTCAGAAGCAGTTCTGTACTCACGCTGGCAGCGTATCGACCCAGCGGGTGAAGGTTTCTACAACTGTAGCGACATCGTGATCAAGCAAGGCGACGGCGAAGTTATTCCTCCACCAGTAGAAGGCAACCTGACTGCTCTGTACGGTTACTTTGTACAGCCTGGTCTGACTGCAGAAGCTGGTGACACTGCTCGCTTCCGTCTGATGGCTGGCACAAGCGGTTCTGAAGTGATGGATCTGCGTGTAGACATCACTGCAGCAAACCAAGTGACTTGGGCAACTGAGCTGGCTTCACAAATTAACGCTCAACAACCAGAAAAACTGTTTGTTGGTGTTTGGAATGCAGCAAACGGTGTATACGAATTCGATAATGCTAACCTGCATGCTAACAAGGTATGGGTAGCGACTGACGAATCATACTCGTTCCAAGTTTCTATCATCAAAGGTGAAGTAGAGCCACCTGTTGAGCCACCTGTTGAGCCACCGGTTGAAGATGGTACTTGGGACAAAACAGCAACTTACGTTGCTGGTGACGAAGTAACTCACGGCGGTAAGACTTGGGTAGCTGGTTGGTGGACTCAAGGTGAAGAACCAGGTAAAGCACAAGTTTGGAAACAAGTTCTGGGCGAAGGCGAAGTACCAAGTGTTGAAGAATGGTCTTCTGCGAAATCATACAACGAAAGTGACGTCGTAACTCACAACGGTGACAGTTGGAAAGCACACTGGTGGACAGAAGGCGAAGAACCAGGAACAACTGGTGAATGGGGAGTATGGCGTAAGCTGTAATTTCAATCTAGCTTGAAAGAAAGAGCAATGTCTTGTGAGAGATCTTGCTCTTTTCTTTTCATGCCTTGTGTTACTTTAATTCGTATTCGCTATTTTCACTCGACAATTTCCTGATGTTCAAGTCTCTCTCGTTTATCTCTATTGCTTTACTGAGTACAGCGTTTTCCGCCCATTCAGCAACTACTGTAAGCGCTCAGGATAAAATTGAGCTAGGTCGTTATCTCTTCCACGATGTCCGTCTTTCCGTGAAAGGTAATCGAAGCTGTGCGCTTTGCCATAATCCTGATATTCATTGGACAAATACCTTCAATAAAGTGCCTGACATTCATGGGGAAATATCACGATTAAACACCCCTTCGCTACTCAATGTTGCTGACAATCGCAACTTCACGGTGAGTACATACAACGTACAGGATTTAGAGTCTGCCGTTTCAAGGCCGCTCCTTTCGACAGATCCGCTAGAGATGGGGGCTACACCATCAATGGTGGTAAACAGACTGCAGGATGCCAAAACACTCTATGCGGCGCTTTTTCTGAATGCTTATGGTGACAGTGAAGTCACCTACCAAAGAGCAACCAAAGCACTTGCAGCATTCACTGCATCTATCGTGTCGATGGAGACTCGCTACCACAGATTCAAACAAGGTGAACGCACTGCACTGACTGAGAAAGAACAGCGTGGTTTAGCTTTTTTTGAAAGTGACAGGTTAAATTGTACCTCTTGTCACGGGGGAGAGTTACTTAACGCAACCAAGGCATCACAACGCGTTGAACATTACAACGTGGGTTTGTACGGTATTCATGCCGACGGTGAGTATTTTTACCCGTCATCAGAGAATGGATTGAGAAAGACAACCGCAATAAAAAGTGATGATGGAAAATACCGAACACCATCACTGATCAACGTCATCAACACTAGCCCTTGGGGTCATGATGGCAGCTATCTATCGCTTTCGGCAGTGATTGAGAGCTATGCGCGCGGCGGAAGGAAAATCAGTCTCGGCGCAAATGCTGGCGATGGAAAGTTTAGTTTTTCGAAACACCCTTCAATCCAAGGTTTTACTATTACGGAAGATGAGAAAAGCGACCTTTTAGCTTTTCTTGAAACGCTAACGATAGAAAACTTTGAACAACTAAAAACACAAACGCAGTCTCCGTTTTGCCAACTCGTCAAGTTGAAGAACAGAACGGAACGTCCAAACTGCATCGAACCATACAGAGTATCAACACAATGAAAAACACATCAATAATCACTATTGGCCTTGGACTGCTCGTGTCAGTGTCAGCACTTACAAGTGATGATGTAAGCACCATCAAGAATCAAAATATTAATAAACACTATGCGTCTGCTTACCAAGCTATTTGTAATCAACCACTTGAGACCTTGACATTCGCTACAACTCAAGAAGCCGCGCCACAACTCGAAAAGACGCTCAATGCCACCAACACTCTGGGCTTGCGTGTTGCTAATAGTGAGAGTACAACAGTCTATCAGCAATTGGCAGTGACAGAATGGAATCAGAAGTTCGTTGTCGCGACCAATGGCAATTACAAAATCAACATTAAAGGGGCCGATGCGACTATTACTGACGTTGCCAATCTACAATGCCAAGACCGCAACCTAACTATGCACCATTTCAATACACATGAGTGGGGAAGCTACCTACTCCAAATTGACATCGACAGTGGCAAACCTCTTGAGCTTGTGATTCATCCTACAGCTAACTGATCACCGCTTGGCACCGAGAATGCTTTCTGGCGCCATGTTCATATCGACACTGACAAGTTCGTGATTTTCACTGCCCTTGCTTTCTCATTTAACTCGAACTCGGGATAAAGTTAGATCAATTTTTAGCAAACTTTTGGACAAAACCTTACTAGTGCCTTTGCTTATTCGGGTTGTCAGCGTAATCGATTTGTGATTTTTTGTCAGCGCAATCGTGGGTCGTAGTTTGCCTATTATGGTAAATTGACAAAATTCAGGGCACTTTTGCACTCTAGGACACCATGCTTGCTGCAAATCCGCAAAAGTCGCCCTTTCCCCCTCCAAGAACGCCAAAAATTTCATTGAAAGTTAATTACAGTTTTTTGCCAAATGTTAATCGCTTGTGATTGGTTTTTATTTCGTAGGGATTCTGGTCTCTAACGGTTAAAATCTACACTTTGCCAGTTATGGCTAAAACTTAATTGTAACCTTAATCGTACATATACGATTAAGGGTTGAATTTCATTCGCTTTGGTGGGTTTTGCATGAGTTTTAATCAGCAATATTTAGATGTGGCACAAAAAGCCTGTGATGCTGAGAGACGTTGTGATTGGGAGCGTGCTGCTTTTTTTTGGAATTTAGCTGTTGATCAAGCTATTGGGCGTAATCGTCATTGGGCTATAGCTCGCTACGAATATTGTCGTTATCATTTTGCTATTCGAAGTTCGTTGGTAATAAGTAAGGATTTTTACAATACAAATGGATAATAAAAATCTTTTCTACGCGGTCGATACCGTTTCTCTTGAAGTGTTTTTAAAATCGGAGTTTGCTCAAGAAAGCCACATTTATTGTTCTTTCACAAAGAACCGTATATCCCCCATCATCGAACGCAATCTTGAGAAACGACGGGTGAAAAGTATTAGCTTTAATGATGGTCATACGCTTTACCCTACAGCGCCAGAACAAGAACTGGAAGAAGCGGAATATTATTAACGTTATACGGTCTTACAAAACGAAAAAGCCAGGATAGACTCCATTCTATCCTGGCTCTCTTTCACCCTTTGCTCAAGTTTGTGCAACAAAAACAGAAAACAATGCAAAAACTATGTCTTGTTGCACCGACTGATATTACATCAATATCTATTTGTGGCAAATTGTCATTTACTGCTGTTGTAACGTTTTCGTAAGGATCCCCATGAACATTAAAACGATGTTCGTTAATGGACTGATTATCAGTATGTCGGCGTTAATGTTGGTTGCGATCATCTATGCGATATGCGAATACTTAAACTATCAGAATCCATTGTTTCAATATTCGGACCTGCAAGCATTTATTCGTATCTCTAAGTTATAGGGATTCGCTCAGGTTTTGTATATGATTTGGTTGTCTATTGGAGTGTTGCTGTTGAAATTTGAAGATTGGGTTTGCCTTGAAGCTGGTGAAGATGATTATGTTATTGAGCGCTTTGAAGTTAGGGTAAAAGGGAAAAAGCCGCTTGTGCTTAACAAGCCGAGTTATTCCAAACTCTTGTTTGTTACTCAGCAATACCTAAATATCAAATTAGAGCCGGCTAAGCAGTTCATCCGAGATTCTGTGCTAGACACCCCTGAACCGTTGAGCTTTGATGAATACTGGCGGATGCGTGAAGTCCTTGAAAAGCAACTTGCTAAATAGCATCGTGCCATTTTCTGGATTGACCTAACGTGATGTGCGTTAACTCTTTCCCCATCAGGTCGGTTATCTCTATTTTGTAGACGTTCGCTGGCGCTGTCGCTTTAGCTGAGCGCTTCGCTGCACCTAAGCCTTTCATAAAAACAACTTCCTTACTTAATTCTTTCTCTTCTACATCTTTGAAAATGATCTGAAATGAGGACATTGCTTCCGTTCCTTACCTGTTTTTATCACCTGAAATGATAACGGCGAAAGGTCTATGAATAGCCACCAAATCAGTAGACACTCTTTAACTCGATTTCATATTGCTTTTCATACTCTACTGGCGACAACTGATTATTGGAACCATGTCGGCGTTTAATGTTGTAGAACATCTCAATATATTCGAAGATATCCATACGAGCTTCCTCTCTCGTGGTGTAGATCTTCCGCTTAATTCTTTCTCTTTTGAGTAACTGGAAAAAACTCTCGGCAACCGCATTGTCGTGACAGTTACCACGGCGACTCATACTTGATTCAAGACCATGCTGTTTCAAAAACCTGTCCCAGTCGTAGCTGGTGTACTGGCTTCCTTGATCTGAGTGAACGAGCACTTTTTCTATTGGTGAACGACGCCAAATAGCCATCAGCAAAGCATCAAGGGCAAGCTCTTTGGTTATTCTACTTTTCATTGACCAACCAATTACCCGCCGAGAGAACAGGTCTACAACTACCGCTAGATACAGCCAACCTTCGTGCGTTTTGATATATGTAATATCAGTTACCCACGATTGATTGGGCGCATGCGGGTTGAACTCTCGGGCGAGCTTGTTGGAAACAATGATGTTTTCGACACCACCTTTAGGGCGGGGCTTTCGATAACCTCTTTGCGACTGAATTCCTTCTCGCTTCATAAGACGATGAACTTGGTTAATTCCACAGATTTCCCCTTCATCTCGCAGGTCACTGTATATTTTTCGATAACCATATACACAGCCTGACTCCAGCCAAAATTGCTTTATCAGTCCGAGAAGATATTTTCGCCGCTTTTCTTGTCTACTATCTGGATTTTTTAGCCAAGAATAATAACCACTTGGGTGAATTCCAAAGACCTTACACATACGTCGAACAGACCAGATTGTCTGATTCGCTTTAATAAAGGCATACCTCAGTCGGACTGGCTTGCGAAGTACACCGCGGCTTTTTTTT
>NZ_AFWE01000031.1 GCF_000222585.1 Vibrio scophthalmi LMG 19158 | reverse complement strand
GCGGTCGTGGCGGAATTGGTAGACGCACCAGATTTAGGTTCTGGCGCCGTAAGGTGTGAGAGTTCAAGTCTCTCCGACCGCACCATTGTTTAAATAACTTCGTAGAAGTTATTGCTGTAGGTCTATCGCCAAGCGGTAAGGCACCGGCTTTTGATGCCGGCATTCCCTGGTTCGAATCCAGGTAGACCTGCCACTATTTAAACATGTTGAGTCATCGACATGACAACGTTACTAAGATAACCAATGTCTTCTTAACTATAAAAGTTTGCTGCGGTCGTGGCGGAATTGGTAGACGCACCAGATTTAGGTTCTGGCGCCGTAAGGTGTGAGAGTTCAAGTCTCTCCGACCGCACCATCATTAATAGAACCCAGCTTTTGCTGGGTTTTGTTTTATCTGCAGCTTACCTCT
>NZ_AFWE01000032.1 GCF_000222585.1 Vibrio scophthalmi LMG 19158 | reverse complement strand
AGCTCAGCTATATCTTACACAGTCTCAATATAGCGAAGATAGACAGGTACAAATTGAACTTATAACTAAAGCCCAAAATGTACTTTTAGGTATGGTTAAAGATAATAATGTAAGTCATGCTATTTTCTTTAGTCTAGGGTCAACTTTCTTTCTTCAAGGAAATTTCTCTGATTCTATAGTTTACTTTAACCAATCACTGAATATGCAAACAACCTCTGAAGCATACTCGCTCCTTGGCCAAGCTTATTTCAAAGAACGAAACTATGAAGGTGCTGTTGGTTCTATATTGAAAGCATTTGATCTTGATAAGAGAGTGAGCGAAGACGAAAGTTCAATGTTAGTTTTGGCTAAGTCTCACGTAGCGTTGAAGGATTTTGAAAATGCAAAAATCACTCTTTCTCTATTGTCTAAGACTCGACCTGACTTGGTAAATACAGATGCCTATCAATCTGTATTTAATGAGATAGTTAATGGTTTCATTAAACCTGAAAGTTAACAAACATAACAAAGCGTTTAAGACGGATTCCCAACGCATGGCGTTTTCGGCTTTCTTCATTTTAAGTGTTTATGTCACAATGGTTTAGGTAGGATGTTTGGCGTTGCTCACCACTTAACGCGGCGTTATGCATATATGAGGAAACTATGGCTATCTCAGATAAAACTCGGAAAATTCTTTGGGGAAAATCTGGTACTAAATGTGCAATTTGTAAACAGTCTTTAGTTTTCGAAAGAACGACTCAAGATTCAGAGTCAGTAGTTGGTGAAGAGTGCCATATAGTGTCTGGCGCAAAAAAAGGTCCCCGAAGCGACCCTAAGTTTCCCAGAGATAAAATAGATGATGTTTCAAATCTTATATTACTTTGCAGAATTCACCATAAGCAAATTGACGATCAGGTTGAAACATTCACTCCAGAATTATTAAGGACTATCAAATCCAA
Organism: Vibrio scophthalmi LMG 19158; assembly: GCF_000222585.1. Taxonomy (GTDB): domain Bacteria; phylum Pseudomonadota; class Gammaproteobacteria; order Enterobacterales; family Vibrionaceae; genus Vibrio; species Vibrio scophthalmi. The sequence continues at coordinate 19,089 of NZ_AFWE01000032.1, read as the reverse complement.
TCATGAAACATGGGTTGAAGAAAAACTAAAAGAAACCCCTCAAACCCCGAAGGTTCGAATCGTTCGAGATAAGGCGGAAATTCCAGAAAAATTATCTATTGTTCACACAGGCAAGGAAATGTTTGAAAAAATGTCAGGCTGTCTTGCTTCATATATGGATTACAGTGATAACTTATCTGACGAAGAATTAGATCTTGTGGCTAACTTCCTACAAAATATAAAGGATTGGTCTGAATTTGCGCAAGATTTAGAGCCAGTCCAAAAAATAAATGCTAGCCGGGACATTAATAATGAGCTAATCGCACTGCGTGAGAGAGGTTTGTATGCTTTTGCTGCTGTTGAAATTCAAAGAATGGTTGGTGGCATTGGTGGCGAGTCTTCATTTCCAGTATTGCATTTGACTGTTAATAAGGCGGATGATCCAAACGTAGTTTCAGAATAGCTAGGGCTATATGCATAACAAAGCATTTAAGAGTGATTCGCAACGCTTGGCAGTTTCGCTTCGCTCAAGTATAGCCAAGCGCCGCTCACACCTTAATGCGGCGTTATGCGAATACGGAGTAAATTGATGCAACAATATCCTAAAATAGTACAGCCAGCAGGCTCTAATATGTGTGGAGCATACAGTTTAGTAGGGGCGTTAAGTGCCCTCGGATGTTTTGATTCGTTCGAGCCTGTTGTGCTAAATAAGCTAGATCTAAAAAGTCTGACATTTACTGAAAAATTAATTCGCATACAGCAAAACCATAGCTTAGACACTATCGCAAAACTCGTCTATGAAGTTACCGGTATCATTCCGGAAGGTGCAGAGCATACTTTCGCAAATGTTAGCAATGGATTGAACTCAATTGTAGCGATGGCTTATGTCGCTAAACAATTTGGTTTTTCCACATCTGTAATCGTGAAAGATATGGATACTTTCCAAACATTGTCTAGTTTGTACCCTCAGGAACTTATGCTTGCTGAAGCGCAAAATCTTCAGATTGAGCTGGGGTTAAGTAAGCAGGGCTCTTCGACGGTATTGCTCCCAACTATTATTCATAACACAGGTGAAAAGCACAGTGTGGCCTTGAGTAATCAAGGTTTATTTGACCCTGCTGACGGCTCGGTTAGTCAAGTGCCACCATTGTCAGCTTGGGGTAACTGGATAGGCGTAGCGCTAAAAGTGGAAAAATTCGCATAACAAAGCATTTAAGAGTGATTCGCAACGCTTGGCGTTTTCGCTTCGCTCAAGTATAGCCAAGCGCCGCTCACACCTTAATGCGGCGTTATATTTTTATTCAAGTTGGGAGTGAATAATGGCTCAAGGAAATAATAAGAAGGCACTCAATAAGAAGGTACGCAAAGGGGATAAAGGCTTTCCTGTTGCCACTGTGGCATTCTACGGCCCTGACAATACAGTGGCAACAAAACTTGTTTGTGCAATTATTCCTTATGACGGAGCAGATCCGGAACCAATGAAGAAATGGTTCAAGGAAACTGACATACGCAAAGATGAGCTTATCTTAAAAGAAGTTTTGGCATTCATTGAAAACAATGGTGCAAAAACGGTGAGCATGGTTGAAGATATCATTGGCTGCCCTCACGAGGAAGGTATAGATTATCCAGAAGGTGAACATTGCCCACAATGCTTGTACTGGAAGGGTAAGGATCGCTTTGCTGGTACCATGTTGCACTAAAAAATATAACAAATTGCTTAAGAGTGACGGCTAACCTTCGGCATTTTTGGCTCGGTTGGGTTCAGTGATTACGGTGGCTTTGCTTGGGTTCAGTGGTTTAGCTGCACCTTAGCAAGGCGTTAACTGGTTCCCATAAAAATCACCCTTGTGTGCGTTTCTGTCTGTAGCTAATTACTCTGATTTGCATTATTTGGTCTAATGAAGCGATTGTGTTTGTGGTTAAGTTGCGTGACTGTGTGTTAGACGCTTATTAGGCGTCTAATATAGGGGTTCGGAGTTAGGTGACTAAGTTTCATGGTACAAGTATTAGATTGTGAGATATTCGACAGACTCGAAAAATAGTCAAAAGAGTATTTGGATTAACTATTTGGGTTAGCTGAACTAATGGTTATCCTAGCTTTTGTGATTGTGTTGAGTTCACCAGTTAACAAAGTGTTTAAGAGGGACTCAAAACGCTTGGCGAGTTCGTATAAAATATCGAGTTAGGTGTTTCAGTCACAATGGTTTAGTTTGGGGTATAGCGTATTTCGCCCCTTAACACGGCGTTATGTTTTAATGTGATTTCAATGGCTTGAATGCCTTTGAGTCGTTCTTTGCCCCTTTCGCTAACCGCTGGGAGTAGACTCAGCAAATCACCGTTGTCGCCCAGTTCTTAAACCACTCAGCCCGTAAAACATGCCAAGGTTCGTGGGTTGCTTTATTCAAGTTTTCGGATGGTTTGGTCGTCTTGTTTCTCTGGCTCAAAGTTGCTTTGGGCGTATTTCCCAATCAGTCAATAACCTTGGCAGTTGCCTCGGCAAATCGCCATTGTTCTGCGCTGCTTTTGCTAAGAAAGGGCGCTTGTTGAGGCTTGATCGAGTTGCCTCATTCGCAGGGAAGTGGACTTATTCGTTGTTGGTTTGGCGCATCTGCCGCTCAAGTGAGTTCTAGGTTGTGATTTGGTTCAGAAATCTAGGTATGCACCTCAGTTCTTTGCCAAGTAAATCAACGAATTGTGCTAAAACATAACAAAGCATTTAAGACGGATTCTCAACGCTTGGCAATTTCAGCTTAGGTCAGCTTCAGTGCTAAATGTGGCAAGGTTTAGGCTTGGGTTGTCGCGTTGTTCACCACTTAATGCGACGTTATACGAATAGGGAAAGTTATGTACAAGGATGAAGATTTCAGTGTAGGTTTGGGTGAATTCAGATTCAAAAAAGATTCCTATCCAATATCTAAGATAAACAATGTCAGAGTTAAACGATTGAGCCTGTTGGATAATTTGGGACAAATTTTGTTTTGGGTATTCGTGTTTTCTGGTGCGGTTTGGCTTGCTATTCCTGATTTCGAAACAGCCCCTCTTTGGCTAAAGGCAATGGTATTAAGTCTAAGCTTAGTTGGGTTCGTGTTCTCACTATTTCGTTGTTCAAAGTATGCACTTCAAATCGAATTCAGGCATATAGACGAGACAGGTGTTCAATGGGTTAATGTTGCAAAGTCATATTCTGAAGCTGATAGTCAGTTGTTTGAAAAACAGGTTCAAGTACTGCGGGAACAATTCGTATAACAAAGCGTTTAAGACAGATTCTCAACGCTTGGCATTTTTCATTCCATCGTTGGGTTTTGTGTTTATGGTGGTATGGTTAGGTTTTGTGGTAGCGTTGCTCACTACTTAACGCGGCGTTATGTTTTAATGTGATTTCAATGGTTTAAATGCCTTTGAGTCGTTCTTTGCCCCTTTGGCTATTCGTTGGGAATAGACTCAGCAAATCACCATTATCGCTCAGTTCTTAAATCTCTCAGCCCGTAAAACATGCCAAAGTTCGTGGGGTGCTTCATTCGAGTTTTAGAGTGGTTTGGTCGTATTATTTCTCTGGCTCAAAGTCGCTTTGTGCGTATTTCCCAATAAGTTAATAACCTTGGCAGTTGCCTCGGCAAATATCCATTGTTCAGCGCTGCTTTTGCTAAGAAAGGGCACTTGTTGAAAGAGTATCGAGTTGCCTCATTATCAGGGAAGTGGACTTACTCGTTTTTGGTTTTGGTGCGTCTGCCGGTCAAGTAAGTTCGAGCTTGTGATTTGGTTCAGAATTCTAGGTCAAGACTTCAGTTCTTTGCCAAGTAAATCAACGAATTGTGCTAAAACATAACAAAGCATTTAAGACGGATTCTCAACGCTTGGCGGTTTCAGTCTAGGTCGGCTTCAGTGCTAAATGTGGCAAGGTTTAAGGTTGGGTGGTCGCGTTGTTCACCACTTAATGCGGCGTTATGCAATGAGAGCAAAATTGGTAGAAATCGTCTTTTTTGTTCCCTCCGGCTTCCCGTTTTCTGGTGTCGGCAAATTGGCATTGTCGCCCTCAATTCTTGAATATCTCCAGCCGTAAAACATGCCAAATTTCGTGGGTCGCCTCATTCAGTTTTCGATCTGGTTGGCAGTGAGTTTCGCGGGCTTAAAGTGTGGAAAGAGCAGAGTGAACGACAGCTCAAACTTGCTGAAGCTCTGGTTCGTTTAGTTATTTGTCGCAAAAGCCTTTTTACGCGCTGAAGTTGAGTGTTCTTTACTTGTTGAGGCTTCAGATTTCTTAAGTTCGTGAACTTCGTAGAGTTCTGTTGTTTTGGGAAATGATTTTGACTCAATGGCTTTGGTTTCTGTGGTAAGTTGCTGGCTATGTCGCTGTATTTGCATAACAAAATGTTCAAGGTGGATTCGCAACGCTTGGCGAATTCTGTTTAAATTCAGCAATGGTGTTTAAGGCGGTTTGTCGTAGCTTCAGCGCAATGCGTTGGCTCACCCCTTAACATGGCGTTAGGGCTACAAGGAAATTATGGCACTCTATTTTATTATCGAAAACGAAGACCTAATTAATCAGCGGATTAAAATCGGAATAAGCAAAGATCCGGTTAAACGTCTAAAGGCTTTGCAAACGGGAAACTCGAGAAGACTTGCCTTAATGGGCTGGGTTGACAGTGGTACTGATCGTGAGCTTGAAAGGCAACTACACCAGAAGTACAGAGAGCAGCGTGTAATTGGGGAATGGTTCGAAATAAACCATGAAATTGTACTCGACTTATTAAAAGCGCATAGCCACTGCAGTTATATCGCAAAACAATCTAACGCAGGTGAATTGATAGGTTATGACAGGCATGGGATCCCCGAATATGAAGATACGTGGGAGTGGGGAACACTCGATAATTCAGATTATTGCCCTGAGTGCGGTAGTAGCCTAGGACTTAGTTACAATGAAAACTATGGCGGTGAACGTTGTTTAAAGTGTGGTTTCACCGTGTAGTTGCAGCCCTAACAAAGCGTTTAAGACAGATTCGCAACGCTCGGCATTTTCGGTTTGCTTTGATTTTAGTGTTTACGACACAATAGTTTAGGTTCGGTGGTCGTGTTGCTCACTACTTAACGCGGCGTTAGGGCTAGAATACGAGGAAACAAAATGAACTATTATGATGAAGTTATAGATATTTATGAAAGTCATCTTGGTATTCCTTTCAATGGTCACTGCCAAAGTTGCGATGCAAGCAATAAATCACCATTATTACCATGGCAAATTGGTACGAAATATAACTCTGATGCTGGTCGAGTTTTTATTGCAGGGAAGCCGCATCGAGGCACGCCAGGGGATGTACTAGATAGCAATATCATTGACGGTCGAGAAGTCGCAGAAAGGCTCTTCTTTACGGAAAATTGGCCTTACTGGAACTACACAAAAGAAGCTCTCAATATTGTCTATGGCTCCGACAAAGAAAGCTGGGAACATATTGCCTTTACAAACATTGTTAAATGTACAAGTACAAACGACACGGATAACACATCATGGGCTTGTGCTGAAAAGTGTATCGTTCAAAATAAAGTCATCATAAAAGAAATCGAATTGTTGAAACCTCGAAAGATAATCTTTTTTACATGGTCTATGTATCGAGATCTCTTTGAGGCAATCCCTTTTGCAGTATCAAACACTATTGTTGAACACACTGACTCCGAGCATAGAGTCCCGTGTGGTGCAAAACAATTAGGATGGTGGGAGCCTGTCTCTTTACTCATAGTTGGGCACCCTGAGCGAATGAAAAAAGTAGAATACGTTATAGCAATAGCTCAGTGGTTAACAAAGCCCTAACAAGGCATTTAAGACGGATTCCCAACGCATGGCGTTTTCGGCTTACTTCGGTTTAAGTGTTTATGTCACAATGGTTTAGGTAAGGTGGTTGGCGTTGCTCACCACTTAATGCGGCGTTATATCGCTTCAAGGAAAAGGTTAACTATGAGAGGCTCAATTGTTCGTTGGGTTGATGATCGAGGTTTTGGCTTTATTCATTCTGACGATCACCAAGGTGATATTTTCGTCCATATATCAAAGTTTGAAAAAGGCTTTAGACGTCCTAAAATTGGTGATTCTGTCGAGTTTCAACTCGCATGGAAAAACGGTAAAGCTAATGCTCATTTCGTCTCTTTGGTTGGCGTAGCGCCTAATAAAAGCTCTAGCGCTTTGTCATCGATATTATCGGTGCTTTTAGCGTGTTTAGTTTTAGGTTCAATAGGGTACTTTGCTTACGGAAAGGTCGTAGCTGCCCCAGCATACGAAAATATGGGCTTTACATGTGAAGGTAAGACTCACTGTAGCCAAATGACATCATGCGATGAAGCAAAGTTCTACTTAGCGAATTGTCCCAATGTAAAAATCGACGGGAACAATGATGGAGAGCCTTGTGAAATGCAATGGTGCACTAATTAAGGCGCGATATAACAAAGTGTTTAAGAGGGACTCAAAACGCTTGGCGAATTGGTATTAAATGTCGAGTTAGGCGTTTAAGTCACAGTGGTTTAGTTTTGGGGTTATAGCGTATTTCGCCCCTTAACACGGCGTTAAGTTTAGTCTGTAGATGTAAGGAAATATCGATGAAATTTTATTATCTTCTCTTCTTCATTTTCATATCTAATGGAGTCCACGCGGAGTCTAGAATAAGGATATTGATAGATGAACTGGCTCGAATTCACTATGAACAACATGACGCGAATGTTGTAGAAAGAGAAATAGAGAATATTAATAGTCTATCTAAAATAGATGAGGCACTTTCACAATCAGATATAGATGGTGCTAGGAAGCTAGTCTTGTTAGAAATGGCTAAATCGGCATATAAAATTAGCGAATACAGTAAGAACTTAAGTGTGAAGAATGGTAAAAATGAAGCTAGTTATACCCTTGGGTTATTTGAGGGGTATATCTCTAGAAATGAGTTGTTTGTAACTTATCCAGCGTTGAAGGGCCTTATTGATTCCAGTATTGAATTTCCTGAACAGACTGGTGAGCGGACAGGTATGGATAATAAAAGACATAATTACTTTAGTGATAAATTTTGGGCTATCCAAGATGAACTGAGCGAATGAAAAAAGTTTTCCTAAAATGCCCCCAGAAACTTAACAAAGCATTTAAGACGGATTCTCAACGCTTGGCGGTTTCAGTCTAGGTCGGCTTCAATGCCAAATGTGGCAAGGTTTAAGGTTGGGTGGTCGCGTTGTTCACCACTTAATGCGGCGTTATACCTTTTCTCTATATAAGTAATATTCCGGATAACTATATGAAAAAAATAATATTGTCAGTTTTGGCGTTTAGTGTCTTGTCGGGATGCTCATCAGCCCCTACAAGACTCGATACAAGTGAGTTTGAATCGCTAATGAGCGGTTCTATCTCTACGGATGTTATATTAGAATTTACAGGTTGCGTGTACGATGGATTCTTAAGTTCGCACTCAATGTTGACCGATATCGATACGAAGCAACAAATTCGTACAGATGGATATCGCGTTGAAACCTATGCAGGTGGTCGAATGCTGCTAATGAGTGCTGATATTCTTAATAGTGGTCACGTTGAACTGTGGGAAAGTAGCGCAGCTGCGTTAATTAATACTTCAGGTGAGCGCCAAGCTTTTGAATCATGCTTAGTTAAGTACCAGCTTGAAGAACAGGTATAACAAAGCGTTTAAGACGGACTCCCAACGCTTGGCGTTTCCGGCTTACTTTAGTTTAAGTGTTTATGTCACAAAGGGTTAGGTTGGGTGGTTGGCGTTGCTCGCCACTTAACGCGGCGTTATATGCAGGAGTGTTGATGAAAATCAAGAAAGTTGAGTCAAGGTTAGCTTGGTTCAATGAGATATCTGCGGGGATAGGATTAGTTGTAGGCTATTTGTGTTATACGCTGTTTTGGTTGCTAAGCCCTGAAACTAAAATTGAGCTAAGTGTGACTGAACCTGTATATGAGGATGTCATCATTGGATATGTACCAAAGGAAATTGAAACTGAAAGTATTCCTAATTCAGAAGAATTGGCATTGGCCAGAAAAGATGCTCAGTTAAAGCCTGTAATTGTGAAATCCCCAACATTCTCAGTGGATGGAAAACCAGTATTAAAAACTACCAAAACGGTTTTTAAAGGTATGGGTGAGCCTTCGGTTGTGGTACAACGTGTCGAACTATTGAAGCCTAACTTCAGTAGCTACTCGTATATGGTAACTAAAGGGAAGCAGAAGTTTATAACTTACTTCAGTCCTGACGTGTTTTATACGGGTACAGGATTCTACTTCGACCAGAAGTCGGTAGAGTTCAGCGGTGGCAAACACGCTGAGATATTTGCCGTGCAAGTAGCGACCCTGTTCGCACTTTTATCTTTTATACTTTTCTTACTCAAAATTAGGCCAGACCCTAGGAAATGTATTGAGCGCTTCAAGAAAACTAGCTTTGATGTAGGTGATGCTAATTAATGCATATAACAAAGCGTTCAAGACGGATTCCCAACGCATGGCGTTTTCGGCTTACTTTGATTTTAGTGTTTATGTAACAATGGTTTAGGTTAGGTGGTCTGCGTTGCTCACCACTTAACGCGGCGTTATATTGTTTTTGGAGTTCAGCGTTTGGAAATTGATGAAATAATAGCTTTAACTCGGGAAATCATCTCCGATCACTCTTGTAATGTTGAGAATGATAAAGAGCTTTTTCCTATCGTATCTGTTGCTACAAGTGATGCGTATAACTCAGTTATCGATAGCTTTTACTTATTAGAAGATACACAACTGGCGAAGCATTCGTTTCTAGAGCGAAACCCATCATTGCCATTTGGTGATCTCTATTTGTACTTTTATGGTGTGCTCAATGCTGTTTATATGCAGCAGCAAGCGTTATTAGTTTTGCTTAGAAAAATGGGTATAGAGTTTGAACTAAGCGAAATTCAAGGTTGTAAGATCTTCGATATTAGAAACAGCTTTGCTGCTCATGGCGCAAATCGAGGTGGACGAAAGATCAAGGAACATAGCTTTATTCTGGATCGTAATGCTCTTCGACAAGGAAAGTTAAAAGGGTACTCTGCCAATCATGATAGCGGCTTTCTATCTCATGACACTGATGCTTCAACTTTGATTTTAGAATGGGACAAAGTTTTTTCTAAGCATCTGGAACGTATCTTAAACATAGTAAAAGAGAACTACGAAACCACAATATAACAAAGCGTTTAAGACAGATTCGCAACGCTCGGCATTTTTGGTTTGAATCAGCTTCAGTGTTTACGGCACAATGGTTTAAGTAAAGTGGTAGCGTTGCTCACTACTTAACGCGGCGTTATGTGATATGCCTAAATCGCGATATTGCTCGTATAAGTCTCCAATCAAATTGTATCTTAGTTTCATATGGTTAGGTTAGATAGGACTGATATCAAAGTGAGAGGAAAAAGATGACAGAGTATCAAAATAAATGGTTTAAAAACTGGGCTATTAAACGACAAAAAGGTGCTGTCTACTACATAATCACTCAAACTTTAATCATTAGCGGGGGGCTCTTTCTCGGGAAGTTTGCTGGCTTTGCTCTTTTTACTAACCAAAACCGATGGGGAGAGTTTCTCACTGAGTTGCCTACGACGGTGATGTTTTTATTAGCAATTGGTATTTCGTTTAATGTTATCTCTTGGTTTCTAGGAGAGTGGCGGTATAGAAAACTATCAGATAAGCAAAATATCACATAACAAAGCGTTTAAGACAGATTCCCAACGCTTGGCATTTTCAGCTTACTTTGGGTTAAGTGTTTATGTCACAATGGTTTAGGCTGGGTGGTTGGCGTTGCTCACCACTTAACGCGGCGTTATAAGCTTGGAGAAATAATGCAAAGTATCAGTGTTCTAGTAGTACCTGAAACTGAAGAGTTTACAGAAGACGTTTCTCATCATGATGTGGTGTGGATAAATAAGAGTTTAGGCAAACCGAACCTTAAAGGGCGCAATGCTAAATACCTTGTGCCATATTGGTTGAAAGAACCTGTTGGTGCTAATCGTATATACCACATTCTAGATATCACAGAATATGACGAGTGTTACGGTATTAAGCTTGGAAATTCATTCATACTCTCTCAACAATGGTGTGGTATGGCGCAGAAACGGCGCTTTGAATATTGGGATCTTACAGAGTTTCAATTCGTAGAAATTTGTCCCGGGCTACTTACCCCCAACCGGTAAGCACGCTTATAACAAAGCGTTTAAGACGGATTCCCAACGCTTGGCATTTTCGGTTTGCTTTGAATTTAGTGTTTACGGCACAATGGTTTAGGTAGGGTGGTAGCGTTGCTCACCACTTAACGCGGCGTTAGGAATAAGGAGTATTCATGAAGCACATTACAATCGTTCTTTTGGCACTATTTGCCATAACAGGATGTACCTCCGCACTGTGGGAACCTCCTACCTTCACAGAAAAGGTGACTGGTTACTATGTTGTTCCGGACAAGGATTTACTGATCATTGGTGGTGATAGATATAGTTATATTTTCAATATTTCTAAAGACTTCAAAGATATTTTATCAGCAATCCATGAATTCGATTTTCAGCCAAAGTACGATTACTTTAAAATTAATGACAATAATACGGTAACTGGGGTGCTGAAGTTGACCACGGATGTTGCTAGTGACTCATCAGAAGCAAAAGTCCTTTTGGGGCTAGGTTTTACAAAAGTATCAAACGGGCTTGCATATAAAACTCGACTGTCAGGCAAGTTGTATCAGATCGAAGGTGAGCTACAGGTTACTTCCTTCGATAAGGAACAACTTATTATAGTGGAGGTGCCTGAAGGTGGAATTTCAAAAGTAGCGAAAATTGTAGTTACCCCTGTTGCTGTCACAGCAGATGCCATTGCAGTTGTTTCTGTATTGTCATTGCTGACAGTCGGTTATTATTCAGCGATCATCTCAGAATAATTCCTAACAAAGCGTTTAAGACGGACTCCCAACGCTTGGCGCTTTCGGCTTTCTTCAGGTTTAGTGTTTATGTCACAATGGTTTAGGTAAGGTGGTTGGCATTGCTCGCCACTTAACGCGGCGTTATGTTTTAATGTAATTTCGATGGCTTAAATGCCTTTGAGTCGTTCTTTTTCCCTTTGGCTATTAGTTGAGAGTAGACTCAGCAAATCACCATTGTCGATCAGTTCTTAAATCCCTTAACCCGTAAAACATGCCAAGGTTCGCGGGTTGCTTCATTCGAGTTTTCGGGTGGTTTGGTCGTCTAGTTTCTCTGGCTCAAAGTCGCTTTGAACGTATTTTCCAATCAGCCAATAACCTTGGCAGTTGCCTCGGCAAATCGCCATTGTTTTGCGCTGTTGTTGCTAAGAAAAGGCGCTTGTTGAGACTTGATCGAGTTGCCTCATTATCAGGGAAGTGGACTTACTCGTTGTTGGTTTGGTGCATCTGGCGGTCAAGTGAGTTTGAGCTTGTGACTTGGTTCAGAAATCTAGGTCTGCATCCCAGTTCTTTGCCAAGTAAATCAACGAATTGTGCTAAAACATAACAAAGCATTTAAGACGGATTCTCAACGCTTGGCAATTTCAGCCTAGGTTAGCTTTAGTGCTAAATGTGGCAAGGTTTAGGTTTGGGTGGTCGCGTTGTTCACCACTTAATGCGGCGTTAGGTGAATACAGGGAATTATCGAATGGAATTAAAGTGTCACTGCGGAAACGTTAGCTTGGTGTTGAGTTCGCTTCCTAAAGAAGTGGGAGAGTGTAACTGTTCTATTTGTCGTCGCTATGCTGCTGCTTGGGCGTACTTTTCTCCAGAACAAGTTCAAATCAGCATGAATGAGAAAACGGCTTTCTATTGTTGGGGTGACAAAGAAGTAGAATTTCATCGTTGCAACTCATGTGGTTGTTTAACGCATTACGTAACGACACAGAAATGTTCCGAAGATATCTTAGCTGTAAATATGAGAATGGCTGAACATGAAGTGCTTTCCAGTATCCCAGTTCGGAAGATCAATGGTGCATCGTACTAATCACCTAACAATAAATTTAAGAGTGATTCACAACGCTCGGCGCTTTCACTTCAAGCTAGTTTAGTGTTTATGGCACAATGCTTTAGGTAAGGTGTCTGCGTTGTTCACACCTTAATTTGGCGTTATGTTTTAATGTAATTTCAATGGCTTAAATGCCTTTGAGTCGTTCTTTGCCCCTTTGGCTATTCGCTGGGAATAGACTCAGCAAATCACTATTATCGTTCCATTCTTAAATCACTTAACCCGTAAAACATGCCAAGGTTCGCGGGTTGCTTCATTCGAGTTTTAGGGTGGTTTGTTCGTCTTGTTTCTCTGGCTCAAAGTCGCTTTGGGCGTATTTCTCAATCAGTCAATAACCTTGGCAGTTGAGTCGGCAAATCGCCATTGTTCTGCGCTGCTTTTGCTAAGAAAGGGCGCTTGTTGAAAGCGTACTGAGTTGCCTCATTATCAGGGAAGTGGGCTTACTCGTTGTTGGTTTGGCGCATCTGGCAGTCAAGTTAGTTCGAGCTTGTGATTTGGTTCAGAAAACTAGGTCTACACTTCAGTTCTTTGCCAAGTAAATCAACGAATTGTGCTAAAACATAACAAAGCATTTAAGACGGATTCTCAACGCTTGGCAATTTCAGTTTAGGTCGGCTTTAGTGCTTTGTGTGGCAAGGTTTAAGCTTGGGTGGTTGCGTTGTTCACCACTTAATGCGGCGTTATAACGCTGTGCGTCATTTTTACATATTTATAATTAACAAGGATTGTCATGAAAGAAATATTAATTGCTTTAGGTATAACCTTATCAATTTCCTCGTTTAGTGCGTCCGCCGCATTTGGTATTAATTCTATTGATCAAGCTAAGGTTTGTCAGTTTGCAAATGGAGATGAAGCTCAAGATCGATGTAAGGATGGTGATGTCGCCATGTGGACTCCTCAGACATTCGGCAATGAACAGACTCCATTATATTATGTGTCACTATTTTGTGACTTTGATGCTCCGATTATTCATAATATCGGTGGCGTTAGCTGCATTTTTACAACTAAACGTAAAGCGCAGTGGGTTGATTACGGTGTTCAAAAAAAATAGCGTTATAACAAGGCGTTTAAGACGGATTCCCAACGCTTGGTGATTCCGTCTTTCTTTGATTTTAGTGTTTATGTCACAATGGCTTAGGTAGGGTGGTTTGCGTTGCTCACCACTTAACGCGGCGTTATGTTTTAATGTAATTTCAATGGCTTAAATGCCTTTGAGTCGTTCTTTGCCCCTCTAGCCATTTGCTGGGAGTAGACTCAGCAAATCACTATTATCGTTCCTTTCTTAAATCACTTAACCCGTAAAACATGCCAATGTTCGCGGGTTGCTTCATTCGAGTTTTCGGGTGGTTCGGTAGTCAGGTTCTTCTGGCTCAAAGTCGCTTTGGGCATATTTCCCAATCAGCCAATAACCTTGGCAGTTGAGTCGGCAAATTGCCATTGTTCTGCGCTGCTTTTGCTAAGAAAGGGCGCTTGTTGAGGCTTGGTCGAGTTGCCTCATTGTCAGGGAGGTGGGCTTACTCGTTGTTGGTTTGGCACATCTGCCGGTCAAGCTAGTGCTAGGTTGTGATTCAGTTCAGAAAACTAGGTCTACACTTCAGTTCTTTGCCAAGTAAATCAACGAATTGTGCTAAAACATAACAAAGCATTTAAGACGGATTCTCAACGCTTGGCGATTTCAGCCTAGGTCAGCTTCAGTGCTAAATGTGGCAAGGTTTAGGTTTGGGTGGTCGCGTTGTTCACCACTTAATGCGGCGTTATGTTCTTTTCGAAATATTAAAACTGAAGCGAACTTATTGATACGTAAGTTAATGATATTGCAGATATTAAGTAGTGTGCGTTCAATCCCTGGATAGTTTGTGTGATCTCAGGCTTAACGCTTGCGATTAGTAAAACTACAGCCATTGGAAGCATTGCTGCTGATTGAGCATGAACAATCAGTGTTTCTAATTCTATTCCGTTTAGCGATAACTCATTGATCCAAATCAGTCGAGCGCATGCACTGCAAGCACAACCAATAGAGCTAATATGAACAATGCTACTTAATCCCATGATTCCCTTTACCATGCTATATGAGTAATGTTAATAGGTTTTACCTATCGATATGTTGGGATGATAACAGTTTTTCTTAACTATTGTCTATTGGAATTGTCTTTTTAATAGCTTGCACCTATCAAAAGCTACGAACATAACAAAGCGTTTAAGACGGATTCCCAACGCTTGGCATTTTCGACTTACTTTGGTTTTAGTGTTTATGTCACAATGGTTTAGGTAGGGTGGTAGCGTTGCTCACCACTTAACGCGGCGTTATGCAATGAGAGCAAAATGGGTAGAAATCGTCTTTTTTATTCTCTCTGGCTATCCGTTTTTCGGTGTCGGCAAATCGGCATTGTTGCCCTCAATTCTTGAATATCTCCAACCGTAAAACATGCCAAATTTTGTGGGTTGCCTCATTCAGTTTTCGATCTGGTTGGTGGTGAGTTTAGGTGGCTTAAAGTGTGGGAAGAGTAAAGTGAACGACAGCCCAAACTTGCTGAAGCTCTGGTTCTTTTAGCTACTTGCCTCAAAAGCCCTTTTACGCGCTGAAGTTTAGTGTTCTTTACTTGTTGAGGCTTTAGGTTTCTTAAGTTCGTGAACTTCGTAGAGTTCTGCGGTTTTGGAAACTCTTTTAGGCTCAATGGCTTTGGTTTCTGTGGTAAGTTGCTGGCTATGTCGCTGTATTTGCATAACAAAATGTTCAAGGAGGATTCGCAACGCTTGGCGAATTCTGTTTAAATTCAGTAATGGTGTTTAGGGCGGTTTGTCGTAGCTTCAGCGTAATGCGTTGGCTCACCCCTTAACATGGCGTTATGTTTTAATGGAATTTCAATGGCTTAAATGCCTTTGAGTCGTTCTTTGTCCCTTTGGCTATTAGTTGGGAGTAGACTCAGCAAATCACCATTGTCGCTCAGTTCTTAAATCTCTCAGCCCGTAAAACATGCCAAGGTTCGCGGGTTGCTTCATTCTAGTTTTCAGGTGGTTTGGTCGTCTTGTTTCTCTGGCTCAAAGCCGCTTTGGGCATATTTCTCAATCAGCCAATAACCTTGGCAGTTGAGTCGGCAAATCGCCATTGTTCTGCGCTGTTTTTGCTAAGAAAGGGCGCTTGTTGAGGCTTGATCGAGTTGCCTCATTATCAGGGAAGTGGGCGTACTTGTTTCTAGTAGGGTGCATCTGGCGGTCAAGTGAGTTCGAGCTTGTGACTTGGTTCGGAAATCTAGGTCTGCATCCCAGTTCTTTGCCAAGTAAATCAACGAATTGTGCTAAAACATAACAAAGCATTTAAGACGGATTCTCAACGCTTGGCAATTTCAGCTTAGTTCAGCTTTCGTGCTTAATGTGGCAAGGTTTAAGCTTGGGTGGTCGCGTTGTTCACCACTTAATGCGGCGTTATACGTATCATAGAGATCGAGGTGAGAGTTGGATTACTTATATTTCTTGTTACCGATAATTGGTGGTCTTCCTTTGTTGATTCGTTGGTACCGACAGAGTCCTCGGCTTCCAGCATGCAACGCTGTTGGGGATTTATCTGGAAAAAAGTTTCTAGGTTTTGTTCGAATTGATGATGACCCACAACTTGTAGAATTTATTGTCGGTGAAAAACAACTAGGAATTATTGGTGGATTTCCAAGTTTCAGCCTGCTGCTTGACATACACGAACTAGAATTAACCAAAAAACGTTGTTTGTTTAGTTACAAAGTGAAAGTCATCTCCCATGATTTCTATACTGAACATCTTTTTACTGAGCTAATTTTATCTGCCAGAGTCGCGAGAAAGCTTGAAATGTATTCAAGTGGAAAATTGGCATGCGGAAAAAACGTATAACAAAGCGTTTAAGACGGACTCCCAACGCTTGGCGTTTTCGGCATACTTTGAGTTAAGTGTTTATGTCACAATAGTTTAGGTAGGGTGGTAGGCGTTGCTCTCCACTTAACGCGGCGTTATGTAAAGCGGGTAAAATCAGTATTTTTCTGTTTATTCGCTCTCTCCACCCATCGGTTTGCACTCTCGTCAAAATCAGCTCTTTCTGTCCCGATTCTTTGCAAAATTAGCCGTAAAACATGCCAAGGTTCGTGAGTTTCCTCATTCAGTTCTAGTGTTGGTTCGTGGCTAGTTTTGCGGGTTTAAAGTGTGGAAAGGGCAAGGTTAACGAAAGTCGGAATTTGATGATGGTTTCTTTCGTTAGGTTTCCCAGATTTAAAAGCATTTTTGGTCGCTGATCATCACCATTTTTCGCTTGTTGAAGCTTGGTTTGTAACATTGCTGGCTCTGCAAATTCGTGAACACTGTTGGGTTCTTTGGTTTTGGCTATTTCTTCGGTCGTACATACTTTAGTTTTCGTGGTAACTTTGGCTTATGTGGCTGAATTTACATAACAAAGCGTTCAAGACGGATTCCCAACGCATGGCGTTTTCGGCGTACTTCAATTTAAGTGTTTATGTCACAATGGTTTAGGTAGGTTGGTTGGCGTTGCTCACCACTTAACGCGGCGTTATGTTTAGGAGTCATATGGACTGGAATCTTATCATTAGCACTACAAGTACATGTGTCATTATGTTCATTGTTTTGCAGCCAATTTATCATCATAAAAAAGCGCTTCAAGTGGTTGCAGGCTTACTATTTCTGTACTTTGGCTTAGGCGTCTACAATTTCAATTATGGTTATACCCGTGGTGACATTACGTCTTTCGCTATGTTTTCAGCTGCGCAGTTGAGTTTTTTAGCTCAACTACGCTATAGCCACCAAATCAAAGCTACACATGGCTTTTATCCACGATTGTACTACAGGCGCTTTCCCATAAAGGGAATCTACATAAAGCATCCAGATATCGACAAAGCTCATTCAGAACCAGATACAATAATGACAATTCTTGCCTTTCTAGGATTCGTTTTAGGCTTTTTAGTCGTACTGTTCATGGAAATAGCATTGAGGTCGTAAAAACATAACAAAGCATTTAAGGCGGATTCCCAACGCTCGGCATTTTTAGTTTGCTTTAGTTTCGGTGTTTACGGCATCATACTTTTAGTCCAGTGGCCTGCGTTGCTCACCACTTAATGCGGCGTTATGTTTTAACGAAATTTCAATGGCTTAAATGCTTTTGAGTCGTTCTTTCCCCCTTTGGCTATTTGTTGGGAGTAGACTCAGCAAATCACCATTATCGCTCAGTTCTTAAATCTCTCAGCCCGTAAAACATGCCAAAGTTCGTGGGTTGCTTCATTCGAGTTTTAGGGTGGTTTGCTCGCCTTGTTTCTCTGGCTCAAAGTCGCTTTGGGCATATTTCTCAATCAGCCAATAACCTTGGCAATTGAGTCGGCAAATCGCCATTGTTCTGCGCTGTTTGTGCTAAGAAAGGGCACTTGTTGAGGCTTAACCGAGTTGCCTCATTATCAGGGAAGTGGGCTTACTCGTTTCTGGTTTGGCGCATCTGGCGGTCAAGTGAATTCGAGCTTGTGACTTGGTTCAGAAATCTAGGTCTGCATCCCAGTTCTTTGCCAAGTAAATCAACGAATTGTGCTAAAACATAACAAAGCATTTAAGACGGATTCTCAACGCTTGGCAATTTCAGTTTGGGTCAGCTTCAGTGCTATATGTGGCAAGGTTTAAGGCATGGTGGTTGCGTTGTTCACCACTTAATGCGGCGTTATGTTTTAATGGGATTTCAATGGCTTAAATGCCTTTTAGTCGTTCTTTGCCCCTCTAGCCATTCGCCGGGAGTAGACTCAGCAAATCACTATTATCGCCCAGTTCTTAAACCACTTGGCCCGTAAAACATGCCAAGGTTCGCGGGTTGCTTCATTCGAGTTTTCGGGTGGTTTGGTCGCTTTGTTTCTCTGGCTCAAAGTCGCTTCGGGCATACTTTCCAATTAGCCAATAACCTTGGCAGTTGCCTCGGCAAATCACCATTGTTCTACGCTGTTGTTGCTAAGAAAGGGCGCTTGTTGAGGCTTGATCGAGTTGCCTCATTATCAGGGAAGTGGGCTTACTCGTTTCTAGTTTGGCGCATCTGGCGGTCAAGTGAGTTAGAGCTTGTGACTTGGTTCAGAAATCTAGGTCTGCATCCCAGTTCTTTGCCAAGTAAATCAACGAATTGTGCTAAAACATAACAAAGCATTTAAGACGGATTCTCAACGCTTGGCAATTTCAGTTCAGGTCAGCTTTAGTGCTAAATGTGGCAAGGTTTAAGGTTGGGTGGTCGCGTTGTTCACCACTTAATGCGGTGTTATATTCTCTGAGGACAAATCCAATAGGAGTTGAGGGTATGAAGAAAACTGAACGAGTTAATTGGTTAAGACAAAGGAAAAAAGGCTTTATCCGTTACTGCTTAACAACAGGTCTTCCTTTTTCGGCATTCATGGTCGTTGGTACTGCTTTCATTCGAAACGATTTTTACTTGGACGTGCTTTCTCGAAGCTCATTTCGTCTTTATGTTTTAACTATAGTAGGGGCTTTTTTTTATTCAGGGCTTCTTTGGTTAGCGAATGATTTTTTGTATAGAAAACATAAGAATAGCATTCGCACTGGGCGACGAATATAACAAAGCGTTTAAGACAGATTCGCAACGCTCGGCATTTTTGGTTTGAATCAGGTTTAGTGTTTACGGCATTATGGTTTAAGTCAGGTGGCAGCGTTGCTCACTACTTAACGCGGCGTTATAACTCTCGGAGGAATTAGCAACAGTGAAGAAATATGAAGGTTATATTTGGTTGAGCTCTGCTTTATCAGCCGCATCGTTCGCCTATTTCATGGCAATTTTGAGCGGAAATGTTGATATCTCTCAATCGTTACTTCTCGAATTAGCGACGTTTTCCTTTGCCATCAGTCTAGGGTTGAATTGTGCGATTGCCTTTATTGCGTTCAATAACAAATTAACAGGTAAAGGCTCGGCGTTGGATTCTGAATATGTCGGAGTTCAACGGTTTCATACGTGGAGCCTTTTATCTTTTATCGTTGCAGTCCTAGCTTTAGTTGCAAGTTTTTCATTTTTGGCGGCTCTAGCTATGTTTTCGGCAACATTTTACGTCACCTATCAATACTCGATTGAAGAAGCCGGTATCCGTGAAAAGTTTGGGGACTCCTTGAGAAAGT
>NZ_AFWE01000033.1 GCF_000222585.1 Vibrio scophthalmi LMG 19158 | reverse complement strand
CTGCGGAATTCCGCACTATTTCCCGTCTTTCGCTAAATTTTTCTCTACGATTTCTGCTGTTATTTCTTTTAGCTTTTCATCGATCAATGCGTTTATTACTGCTGAAACTGGGACAGGTTTTTGGCTCTTAATAGTTGCGTCAACGGCTTTTTTCTCAAGCTCTCTATACCTTTTGTCACTAATTCTAACTGTCGGCATTTTCTTCACTCTTTGTGTTGTGTATCACCTTATTCTACACAAGTAACTAAATCACAAGAAACTATGTTTGACCAGTCACATGTGACATTGTATAAATACATAATCTAAATCACATGTGACATTGTTACGATGAGTTATTTTATTGACCAGCTTTTTATGCAGCAAGATCATCCGGAAGGCGGGTTACCTTTTGTTGGTACTCATGTAATTGAACGTGTTGATATGGAATCTGGCGAAAAGCTCCCACCAAGTGTGAATCAGAAAATTCTTGAAGGATCATTTAGTACTAAGTTAACGATTCGCTGTAATGGTAATCGTGTTCGTGTGGAGGGCAATCCCTCGCGTTGGCAACGTATGGACAATCTTTTTGGTTTAACTTCTCTCGATGATTGCGTGGCAATTTATAACCACATTTTAGCTAAATATGACCTCCCTCCATTCACTAAAACCACACGCGCTTATCACCGTCAAACACCAGATGGAAAATCATCATCTTTGATAGGTAATGGCGCAGAAATCACTCTTATTGACTGGACTCGTAATCACATGGTTGGTCGATGTAATGAGCTTTCATTTATTCGTGGCATGTCATCTGTGGCTATGGGGCGAGCGCGTGAGGCGATTCTTAAACCTAATGGCATGACATGTAACTGGGGCGAGGGGTCAACATGGGAAATGCTCAAGCTCTACTGCAAAGCCTTTGAAATGCAACTTCGGTTAAAAAAATACAAACGTAGTAACAAGACCACACAAGATCACATTAAGTATTTAGAAACGCTTATCGAATATTGCGAACAAAACGGAGTTGTTCGTGAAGAACACAGCCTAAGACAAAAATTACTTAAACGACATGATTTGCAATTTTACGGAATGGTCAGTGAACAAGACTTTTACAAACATCTAACGACGATGGAGGACGCTATGAAGACACTACACGCCACTAATGACACTCATCAATCAATCGCAGAGCAATTAATGGACGCTGGAGTTGTAGATACTCTTCGTAAAGCCAATACCACTATGAACTACTTCACGCTTTGGCAGCATGGAACTGATTTACGACATACGTTAAGCGAACGCCAGTTTTATGAACATAAAGCCAGGTTACGAAAAATTGGTATTGATATCGGTCAGCAATTCGACGTTAGCCGTCTTTGTCCAACACTCAAACGTTCAGAAGTTATCGAGCTTAAACCACTACCAATTCCAAACTGGTATCAGATGCCACAAGTAGCCCAATCCAACGTAATGCCATTTAGAGCAGTTGCTTAATTC
>NZ_AFWE01000034.1 GCF_000222585.1 Vibrio scophthalmi LMG 19158 | reverse complement strand
GGTATAAGATAGTAAAAGCAAATGCGGTGATTACTTATTATCGGTTAAGGGTAATCAAGGCAAGTTAGCGGCCTCGATTCAGTCCGCCTTCTCCTCACGCCGG
Organism: Vibrio scophthalmi LMG 19158; assembly: GCF_000222585.1. Lineage (GTDB taxonomy): Bacteria > Pseudomonadota > Gammaproteobacteria > Enterobacterales > Vibrionaceae > Vibrio > Vibrio scophthalmi. The sequence continues at coordinate 239 of NZ_AFWE01000034.1, read as the reverse complement.
CGAGATCCGATTGACTGGGATAGGTATCAAGTTGAGAAGCAGAAGGGCCGGATTGAAGCGCGTACTTGTCATATCCTGAGTGCTCGTGAGTTGGAGGGTGACTTCTCCACTTGGGATAGGTTAACCAGTATTGTGATGGTCGAAAACTACCGAGCAACAAAAGGCAAGGCTCCAGAGTTGAAGTATCGTTACTACATTAGTTCAGCAGAACTGACCTCAGAGCAGGCAAGAGAGGCTAT
>NZ_AFWE01000035.1 GCF_000222585.1 Vibrio scophthalmi LMG 19158 | reverse complement strand
TAATGCTGATCGTTTTAAATAATTGAACGATCCTGAGCAGGGTTCATAATCGGTCTCAACATAGTTGAGGCCGATTTTTTTATGTCTGAGTTTTCTAAAGAGTTACAGATTACCGCTGAGTTTTGCCAAGAACATCATCTCAATGCTTTTGCTAAACATATTCCTTTAGAGTGGGTTGAAGAAGCGGTTAAACAAACTGGCAGAGCTTCTGTTCGTAAACGAAGGTTTCCTGCCGAGCAAGCTGTCTGGTTAGTATTAGGTATTGGGCTACTAAGAAATCGCTCGATTCAAAACGTGTGTGACAGGTTGGAGCTAGCCTTCCCTGATTCAAAAGGAGAATTACCACCACTAGCAACCAGTAGCATCATTAAAGGTAAAGAAAAGTTGGGTTTTGAGCCAATGCGTTACCTGTTCAAAATGACCGCAGCCCAATGGGAGCAACAAAGTGAGTTTGAACAATGTTGTGGATTGAAGCTATTGAGTGTTGACGGTACTTACTTCAAGACGCACGACACAGAAAGTAATCAGACCTTTGGCTATGCGCAAAAATCCGCCACATTCCCTTCCGTTCTTGCGGTCACTTTGATGTCTACAAGGACCCATTTAGTCGCCGATGCCGCTTTTGGTCCTGTCACGGAGAGTGAGATCTCATATGCACAAAAACTTGTAGGCTCTGCACCTGAAAACTCTTTAACCCTCTTTGACCGTGGATTTATGTCTGCTGAGTTGTTTCTAAGCTGGCAAGGTAGTGGCAAAAACACACATTGGCTTTCCCCAATTAAATCGAAATTCAGATATGAGATCCTCGACTCGTACAGTGACTATGACCATCTCATCGAAATGCCAGTATCTCCTCAAGCTCAAAAACAGTACCCTCATTTAGGCGAAAAATGGACAGCTCGTTTAGTTTTAATACCTTCACCTAAAGGTGAGATAAAAGGGTTTATTACTTCTTGCTTATGTCCTGATACATACGCATTGAAAGAATTAGTTGAAGTATATTGGCAGCGTTGGGAAATAGAGCGTAGCTATGGCGAACTTAAGCAATATCAACTAGCGAACAAGCCACTACTGAGAAGCCTAAAGAGTGAAGGAGTATACCAAGAGCTATGGGGCATACTGATATCGTACAATATTGTTCGATTAGAAATGGCAGGTATGGCAAAACAGCACGAAGTAGAGCCATTACGAATTAGCTTCGTCAACGCACTATGCTTAATACAAGAAGAGTTCATCTGGTCAGATGGAAGGACTCCAGGAGGTATCCCTAAGGCGCTGAAAGAGTTGAGGGACAATGGCAAACGGCTAATACTTCCTAAAAAGAGAAAAAGAAAGCCTTACCCCAGAGCTGTGCTAAAAAAAGCTCAGAAATACCCCTCACGCTCTAGAGATAAAAATGCCACTCGCTCTTAAGCGAGTGGCATTAA
>NZ_AFWE01000036.1 GCF_000222585.1 Vibrio scophthalmi LMG 19158 | reverse complement strand
TTCTCAGAACGGGTTGTCAGTGGAATGCGCTTAACGCAACAGGTATTTGCACCTCTAGCTCAGCGCATCGTCGCTTTCAAGAGTGGCGAGATGCAGGTGTCTTTGAGCGATTTTGGCAAAATGGCCTGATTTACGAAGGTGTTGATTGGTGTTCTATATCAATGGATGGCTGCCAAACAAAAGCACCTTTAGCTGGCTCAAAAAAACAGGAAAGAACCCAACAGACAGAGCAAAACAAGGCGTAAAACGTAGCTTATTGACGGATGCGAATGGATTGCCACTTGCCGTTATCAGCGATGGTGCCAACGTTCACGATATCAAATTGGTGCTTCAAACGTTAGATGCATTAGAGTGTTATCGGCCACCGTTACAAGTGCCGCTGTATTTAGACAAAGGTTATACGGGACAGTGGTTACATGAAGAGTTGGTCGCTTTGAACTACATTCCTCATGTTCAATCACGTGCTGAAGAGGCTGCGAGCTTAAAACAATCGGATGATTTTAAAGCTCATCGTTGGGTAGTGGAGCGAACTCATAGCTGGTTAAACCGTTATCGTCGATTGCTTGTTCGTTGGGAAAAGAAAATCGAAAACTACGAGGCCATGCTGCATTTTGCTTGTGGCCTCATTGTATGGAATAAATCCCTTTTGGGATAGGTTCTT
>NZ_AFWE01000037.1 GCF_000222585.1 Vibrio scophthalmi LMG 19158 | reverse complement strand
GTGGGAAAATTGATGAATTCACTCAGAAGATAACAGCGTTAGGTCAGCTGCACCCTCGGTATAGCGCCATTAAAAGCATTCCTGGTTTTGGGCCAATATTGACCGCTGCGCTTATCAGCGAAATTGGCTCTGGAAAACAGTTCAAAAATGGTCGTCAGTTTTCTGCATGGTGCGGATTAGTCCCTAAACAAAATAGTACGGGTGGAAAAAGTAGCCTCGGAGCAATATCGAAGAATGGTAATCGCGACTTAAGAACATTGTTCATTCATGGTGCCCGTGCAGTTGTCCGATGCGGGGCAGATAAAGAGAATGCTATGGGCTATTGGTTGAGAGGTCTTATCGCTCGACGAGGCAAAGCCAAGACTATCGTTGCTCTAGCAAACAAGCTCGGCCGGATAGCATGGCACGTTTTAGCAAAAAATACTGAATATGACATCAATCAGGCTTTCAACCCTGTGTAAATTGGATAAAAGGAATACATTCTAAACGGCAACTGAGTTTGCAATAGTTGATGAAGAAACGGTGAACCATCCTTACTACACTCTGATTAGGAAACCGGTCTTATAGACCGAGGCTTTGAATAGACAGTAAGGAGCGAATTACATCATGGCGCTGGTCTTTAATTGACCAAGAAAGACGCCGAATATATGTTAGCGACCGTACCCTTCAATTAGCCATTGCATCCTGAGGTGCGTCCATATA
>NZ_AFWE01000038.1 GCF_000222585.1 Vibrio scophthalmi LMG 19158 | reverse complement strand
AATAGAACACGTTGGGGATCGAGTCAAGCAGTTCGAAATCAAAGAAAGATTCCCTACTCCTTCCTTCGTCAGCCTATAGGGAATGACGAAACTAACACAGACAAGACGAGTGCCGTCATCCTCAAGAGTGAGGAACGAACGAGTTGGGGATCTCGCTTATCGGAGCGAAGCGTTCTCGGCTCTCAACCCTCGATTCTCATGTCTTCAGCCCAAAAAAAACGCCCCACCGAAGTGGAGCGTTTTAAAAAGCTATCTAGCTAAGTTAACTCAATTAAGAATTAAGCTTGACCTTTAACTTCTTTAAGACCGTTGAAAGGAGCGCGCTCACCTAGAGCTTCCTCGATACGGATAAGTTGGTTGTACTTAGCAACACGGTCAGAACGGCTCATAGAACCAGTTTTGATTTGACCTGCAGCTGTACCTACCGCTAGATCAGCGATAGTTGCATCTTCAGTTTCGCCTGAACGGTGAGAGATAACTGCTGTGAAACCAGCATCTTTAGCCATCTTGATTGCAGCTAGAGTCTCTGTTAGTGAACCGATTTGGTTGAACTTGATAAGGATTGAGTTAGTGATACCTTCTTCAATACCACGAGCAAGAATCTTAGTGTTAGTAACGAATAGATCGTCACCAACTAGTTGGATTTTGCCGCCTAGAAGTTCAGTTTGGTGTTTGAAACCAGTCCAATCAGACTCGTCAAGACCATCTTCGATAGAAACGATTGGGAATTGCTCAACTAGACCAGCTAGGTAGTGGTTGAACTCTTCAGCAGTGAACGTTTTGCCTTCGCCTTTCAGGTTGTAGATACCCGCTTCTTTGTCGAAGAACTCAGATGCAGCACAGTCCATAGCAAGAGTGATGTCTTTGCCTAGCTCGTAGCCAGCAGCTGCAACAGCTTCTGCGATAACTTCTAGCGCTTCAGCGTTAGATTTTAGGTTAGGAGCGAAACCACCTTCGTCGCCAACTGCAGTGTTGTAGCCTTTAGACTTCAATACTTTAGCTAGGTTGTGGAATACTTCAGCACCCATGCGAACTGCTTCTTTAAGAGTTTTAGCGCCAACTGGTTGGATCATGAACTCTTGGATGTCAACGTTGTTATCAGCGTGCTCACCACCGTTGATGATGTTCATCATTGGTAGAGGCATAGAGAACTGACCAGCAGTACCGTTTAGCTCAGCAATGTGCTCGTATAGAGGCATGCCTTTAGCAGCTGCAGCTGCTTTAGCGTTTGCTAGAGAAACCGCTAGGATAGCGTTCGCGCCGAATTTAGATTTGTTTTCAGTGCCGTCAAGCTCGATCATTACTGCGTCGATTGCAGCTTGATCTTTAGCATCTTTACCAACTAGTGCGTCAGCGATTGCGCCGTTAACAGCTTCAAGAGCTTTAAGAACGCCTTTACCTAGGAAACGTGATTTGTCACCGTCACGTAGCTCAAGAGCTTCGCGTGAACCAGTTGATGCGCCAGATGGAGCAGCAGCCATACCTACGAAACCGCCTTCTAGGTGTACTTCAGCTTCTACAGTTGGGTTACCACGTGAATCGATGATTTCACGACCTAGAACTTTAACGATCTTAGACATTGAATGTTTCCTTCTCGTTGAATATATAATGTCAAAATTAACGGCAGCAACATATAACTGCTACTGCCTGTATTCCTTACTTCTCTAATTCGCCGCGCTGGAACTGACCAGCTGCTTTTACGAAACCGGCAAACAGTGGGTGACCATCACGCGGTGTCGATGTGAACTCTGGGTGGAATTGAGCCGCAACAAACCATGGGTGGTTCGGGTTCTCAATCACTTCTACCAGTTTCTTGTCCGCTGAAAGACCAGACACTTTTAGGCCTGCTTTTTCAATTTGTGGACGAAGATTGTTGTTCACTTCGTAACGGTGACGGTGACGCTCATGAATGGTTGCGCTGCCGTACAGTTCGTGAGCTTTAGTGCCTTTTTCAAGGTGACATAGCTGTGAACCAAGACGCATAGTACCACCTAGATCTGAAGTTTCAGTACGTTCTTCAACTTTACCTTCACCATCAACCCATTCAGTGATCAAACCAACCACTGGGTACTTCGTCTCTTTATTAAATTCTGTTGAGTGTGCACCTTCCATACCCGCGACGTTGCGCGCGTATTCAATCAGTGCCACTTGCATACCTAGACAGATGCCTAAGTAAGGTACTTTGTTCTCACGAGCGTATTGCGCCGCAAGAATCTTACCTTCTACACCACGGTCGCCAAAGCCACCAGGTACTAGGATTGCATCAAGACCTTCTAGGATTTCAACACCTTTGCTCTCAACATCTTGAGAATCAACGTATTGAATCTTAACGCTTAGACGGTTCTTAAGACCAGCGTGTTTTAGCGCTTCGTTAACTGATTTGTATGCATCTGGTAGTTCAATGTACTTACCAACCATACCAATCGTAACTTCACCCGTTGGGTTCGCTTCTTCGTAGATTACTTGTTCCCACTCAGAAAGGTTTGCTGCTGGTGCAGTGATACCAAAACGAGTACATACAAGATCATCAAGGCCTTGAGCATGAATAAGTTGAGGGATTTTGTAGATAGAATCTACGTCCTTCATTGAGATTACTGCTTTTTCTTGTACGTTACAGAATAGAGCAATCTTCTTACGCTCGTTCGCTGGGATCGCACGATCACTACGACAAACTAGAATGTCAGGCTGGATACCGATTGAAAGAAGTTCTTTAACAGAGTGTTGAGTCGGTTTTGTTTTCACTTCACCTGCCGCAGCAAGGTAAGGAACCAATGTTAGGTGCATGAACATTGCACGTTCACGACCTAGCTCAACCGCTAACTGACGAATCGCTTCCATGAACGGTAGAGATTCGATATCACCAACAGTACCACCAACTTCAACGATCGCAACGTCGTGGCCTTGAGAGCCAGCGATTACACGGTCTTTGATCGCGTTAGTGATGTGAGGGATAACCTGAATGGTGGCGCCTAGGTAGTCACCGCGACGCTCTTTTGCTAGAACGTCTGAGTAAACACGACCTGCCGTAAAGTTATTGCGTTTAGTCATCTTGGTACGAATGAAACGTTCGTAGTGACCAAGATCAAGGTCTGTTTCTGCGCCATCTTCCGTGACGAACACTTCACCGTGTTGAGTTGGGCTCATTGTGCCTGGGTCAACGTTGATGTAAGGGTCAAGCTTCATCATGGTCACTTTAAGACCACGAGCTTCTAGAATAGCCGCAAGTGATGCAGCTGCAATACCTTTACCTAGAGAGGATACAACCCCGCCAGTAACAAAAATGTAATTTGTCGTCATGTTTAACCTGAAATTGGTTGAATGAGGGAAATAGATTTCTTCTGGACGGGATAAAAATATACCAGAAGCACCTAACCGCCACAACGTGAAATCTATCACACCACTATTTTTTATTTTTTGCTTCAAATCAAACTGGGTGAATACGACTGCCCCAACCACTTATTAGATGGGTCAATCTTGCCCCAATTTATCACTGAGCGAGAGTTCACCTACGCTCGTCTTGCTTCACTTCATCCCACCAGCCATCCAATTGTGCTAAATCACACTGCTCAATTTGCAAGCCATTTTGTGCGACTTTTTGTTCAACCAATTGAAAGCGTTTAACAAACTTCAAATTTGCTTTTGCAAGTGCGACCTCAGGGTTGACCTGCAGATGGCGGGCAAAATTAACCGTCGCAAACAGCAAATCGCCCAGCTCTAATTCCACTTTGTCTTGCGCAACATTAACTTGCAGCGCTTCTTCCATTACTTCATCAATTTCTTCACGAACTTTGTCGACCACCGGACCAAGCGAATCCCAGTCAAATCCAACGCTGGCGCACTTTTTTTGGATCTTTGTAGCACGCGAAAGAGCAGGTAGAGAATTTGGTATTGAGTCTAGAATACTTTGCTCAGATTTGCCCACTCTTGCTTTTTCTTTGGCTTTTTCGGCTTCCCAATTGGCATTAATTGCTTCATCAGAATCAAACTCAACCGCTGAAAAAACATGCGGATGACGACGGGTCAATTTTTCATTGACCGTTTCCACCACCTCAGAAAAATCGAACAAACCTTGTTCTTTGGCAATCTGGCTATAAAAGATCACTTGGAACAATAAATCCCCCAATTCTTCCTTGAGATTTGGCCAGTCTTGATTATGGATTGCATCCACCACTTCATAGGTTTCTTCAATCGTATGCGGAACAATTGTTTCAAATGTTTGCTTACGATCCCAGGGACAGCCCTTCTTGGGATCACGCAATGTGGCCATAATCTGTTCTAACTGTTCAATTGGGTGACTCATTTTCATTTTTCCTTAAACAAAAAGGTGAGCAGCATAACCACTCACCTTTCATTATTTATTTTAAATATTGTCGACGCTATCCCAATCTTTTGACTGACATTACATCTTTAATTTGCTCAACTCGCTTCGATACTCGCGCTAAAACTTCGACATTATTCACTTCTAAATCAAAGTCTAATATCGATAATTGCGTGCGGTAATCAACACGGCTCTTCATGCTGTTTACTTTGACTTTTTCGTTGGCAAACAAGGTGGTAATTTCTTTAAGCAAGCCACCACGTTCCATCGCTTCAACACGCAAAGTTAATAAGTAAGAGCCGGCAAAACCACTGCCCCACACAGTATCGATAATACGCTCTGGTGCGTGGTGACGTAGCTCTTCAAGCTGTTCACAATCAGCACGGTGTACTGAAATTCCACGACCTTGAGTAATGTAGCCACAGATTTGATCGCCTGGGATCGGTTGACAACAACGTGCCAAATGATTCATCAGGTTATCGACCCCTTCTACCACCACGGCATCTTTATTCGGACGTGTTGGGGTGGACGGTTTATTTTCCGCTTCGAGGAGTTTTTCAAGCGCCTGCTTGTCTTCTTCTTCCGCGGTTGGTTTGTTCACCAAGGCGTTGATGTGATTGATGATTTGATTAATACGTAAATCACCACTACCAACACCGACATACAATTCATCAGCAGAATTAACGTTAAAACGTTTCAACGCGTATTGCTCAGCGTGTTTTAACGTTGCGCCAATTTTACCCAGTTCATGCTCAAGGATTTCACGCCCCGCTTCGAGGTTCTTCTCACGGCTTTGTTTGCGGAACCAGGCATTGATTTTCGCGCGGGCGCGACCGGATGTAACAAACCCTAGCGATGGATTTAACCAGTCGCGAGAGGGATTTGGCTCTTTCTGGGTGATGATTTCAACTTGGTCGCCCATCGATAGCTTATGGGTGAACGGGACGATACGTCCGCCCACTTTGGCACCGATACAGCGGTGACCGACCATAGAGTGAATGTGATAAGCAAAATCGAGCGGTGTGGCCCCCATCGGCAAATCGACCACATCACCACGCGGAGTAAAGGCATAGACGCGATCATCAAACACTTGGCTACGCAGCTCATCGAGCATTTCACCAGAGTCTGACATCTCTTCTTGCCAATCAATCAGCTTACGCAGCCAAGTGATCTTCTCGTCGTAGCCGCTGCGACCAGAGCTAGCACCTTCTTTATATTTCCAGTGCGCAGCCACGCCCAATTCAGAATCTTCGTGCATGTCTTTAGTACGGATCTGAATCTCGATAGTTTTGCCTTCAGGCCCTAAAACAACAGTATGAATCGATTGATAACCGTTCGGTTTTGGGTTGGCAACGTAATCGTCAAACTCACTTGGTAAGTGTTTGTATTTCGTATGAACGATACCTAATGCTGCATAGCAGTCTTGCAGTTTGTCTGCGATGATACGCACTGCGCGCACATCAAACAGCTCGTCAAACTCCAAGCTCTTTTTCTGCATTTTGCGCCAGATGCTGTAGATGTGCTTAGGACGACCACTCACCTCAGCATTAATGCCAGTGGCTTGCATTTCTTCGGTTAGGTCATCGACAAAATCTTTGATGTATTGTTCACGTACAATACGTCGCTCAGAAAGCTGCTTAGCGATCTGTTTGTAGGTTTCTGGTTGCTGGTAACGAAAAGCGTAATCTTCGATCTCCCACTTTAACTGACCAATCCCAAGACGGTTCGCCAGTGGTGCATAGATGTTGGTACATTCTTGCGCGGCGGCTCGACGGACTTCATCCGGTGCTTTTTTAACTTCAATCAGATTACAAATACGCTCGGCCAACTTAATGACCACGCAGCGGAAATCATCCACCATAGCCAATAGCATACGGCGCACGTTATCGACTTGCGATGATGCCGCGCTGCCTTCAAGGGTGACGTTCAGTTGGCCAAGAGCGGCCATCTCTTCAACGCCATCAATCAGCTTGATAATTTCTTTATTGTATTCTTCTTCAAGTTTCTCACGCTGCAACGCTCCACTAGAGACCAATGGAAACAGCTGCGCTGCCACCAGCGTTGGCTTATCCATTGATAAGGTGATGAGAATTTCAATCATCTCACGACCACGCCACAACAACAGTTGTGCGTCATCGTTGCCTTGCAAATACGTTTCGCACTGACGATACACTTCAGTTAAGCGCTGAGCAGTTTTGGCGTCTTGCTTTAAGCTAGCGATCCACTTCTCTAGCTCAAACTGTTCATCTTGATTTAAATGCGCGCTTCTTACCGCAACCATCTTTTTTCGTCCTAGTTCTTATTTTTATACCGACTAACCCTGTCTAATAGGCTATTTTACCTAGTGTTAGTTCCTTTATTTATGCTTTTGCATAACAAATAGAGCCATCGACTCTAGATGAGCTGTATGTGGGAACATATCCAACATACCCAACTTTTCCAGCTGGTAGCCTTGTTTCAGCAAGCTTTGGCTATCTCTGGCAAGCGTAGCAGGATTACATGAAACGTAAACCACGCGTTGTGCACCCAGTCGCGATAACTGGTCTACTATACCACTTGCTCCCGCTCTAGCTGGATCGAGCAGTATCTTATCAAACTTTTCTCTAGCCCACGGCTGAGATGACAAATCTTGTTCTAAATTTGCTTGGTAGAACAGAGCATTGTCTAGGTGGTTTAGCGCTGCATTGCTTTGCGCCTTTTCTACCATCGCCTCAACACCTTCAACACCGACAACAGTTTTCACTTGTTTTGCCAGTGGTAAGCTGAAATTACCCAAACCACAGAACAGATCCAATACGCGGTCATTTTCACTCAATTCAAGCCAGTTAAGCGCCTGTTCAACCATCTGCTGGTTTACTTTCTGGTTCACTTGAATGAAGTTGTTGGGTGCAAAAGGAATGGTTACGCCCGCTTCTAAATAATGCGCTTCATCACCTAACACTAGGTCAAGTTGTTCAGCCTGCGGCATCAAATACAAACTGGTGTTGTGCGCAGCGGCAAACGCTTCAAGTTGCTGCTGTTCTTTGTTGGTCAGCGGTTTTAGATGACGCAAAACCATCACGTTGGTGTTATCCCCTTTCACCAATTCAATATGGCCAATGGACTCTTGGCGTGTAAACCCTTGCAATAATTGATAAAGCTCTGGCAACATCACATTCAATTCAGGCGCTAAAACAGGACAGTTCGTCACATCAACAATTTGCTTACTCTGCTTGCGGCGGAAACCAAACTGCAACTGACGTGTTTTTTTATCCACCATCACGCTAATACGCGCTCGACGACGATAGCCTAGACCATCCCCCGAGATTGGCGATTCTAGAGCTAAGGTTTGGCCAGAGAACTTACTCATCAATTCTGACAAAGTTTGCTGCTTATATTCCAGCTGTGACTCCAAACCAAGATGCTGCATATTACAGCCGCCACACTGCTCATAAACCGGACAAAATGGCTTAACTCGCAGCTCGCTGGCCTTTTGCACTTTGATTAAGTTCGCGCGAGAAAACTTACTTTTGTCTTCTGTTAGCTGCACCAAAACCTGCTCACCCGCGAGTGCACCATCGATAAACACAGGCTTACCGTTTTGGTAGCAAATGCCAGCACCTTGGTGATCCAATTTATCCACGGTCATGGATTGATGCTTGGTGTTGAGTTGTGTTTTCTTTTTCGGTTGGAAAAAACGCGCCATGCTTTGTGCCTGCTCTCTATTGCTGCAAATAGTCCAGGCGTCACCTTTTAGAGCCTGGATCATTGTGTGAGCCGAGTGAGTTGATTATGCTTAACTCTTCGACGGCTCATTTTATGATGGCTATTTTCCCATATCCACACCACGATGTTTAGACAATAATGACCAGATATGGCTTACGCGCCCGCGTTATTACTCTCACTCTAGCGCCAACCCTAATAATTGGTTTGCTTCTGAGCGCGATTTTCTCTTTCAACCGCTATCACGACTTAGAAAGACAAGTGATCAATTCTGGTCTAAGTATTATCGAACCACTGGCTATCGCCAGTGAAGATGGGCTAAAAAACAATAGCCGTGAATCAGTGCGACGCATTATTGGCTATGCGCACCGTAAAAATTCCAAATTTGTCCGCAGTATTGCGGTGTTTGATTACAACCACGACTTATTTGTTACCTCAAACTTCCATCCGAATTTTGAATCACTGACGTTTCCGCGCAATGAACCAATCCCTTTGTTAGTCACTTCTAACTTAAATGAGAATACATTGGTTTTAAGGGCGCCGATCATCAGTGAGTCCGGCATCATTTCTAGTCCACGAGGTCAACAAAACAACCCAGCAATGGGCTATATCGCGATTGAACTCGACCTATCTTCGCTGCGTTTGCAGCAGTACCAAGAAATTTTCTCCGCGTTTTTAGTGCTGCTTACCGGCTTAGGCCTATCCGGCTTTTTCGCGATGCGCTTAATGCACGATGTCACGCGCCCAATCTCACACATGAAAAACATGGTCGACCGGATTCGTCGCGGCCATCTTGATGTGCGAATTGAAGGAAAGATGCATGGTGAATTGGATCAGTTAAAAAACGGTATCAATGCGATGGCGGTATCACTGTCTGAATACCATGTTGAAATGCAACACAGCATTGATCAGGCCACCTCCGATTTACGTGAAACGCTAGAGCAGCTCGAAATCCAAAACGTCGAGTTAGACATTGCTAAAAAACGTGCTCAAGAAGCCGCGCGAGTAAAATCCGAATTCTTAGCCAACATGTCGCACGAGTTACGCACCCCACTTAACGGTGTCATTGGCTTTACTCGTCAAATGCTCAAAACCAAGCTTTCCAATAGCCAAACCGATTATTTGCAAACCATCGAAAAGTCGGCCAACAACTTATTAACCATTATTAATGACATTCTCGACTTCTCCAAACTGGAAGCGGGCAAACTGGCGCTAGAAAATATTCCATTTGAATTCCAAGAGACCTTAGAAGAGGTGGTTAGCTTGCAAGCCACCAGCGCACATGAAAAAGGCTTGGAAATCACCTTGAAGATTGATCCTAAAGTGCCGATTGGCCTGGTGGGCGATCCACTGCGTATTCAGCAAGTCCTCACCAACCTCGTTGGCAACTCGATCAAATTTACCGAGCGCGGCAACATCGACATCAGTGTTGAACTACGTTCGCAAAAAGAAGATGTGGTCGAACTGCAATTTATGGTTCGAGACACGGGCATCGGCATTTCAGAGCGCCAACAGGCACAGCTATTCCAAGCCTTTAGCCAAGCGGATGCGAGTATTTCGCGTCGTTACGGCGGTACAGGCTTGGGCTTGGTTATCACCCAGAAGTTGGTTAGTCAGATGGGCGGTGAAATTAGTCTCACTAGCCGCCTCCACCAAGGTTCAACCTTCTGGTTCACCTTACGCTTGCATGCTACCGACATGCCGATGAGTGAGCTGATTGAATCACAAGTGCTCAATCAGCGCTCACTGCTCTTGGTGGAGCCAAACATGCAGGCCGCTTCAATTACACGCCAAACTCTGGCACAGCAAGGGCTGGTTGTTACCTACCGCTCTTCCATGCCTGATGAAGTCGAGACGTTTGACTATGTACTGCTTAACCTTGCACCAAACCGTTCTAACGAGGTAGGCAAAGTCGAGAAGCAAGTTGAGCAAGCGCTACTCTGCGCGCCACACGTGGTGGTCGGTACACCAAGTACCGCATTGGCGCTCTCTGATCATTTGATTCAGAAATATCAGATCCACTGTGTTACCAAGCCGCTATCTCGTAAGAAGCTATTGCAAACCTTGGCCGCTAACCAAGAAAGCCTACCTGAGATTGAAATTGAAATACCGATCAATACAGAAACCTTGCCATTAACCGTGATGGCGGTGGATGACAATCCAGCCAACTTAAAACTGATCAGCGCGCTACTTGATGAACGTGTTGAACATGTCATCACTTGTACCAATGGTAAAGATGCGGTCAAACAAGCCGAACAACGCCATTTCGATATCATTTTGATGGATATTCAGATGCCGCATATGGATGGTGTCACCGCTTGTAATGCCATAAAGAAAACCACTCTCAATGGCAATACTCCCGTGATTGCGGTGACCGCTCATGCGATGAGTGGCGAGCGCGATCGCCTGTTGAAAGCGGGTATGGATGACTATCTGACTAAACCAATTGAAGAGCATGTGTTGCAGCAGGTATTGATGCATTGGAGTCCGCACACTAAAGAAGACGAACTGCAAAAGCTGACGATTCCCGCCCAGACAGAAGTGATTCAGCAGCATCTGATCAGTGAGCACAGCAATATGATCATTGATTGGCAAGCAGCATTAAAGCAGTCAGCCAACAAAGAGGATCTCGCTAAAGAGATGCTGCAAATGTTGCTCGACTATATGCCAGAAGTCAGCAGCATCGTCGAACAAGCATTGGAAAATGAAAACTTTAAGGTTGAACAGTTGATTCACCACGTGCACAAGCTGCATGGCAGCTGTTCTTATTGTGGTGTGCCGCGCTTGAAGAACGTCTGCGCCACGATCGAGAAAGCTCTGCGCTCTGGCAACACAATCGAAGATATTGAGCCAGAGTTATTTGAGCTGCAAGATGAAATGGAAAAAGTCACAGCCAGCGCACAGCCTTATCTGGTGGAAAGCGAGTGCTAAACGCTGACCGCTGAACTCAAGCGAACCAAAACAAAAAAGAGCGCGGAAGCGCTCTTTTCTTTAGCCACCATATCTATATCGTTTCGTAAATCACTGTCGCCATCGCGTAATGGCGTTCATCTGAGATAGAAAGGTGGATATGAGCAACCCCTTTGGTGGTCGCAATCTCAAGCGCTTTACCGCTCAATGTTAATATTGGCTTGCCCAGTTCATCATTTGCGATGGTGAAGTCTTGAAAACTCACGCCCATCGCAATGCCGGTACCTAGCGCTTTTGATGCCGCTTCTTTGGCAGCAAAACGCTTGGCCAAATAGCGCCCTTGCTGTTTCAGTGAATCAAACACTGCAAGTTCTTGCGCAGTTAAGATCCGCTGCGCAAATGCCATACCGCTACGAGCCAATGCTTTTTCTACCCGCTCAATTTCAGCGATGTCTGTGCCTAGACCAATAATCGCCATTGCTTATTTACGCGCTTCAACCATCAAGGCTTTCATATCCGCCACCGCTTTATTCAAACCGTCAAAAGCAGCACGACCAATAATTGAGTGACCAATATTCAACTCATAAATTTCTGGAATTGCCGCAATCGCAGCCACATTATGGTAAGTCAAACCGTGTCCAGCATTGACTGTGATGCCCAGATTGTCAGCATAGCTTGCACCTGCGGCAATTTTCTTCAGCTCATCCGCTTGATCGGTTTCACTTTGCGCATCCGCATAATGACCGGTGTGCAGCTCAATAAATGGTGCGCCACACTCTTTCGCCGCATCAATTTGCTCGCGATCGGCATCAATAAACAAAGAGACTTTGATCCCTGCAGCAGAGAGCTTTTGCGTCGCCGCTTTGACTTTTTCTAGCTGACCCGCAACGTTAAGCCCACCTTCAGTGGTTAACTCTTCACGCTTTTCTGGAACCAAACAAACGTATTCAGGTTGAGTTTGCAGTGCAATCTCAATCATCTCATCCGTGACAGCCATTTCTAGGTTCATTCGAGTTTGCAGCGTCTCACGCAGAATGCGTACATCACGGTCATTAATATGACGGCGATCTTCACGTAGGTGAATAGTAATGCCATCCGCACCGGCACGCTCTGCAATCTCAGCAGCATGAACAGGATCTGGGTACTTGGTACCACGGGCATTACGTAGCGTTGCAATATGGTCGATGTTAACACCTAGGTAGATTGAGCTCATTTTTCAATACTCCGTGCTCGGGGTACTCTTGAGATAAAGAGTTCCCTACTTTTTAGTGGTTTACCGCCAAGATAAGGCTTTAACGCTATACGTGTAAAGCGCTTTGCGGCGTGTAATTGTTGTTTGGTAACAAATCGGCGCTCACTGATCGCAATCAGTTCATCGCCTTTGAAGGTGAGATTATCAAAGCGTACCGAGGCAATAAACCCCTTCTGCTCGCGGTAGCGATAGGTCATGTTAGGATCAATCGGCTCACCGGTACCGGCGCAATGGAGAAAATCAACACCGTAACCCAATGCAGAGAGCATCGCTAACTCAAAACGTCGCAGTGCTGGCTCAGGGTTATCCGCTTGGGCTAATTCCGTCAACGCATGCAAGTAATCATGAAACAACCCTGGCATTGGCACTTCTGCCATCAACACTCGCCCAATCAACTCGTTTACATACATCGCTGAATAGAGAAAGATGCCCGAAAGTGGCAACCCCAAGCTGATCGGTTCGGCTTGGCGTAAGGTTTTCATTGAGCTATTGCCTGACCACTTGAGTAACAAAGGGGTAAACGGCTGTAATGCGCCTTTCAGGTTCGAACGCTTACTGCGTGCCCCTTTAGACATCAATGTGACACGACCATACTCCTCACTAAATACATCAAGGATCAAACTCGATTCACTGTAAGGGCGGCGGTGCAATACAAAGCAGCGCTGTAAGCCTTCTGAAGACATAGTTTTCTATACGTATTCCATAATAAAAAAGGAGCCATTAAGGCTCCCTTTAAATACGAACTCGGAGCGACACACTATCGCCTAAGCTCGTTATAAATCGTCGATATAACCAAGTGAACGCAGAGCACGTTCATCATCTGCCCAACCCGATTTCACTTTTACCCATGTTTCTAGGTAAACTTTACGGCCGAACAACTCTTCCATATCAAGACGTGCTTCGCGACCGATGGTTTTGATTTTCTCGCCACCTTTACCAATCACCATTTTCTTCTGACCGCTGCGTTCAACAAGAATCAATGCATTGATGTGGAAGCCATCGGTGTCAGGGTTGTAATCGAAACGTTCAATCTCAACCGTCACTGAGTAAGGTAGTTCCTCACCAGTAAAGCGCATCAATTTTTCACGAACGATTTCAGACGCCATAAAGCGCTGTGAACGGTCTGTCACATACTCTTCAGGGAAGTGGTGCGTCGCTTTTGGCAAGTGCGCACGTACGTGCTTACGCAGTACATCAACGTTCTTACCATGTTTCGCTGAAATAGGCACGATATCGACAAAGTCCATCAACTTCGACAAATCAGCCATGTGCATCATAACGTCGTTACGATCGTTTACTACATCAACTTTGTTGACACACAACACCACTGGGAAATTCGCGTTGCGTAGCTTGTTAAGCACCATCTCATCGTCGGCAGTCCAATGAGTACCATCGACAAGGAAGAACACCAAGTTCACATCGCTTAGCGATGAGTTAGCCGCACGGTTCATCAAACGGTTGATGGCGCGCTTTTCTTCAATGTGTAACCCCGGTGTATCAACGAAAATCGCTTGGTAATCGCCTTCGGTGTCAACACCCATAATGCGGTGACGGGTGGTTTGTGGCTTACGTGAAGTGATCGAAATCTTCTGACCAAGAATATTGTTCAGTAGCGTCGATTTACCTACGTTAGGACGGCCAACAATGGCGATAAAGCCACAGTGTTGGTTGGTTGGCGAGCTTGTTTTTTTCTCGCCGCCTGATGCGAAGTACGCATCGATATCAAATTCGTTGTTGTCTGTTGAATCAGCCATTGGTCAATTGCTCTAATGCCGTTTCCGCAGCCGCCTGTTCTGCCTTGCGACGACTGGTACCTTTACCAATTACAGGTGATCCAGTACCTGCAACCTCACACGACACAGTAAACTCTTGGTTGTGTGCCTCACCTTTAATATTAGTCACTGTGTAGACAGGCAGCGGTTTTCTGCGACCTTGCAAAAACTCTTGTAGGCGAGTTTTTGGATCTTTCTGTGACGCACCAGGCTTAATCTCATCAAGACGAGTTTGGTACCAGCTCAGCACAATACCGCGAACCACTTCGATGTCACTATCTAGATAGATAGCGCCAATGATAGCTTCGACAGCATCGGCCAGAATAGAATCACGACGGAAACCGCCACTTTTCAATTCACCTGGACCTAATTTTAAGTAATTTCCTAGAACAAATTCGCGTCCTAGTTCCGCCAATGTATTTCCGCGTACCAGCGTTGCACGCATACGGCTCATATCACCTTCGTTTACTTTCGGAAAGCGGTGATACAGTTCATCAGCAATGACAAAACTTAAAATTGAATCGCCCAGAAACTCAAGACGTTCATTGTGTTTCCCATTAGCGCTGCGGTGTGTCAGCGCTAAATTGATAAACTCGGCATCATTAAATGTGTAGCCGAGTTTTTTCTCTAAAATTGCGATTGGAGAATTCATACTCTCTCGATTTGGTTAGTTAATTCCACCGATGCGGTTGAAGCGCACACCAGTTGGGATCCAAGTAGGCAAAACACTATCCTGATCACGCTCAAATTCAAAGCTGATCCAAATAGCGACGGCTTTACCGACTAAGTTGGCTTCTGGAACAAAGCCCCAGTAGCGACTGTCAGCACTGTTGTCACGGTTATCACCCATCACAAAGTATTGACCTTCTGGTACCACCCACTCGGCAACACCGCTACGAGGCTCATACGCCTCAATGCGATCTTCACGAAGTGGATTGATAAGAATTTGATGATCATGCTCACCCAGTTGCTCGTTCATTTGAATCATGTGCACGCCGCTTTGCATTAGCTTGCTCTTTTCAACATTGAACAGTTTTACTGGCTTACACTCGCCTTCACCTGGCTTTTGAATACAAATCTGTTTATCGGTGCTGTAACGCACGATATCACCCGGTAAACCGACCACACGCTTAATGTAATCAACACTTGGCTGAGGTGGATATTTAAAGACGATTGAATCGCCACGCTCAGGTTTACCTGTTTCAACTAATTGAGTACGCCATACAGGATCTTTTAGACCGTAAGCGTATTTTTCAACCAAGATAAAATCCCCAACAAGCAATGTTGGCATCATGGAGCCTGAAGGGATTTGAAATGGTTCATAAACAAACGAACGCAGTATCAGAACGAAAGCAATTACAGGGAAAATCGACACACTATTTTCAATCCACCATGGCTGCGCGGAGACTTTTTCTCTCGCCGCTGCATCCAAGCCGTTAGTTTGCACTTCAACTTCAGCCAATTTCTGCTGACGTTTTTTTGCAAAGACCAACTTCTCTAGCACCCATACAATACCAGTAACTAAGGTTACTAGAACTAGGATCAGTGAAAACGTATTCGCCATTGACTTCCCTTACTTTCAAAAACACGAAAGTGAAAGAGCCGAAACCCTTTCACTTATTTTGATCATGATACTGAGCGGTTGCCCAATTTTTTAATCTTTACCAACATGCAGAATCGCTAGGAACGCTTCTTGAGGCAGTTCAACGTTACCGATCTGCTTCATACGTTTCTTACCTTCTTTCTGTTTCTTCAACAGTTTTTTCTTACGGCTGATATCGCCACCGTAACATTTTGCGATTACGTTTTTACGTAACTGCTTAACGGTAGAACGTGCGATGATGTGGTTACCAATCGCCGCTTGAATTGCGATATCAAACATTTGACGAGGGATGAACTCTTTCATCTTCTCAACCAATAGACGACCACGGCTTTGTGATTGATCTTTGTGAGTGATGATAGCCAATGCATCCACTTTGTCGCCGTTCAATAGTACGTCCACACGTACCATATTTGATGCTTCAAAGCGTTGGAAGTTGTAATCCAATGATGCGTAACCACGTGATGTTGACTTCAAACGGTCGAAGAAGTCGAGAACCACTTCTGCCATTGGAATGTCGTAAGTCACGGCCACTTGGTTACCATGGTAAACCATGTCGACTTGCATGCCGCGTTTTTCAACACACAAGGTAATGACGTTACCTAGGTAGTCGGCAGGTACTAAGATGTTACAACGAGCAATCGGCTCGCGCATCTCTTCAATGTCGTTGATTGCTGGCAGTTTAGCTGGGCTATCAACATACAAGGTTGTACCGTCAGTTTGAATCACTTCGTACACTACCGTTGGTGCGGTAGTGATAAGATCTAGATCGTATTCACGCTCTAAACGCTCTTGAATGATTTCCATGTGCAGCATACCAAGGAAACCACAACGGAAACCAAAGCCTAGTGCTGCTGAGCTCTCTGGCTCATAAAATAGTGACGCATCATTTAGGCTTAATTTGCCTAGTGCATCACGGAAGTTTTCGTAATCATCAGACGATACTGGGAATAGGCCAGCGTATACCTGAGGCTTCACTTTTTTAAAGCCTGGAAGTGCGCTTTCACAACCATTTTTTGCCAGTGTTAGCGTATCACCAACAGGCGCGCCCAAGATGTCTTTGATACCACAAACCACCCAACCTACTTCGCCAGTATTTAGCTCTGTGGTGTCGATTTGTTTTGGTGTGAAGATACCTAAGCGATCAACACCCCAAACTTGGCCAGTGCTCATCACTTTGATCTTGTCGTTTTTCTTGATTGAGCCGTTTTTAATACGAACCAATGAAACAACGCCAAGGTAGTTATCAAACCATGAGTCGATGATCAGCGCTTGTAGCGGTGCATCAGGATCACCTTCAGGTGCAGGGATTGCAGCAACGATGTTTTCTAGTACATCTTCCACACCCAAGCCCGTTTTTGCACTACAACGCGTTGCTTCCATCGCGTCGATGCCTACGATCTCTTCAATCTCTTCCGCTACGCGCTCTGGCTCTGCAGCTGGTAAGTCAATCTTGTTTAGGATTGGAACGACTTCTAGATCCATCTCAATAGCGGTGTAACAGTTTGCCAATGTTTGCGCTTCTACGCCTTGACCTGCATCCACTACCAATAGAGCACCTTCACACGCTGCAAGCGAACGAGATACTTCGTAAGAAAAGTCTACGTGCCCAGGAGTGTCGATGAAGTTTAGTTGGTATGTTTCACCATCTTTCGCCGTGTAATCAAGCGTTACACTTTGCGCTTTAATGGTAATACCGCGCTCACGTTCAAGGTCCATAGAATCAAGAACTTGGGCTGCCATTTCGCGATCGGATAAACCGCCACAAACTTGGATCAGACGGTCAGATAGGGTCGACTTACCGTGGTCGATGTGGGCGATAATCGAAAAGTTACGAATGTGCTTCATGGTTTGGTATGACTAAGCTCTTTTAAATAGGACATAAGAAAGCCGTCGTTTGACGGCATTTCAATCAAGTTGGAGGATTCTATCCAATTTTGTTACCCAAGTCACTTGAGTATTTCACTGGATAGGCTCGCCCAATACTCTTAATAATATGACTTGTTGCGAGGATTGTCGCTCGATGCGCAAAGCCAAACGCTTCGCAAGTATGATGCCAAGTGCGGTTGCAAGCATAGAACATAGTATAACAGCGCCCTCACCCAAGCCGAAGGCTGGGGCAATCCACCAATGCGCAACAAGCGCGCCAATGATGAGAGAAAACAGCGGTACTAAATAGACAATTGCTGCCGATTGCAGCAAGCTTTTTTCAGCCATACCGATCTCGACGACTTGGCCGACTTTCAGCAATTGCTGCGTGGCCAAATGCCAATGCAGCACTTTGCTGCCAATGGCTTTGGAGACAATACCGGTGCCACAATTCTTCTGCGAAGCGCAGCTTGAGCAACTGGTTTTTTGTTCACAGCTGAGTTCAACGTCATAGCCTGATGCACAAGGCGTGACGGCCGACACCGTCGCCAATGCCGTCATCATGGCTTAACTTTCTCTTGCGATTCAGCCGATGGCTTAGTGAAACTTACCGATTGAGCGATGCGCTTCGCCGTTGCTGGAGGGATATCCCCCACCACTGATATTTCCGCGTTATCACGCACAAAGGTATGTAGCGTACGACGCCCTTGACGAACTATCTGACCTTTCAGTGAATGATCGTCTCGCGGCGAAACGTAAATCGAAAAGTTAAACAAACCATCAGTGTACATTTGGCTTTCAACCATGCGTTCAGTGTTCGCCATACGGTAGCGATTCAGCTCTTTAGCTTCAAAGCCTTTCGGGATCCAACCGACCGTCCAGTAAGATTGTTTGACTTCACCTTTTGGCAACGACAACACTTGCGGTAGCTTGACGTCGTTCAAACCCGCGAGGATCTGAGCAATTTTATCATTGACGCTATATGAAATAGTTCGGTACTGCTCGAGCACTTCGCCATCGCGATCAACCAGATCGGCGCGCAGTGGCAATTTGCTCTTCTCATCGATCCATAGGATGTAGCTGTAGCGTAAGCCATCTTTTGGCACTACACGCAGCACTTGGCAAGCAACGCCTGCTTCACGCGCACGACCCACTTTAATAAAGTCGTACAATTCGCTGAGCTGTTCTACATCCGAATTAAGCAGTGGGATAGTCGGCGCGACCATATTGCTTGATTCAATCGTAAAAGGATCTGTACCAGGCTCGATATAGCTGATTTCGTCACCACGACGAATCACTTCTCGCACCGGACCACTTAAATAGACCAGGTGTGCGAGTTGTTGTTGCTCATCAATCGCATGACGATACAACAAAGGTTCAATACTGTTTTTCTTAATCAGGATATAAGAGATTTCATAATTGAGTTGCTGACTGGCTTGGTTCATTTGAAGCAACAAAGCCTCTGCAGGTTTTTCATCTGCAAAGGCTAATGGAGTATTCAAACTGAACAGCGCCAGCGCACTGATCAGAATTTTTTTCATTCAACTACCGTATCTGGATGATCGTTACGATCCATTGAGCTTTCACTATTAAGTCTAAGCTGTAGTTCGTAATCTTGCAGCATCGCATTAATGCGGCGACGTTGCTCTTGTACGTTGACGCCATTTTTTGGCGCTTGCTCAACCGAATCACGGGTCAAGCTTACTGGCTCAACACTGCCACTAAATGGAATCGTTTGCAGCACGGGAAGTGGATCTGTACCACTGTCTACGTCCCCACCCGTTTGTTGAACCCCCAGAATCACCGCAAGGGAAACGCACGCAGCAATACCTACCTGGCCAAATTGCGTGATCCACGCTGGTAGGTTGCGTTTCGCCTGATGCGGTGCTGGTTGAGATTCAATACGCGCCTCGTCAATGCTTGTCACATTATGTGCGTCAAGCTGACGGTGAGCCGGTTCATTTTCTAGCGCTAAAGCAACGCTTTCAGCAATGTTCCACTCTGGCTTGAGCGGTGCATCTCCACGTAGTACATCACCAATTAAATGGTAATTTTTCCACGCGTCTAAGCCTGCTTGGTCATTTTCCAACTCTGCAATCAGAGCCTTATCAACCAATTCTCCATCCATGAGTGCTGAAAGTTTTTCTTTGTCAGCCATTATTTTCACCATTAAGTTGCGACTAGCGTTGCAAAAGAGGTTGGATTTTTTTCTCAACCGCTTCGCGTGCACGGAAGATACGCGAGCGTACCGTTCCAACAGGGCAATCCATCACTACGGCAATCTCTTCATAGCTTAAGCCATCCAGCTCTCGCAGAGTCATCGCAGTTTTTAAATCGTCAGGTAGTGCTTCTATCGCACTGAAAACCACACGTTTCAATTCATTGGACAACGTTAAGTTCTCAGGGTTCGATATTTCTTTTAATGCACTGCCTGTTTCGTAATATTCGGCGTCTTCAGTGTCCACATCTTGCGCAGGTGGCCTACGGCTTTGGGCTACTATGTGGTTTTTCGCAGTATTAACAGCGATACGATATAACCAAGTATAAAATGCGCTTTCGCCACGGAAACTAGGTATTGCTCGATAAGCTTTAATAAATGCTTCTTGCGCTACGTCAGGCACATCGCCAGGATTATTAACGTAACGGGAAATAAGATTGCAGACTTTGTTTTGATATCTCAAAACTAATAAATTGAATGCTTGCTTATCGCCACTCTGAACTCGCTCAATTAATACTTGATCGGTCAGCTGCTCGTTCATTCGAGCGGGTACTCCTATCGTTTTACACCCCTATCCAAGCAGATATGAGTATTTATTATGCATAATGTAGTATTGACACCACTGCTTACTTGAGCACTATTGTGACCAAGCAAAAAAAAGAAAGTTCAAACAAATTTCATTTTTTTGGTGATTAAGTAATGGGCTACTTCGTCTTTTGCTAGATTGTGAGGACGACAGGCATGAAAAGCAATGACAATAAAACACTATTCCGATGTACAGAGTGTTATTATTGGCATTAATCGTTTTGGGTAGAGTGCTTCCACTCTACGATAACTCAGGATTTTAAAACTTTTATGAACGCAAACCGTGAACATCAGTGTGATGTGTTAGTGATAGGTAGTGGTGCTGCCGGTCTATCGTTAGCGTTGCGTGTTGCCGAACATGGCAAAGTCATTGTGTTAAGTAAAGGACCACGCAGTGAAGGTGCAACATTTTACGCCCAAGGCGGTATCGCCGCGGTGTTTGATGAGTCTGACAGCATAGATTCACACGTTGAAGATACGCTGATCGCAGGCGGAGGCATCTGTGAGAAAGAAACCGTTAAATTTATCGCTGAAAACGCCAAAGAGTGCGTGCAGTGGTTAATTGATGGTGGCGTTCCCTTTGACCGTGTTGAAAATGACAGCGATGAAGCGCCTCGTTATCACCTAACCCGCGAAGGTGGCCACAGCCATCGCCGCATTCTGCATGCCGCAGACGCGACCGGGATGGCGATGCAAACATCACTGCAAGATAACGTTCATAATCACCCAAATATTACGGTTCTCGAACGCCACAACGCCCTTGACCTGATCACCGCAGATAAAATCGGCGGTGACAGCGATACCGTCGTTGGCGCTTACATTTGGAACCGTAACGATGAACACGTGGAAACCGTGCGTGCAAAATTTGTCGTGCTGGCAACCGGCGGAGCTTCGAAAGTGTATCAATACACCTCGAATCCAGATGTGTCATCTGGCGATGGCATCGCGATGGCATGGCGTGCGGGTTGTCGCGTAGCAAACCTTGAGTTCAACCAGTTCCACCCGACCTGCTTGTACCATCCTGAATCACGTAACTTCTTGCTGACGGAAGCCTTACGTGGTGAAGGCGCATTCCTACGCCGTCCAGACGGCACTCGCTTTATGCCTGATTTCGATGAGCGCGCCGAGCTTGCGCCTCGTGATGTGGTTGCTCGCGCTATCGACTTTGAAATGAAGCGCCTTGGCGCAGACTGCATGTATGTGGATATCAGCCATAAGCCCGCAGATTTCATTGAAAAACACTTCCCAACCATTCACGCAAAATTAATGGAACTCGGGATTGATATGACCAAAGAGCCCATTCCAATTGTGCCTGCGGCCCACTATACCTGTGGCGGCGTGATGGTCGACCAACGTGGTCAAACCGATTTATCGCACCTGTATGCGATTGGTGAAGTGAGCTATACCGGCCTGCATGGTGCTAACCGTATGGCATCAAACTCGCTATTAGAATGTGTGGTGTACGCTTGGTCAGCAGCACAGAACATCATCGACAATATTAATAGCGTCGAGCTACCCTCAAGCTTACCTTGCTGGGATGAAAGCCAAGTCACTAACAGTGATGAAGAAGTGATCATCCAACACAACTGGCATGAACTACGTCTGTTTATGTGGGACTACATGGGTATCGTTCGCACTGACAAACGTCTTGAACGAGCACTACGTCGCATCCAACTATTGCAACAAGAAACCCACGAGTATTACAGCACATTCCGCGTATCAAACAACCTACTTGAGCTGCGTAACTTACTGCAAGTTGCCGAGTTAATGGTGCGTTGTGCGATGGAACGTAAAGAGAGTCGTGGTTTGCATTACACACTTGACTACCCAGAACCAGCGGAAGAGAGTGGCCCAACGATTTTGGTGCCAAACAAGCTGAGCGAGTAATCGCATAGCTCGCGCAGTGAGATTGTCTAAGGGAGCCTAGTGCTCCCTTTTTAATTGTAAGATCAATTGGCGATACGCCTGCGGATCGACACTATCACGCCATAACACATGCCAATGTTTATCAATGCGAAGCAATAGTGCCCATTCGAGCAATGCAAACACCACGACCCCAATCTTCGCTTGCGAACCCGCCCATTGGATACGCCCGTCAGCATAAACCGTCACCGAGCCATACAGCGGCTTACGCAGCAAGCCATATTGCCTATTCGCTTCAATCAACAGCACAAGCAGAGACAGACTTGGCACTAAAGGAATGGCGCTAACGCTAATAAAACAACAGGCCAATACCATTAAGATGGTATTGGCCTGTAAGTAATAATGACTGAACTGAACGTTGAAATTAACGTTCGTTGTCGAGTTAACGTACTTTGCTGAGGTTGTGGGCAACAATTTTATCAACCATCGAGGCATGGCTTAAGTTTTCACTACGTGCATGGCCCATAATCCAAGTAAACAAATCTGGATCATCACACTCAAGTAGAGAGACAAAATCACGTTGCTCTGTTTCTGTTAATGCGTCAAAACACTCTTCAAAAAACGGCATCACAACAACATCTAGTTCTAGCATGCCACGACGACATGCCCATTTAATACGCGCTTTTTCTTCCGTGGTGTACATTCTACTTCCTCACCTAAATCGGTTATTTGCCCCGAGTGTAGCAAGCTAGACCTGCAACAACTACTATCTCAGTCACACAACCGTCACACTTTTGCTTGTCTGGAGCATTGTCGCAAAATTGCAAAACCTCTCAAATGTGCAATTCCTCGATCGGACGAGTACTGATTTCAACAGTTGCGCAAAGGCAACAACAAGACTTAACATTAGTGATATCAAATTTTGCAGCGCATCTTCAAGGTACTCATCATGGATTGGCTTAACGACTTCCCCCCACATTCTGTCTCAGAAAACGACGACTTACCGGCTTTGATGCTGACCCATCTTAAATCTTGGGGCATCATTTCTCTGATTGGTAACGATGCTAAATCTTACCTGCAAGGACAAGTGACTTGTGATGTGGTACAGCTTCCTACCGACCAATCAACCTTTGGTGCGCATTGCGATGCGAAAGGTAAGGTCTGGGCTGCATTTCGCCTGTTTCACCATAATGAAGGCTACGCTTTGTTTGAGCCAAAATCAGCGGTAGAAAAGCAGTTGGCTGAATTAAAAAAATACGCCATTTTTTCTAAAGTTGAGATCAGCGCAAGTGAAGATGTTTTATTTGGCCTATTTGGTGAGCAAGCGCAAACCACCATTGATAGCCTAACCACTGATCGTGGCGATGTTCGCCAACTCAATACGCTAGCGGGCATCAACGGCAGTGCCGTTAAAGTAGATCAACAACGCTGGCTATTAGTGCTTGAACCACAAGGAGCAGAAACGTTGATTAATCACATCGATGCTCTCAAGGTGGAAGAAAGCCTATGGCGACGTTTTGATATTGAAGCAGCCTTACCGATCGTCGGACAAGCGGAACAAAACGAGCACATCCCACAAGCAATTAACCTACAAGCGCTCAATGGCATTAGCTTCAAAAAAGGCTGCTATACCGGCCAAGAAACGGTGGCTCGAGCAAAATACCGCGGTATCAACAAGCGTGCTATGTATATCGTTAAAGGTTATAGCGAGGCTGAGATCGGAACAGAAACAGCCCTAGAGCGTGCGGTGGGTGATAACTGGCGTAGTGCGGGGCACCTGATGGCACACTACCGCTTTAATGACGGTGAAACTATTGGATTAGTTGTATTACCTAATACTCTTGAAGCAGACACTCAACTGCGTCTTAGCGCACAGCCTCAAGCTCAGTGGAGCCTACAACCACTGCCTTATTCACTCGATGACGAATAATTTCCAACCAACTCCGCTAACGCGCTATTTGGATCAACAGCAGGTGGCCTACCGCCTGCTGATGCATAAAGCCCCCTCGGTAAGTATTGAAGATGCGGCCCAGCAACGCGGTATACGTCCCTCACAAATGGTTAAAGCCATCTTGCTACGTGATATGGCCGATCATTACGCTCTGGCTTGTGTGCCAGGTGATCAATCTGTTGATCCAAAGAAAGTCCGCGCACTATTGCAATGTCGCCGAATGACTTGCGTGGATTTAGGGCGGGTTTATGACATTACCGGCTATCAGATTGGCACGGTAACACCACTACTGCTCAAAACGGCCATGCCGATCATCTTTGATCCATTACTCACGGAAGAACAAGAAGTCACTATTAGCAGTGGATCGAATATGGCTGGAATCGCATTACAATTGCACGATCTTATTAAGCTTTGCCAGCCTCAACTCGCCTCCATCTGCCGATGATCGCCATACAACCGTCATGTAACGACTGGTTTTCTAACATTTAAATTCGACACTGATCGCAAACATTTATGTTGCAGATGTTAATTATTATTCACATAACAAGCATAACTAGTCGAGTGGCGTTTTTTTCTCTATTCTGAAAACACTGGTAGATCGAAGTTGTACACAATCGCGCTAGGTATTCCCTAATACGATTCACTCAGCCTTCTCTGCCAGTAAAAAGTGAATCCATAGCTATTTTGGATACCCACTTTTTGTGTAATGCATCTGTGACTATTTGCCCGCCCCAAGCGGGCTTTTTTTTACCTTAAAATTTACATTCCCTTAGCAAAGCCAACATTTTTTCAGCTATTCTTAATTCTGTCATACACCAATGGTCAAATAGTCACCCGTTGGACAGGATGTCTCAGTTCCAACAACAGAAGATTAGTGAGGTTATCGTCACACGAATTTGGATTTTGGCTGGCAGTTTTGCTCACAACAGCACAATTATCCAAATCGAACTACAACAACTGATTATTCCCCCAACAAAGTCACACATTTTAAAGTGGGGAATCTCTATAATTGCCAGTGCTTGATAAACATAAGGATAATGCTATGAGACTGTTTAAGCGCTATACACCCGGTATGATTGCTAAACACGTTAGTCGGCTGTTTAAAGGAAGAATCTACATCTATGGTGTCGGAAAGTTTGAATTCGACAATGGCAAATTGATCTTGCCAGATAGAGCAGAACAGAAGCATTTTCAAGCAGTAAAAGAAGTCAACAAAGAGATCATGCGTTTACGCTGTGCCTACGCGTAATCTGTTGCTGTGAATAGCGATGAATATAAAAAGGGTTGGCCTAGAGCCAACCCTTTTGCTTTATGACTTAACGCAATATTTATTGCAGCGATGATTGTGGGTATTTCGCCAAATTAGGTAAATCCCCCTTGAGCCCCAAAGCGCGCTTTAGAAGCTCATCTTTTGCACCCGGCAGTTGACCAACTAATTGCATGCCGATACCACGAACTAATTTTTTCGCCGGATTATCACCTGCAAATAGGTCTCGGAAGCCTTGCATCGCAGCGATCATTTTCGCCGCTTCCGCTTTACGCCAGCGCTCATAACTACGCAAATTACGCTTACTGCCGATGTCTTGCCCTTGCTGCCAAAGCTGCAAGACTTCTTGCGCCAAACAAGCCGCATCCAGCAGGCCTAAATTCACCCCCTGACCAGCCAAAGGATGAATGGTATGCGCCGCATCACCAATCAAGGCGACTCGTTCACACACAAAATCTCGCGCATAACGCATTTTCAATGGGAAAGAGAAACGCTCACCAATCACTTCACACATGCCAAGACGAGCATCAAACTCTGCCGTTAGTGCTTTATTAAACGCTTCTTTATCCATCGCGACCAATTGCTCTGCGCGACTAGGATCAGTTGACCATACAATCGAGCTCATCTGGCTACCGCCCATCGGCAAAAATGCCAACGGCCCTTGCGGAGTAAAAATCTGACGAGCGACTTTATCATGCGGCTCTTGTGTCCACACATTTGCCACAATCGCACTATGGCCGTAATCCCAATGCGTCAGCGGGATATCTTGCTGGCGACGAACCCAAGAATTAGCACCATCAGCACCGACGACAAGCTTCGCCGTGAGAGATTGACCATTCGCAAGCGTTAGCCAGGCTTCGCTTTCCCCCATCGCCATTGACTGACATTGCGCAGGCATAAATAGCGTCACGTTGGCCTGCTTCTTCACTTGCTCTAACAAAGCAAGTTGAATCACGCGGTTTTCAACAATATGACCGAGATCGGGCTGGGCAATTTTCTTCGCATCAAATTCTATGCGCGCAAAACTATCTTGCTCCCAAACTTCCATCGCACTGTATGCCGCTGCTCGACGATCAATAATGCCTTGCCATGCGCCAAGGTTACGCAGGATACTTTCACTAGAGCGGCTCAATGCCGATACGCGAACATCAGAAAGTTCTTGCAGTTCGCTATCCGGAATATGACTCTCAATCAGTGCAATTCTCAAATCACTGTCTTTCATTGCCGCGGCGAAAGCGAGGCCGACCATGCCTCCACCAACAATCGCAATATCAACGCTTTGCATCATCTATTTGCATCCTTCTTGGCACTATCGTGCCACCAAACCTAAAGTTCTTTGTAATAGAGGGGTTTTGAGTGACGGAACGTTATCCATCATGGCTAAACCGAGATTACGACCAATACGCAATGATAGGTAATCATTAGAAAAAATATGGACTAATGCGCTCGTCATCGCAATAGTCGTATCACGATCCGCTTGGCGACGACGACTAAAGGCATTCAATACCTGATAACGACCAACATCGGTCAATGATTGCACTACTTCTTCAGCTAAACTCGCCACATCACGAATACCTAGATTAAACCCTTGCCCCGCAATCGGATGAAGCGTCTGTGCAGCATTACCCACGATGGCAAAACGATGCGAGATGTTTTGTGCACGATAGCGCAATAACAACGGGTAACTAGCACGCAGGCCGACTTGCGTCATTTGGCCTAAACGCCAGCCAAAAGCTTGCTGTAATTCAGCAAGAAACGCCGCATCATCCAATTGCAATACACGCTCGGCAACCTCAGGACGCAGACACCATACCAACGACATGCGATCATCGCTCATCGGCAATAATGCGACAGGGCCTTGCTCGGTAAAACGTTCAAAAGCGCGCCCTTGATGCGCTTGCTGACAGCGAATATTGGCAATCAGAGCGACTTGGTCAAAATCATGCTGTTTAAGCTCAAAACCAAGCGCTTGGCAGCAAGACGAAATCGCGCCATCCGCCGCCACCAGCAATCGGCACTCTAGCTGCTCACCGCTTTGTAACGTCACCACATTGTGGCTAGCGGTACGTTCGATTTCATGCACAGAGTCAGGGCAAAGTAGCGAGATAGAGGGACGCTGTTCCAGTTGTGTTTGATAGATACGTCCAACGTCTGCCAGCTCTACCACATAACCAAGGGCCGCCACAGAAATATCGCTATGATCAATATTGGTCATGCCGGCATGGCTGCGATCTGAAACGTGAATGTGTTTTATTGCTGTCGCTACAGGGGCGATCTGCTCCCATAAACCCAAACTTTTTAGAATTTCTACCGTACCAAAAGAGAGGGCGATCGAGCGCGAGTCAAATCCGGGATGCGCTTGATGATCGACCGTAAAAGGCTCAACCACCGCAATGCGAAGTTGGCTTCGCGAGAGAGTATCTAACGCTAAGGCAAGCGTCATACCTGCCATTGCTCCACCGGCAATCACCACATCAAACTGCTTCATCAAACTAACCTAATTAATGAATGGTTGGCGCTGCAGCTGGCTCAGCAGGTTTTTGGCCAAACTCAGCATGAATAGTCAACACACAGACTTTGACGTGCTCTAATACTTGCTCAAGCAGCATTGCTTGCTCTTGTTGATCTTCATCTTCATCGATACCCAGTTTGGAAATTTCTTCCAAATCTGCCAAGGCTTCTTTGACATTGCTTGAGGCTTTTTTCAAATCCACCGCAACAAGACCTAAGCCAGATATAAAATGGTTTACCCACTCAGCAAGACCATCGGCGATATCAAACAAGCTCGCGCTCGCGTCTTCATCTGGCATCAACATAGATAACTCCATATCGCTGCCTGTTAACTCTTGAGTGGTCACATCGAGGGTTTGCTGTGCCAATTTCAATGTTCTGTCAGGCCACCCCATCCCTTCGTTGGTGTAATCAAAAATTAGCGGCTGCCAACTTTTATCCGTTAAGCTTAAACCGCCGCTTAGCATACCGGTTAGCAAACCGTGTATTTCAGCCGGATTAACCGCGAGACCTGCTGATTGCAGCTCAGTGGCGAAGGTTAAGTAATCTGGAAGGGTGATGTCACTCATGGATAGACCTAATTTTACAAAAATAATACTTAATCGTACCACTTTGCTGGTTTTGCGAAAATGAACAAGGCAGCAATAATGAGCGGGATTTACACAATTTGCCCAATTACTGTGTTATTTCCCTTTGTTTTGCCCATGTTGCACGGGAAAGACTTGAATCTTAACTGGGCTTTTTCTATAGTTTCCACCTCGGTGATGGTCTGCATTATCACCTTAATACTAAGTGTAGAGTGGATATGAGTAACCAAGCGGTAGACGTTGAAATTTTAGGGAAGTTAACGCGAGTAAACTGCCCACCCGGTCAGGAAGAAGCTTTGCTTCAAGCTGCCAAACGACTTAGTGATCGTTTGAAAGACATGACCGATAAAACTAAAGTGACCAATGAAGTGCATTTATTGACGATTGCGGCACTCAACTTCTGCTACGAATTAGAGACTCGTGATTCCTCTTCACAAGCGCAAGAGCAGCAGCAAATTCAATTTGCTGAGCGTATGGAAAAGCTCACAGCATCACTTGATGATGCACTAAGTAAAGTACAGCAGGGAAAGCAGTCATCTTAACTTAAAAAATTCTCTGTGCTTGTTGATAGACTAGTAAAGACTAGGTTATCTAACGAGTGTGGAAACCAGTTTACCCTGGAGTGTGCGTTAGTGGGATTAAGTCCCTGAGCCGATAAGCAATCCCAAAGGGTTAGTATTTGAGGGCTATTGAGCAAGCTCGGCTCGTACCGAGAAGCCTACGGTCATCATTGCTGATCCGCCTTGAACCAGCTGGTTCAAGGGTCCAAATCTCCAACGGCACTCTGGGGTATCTCCTTGATACCCCATTATTCGGGTAAATCATCATGCTTTCACGACAGCAGTTTCGGCAACAAATCCGTCAAACCAGACAGCAGCTTAGCGCCTCATTCCAACAACAGGCCAGTTTAAAACTGATCGAGCAATTTTCCCGTCTGCCCGAAATCATGTCAGCACGCCATATCGCCTTATACCTTACCGCCGATGGTGAAGTTGATACTAAGCCACTGATTGATTGGCTGTGGCAACAAGGCAAACACGTCTACCTGCCCGTTATCCATCCTTTTTCCAAAGGTCATCTGCTTTTTCTACACTATCAAAGCGATACGCCAATGGTGCTCAATCAATATCGGATTGCCGAACCCAAACTCAACCAGCTGTTGATCCGCCCTGTCGCTCAACTCGACATTATCTGTACGCCTTTGGTGGGATTTGACTCAACCGGTCATCGCCTTGGAATGGG
This sequence comes from Vibrio scophthalmi LMG 19158, assembly GCF_000222585.1. GTDB lineage: Bacteria > Pseudomonadota > Gammaproteobacteria > Enterobacterales > Vibrionaceae > Vibrio > Vibrio scophthalmi. Next base: position 16,645 of record NZ_AFWE01000038.1, on the reverse strand, counting down.
AGGGGGTTACTATGACCGAACTCTTGCGCCTTGGTTTAAAGATCATCGTGGGCCAAAACCGATTGGCCTTGCCCATGATTGTCAGCATGTTGAGAAACTGCCAATCGAAGCTTGGGATGTGCCACTACCTAAAATAGTGACGCCGAGCAAAATATGGCAATGGGAATGTCACGGCTGACGTTATATAATCCGCCGCGCAAACGATAACGAACTTCCACCTAGGAGATGAGCATGACTCAAGATGAGATGAAAAAAGAAGCCGGTTGGGCTGCGCTTAAGTATGTTGAGAAAGACAGTATTGTTGGCGTCGGTACTGGCTCTACTGTGAATCACTTCATCGATGCTCTGGCGACTATCAAAGATGATATCAAGGGCGCAGTATCAAGCTCTGAAGCCTCAACAGCGAAACTTAAAGAGTTGGGTATTGAAGTATTTGATTGTAATGAAGTTGCTCGTCTTGATGTTTACGTTGATGGCGCTGATGAAATCAACTCATACCGCGACATGATTAAAGGCGGTGGCGCAGCGCTAACTCGTGAAAAAATCGTTGCGGCGATCTCAGACAAGTTCATCTGTATTGTTGACGATACCAAAGCAGTCGACATTCTTGGCCAATTCCCACTGCCTGTTGAAGTGATTCCTATGGCACGCTCATACGTAGCACGCGAACTGGTGAAGCTGGGTGGCGATCCGGCTTATCGTGAAGGTGTCGTGACTGATAACGGTAATGTGATCCTTGATGTACACAACATGCAAATCAGCAATCCTAAAGAGATGGAACGTTCAATCAATGCTATCGCAGGTGTTGTGACTGTCGGTCTATTTGCTGCTCGTGGTGCTGATGTGGTGATCACGGGTACGCCAAACGGCGCAAAAATCGAAGAATAAAAACTAATAGAAACGCCCACTGAATTGAACAAGCTGCGAGCGGACTCCGTATTACGCACAGCCTCAGTCACAACGGCGCGATTCTGTTATTTCATTACAAGCGGCTCTCTTTTGGGCCGCTTTTTGTTTTTTATCGCTTAAAAATTATTCTTTATTCCGTAATTTTCTTACCCAAACTTTATTTTTTTTGTTAAGTTAGTGAGCAGAAGACGCACAAGGAAAACGTTTGCGCTCCAATAAAGAGGTTAGAAAGCTTCTTTTTTAGCCCGCTTTAATGCGATGTGCGCCAGTTTTGCCCCCTTTCCCCACTTTAAGGATGAAGACAATGGCCAAAGTTTCACTGGATAAAGAAAAAATTAAGATACTTCTTTTGGAAGGCTTACACCCATCATCAGTAGAAGTTTTACAAGCAGCGGGTTACACCAATATCGAATATCACAAAGGCTCTTTGTCAGAAGCTGAGTTGATGGAAGCGGTAAAAGATGCCCACTTTATTGGTATTCGTTCTCGTACCAACCTGACCAAACAAGTCATTGATGCTGCTGAAAAATTAGTTGCGGTTGGCTGTTTTTGTATTGGTACTAACCAAGTTGATCTTCACGCCACTGCAGTGCGCGGGATTCCGGTGTTCAATGCCCCATTCTCTAACACGCGTAGTGTTGCCGAGCTGGTACTTGGTCAGATCCTACTATTATTGCGCGGTATCCCAGAAAAGAATGCACTTGCGCATCGTGGTATTTGGAAGAAAAGTGCCGATAACTCTTACGAAGCACGTGGTAAACGCCTAGGTATTATTGGTTACGGCCATATTGGTACTCAGCTCGGCATTATTGCTGAAAATTTGGGTATGCGTGTTTACTACTACGATATTGAAAACAAACTGTCACTGGGTAATGCCACACAAGTGTTCACCATGAGTGAGCTACTGAATAAATGTGATGTTATCTCTCTGCACGTACCAGAAACACCAGAAACCAAAAACATGATGGGTGCTGATGAATTTGCTCGCATGAAGCCAGGCGCAATCTTCATTAATGCCGCTCGCGGTACTGTGGTGGATATTGAGGCACTTTGCCACTCTCTCGAAGCTGGCCACATCTCAGGTGCAGCTGTGGATGTATTCCCAACGGAACCAGCCACCAATGCGGAAGCATTCGAATCACCGCTGCAAAAATACGACAACGTTATCTTGACCCCACACGTTGGTGGCTCAACGCAAGAAGCACAAGAGAACATTGGTGTTGAAGTTGCAGGTAAATTGGCAAAATATTCAGACAACGGTTCAACGCTTTCAAGTGTTAACTTCCCTGAAGTATCGCTACCAGAGCACCGTGATTGCTCACGTCTACTGCATATCCATAAAAACCGTCCAGGCATTTTGACGCAAATTAACACCATCTTCGCTGAAGAAGGGATCAACATTGCTGGGCAGTATCTGCAAACGGCTGCTGAGATCGGCTATGTGGTTATCGATGTCGAAACTGAACGTTCAGAAGAAGCACTGGCGAAACTGAAAACCATCGAAGGGACAATTCGCGCACGTATTCTGCACTAATTGTTAGCATGAGTTCGTAAACGAAACGCGTAACATAAAAAAACCACCGAATTGTCGGTGGTTTTTTGTTATCTATATTGTTTAGGTACGCATGATTAGGCTTTGAGTGCTCGCTCACCACGCGCAATGCCAACCACACCACTTCGCGCCACTTCAATCACTTCTGTCACCTCTGATAACGCTTGGATAAAGGCATCAAGTTTTTCGCTATCACCTGTCAATTGCACTGTATATTGCGATGCCGTGACATCCACGATCTGCCCACGGAAAATATCCGCAGTACGTTTGACTTCAGCACGAGCAAAGCCACTGGCTTTCACCTTAACCAACATCAACTCACGCTCAATATGCTCAAGCTCAGAGACTTCCTGAACTTTCAATACATCAATCAGTTTGTGCAGCTGTTTTTGAATTTGCTCTAGCACCAAATCGTCTGAGATTGTGGTGATATTCAAACGTGACAAGGTTTCATCGTCAGTTGGTGAAACGGTCAATGATTCAATGTTGTAGCCACGCTGTGAAAACAGGCCGACAACTCGTGATAGCGCACCCGGTTGGTTTTCCATCAATAGTGAAATGATATGTCTCATCTTAGGTACGCTCCGTCTTGCTTAACCACATCTTATCCATACCCTCGCCCTTAATCTGCATTGGGTACACGTGCTCTGTTTCGTCAACATTGATATCAACAAACACCAAACGATCTTTCAGTTCAAGTGCCCGTTGTAAACCCGCTTCGAGTTCATCTGGGGTTTCAATGCGAATACCAACATGGCCATAAGCTTCTGCGATCGCCGCAAAATCAGGCACCGAGCTCATGTAAGAATTAGAGTGACGGCCTTGATAAATAATATCTTGCCACTGTTTCACCATGCCTAAGAAACGGTTGTTCAAGTTAATAATCTTCACTGGGATGTCATATTGCATTGCCGTCGACAGCTCTTGGATATTCATCTGAATACTGCCGTCACCCGTCACCACAACAACTTCTTCATCCGGTTTGGCAAATTTAACGCCCATCCCCGCCGGGAGTCCAAAGCCCATCGTGCCTAAACCGCCAGAGTTAATCCAACGGCGTGGCTTATTGAATGGGTAATACAAGGCGGCAAACATTTGGTGCTGGCCAACATCTGATGCGACATAAGCATCACCATTAGTCAGTTTATGCAATGTCTCAATCACTTGTTGTGGCTTAATACGCTCAGGTGATTTGTCATACTTCAAACACTCTTTATTACGCCATGTTTGAATTTCATCCCACCATAGGTTCAATGCTTGTTCATCGTTACTACCACCTTGCTCCACCAGCAGGCTCATCATTGAAGCAAGGACTTTATCGGCAGAGCCTACGATAGGCAGATCCGCTTTGACGTTCTTTGAGATCGACGAAGGATCGATATCAATGTGCATAATTTTGGCATCTGGACAGTACTTTTCTAGGTTATTGGTGGTGCGATCATCAAAGCGCACGCCAACACCAAAGATCAGATCCGCGCCATGCATCGCCATATTGGCCTCATAGGTACCGTGCATACCAAGCATACCGAGCGAGTTTTTATGAGTACCAGGGAATGCCCCGAGCCCCATTAAGGTGCTCACGACTGGCAAGTTCAGTGTTTCAGCCAGCTTCAATAGTGGCTCATCCGCTTCGGAAATCACAGCACCACCACCGACGTACAACACAGGCTTTTTCGCCTCTAATAAGGCTTTAAGTGCTTTTTTTATCTGACCTTTATGGCCTGTGGTGGTTGGTTTATACGAGCGCATCGAGATCGTTGCAGGATACTCGTATGGCAATTTGATTTGTGGATTAAGAATATCTTTAGGTAAGTCGATAACCACAGGACCAGGACGGCCTGTCGTCGCAATGTAGAAGGCTTTTTTAACAGTTTCAGGGATATCTTCGGCTTTCTTTACCAAGAAGCTGTGTTTTACCACTGGACGTGACACACCGACAATATCGCACTCTTGGAACGCATCATTACCAATCAGGTTATTCGGCACATTACCGGAAATGACGATCATGGGAATCGAATCCATATAGGCGGTTGCAATCCCCGTAATGGTGTTCGTTGCGCCAGGGCCTGAACAAACCAACACTACGCCAGGGTTTCCCGTTGCACGTGCGTAGCCATCAGCCATGTGCGTTGCCGCTTGTTCATGGCGAACCAGAACGTGTTTGATTTGTTCGGTTTTCGCATGCAGCGCATCATAGATATCCAATACAGAACCGCCTGGATAACCGAAAATCTGTTCAACTCCTTCTTCGATGAGAGATTGAACAACCATCTCTGCACCGGACAACATTGCTGTCATATCTTTCTCCTTACCTGCACCAATCAATAGGGTTCATTGCTTGGCCGGTTGCACATAGTTAGGGCTTATTTTTAGCCTAATTGAAATACTTCCACTCTTTCTCTATGCCTTGCGCATGTCATAACAACACGCAAGCAATAGCAACAAATGTAACGTTTTCTTTTCAAAGAATCTATTGCGACTTTTCTCTCATTCCTCACACAATTCTATGAATTCCGAGAATGACGATAAAAAGTGGATAAATACCGTCTAAAAATCAGCATCTTTCCACGAAACCGCGATAAATAAAGCTGAATATTTTTTGTGCAAACTTTCTGAGAGTGCCCTGCTAGCTAGTGTAAAAATAAAAAAAATCCCCCATAGCCAAGTGATGACTGTGGGGGATTTTTAATCAACCTAAATATTTAGATTGAGAAAAACTACTTCTTAGACGGTTTATCGTCGTACATTTCTTCGATTTCGTCTTGGTATTTATCGTTAATCACTTTACGACGCAGTTTCTGCGTTGGTGTTAACTCACCATCATCCATCGAGAATGCTTTAGGCAGTAATTTGAATTTCTTCACCTGCTCGAACTTAGCCAGCTCTTTTTGCAAGTCGTTCACACGTGATTCAAGCATCTCAACAATTTGGTGATGCTTAATCAGCTCTACGCGATCGTGGTATTTGATATTGAGCTCTTTAGCATACTCTTCCAAGCTATCAAAACACGGTACGATCAACGCAGAAACGAATTTACGCGTATCCGCAATCACCGCAATTTGTTCAATGAAATGATCTTTACCGATTGCACCTTCAACCACTTGTGGTGCGATGTACTTACCATTCGATGTTTTCATCAGCTCTTTGATACGATCGGTAATAAATAAGTTACCGTTCTCATCAATATGACCTGCATCACCGGTTTTTAGGAAGCCATGTTCATCAAACGTTTGAGCGGTCTCTTCTGGCATTTTGTAGTAGCCACGCATCACCATAGGACCACGCACTAAGATCTCGTTGTTTTCACCGATCTTCACTTGCGCGCCCGGCATCGACATGCCGATCGAAGCAGGATCAAAACACTTATCATCCCAACAAGAAACGGTCGCCGTGGTTTCGGTCATGCCGTAACCCAACTTAACGTTGATGCCAATGGCATGGAAAAAGCGACCAATGGTCTCATCCAATTTCGCGCCGCCACATGGCATAAAGTTGATTCGACCACCCAGCAGAGCACGCAATTTCGACAACACTAACTTGTCAGCAAGCTTGTACGATTTTTTCAGCATCAACGATGGCTTACGACCATCTTGATGGCATACCGCCATTTTCGCACCCATATTAACCGCCCAAGTGAACAACACTTTGCGGATAAATGGCGCTTTAGCGACCTTCTCGTGAATCGCAGAAAAAATCTTCTCGTAGAAGCGCGGCACAGCACTCATCACGGTTGGACGAATTTCGCTTAGTGCATCACGTACTTGCATCGTATCTTGCAGGTAGCAGTTCGTTGCTCCACGGTACAATACATAGAAAGTCCACGCACGTTCAAACACGTGAGACAGCGGCAAGAAGCACAGTGACACATCTTGATCAGTCAAACTTAAGCGCTGATCGTGACCTTGTAGCTGCGCACCAATGTTGGCGTAATCCAGCATTACGCCTTTTGGCTGGCCAGTTGTACCAGAGGTATAGATTAGTGTTAATAGATCGTCGAGGTTTGCATCATCAAGGCGTTGTTGTAGTTCTGCTTGATGTGCTTCATCGCCACGAGCGATAAAATCTTGCCAGCTGCTCGCAAACGAATGACCTTGTAGATCAATGTCGTCCGACATCGCTACGATCAATTCAAGTTGCTCACACTGTTCAAAGATAGAGACAGCCATATCAAATTGAGGCTGCTCACCAACAAACAACACTTTTACGTCTGCATTTTGCAGAATATACGCTGATTGTGCAGCGGTGCTTGTTGGGTAAATAGGCACAATCACACCACGCGTTTGTAACGTAGCGATATCCGCAACGGTCCATTGCGGCATGTTGTTTGAGAAGATCCCTATCTTATCTTGTACTCGTAATCCTTGAGCCAATAACGCCAGTGAAATTGCATCCACTTGCTGACCAAATTGCTGCCAGCTAATACCTTGCCATAAGCCATCTACTTTGTGCTTAAGCGCAGTGCGTTCGCCGCCTTGTGCAATTTGTTCACGAATTCTTTTAACGATATGAAAATCTAAATTGGCCATCTTTTCTACCTTTAGGCTTACACCTGTAAGCCTTTTGCGCGCACAGTGTACATTTCAAGCTAAAAAAGGCAACTGACACGCATCAAACTTATAAGAAAAAGCCTCGGAGACTTTCGCCATCCGAGGCTTTAAATAGAACTATTTCAACCAATTATATTTATACAAATATCATAATAGTTATATTTAAATGATATTTATCATAAGCTTATGAATTATTTTCAGTTGCAACAACTTCTCCACACACTTGCATAAGCTGATCTCGTAACCAAATATGTCCTTTATCTTTTTCACTCGATTCATGCCAGCTAAGATAGCCATTAATCACTGTATTCTCAAAGGGTGAGACAATGATTTGTAACTGTTGTTGATTGGCCGCGTTCTCAACCATCCAGCGTGGTGCTATCGTCACAAGCTCTGACTGGCCAACAACATAGAGCACATTGCTCAAACTGGTACCTTCGTAGTAAGCGCAAACATCCAACTCTCTATACGCCTGCTCAGAAAAACTGCGCTGACCATGTACACGAGACAATTTCGCATGGCGCTCTGAACGCAATCCATCCACACTGATTGAACCTTGAATGCGTGGATGCGCTTTCGATGCAACGATCACTAACTCATCTTGGAAAATTTCAGTACTCGAGAAGCCCTGCTCGTCAAAGCGAGCATAGTCGATGACAAAATCAATTTCTTGGTAGCGCATACGCTCAGCCAGTTGACGATCAAACTCAGCATCAAGATGCAATTGTACGTATGGCGCACGCTGATGAATCGTATCCATCACTTTGGGTGCAAAACGCATATCACACGGACTACACATCGCTAACTTAAACAGACGAGTTGAGCTCTCTGGAGAAAATACTGAGCTTGGCAGCTCATTGCGGATCAATTGCAGAGCCTGACGAACCGGACCAAACAACTGACGAGCACGTTGAGTTGGTTGAATACCCCGCCCTTGACGCATGAACAGCTCATCATTAAACATCACTTTTAAACGCGCAACCGCATTACTCACTGCAGGTTGAGACATACTTAAATTGTGTGCGGCACGTGTAATATTTTGCTCTTGCATCACGGCATCGAACACCGTGAGTAAGTTCAGGTCAACACCACGTAGTGTGCTTTCCATTCGGTAGCTGGCAATTGCGCTCATTGGTTCTTTAGCTTCAGTCATCGGTCTCTTCTCTAAAAATGGAATCATGGGGCAAAACACAATCTCGCTGTGCTATACCGATTTAATCGCGGCTTTTTATAGGCTGCTTATTTATTTGCGATTTAGATGAGTAGTAACGAAAAGAGACTATCGACTAATCAATCAATCGAGCGCAACTGGATTGATAATTAATCAGTATTTTTTAGCCATTAACAATTAAAGTCATTAAAAAAACAGGCGGATAACGACATCATAAAAAAAGCTAAATTGGTTTTTTTTAGCTGATTGATAAACAATTCACTCTAGCTATGAATCATTAACATCATTAATTGACCGGATAAATAAGCAGCAGAAGATGTTTTGTTATCTGTGAATAAAAACAATCACTTCATACACTGAGCAACAAACAACCACGCATACTTTCAATTACACTACTCATTAAAAGCATAATTAGGGAAGTCAACTTGGCTCCATAGCTGACTGGTAAGCTGCTCGGTATCATCCCAATTACCTTCTAGAAGCCACTTCACGATCGCGCTGGCTACATCCGGATAGACTACCCTCTCACCCGCTTCCTCATCGAGCCAATTGCGCACAATCGCGGCATCCAACATTTCCATGCTACTCGCCAAACCTAAGCTCTCCAGCGTGGCGACATTGGAGAGTTGCTCAAACTGCCCAGCAAGTGGTTTCAACAATAACTTTTTGCCAAGAGCAAGGGCCTCGGAGGGCAGTTCAAAACCACCGTTAGCGATAATGCCCGCGCAGCGTTGCAAATAATAATGAAACTCAGACAAACTCAACGGGAAGAATTGAATATTGTCGATCTGGCTTACGCTGATGATCTGCGGATGGAAGCAGACGAAAGTTTGGCTGGTAAAACGCAACAATAAGTCGGTGATATCGTCCAAACTCTCGAAAGGAAGATAAACCAAAACATAGTCTTGATTGTCCACCTTCTCTTTTGTCATATGGACAATTGGCGGCAAAATTGGTTGATTAAAATGATGCCAATGCAAACCAAGGTAGTGCGAACTGGGTGCAAAATAGCGAATCACTTGTTTATCTAACCAATCCGCACCTTTGAGCGGCACTGAGTAACGAAAAGCATTTTGATGACTAATACTGATCAACGGGACATTCTGCTTTTTCGCCGCCCATGCAGTGACCGGTTCAAAGTCGTTTAGCACCAAATCATAGCCCGACAGATCTAACTCCGCGACGTCACGCGCAAACTCAGTAAGGCTATTCTTAAACAAGGTTTTACGATAATTAACCTGCCCTTTCTCACAAATAAAAGTAAGGCCGCGACGAGTTTGATAATCACCAAAACACTCCATCGAAAAGTATTTATCAACTTCTCGACCCGAAAACAAAAAATCAACCTCAACCTGATGCGCCTTTAAGGCATGACACATCGCTCTCGAACGTGCGATATGGCCATTACCGGTACCTTGTACCCCATAGAGAATTTTCATCGCCTTATCCTCCAAACCACTGCAAGGCAAACGTAGCGCAGGCAATACCAAGACAAGCGCCCAGCAACACATCGGTAAGAAAATGCACACCAAGCAGTATGCGCGACAATGCAATAGCAGCCGCCCATATAAGAGCAAGCAAGGCATAATCCAAATAGTAATGCGCTAGCACAGTGGCAATAAGAAAGGCGGCCGCCGTATGCCCTGAAGGTAGACTGTAGCGGTCAGATGGAGTAATAAAGGAGGGAATGAGCGGGCTAAACTCCGCAGGGCGACGCCGCTTAAAGAGGTTTTTAGCCATCCAGTAAATCGGTAACTCCACAGCAAATGCCAGCAAACCAGCGGCTAGAAACTGTTTTCCATTTTCACCATCTAAATGCCAAGCTAGGCAACCAAGCAGCACATACAAATGGCCATCCCCCGAATGAGAAACAACTCGGCTGATTTTAGATAACGGTAAGCAGAATCTATGTTGTAAGCAAAATAACGAAAACGCGAGGTCAAACTTAGCAATTGGGGCAATAGTACGCATGGCACTCTCCAGTAATTCGCACAGTGTGGTAGTGTGCTTATATTCAAATTAGAGGGCCGATATGACAGTGAGTTGACGTTTTTTTGTTGAGTTAGTGACAGCATGATCGTGTGACTTTTAGGAGCAATAAACGATCTTTCATGGTTCAAATAGAGTGATACGTTTTCAAACTTGCAAAAAAACTTATCGAGTGAAAATCGTTTCTTATGGCTAAAATTCCTTCCAATTGAATAAAAAAACAACTTTATGGTTGACGTTCCGAGCTGAGTACGGTACTAATCTATTAACTTATTTATGTGGTTTCATTAACTCTCTTAGGAAGTAGTTAACAATGACAAGAACATTTTCTCGCCAACTGAACCTCCTCCTGATCGTGAATCAATCGCGCGGGTAGGCTGTGGAAGAGAAATAACCACACAGATTTACAACAAACCCGCACCGAGATGCGGGTTTTTTTATGATCAAATACTGGAAGTAATCGTTTAAATCCCCTCTCTAAGCGGATAAACGGATCAAAAAGGAAGCACTTATGAACGATCAAGTCATTATTTTCGACACCACCTTGCGTGATGGCGAACAAGCGTTGTCAGCCAGTTTGACAGTAAAAGAAAAACTGCAAATTGCGTATGCACTTGAACGTCTCGGAGTGGATGTGATTGAAGCGGGTTTCCCGGTTTCTTCTCCAGGCGATTTTGAATCGGTGCAAACCATTGCTCGTCACATTAAAAACAGTCGCATCTGCGCTCTTTCTCGCGCAGTACCACAAGATATCGATGCCGCAGCCGAAGCGCTAAAAGTAGCAGAAGCATTTCGTATCCATACCTTCATTTCAACCTCAACGGTGCACGTGCAAGATAAGTTGCGCCGCAGCTATGACGATGTCGTCGAAATGGGTGTAAGAGCAGTAAAACACGCACGCCAATATACCGATGATGTTGAGTTTTCTTGTGAAGATGCAGGCCGAACGCCGATTGATAACCTTTGCCGCATGGTCGAAGCCGCGATTAACGCTGGCGCGACGACAGTAAATATTCCCGATACCGTTGGCTACACAGTACCAAATGAATTTGGTGGCATTATCGAAACGCTGTTTAACCGTGTTCCTAACATCGATAAAGCGATCATTTCCGTTCACTGCCACGATGATTTGGGCATGTCAGTGGCGAACTCCATTGCCGCCGTCCAATCGGGAGCACGCCAGATTGAAGGAACCATCAACGGCATCGGCGAACGTGCGGGGAACTGTGCGCTAGAAGAGATCGCGATGATAATCAAGACTCGCCAAGAGCTGCTTGGCGTTCATACCGGTCTAAAGCATGAAGAAATTCATCGCACCAGTAAGCTTGTTAGCCAGTTGTGTAACATGCCAATCCAAAGCAACAAAGCAATTGTCGGAGCGAATGCCTTTAGCCACTCTTCCGGTATTCACCAAGATGGCATGCTAAAGAATAAAAACACCTACGAAATCATGACTCCTGAATCGATTGGGTTGAAAAATCAATCACTCAATCTAACCAGTCGTAGCGGTCGTGCCGCGGTTAAGAGCCATATGGACTCAATGGGTTATAAAGAAGAAGAGTACAACTTGAACGCCTTGTATGACGCCTTCTTGAAACTTGCTGACCGCAAAGGCCAAGTGTTCGATTACGACCTAGAAGCGTTGATGCACTTCTCTAACTTGCGTGATGAAGATGACTTCTACAAATTGAATTACCTTAGTGTGCAATCAGGCAGCGTAATGGCGACGACCAGTATTCAATTGCAGTGCGGCGATGAAGAAAAGTGTGAAGCGGCTGTCGGCAATGGACCGGTAGATGCACTTTATCAGTGTATTTATCGTGTAACCGGGTACGATATTGTATTGGATAAATTCGATCTTACCGCCAAAGGCGAAGGTGAAGATGGTTTAGGTCAGGCCGATATCATTGCCAACTATAAAGGGCGTAAATATCACGGAACGGGAATTTCCACTGATATTGTCGAAGCGTCAGGACAAGCACTACTGCACGTAATCAATAGCATTCATCGCGCCGATAAAATTGCTGAGATTAAGCAGAAGAAAATCGCCACCGTATAGGATAACCATCAAACGCGATCTTCGCGTTTGATAAATGAATACAGCAAAACAACGCTAAGCCCATCAATGCAGTCGTGTGTTCTCGATGGGCACAAAAATTAAAGGACTAACATGACAGACAAAACCTACAAGATCGCAGTTTTAGCCGGTGATGGCATTGGCCCAGAAGTAATGGCTCAAGCGAACAAAGTATTGGACGCCATAGAAACCAAACGTGGTATTGCTTTCCAACGTGAAGCACACGATGTCGGTGGTATCGCGATCGATAACCACGGTACTCCGCTGCCTCAATCGACCATCACAGCTTGTGAACAATCCGACGCGGTTCTATTTGGCTCGGTTGGCGGGCCAAAATGGGAACATCTGCCACCGAATGACCAGCCAGAGCGTGGCGCTCTACTGCCGTTGCGTAAACACTTCCAGCTATTTTGTAATCTTCGACCAGCACAGATTCATGCCGGCTTAGAAGCGTTCTCACCGCTACGCGCGGATATCTCTGAACGTGGTTTTGATATTGTCGTTGTGCGTGAACTTACTGGTGGCATCTACTTCGGCCAACCAAAAGGTCGTGAAGGTGAAGGTCCAAATGAGAAAGCCTTCGATACTGAGATTTACCACCGTTTTGAGATCGAGCGCATTGCAAAGATTGCCTTTGAATCCGCTCGCCTGCGCGATAAAAAAGTATGCTCGGTCGATAAAGCAAATGTACTGCAAAGTTCGATTCTATGGCGTGAAGTCGTTGAAGAGATTGCTAAAGATTACCCTGATGTTGAGCTTTCACACATCTACATCGACAACGCAACCATGCAGCTAATCAAAGATCCGTCTCAGTTTGATGTCATGTTGTGCTCCAATATTTTTGGCGACATTATTTCTGATGAGTGTGCCATGATCACCGGTTCAATGGGCATGCTACCTTCTGCCAGCCTTAACGAGAGTAAGTTTGGTCTGTATGAACCAGCTGGAGGCAGCGCTCCAGATATTGCAGGAAAAAATATCGCCAACCCAGTCGCTCAAATCCTGTCAGCGGCATTAATGTTGCGCTACAGCCTGGGCGAAGAAGAAGCCGCGTTAGATATTGAAAATGCCGTTTCTAAAGCGCTTTCTGCCGGTGAACTGACTGGCGATCTTGCCGGTGACAAACCAGCACTCTCAACATCTGAGATGGGCGATAAGATCGCTGAGTACATTTTGAACTCTTAACAATATTGAATTTATAACAATTAGAGACAGTCGTCTCACAACAGTCGCCGTTGCGCCAAAGAGTCGGAGTGATTTCTGAAACCTTGGTGCGACGCAACAGGCGAGTAACGCCTATGTCATCACTGTTGAAATAGCGAAAGACGACGAGGAAAGGAAGCAATGGGCAAAACACTGTATGAAAAGGTCTACGACGCACACGTAGCCGTCGCCGCTGAAGGTGAAACACCGATTTTGTATATCGATCGCCATTTAGTGCATGAAGTGACCTCTCCACAAGCTTTTGATGGCTTACGAGAAAAAGGTCGCAAAGTTCGCCAAGTGAATAAAACCTTCGCCACAATGGATCATAACGTTTCCACCACGACGAAAGACATCAATGCTTCGGGTGAAATGGCTCGTATCCAAATGGAAACGTTATCAAAAAACTGTGAAGAGTTTGGCGTTACCTTATATGACATCAACCATAAATATCAGGGTATCGTACACGTTATGGGCCCTGAACTAGGAATTACCTTACCGGGCATGACCATTGTTTGTGGTGATTCACACACCGCAACTCATGGCGCTTTTGGTTCCCTGGCCTTTGGTATAGGCACTTCGGAAGTCGAGCACGTTTTAGCCACACAAACGCTAAAGCAAGCCCGTGCCAAAACGATGAAGATCGAAGTGAAAGGCAAGGTTGCTGAGGGCATTACCGCCAAAGATATTGTACTGGCAATCATTGGTAAAACGACTGCCGCTGGCGGTACTGGCTATGTGGTTGAATTCTGTGGAGAGGCGATTACCGATCTTTCAATGGAAGGCCGCATGACGGTATGTAATATGGCGATTGAACTGGGTGCTAAAGCAGGCCTTATCGCGCCTGATTCAACAACGTTCGATTACATTAAGGATCGTAAGTTTTCACCAAAAGGTGACGACTTCAACGCCGCCGTTGAATATTGGTCGACGCTAAAATCTGATGATGACGCGCAATTTGATGCGGTTGTGACGCTTAATGCCGCAGACATCAAACCACAAGTGACTTGGGGGACTAACCCAGGCCAAGTTATAGCGGTTGATGCTCCAATCCCATCACCAGCCAGCTTTGCCGATCCCGTCGAAAAGGCTTCAGCAGAAAAAGCACTGGCATACATGGGACTAGAAGCAGGTAAAACACTATCAGATTACACCGTGGACAAAGTATTTGTCGGCTCTTGTACTAACTCTCGCATTGAAGACATGCGCGCTGCAGCTGAAATCGCCAAAGGCCGTAAAGTCGCTTCCCACGTGCAAGCACTGATCGTTCCAGGTTCTGAGCAAGTGAAAGCGCAAGCAGAAGCTGAAGGATTAGATACGATTTTCAAAAATGCCGGTTTCGAATGGCGCTTACCTGGTTGCTCAATGTGCCTAGCGATGAACAATGACCGTTTAGGGCCACATGAGCGCTGTGCATCAACCTCAAACCGTAACTTTGAAGGTCGCCAAGGTCGTGATGGTCGAACCCATCTAGTCAGCCCTGCGATGGCTGCAGCTGCTGCGATAGCGGGCCGCTTTGTTGATATTCGTGAATTGGATTAAGGAGTAACAAGATGTCGGGTTTTAAACAACATACAGGCTTGGTTGTTCCTCTTGATGCTGCCAATGTCGATACAGATGCGATTATCCCAAAACAGTTTCTACAAAAAGTCTCTCGTTTAGGTTTTGGCAAACACCTATTCCATGACTGGCGTTTTCTTGATGATGCCGGTCAACAAACGAATCCTGAGTTTGTGATGAACGCCCATCGCTATCAAGGTGCTTCAATCCTACTTGCACGAGAAAATTTTGGTTGTGGTTCATCCCGCGAGCACGCCCCTTGGGCACTGGCTGATTACGGCATTAAAGCGATGATCGCTCCGAGTTTTGCTGATATTTTTTATGGCAACTCCATCAACAACCAAATGGTTCCAGTGCGCTTAACAGAGCAGGAAGTGGATGAGATTTTCCAATTCGTTGAAGCTAATGAGGGAGCACAGATAGAGGTCGATCTAGAAGCAATGCGTGTTCGTGCTAACGGCAAAGAGTACGCTTTTGAGATCGACTCATTCCGTCGCCATTGCTTGCTCAACGGCTTAGACAATATTGGTCTAACCTTGCAACATGAAGCGAAAATCACCGAATACGAAAGTAAAATACCTCGCTTTCTCGCTTAACAGATAATACAAAGGTTGGCTTAATCGCCAACCTTTTTTATTCCCGTTGAATGAGGACTTCATTCGTGGATTGGGAAAGTTTTATTTAGCTGACACGGTCTTATCATTAAGTTCTATCCGCTTGAGTCTAAACATGAAAACAAGATTTGTTTTATACGCCACCTTAGCGAGTCTACCTTTTGCCACTTTTTCTACGGTAGCAGCACCAAAATCTGATCTTTGGGCCTATTGGCAGCAAAGCAATGAAACCAATCAAGCCACAATTAATCATCAAACTTGGCAAGATATACTCGAACAATATGTCGTGGTTTCTGGGCAGAATCATCTATTCGCCTATCAAGCTGTGACGCCTATCGATAAGCAGAGACTGGATAGCTACATCGAACAGTTGAGCCAACTTGATCCAAAAGAGTATTCACAAGCGGTCCAATACGCTTATTGGGTTAACCTTTACAACGCCGTCACCGTTGATCTTATTCTCGATGCTTATCCGGTTAAATCAATTACCAAATTGGGCGGATTTTTCAGCTTCGGCCCTTGGGATGAAGAGGTTGTGACGATCGAGGGCAAAGCCCTAACGCTGAATGATATTGAACATCGGATACTGCGCCCAATTTGGAATGATCCTCGAACTCATTACGCGGTTAACTGTGCCAGCCTTGGCTGTCCCAATTTACAAACTCAAGCCTTCACCGCGCAAAACACAGACCAATTATTAGAGCAGGCAGCAAAAGCTTTTATTAACAGCCCTAAAGGCGTAGAACTCAACGAGAAAGGCTTAAAGCTCTCTTCCATTTATGATTGGTTTGCCAGTGATTTTGCCGTTGATGGCGGCGTAATAAACCATATTAAGCGCTATCGCCCAAACCTGAGCGCTACTTTAGATAACGTCCAGTATGATTATGATTGGACGCTGAACCAACAGTAAACACTGTTGGCTTACCGAACATAGATAATAAAACGCCCCGAGCAGATAGCCTGCTCAGGGCGATTGTTTTTTTGCTGATACGAAAAAGCCCCGACCAAATGGTCAGGGCTTTC
>NZ_AFWE01000039.1 GCF_000222585.1 Vibrio scophthalmi LMG 19158 | reverse complement strand
AAGCACAAATATGACTTCTTGATGAGTAAAACAAGCAATGAAATTAAAGAGGTTATTTCTTTCAGTGACGATGACTTCAATATACTAAAGAGACTCAGAAATAGTGTGGCGCACGGACTAAATTACAATACGGTGATAAGTGGAGAAATCACAAAGGAGGTTCAATTAAAAGATCGCCTTTTAACATTGTTAATGTACTTTGTTTTTCATGAGCTTGGTTTTAGTGACACCCAAATAGCGAAAAGTTTAAGCTACACTCATAACCCATTCATACTTAATGCAGGTGGTAATGAGAGAGCTAGAGATAAACTAGCTGGTACTGCGCGTTTCATTACTTTACAGGAAGATGTCGACCTTAACGATTTTGGGGCTTTTGACTATATAGTTGTTGATTACGAGCTTAATAATCGTCAGTTTACATTAAACAAGCCCCTGTCTTATGAAACAAAACATCAATGGCATGGTAGTGGCGTATCTGACGTTCGAGATTTTGTTGAGGATAAGCTTCCCAAAGACAGTAACGCTGAGCTGGAATATGTTAATAAGTTATACATTTCCAGTGGTAGAAATGAAAAACTCTATTATGGAGTTATTTTGTTAACTCATAGGTAAAGCTTCAACACACTTTTCCTAATCTGGAAACACATTAGGGTAGTGACACTAACGTGCTTTTGTCCAAAGATATGCCAGCGGATCGTCGCTAGCACGTTTGTGCCCCAAACCTGGTTGTCTAGTGGTTTACTGCGTTTGTCTGGTAACACACTATGTTATACATTATCTAATATCATTATGTGCCGAGAGAAGTGAAATATGAGTAAAATGCGACCATCAAAGAAAGAACTTCTTGAGGGAATGCATCTTTCTACTGTAGGTGCTGATGAAATTGCAAATGTAGCACCAGGTAAGTTAGGGCTAGAGCAAAACGATTCTCTTTCGGAAGAAGAGAAAATGAGACTAGTTTGCTCTCGTTTTTTGGATATCAAAGAAGATGACTTAATGGAAGGCGATGAGTTTTTCTATGAATTAGATTCGGGGTCTGACTTGCAATACCTGTAGTTATTCAGGCCTTTCTAATTTAGTCAAGGCGCTGACACGTTTATGTCCAAAAGCAATTTAGAGCCATTAAAATAAAAACGTGCCAGGCTTTATGGCTGGCACGTTATGTTGGGGATCTAATCTATCAGAATTCTCTGCATTCTATCTTGTAGCTTCTAAGCCGTCTGGTCTTTGAATGCTTTTAGGTTGTGTATCCTTGCATCAGCTGGGATGCCTTTCTCTCGTGATACACTCAGCCTTTTCCACACGCTTTTGCTTCGCTCCAGTTCTACAAATGTTGATTGAGGTATTCCTTGTATAACCATGAACAACAAGAAGTCTTAACTTGTGTCCCATAGAGCGGATTCGGGCTTGTTGGCAGTTCTTCTGCCAACTTTGGCACATCAACTGCCAGTCTTGGCACATTGAGTGCCAGTTTTGACATTTCACCTGCCAGTAGGTGGAGCTAGGTTATCCGCTGCCATAGCTTTCATTTTACATAGAGCATCAACTTGGTTTTTGAGTGATTCAGTCCCTTTTTTATAAACACTTCAATTATATAGGCAAATTTAACAGTCCAAACTAATAGTTATAAAGGTTGTCATAAATCACTAAAAATATTCTAAAGATAGATCCATTTGATTTATTATGTGCTTTTTTGCAAGTGGCTGATTTCTGTAATTTTTTCATATTTACAGTTTTTTCCTTGTTGGTTAGAGTGCGCTCAACACAACCCCCTACTGAGGATAAAATCTTGTTAAATCAGAAACTAAAATCAAAACAGCGTTACATGACTTTCTCTGACTTTGTTGAAGTCTTCAAACGAAGTGTTCGAAACGTCCATCAAAAGTCTACGAAAAATGCAGACGATTCGAAGCTAAACCAATTGAACCACCATTTCGGTGAGTATGATATTGCAGAGATACAGCACGTAGATATCCTAGAATGGATGGATTATGTGGAAGACAATAAACGTTATAAAAACAAAACATTGAATGAGTATTTTCGCCTGTTGAGAGCAGTGTTTAATGTTGCTCTGCATAATGAAAACATAACCAAGTCACCAATGGCTGGGATTAGAAACAGGATCCTAGGTGAGCATGACTCTGCATTCCCATTTACCTTAAAAGAGCTAAGAACTTTTGAAAAAACGTTGACGGCTATCGATAGTGGTAAAGCCCTTTGCCTTGTTATGGCATATAGCGGTCTGCGAACATGTGAAGCTATCGCCTTAAGAACTTCAGATGTAGATCTGAAAAATAAGACCCTTACAGTTCAAAACTCTATGGTAATGGGTGAACTGAAATGTACAAAAACCGTACATTCACAACGCAAGATCCCCATTAATAGTAGTTTACATACTATTTTAAGGGAGCAACTCAAACGTGCCGCTAACCATAGCGAAGTGAAATTAAATCGCGTAGGCCGCGATGGTAAAACTCGCACTCAAGAGAAATGTGTTTTTCTGTTTACTGATCAAAATGGAAATCATTTTAGAGATGTAAAAGATGTCACTCAAAAGTTCTGGAAGAAGTTCATTAAAGACGCGGATCAATTGCATCTAAAAACATACTGTGAGTCGATCGAAGCAAGGGGTATTTCTCAGATGCGTCACACGTTCGCTAGCCACGCGTTGACAGCGGGAGTGAACAAGGATTGGTTGGCGAAAGTCATGGGGCATGCTGATACAGAAATGATTGATAAAGTTTATGCGAAGTGGATCGTCGAAGATGCAGAAGACCAGACTAACATATTAGATCTGCATTTTAAGAAGAAAGCCGCTAACACGAATGGTAAAGATTTATTTGGTGAGGTGGCGTAATGGCTGGTAGTAGAAATCAGAAACCCCCATTGTATCAATACCTGTTTATAAACCATGGTGGATTCGAATTTGTGTTGAGGGCTATTTGTACTAGGAGGAGCTATGAAGCCCATACACTTGTTCTTTAGTATCGCTAATTTTACCTATAGTTCAACAGACAGAAAAGCCCTTAAAAAATCACTTGCTCACTCTTTGCGTATACCCCTTTTGCAAGTGAAGACTTTGGAATGGCGTGATGAATTTGCTGGTTATAACCTGATAGATCGCTATGGGAGAACGGAAAAGCTGTCTCAGTTCAACGATGAGGAAAAGGAGGAGATTTTATATAATCTCCTACCTGAACCAAGGGTCGCTAAACGTAACGTTAAATTAAAGAAACGGGCTGAATCCAAGCGCAAGCTAAAAGATGCAATGGCATCGGAGCTGAAGCGTGGTAATCATGATGCCGCTGATTTAATGAACCGTTGGCATGAGGTGCGAGATGATCAGGCGATTCCGCCAAGCTGGTGGCGTAAGCTTCGTGATAACCCACCAGTTATGGCGAGAGCGAAACAGCGTATGTCAATGCTCACTGAGTATTTTGATTTACATAATGAGCTATGTGGGTCAGAACCAAGATCTAATCAGGCGTATCTGCAAGAGGTCGTTTTCAAAATTCCACATCGATGGAAAGTTGATACTAGTATTGTTCCATTGGAACAATACTCAAAGATGGCAATGGCGTTTTATGAGAAGTATTTCCCTGACTTTGAGATACCTCTAGTGTTAACCCATCATGATGAACGACTATTAAATGTTGATACTGGCGCACACTGTCATGTGTATGTGTCAACACTGAATAAGAAAACTAAGTGCCGAGATTTATTGAAACAACAGCGCATCGCTACGGCAAGCTTCCAGCGTTCATTCGGCCCTGTGCATTCAACTGAGATGCTGCCTCTAGATGGAAAACTACAAGGTTGGCAGCTTTCAATTTCACAATATGAGTTTAACAGGATGTTTTACTCGTTCGTTAATCATCGATTTTTGAATAATCTTGGTTTACAGGCAGAATTTGCTCATGAAGAAGAGCGGCGTTCTGAGCAACGACGAATAATGAATGTTCAATCAAGCTTACCAAAGTCACAACGGAGTTTTAATCTTGAAACGATGGTTCAAGAGGAAATTAAAAAGGAACGGTTGAATTTGGTCGAGATACAAGCATTACTGTCTTCGACAGAGAAGCAACTAGAAGAAAGTAGAGATGCGTTACTTATGGCGCAAATGTATCATGCGGAAGATCTGGTAAGGTATGATTTGGAGATATTACAGAGGCGAGAAAAGCTAACGTTTCTGGAAGCTCAAATCGAGGAGAAAAAGCAGGAATTAACTCTAGTTAAAGAAGCCCTCGTTGCTATGAAAACGCAGTTGTCAGAAGTGACCTTAAAGGTTAAGGCAACCATAGTGGCGTTGGTTGAAGCTAGTTTTATGCAGCTAGTAATGAAAGCAAACAAGAGACCTGCATTGGTAGAAAAGTTTACCAATATGTTTCTCGATAACCTCAATGAAAGCCTTCCAGGATTTCTACAGCCGCTAGCAATTTCTGCTCAATCTCTAATGACTAGCAAGAAAGCAGAGAAAGTCTTTCGAGCTTCTATCTCTGAGAACGAACTTTCCTAACAAAAACCTGTCTTTTTTAACCATACCTAAAAGAGACAGGTTGCTCCTCACAAATCTCCATTTAAAAAACAGTTTAAAATAGACACTATTTCGTAGACGGTTTAAAGTAGACAAAACGCTATTTTAGGGAAATACAAAATGATAAGAGCTTATTTAAGAGCCTCGACCAATGAGCAGGACTCCTCTCGTGCTAAGCAAGAGTTACGAGAATTCGTTAAATCCAAAAATCTACAGATTGCTTCTTTCTATCAAGAGAACATCTT
>NZ_AFWE01000040.1 GCF_000222585.1 Vibrio scophthalmi LMG 19158 | reverse complement strand
AAGCCCTGTAATTTTATTTTGATTAACAGAAACAACATCTGGGACGGTTGAAATTAAAGTGACATGATTTGAAATATTATACGCTGAGCCATCATCAAAATACCCGGTTACCTCAATGGCTTTATTGGTGCGTGTACCTAACATTACCTTTGATGAAGGCAAACGAATAGAGGTTAACGCAACCTCTCTAACATCAACATTAATCTCGCCACTGTAGCTATTTCCAGCCCCAACGCCATTGATTATATTGTTATTAACTGTCGCCACTTGCGGGTCGCTTGATGTAAGCGTTTCAAAGTTCGTAATTGGGGTGGTGGTTTTATCGCTATTAACAAAATAGGCTGAAAAATTATTCGAAAAGCCAGATACAAGGCTCAAGTTACTTGGATAAATTTCAATGCCTTCAACGATCGGCGGGGTTACGGTGATATTAAATCTCTCTGAATATGAAGAATAACTCGCTTTAATTTCCGTATTTCCTTCGCCAACGGCTACCACCTCAGCAGGGTAAAAAAAGTTAACCACTTCGGTGTTGTCGGCAGCCCAAGTGATGTCTTTATTGCTTAATTGAATGTCTTTCCCGCTTGCAAGCTGACCGAAAGCCACAAGCTGAACTTTCTGCCCCTTCGCAAGCGAGCTCGGCACATTTTCAATGCGAATACTGATAATCTCATTATCTACATTAGTGGATGCTCCTCCACCATTATCATCGCCAGACTTGCAGCCAATTAAGAGACAACTGGCAATAAAACTTAAAAACAGAGGTTTACATTTCATAATATACATCAACCATATAAGCAAAATTATAAAAAGGCTTGTCTGATAACTACGCCTATAACCCAAGATATTTAAACCCGATTTCAAATAATAAGTGTGACATTAATGGGAAGGTGTAGAAGAGGAAGCCAACTGCTGAAAGTGGTACGCTCTTCTCGCCAAAGAAACAAGCAGTACTACCATGAATTATCAGCAGTTGACCGAGGGCAGAAGATACCAGATTTCTACTATTTTGGAACGAATACTTTCGGTTTCTGAAATAGCTAAAACCGTTCAGTGCCATCGCTCTACGGTATATCGGGAGCTTAAACGCGGCAGCAAAGTTAGTCATTATTTCCCAAGCGAAGCTCAGGTATTCTCAATCAAAAAACGCACATCAGCGCGTAAATACAGAATAACTCAGGAGCGTGTTGATTTTATCCGCCTCCTTTTAGAATCGGATTGGAGTCCAGTGCATTAACTAGAGTCGGTGCCGCTGTCAGCCATGAGTGGTTCTACCGATTTGTTGTGCAGGATAAACGCTTGGGAGGCAAGTTATATCGCCACTTGAGGCAAGGTCACAAGCGGTATCGTCGCGGTAGAAAAGAGAAAGTGCCATCGAAGTCAGCAGATGATGTAACTAAAACCACCATAGAACTACTCATGCCTTAGAAGGAACATGTCCATACCATCACGGCAGATAACGGGAGAGAGTTTGCAGGCCATAAAACCATCACAAAGGCGTTGGAGGCTAATGTGTACTTTGCCCATCCTTATAGCTCTTGGAAGCGTGGAGCCAATGAGAATGCTAACAGGCTTTTAAGGCAGTATGTGAAGAAAGGAACCGACTTAACAACGGTAACAGACAGCGATAATGATTTCGCTATATCACGGATAAATTATCGACCTAAAAAATGTTTAGACTTCAAGCAACCAGCGATTGTCTTTAAAGAAATAGCAGTGGCTGCTTGATATTGGAGAGTGTTGCACCCCAATGGTTAAATTCGGAAGTGTCCAACCATTGAGGTCCACTTCTCAAGGTATCGTGTGATCAAGGTATCGGGTTACATTAAGACTATTTAGAAGTTCACTTTAAAATAAAAAAAGCCGCCCTTAGGCAGCTTTTTCAGTTACTTAGTTTCTTACACGCTAAACGATGCACCACAGCCACAAGTTGTTGTGGCATTTGGGTTGTTTACAAAAAAGCGTGAACCTTCTAGGCCTTCGGTGTAATCCACCATACCACCGATCAGGTATTGCAGACTCATTGGGTCAACAACTAAAGTTACACCACAGTTTTCAATCGTCGTGTCGCCTTCATTGACGCTTTCGTCAAATGTAAAGCCGTACTGAAAACCGCTACAACCGCCACCTGTGATGTACACACGCAACTTCAAATTTGGATTCTCTTCTTCTGCAATCAGAGCGTGCACACGCTTAGCTGCTGTATCAGAAAAGGTTAGGGGGATGTTGGCTTCGCTCACAACGACCTCTCTCTTATGATCTGCCATTCAAAACAACCTAATTGTTAGGTTCGCTTACAGCAGTTATCTTCTAATAATCTAGTGATTATCTAATACCTGAGTGCAGCGTTCAAGTATTCACCAATAATCGTTGAATATTTCTCTTTCGTGGTTCGTTGTTTTTCTCTTCATTTGCGTGAATTGGCCTCAAATTAGCCACAATATGTGGGAAAACATTTCGTGCACTGAGTTTGGCAGGTACAATGCCCACCTAATTGGTCCGAGCAATCAAAAGAGGATATTTCAATGACCAAATCAGCAGACTTATATCAAAAGGCGCAAAAGACCATCCCTGGTGGTGTGAACTCACCTGTGCGCGCATTTAACGGTGTGGGTGGCGCTCCAATTTTTGTTGAACGCGCTGATGGCCCTCTTATTTTTGATGCGGACGGCAAAGCCTACATCGACTACGTCGGTTCTTGGGGTCCAATGATCCTTGGCCACAACCACGCTCTGATTCGCCAAGCCGTGATTGATGCAGCGCAACGTGGTTTAAGCTTTGGTGCGCCAACTGAGCTTGAAATTAACATGGCTGAGTTAGTGACTGAGTTAGTGCCATCAATGGAACAAATCCGCATGGTGAGCTCTGGTACAGAAGCAACCATGAGTGCTATCCGTCTTGCACGTGGTTTCACTGGTCGCGATAAAATCATGAAATTTGAAGGCTGTTACCACGGCCATGCAGACAGCCTACTGGTGAAAGCAGGTTCTGGTGCATTGACACTTGGTCAACCAAGCTCACCAGGTGTACCGGCTGATTTTGCCAAATACACACTAACGGCAACCTTTAACGACCTTGATTCAGTTCGTGAATTGTTTGCAGCGAACAAAGGCGAAATTGCTTGTATCATCGTCGAACCCGTTGCGGGCAACATGAACTGTATTCCACCGGTTGAGGGTTTCCATGAAGGCCTACGCGAAATCTGTGATCAAGAAGGCGCACTACTGATCTTTGATGAAGTAATGACGGGCTTCCGTGTTGCTCTAGGTGGCGCTCAAGCACACTACAACATCAAACCTGATCTGACCACTCTGGGTAAAGTCATCGGTGGCGGTATGCCAGTGGGTGCGTTTGGTGGTCGTAAAGATGTAATGCAATACATCGCGCCAACCGGCCCAGTATACCAAGCAGGCACTCTGTCTGGTAACCCAGTGGCAATGGCGGCAGGCTTTGCTTGTTTGAGCGTACTACGTGCGGAAGGTAACGAGGCACGTCTTGCATCAGCAACAAAACAACTTGCTGATGGTTTCAAACGTCTAGCGGATAGCCACGGTATTCCACTGGTGGTAAACCAAGTTGGCGGCATGTTCGGTTTCTTCTTTACCGAACAAGAAAGTGTGACCTGCTTTGCTGATGTAAATAAGTGTGATGTAGAGCGCTTCAAGCGTTTCTTCCATCTGATGCTAGAGCACGGTGTTTACCTGGCACCTTCTGCTTTTGAAGCGAGCTTTACCTCACTAGCACACGGCAGCAAAGAAATTGAAGCGACACTAGAAGCGGCTGATCGCTGTTTCGCAATCATCGCTCAAGAAAAATAAGCCTTAATTCAGCCTTAGCTTCGTGGTGATGATGTCATTGTTCTCACACACTCAATAGCATGAAAAAGCGCGTTCGATAATCGAACGCGCTTTTTTTACTATCGTCACTCGAACAACACCGAAAACATCGCGCCATCCCGATAGCACCTCGTTCATTGCCAATTGATTACAACCAATAACACCAACACCGTACAAACAATTGCAAAC
The DNA here is from genome assembly GCF_000222585.1 of Vibrio scophthalmi LMG 19158. Classification (GTDB taxonomy): domain Bacteria; phylum Pseudomonadota; class Gammaproteobacteria; order Enterobacterales; family Vibrionaceae; genus Vibrio; species Vibrio scophthalmi. The sequence continues at coordinate 173,066 of NZ_AFWE01000040.1, read as the reverse complement.
CACGGTATCGAACGTTTTTTTGGCTCCGATTGACACCCCTTATCTTTACCACAACACCCCATCACACCCTCATTAGTTGCCTAGCCACTATTTTCACGTCATTATAATTGTATTGCACTTTACTTTGGGTTCGCTTGTGTCAAAAAAAATAAATATCACCTCTGATCATTGGGTGTTGATCGCAGCATTATTAGCGTCAGCCTTTGCCTGTTTTTTACTGCTTGAGCCGTATATCAACTCCATTGTGATGGCATTCATCATTTCGCTATTGATGTTTCCAATCCATGGCTGGATTGAAGGCAAGCTACCTAATCACAAAAACCTCGTTTCTTTGCTCTCTTGTATCGTATTGACCTTTATCATTGTGATTCCGCTGCTGTTTGTTTTTGCCGCTATCGTGCAGCAAGGTACGGTTTTTTCACAAAATGTGTATCAATGGGTGTCGACCGGCGGTATTCAAGAGATCTTTGCTCATCCTTTAGTGGTTAAGGGATTAAAACTGGTCAATACATACTTACCATTTGATGCAATTAAGCCACAAGAAATTGCCCAAAAAGTCGCGGAGTTCGCTACCACCTTTGGTACAAACATTGTTGGTATCAGCGCTAAAATTCTTGGTGATGCGACCAACTTCTTGATGTCGTTTTTCTTGATGCTATTCGTACTGTTTTTCTTACTACGTGATCACGACAAAATTATTTCCGCAATTCGTCATATTTTGCCACTATCACGTAGCCAAGAAGATAAATTGCTCGATGAAGTCGAAAAAGTCGCTAAATCAGCGGTAATGGGGTCGTTCTTAACCGCTATTGCACAAGGTTTTGCCGGTGGGTTTGGTATGTGGATAGCAGGCTTCCCAGGCTTATTCTGGGGCACAATCATGGGGTTTGCGTCGTTTATTCCCGTGGTTGGAACCGCACTTATTTGGGTACCTGCCGTCGCCTATCTATTCCTCACTGGAGACACCACATGGGCGATCTTCCTATTAGTGTGGAGTGTCGCGATTGTGGGCTCTATTGATAACTTACTACGTCCATTGTTGATGCAAGGCAGCGCAGGCATGAACACGCTGATGATTTTCTTCTCATTATTGGGGGGCTTACATCTGTTCGGCTTGATTGGTTTGATTTATGGTCCAATCATCTTTGCTGTCACCATGGTGTTGTTTAACATCTACGAAGAAGAATTCTCTGATTTCCTTGATTCGCAAGACAATAAATAAGCCATCAATATCTGCGTTGTTATTTAAAGCGTGCTAGTTTCAAGTGAGGGAGGATTATGAGAGAATCCTCCCTCTTTTTTTTCTGTCGAGCACACCATGTCTGCTTATATTGCCCCAAGCCAAATCGCTGAGCGCCAACTTGCCTACTTCGCAGGCAAACACGTCTTGGTGGCTGGCGAAGCTGAAGATCTTTTTCCCGTTGAATTAGCAAAACATTGTGAGTCTGTCACCGTGTTCACCACTAACTACGGCTACTATCGTCAGCTGAAAGCCAACACCAGCATCACAGCGGTATTTGGTGCCGAGTTTGATCAGCAGACCAATGCCGACATGGTGCTTTTATATTGGCCAAAAGCCAAAGCAGAAGCTGAATACCTACTCGCGATGCTAATGGCGAAGCTGGGTGCAGAGACGGAAATTGCCGTGGTCGGTGAAAATCGTTCTGGCATTAAGAGCGTCGAGAAGATGTTTCAGCCTTATGGCGTGGTTAAAAAATATGACTCTGCTCGTCGCTGCTCGTTCTATTGGGGTCAGTGCACCCAACAAGCTGCGCCTTTTAACATGGAAGCTTGGTTTAAAAGCTACTCTGTCGATTACCAAGGTACAGCCTTGACTATCAAAAGTTTACCGGGAGTCTTTAGCCACGGTGAGTTTGATATCGGCAGTAAACTGCTGCTTGATACCTTACCGTCATTGCACGGTAAAGTACTTGATTTCGGCTGTGGTGCTGGCGTGATTGGCAGCGTGATGGCGATGCTAAATCCAGAGATTAAACTAGAGATGTGCGACATCAGCGCGCTTGCGGTGGAATCCTCTAAAGCGACACTGGCAGCGAATGGCTTACAAGGCCAAGTCTTTGCCTCTGATGTCTATTCCGATTGTCACGATGGTTACCAATTTATCATCAGTAACCCTCCGTTCCACTCAGGGCTTGATACCAGCTACAGTGCAACCGAAACACTACTTGCACAAGCACCACAGCAACTTTCCTCGGCAGGAACACTGCTGATAGTGGCCAATAGCTTCTTAAAATACCCGCCGATTATTGAGCAGGCGTTTGGAAATTGCGAGACGCTAAATAAGACCAATAAATTCACCATCTACGCTGCAAAAAAATAACCTTCGGCCCAGAATTACTCAAATTCTGGGCTTTTTTACTGCAATTCAAATAAAACTGCGCCTTTTACCACGCTTTACATGTTACTTACTTGTCAAAGTAAAAAAACTCGTTAATTTTGTCATTTCAGCAAATTCAACGTTTTTAACACCGAGCCGATTACGCTTGGTTCTCATGGAAAGTCATCCCCTTATCATGTTTAAGTTGTATCGAAAACAAAGATTCAAACGCCTGCAAAATACACTCATGCTGGCATTTTTGGCGCTCAGTATCACGCCTCTAACTGTGATCGCCCTCTTCTTCCTCAATTCGCACAGCCAAGATCTGCAAGAACAAAGCACTTCACATCTTCTCTCTGTACGAGATAGTAAGCACCAACAGATTGTTGATTATCTTGATGCACGCGAATCGGAAGTGATGGGGTTTGTCCGTTCAGAGCTCGCTTACGCCAGTGGCGGCCGCTTCTATGGCTTAGTCAATGCATTCCAAAGTCTCGGTTTGGACATCAACCAGGCTCGTGATTATGCGCAGCAACGCTATATTCAAGGCTCTGGGAATCAGATTAAAACGTCAATTTTGCCGCAATCGGACATTTATAACGGTACAGAGCGCTATCGATTACTACATACTCGTTATCATCGCGCCTATTTAGAACTGTTAAAACGTTCTGATTTTGACGACATTTTGTTGGTCGATATTAACGGCAACGTCACCTATTCCATCTATAAGCACGATAACTTCGGTACCAACCTGATCTCTGGTAAATACAAAGACGATAACTTAGGCTTGGCCTTTCAAAAACTGAAGAAAAATGTCACGTCGGTACGTAAGACCAATGAAGACTACACGCCAGTGTTCTTCTCTGACTTTGAAACTCATCATGGAAAATCTTACGCTTGGATCGGTGCGCCAATCATCCAACAAGGCTACCTGCATAGCTACGCGATGTTCCGTCTACCAAATAATAGTTTGACCAAATTGATGGCTGACAATAACAACATTTGGTCGATAAAAACCTTACTGGTTGGTGAAGACCACAAGCCACGTACCCTTGCTTATAGCCAAGAAGAGGTTGATAACAGCCTGACTATTATCGATCGTGCCTTTAACAATCCAGCGTCAGTAGGCACCTTTACCAATGCTCTCGGTGAAGAGATCATTGCTGCCTACAGCCATATCCAAACCAAAGGTATTGACTGGGCACTTGTGGTGGAAGTTGCTGAAAAAGAGGCCTTTGCGCGTGTACAACAGCTTGAGCGATTGTTTGTTTTTGCCATGCTGTTTGCCATTATCGTGGTGGTCATCGCTTCGCACTACCTCTCCAACTTCATCACGCTACCATTATTGAAATTAACGTGGTCGGCAGAAAAAGCCTCCGCCGGTGATCTCAATGCTGAAATCAACACTCAGCGTAAAGATGAGATTGGCCGACTCGCCATTGCGTTTGATCGCATGCAGCGTTCTATTCGTGACAAAATCCAGCTTATTCGCGAACAAAATGAAGAGCTGGAAGATAACCTCACGATAATCCAAAAGAAAAACGATGAATTGCAGCTGGCCAACAAACTTAAAGATGAGTTTCTTGCCACCACTTCACACGAATTACGCACCCCACTGCATGGCATGATTGGTATTGCTGAAGCGCTTATTTCGGGGGCTAGTGGGCCGATTACTGCCGATCATAAATATCAACTCGATATTATCATCAGCAGCGGACAACGCTTAACCACCTTGGTTGACGATCTACTCGACTATCACAAAATGCGTTATGGCAATCTTGACATCGAAACCTGTGGTGTCGACTTATCGAGTGCCACTCGCCTTGTGCTAGAGCTCTCGTCACACCTACTGGGTAACAAACAGATCCGCATTATTAACCAAGTGGCGGCTGAGCCAGTTTGGGTTGCGGCGGATCCACAACGTCTTGAACAGGTGCTTTATAATCTCGTTGGTAACGCGATCAAATACACCCGCGAAGGTAAAATTGTTATTTCTGCCACGGTAGTAGACGATAAAATTCGCGTGCAAGTGGTTGATACAGGCCAAGGCATTCCTGCCGACCAAATCGAGCATATTTTCGAACCATTAATCCAAGCCAGCGATGATGCCAGCCGCTACCGTCAGGGTGCAGGCCTTGGTCTGTCTATTAGCCGCCAGTTAGTTGAATTGATGGATGGCTCACTCTATGTCAGCAGCCAACCAATGGTCGGCACAACATTTAGCTTTACCTTACCGATTGCCACCGAAGCGCAAATCGCGCAGGCGAGCCATAACGATAGCATCCACTTTAAAGTACCTGAGAGCTATGAACTAGAAGAGGCCAGCATTAGTAGCCTACCTGAGAACCCAGATGGCCAATTGCTGCTTGTTGTGGATGATGAACCGGTAAACTTAAGAGTATTGGACAGCTTCTTAAGAATCGCGGGCTATCGCGTGCGCACGGCGAAAGATGGGTTTGAAGCCTTACAACAAATTGAACAAGAAAGACCGGAACTGGTGCTACTGGATGTGATGATGCCGGGCTTAAGTGGCTATCAAGTCTGTGAAACCATTCGTGAAAATTACAGCCAGTCAGAATTGCCTGTCATTATGTTAACTGCCTTAAACCAGCCTGATGACCGTATTCGTGGCTTCAATTCCGGTGCCAATGACTACTTATCAAAACCATTCAATAAACAAGAGTTGGCGGCCCGTATTTTAGTGCACCTGTCTGCAAGCCAAGCTGAATTGCGTAAAGCGGAAAACCACCGTTTACAGCAAGAATTAAAACAACGTGCCGCCGTGGAAGCGAGCTTGCTCGAAACACAAGGTCGATTGCTAGAGCAACTGGAGTCTGCTCCAGAAGCGATAATCTGTATCCGGGACGATGGTCGAATCCGCTTTGCTAACGAAGCGGCAGCACGACTGTTTAAACGCAGCACCGAACAGCTAAAACGTTCAAATGCAGACGAAATTTTAGGCCCTAAGTTCCTTGATGTTGAGCAAGAGCACTATTGCGGTAAGGTTGATATCTACGTTGAGGATACCCGCCAACATCTCGATGCCGACATTCTGCGTCTGCCACTGGAATCAGGCCTTAAGTCAATGTACATCTTTGATAATGGCGGCGGCGCCAATGCGGTGCGTATTCACAACCTAGAGACCGCCATAGAGGCACTTTCAAGCTATGCGTTTGACGGTGACAAGGGCAAGTTACAAGAGCTCAAAGAATTAGGCGGTGAATTTACTCGCCTTGCTGACCGTGTCACAGGTGAACATAAGTCGAAACAGGAAGTGATGCGCGAAGTATTGGTGGATGCAATGACAACCGCAATCAATTACTGGGAAAACAGTTCAGGCCAAACCAAGTTTGCCTTTGCCGAGCAAAGTGGTTTATGGCGCGTCTATCTAGACCGCAGTACTCTGCAAACGCGTACCTTGGATAAATACCTACGTATCGAAACGCTACCGAAAACACCACGTTGGCGTACCGTACTGAGCTCACTGGAATATATTCTTGATAACAGCCACGAGATGAATGCCGAACGAGCACTGATTGAAGAGCTGCGAGATAAGCTTCAACACCTACTGACCAGTTAGTGAGTTCAATCACTATCCAGCCCGTCAAATCGATGGGCTTTTTTTTATCTTGAGATAATCGTTCTCATTAGCGTTTTTACACAGCGAAAAACAACTTGGTTTCACGTCGACAATTGTTTGAAACTGAGCCCAAAAATAACGGTCAAAAACGCTAAAATCCGCCTAAAAGTAAATAAAGCAACGTAATTGCGAACCCAATCACAACAATTCGTCAGTTTAAAATTAGCGTAGTGAATTAACACTAAAACCGCCTAGTGATGGAGATCGCACCGAACCAGAACCACCAACACAACCATTTAAAATAAAGAAACAAGAAGATAGTGAACACTAACTTAACACCATCACCCCAAGGCAAACTGCGACACACTTCAAAGCTTGTTTTTTAACCGTATTGAGCAAAAAATACAATTAATTGACGTTATTGACGTTACTGAGTGGTGTTTTGACGTTTTTAACGGGAATGGCAATTGATAAACATGCGAATTCAGTGTTTTCTAGATGTGCCTAGGGCCTACAGGCCACTCATATTTCCCAACAACCTCTGACGTTGAGAAATAGTTTCTGAGGTAGGTCTTGGCGAGTGTTCATCAATTGATAACATTCATCCATTAGTGAAATGAAAGCAAATAGTAAGGAACAGCTATGCTTGCCAACATTAAAAAAACTGCATTAGCAACAGCGATCATCGCAACAGCTACTACTGGTTTCGCATCAGTAGCAACTGCAGCAGAAAAAAGTGAACTAACGATCCACCCTAAAGAGTACACTACCTTCGTACGTAACTTTAACCCGTACCTAGGTGCAACTAACTTGCACACTACTCGTGATTTCCTATACGAGCCGCTAGTTGTATTCAACGAAATGCACGGTAACACTCCTGTATTCCGTCTAGCTGAAGGTTTTACCGTTGCTGACGATCTACTAAGTGTTGTTTTCGATATCCGTAAAGGCGTTAAATGGTCTGACGGCGAAACATTCAACGCAGACGACGTTATCTACTCTTTTGAACTAGTTAAAGCAAAACCTGAACTAGACCAAGCAGGTACTAACGCTTGGGTTACTAGCGTAGAGAAACTGAACGACTACCAAGTTAAGTTCAACATTGCGGAAGCGAACTCAAACGCGCCTTACGAAATCGTTAAACTACCTATCGTTCCTGAGCACATCTGGAGCAAAGTAAAAGATCCATCAACGTTCACAAACGAAAATCCAGTAGGTACTGGTCCGTTTACTGAAATCGATACTTTTACTCCTCAACTTTACACACAATGTCGTAACCCTAACTACTGGGATGCTGACAACCTAGAAGTTGACTGTCTACGTGTTCCGCAAATCGCGAACAACGACCAGTTCCTAGGTAAAGTTGTAAACAGCGAAATGGACTGGACTTCATCGTTCGTTCCAGATATCGACCGTACTTACGCAGCTGCAAGTCCTAACCACCAATACTGGTACCCGCCATCAGGTACTCAGTCATTCGTAGTTAACTTCAAGCACCCAGATGCAGTGAAGAACGAAGCGTTAACTAACGTTGACTTCCGTCGCGCATTCTCTATGGCTATTGACCGTCAAACTATTATCGACATCGCATTCTACGGCGGCGGTACAGTGAATGACTTCGCTTCTGGTCTTGGTTACGCGTTTAAGACTTGGTCTGACGAAGAAACTCACGCTAAGTACAAAGGCTACAACACGTACAACGTTGAAGGTGCTAAAGCGCTACTAGCTAAAGCTGGCTTTAAAGATGTGAACAAAGACGGTTTCGTTGACACTCCATCTGGTAAGTCTTTCGAACTTCTAATCCAATCTCCAAACGGTTGGACTGACTTCAACAACACTGTTCAACTTGCTGTTGAGCAACTGGCTGAAGTAGGCATCAAAGCGAAAGCGCGTACACCAGACTTCTCTGTGTACAACCAAGCGATGCTAGAAGCAACGTACGACGTAGCATACACCAACTACTTCCACGGTGCGGATCCACACCTATACTGGAACAGTGCTTACAACTCAGCACTTCAGTCTGGTGACGGCATGCCACGCTTTGCTTTGCACTACTACAAGAACGACAAGCTAGATGGTCTTCTAAACAGCTTCTACAAAACTGCTGATAAGAAAGAACAGCTAGACATCGCTCACGGTATCCAGCAAATCATCGCAGCTGACCAAGTAACGGTTCCTGTAATGTCTGGTGCATACATGTACCAATACAATACAACTCGTTTCACTGGTTGGTGGAATGAAGAAAATCCTAAGGGTCGTCCAAACATTTGGGACGGTATCCCTGAGCGTCTACTACACGTACTGGACCTAAAACCAGTTAAGTAATTAGACATTCAATATAGCGGCGCACATCCCGTGCGCCGCACATCCCCCCTCCTGTTAGCATTTATGGTATGGCGCTTTGCGTCAGGGGATTTTTCGCGCTCAAATAAGTAGTTTCGCTGAGGGCGACCTGACACCAGGAACAGGGAAAATCTGGGTGATTAAGGTGTAAGTTATGGGTTATTTTTTAAGACGTTTGTCATTTTATTTTGTCGCTCTTTTAGTTGCGGCAACGTTGAACTTTATTATTCCGCGAGCAATGCCTGGTGACCCAGTTACCATGATGTTTGCCAACGCTTCGGTTCAGGTTACTCCTGAGCGTATTGAAGCAATGAAACAACTACTAGGCTTCGTAGATGGTCCTATTTGGATGCAATACTTTGCCTACATGAAAAACATTCTGAGCTGGGAGCTGGGTACTTCGATTCAATTCTACCCTCTGTCAGTAAACACTCTACTTGGTGGTGCATTTGGCTGGTCTCTATTCCTAGCAGGTACTGCAGTAGTTTTTTCATTCTCTCTTGGCTCAATCTTAGGTATCTACGCAGCTTGGAAACGCGGTAGTAAATACGATGCGTTCATTACTCCTGGCATGCTAGTTATCCAAGCAGTACCTCAAGTCGTTATTGCCATGATTGCACTGTTTACTTTCGCAATCGGTCTTAAATGGTTCCCTACGGGTTACGCTTACACAGCGGGTACATCTCCTGACTGGACAAGCTGGGCGTTCATTAAAGACGTCGCTTACCACGCAGTACTACCGCTAGTGTGTGCAACCATCGTTCAGATTGGTGGCTTCCTAGTAAACATGCGTAACAACATGATCAACCTACTAGCGGAAGATTACATTACGATGGCGAAAGGCAAAGGCCTAAGCGAAAAACGTATTGTATTTAACTACGCAGCTCGTAACGCGATGCTTCCAAGTGTAACCGCACTTTCAATGGCACTAGGTATGGCAATCGGTGGTCAGTTGATTATCGAAATCATCTTTAACTACCCAGGTCTAGGTTCAGTTCTATTTAACGCGATTAAAGCGCGTGATTACCAAGTACTTCAAGGTCAGCTACTTATCATGACGTTATTCATGCTGTTCTTTAACCTACTTGCAGACATGCTATACGTAGTTCTCGACCCTCGCCTACGTAAGGGAGGTAAATAATAATGAAAGGTATCTTCAAACTGATCGTCGGTAACCCGATGGCACTGGTTGGCAGTATTATTCTTAGCGCGTTTGTTTTGATGGCTCTATGTGCACCGCTACTTGCAAAGCACGCTCCAGACAAACGTACTGGTAACCCACACGAATATCCAGCATCTGTGGTAAAAGCTGCACAAGCAAATCCAGATGGTTGGGTAGCGAAAAACCTAGCTGATGATCGCCGCACTTTGATTATGTCGAAAAAAGCGGACCACGTAATGGGTACCTCTCGTATGGGCCGTGACGTTTGGTCTCAGTTCGTACACGGTTCTCGCGTATCACTATCAGTAGGTTTTGGCGCTGGTATCACAGTATGTTTTCTAGCGACGGTTATCGGTATCTCAGCAGGTTACTTCGGTGGACGTGTTGATGACTTCCTAACTGCAGCAATGAACATCATGCTGGTTATTCCACAGTACCCACTACTGTTTGTTCTCGCGGCCTTTATCGGTGAGGCAGGGCCACTAACCATTGCCTTAATCATCGGCTTTACGGCCTGGGCCTGGGGTGCTCGTGTTATACGCTCCCAAACTCTTGCCCTACGTGAAAAAGAGTTCGTTAAAGCAGCAGAAGTATTGGGTGAATCTTCATGGCGCATCATCTTCGTTGAGATTTTGCCAAACCTTATCCCAATCGTTGGTGCAAGCTTCATCGGTTCAGTTATGTACGCAATCATGATGGAAGCCACTATCTCGTTCCTAGGTCTTGGTGACCCGAACACCGTTAGCTGGGGTATCATGCTGTACAACGTACAGACATCATCTTCAATGCTGATTGGCGCTTGGTGGGAACTACTCGCTCCATGTATGGCTCTGATTCTTCTTATGACTGGTCTTGCTCTACTTAACTTCGCTGTGGATGAAATTGCTAACCCGCAACTTCGCTCACACAAAGGTATGAAGCGTTGGAAGAAGCTTGCTGCGCAAGATAAAAACGAGCGTGAACCTGAGCTACCACCACAAAATGCACTTTGGAGCGGAGATAAATAATCATGACAGCACCACTAATTTCCGTCCGCAACCTTTGCGTTGACTACATCACAGCATCGGGCGATGTCCGTGCCTGTAACAATGTGAGCTTTGACCTAGCACCAGGTGAAGTCTTTGGCCTAGCCGGTGAATCTGGTTGTGGTAAATCGACCGTTGCCTTCTCGCTAATGCGTCTACATAAGCCGCCAGCATTTATCACCGGTGGTGAGGTTATTTTCAACGGCGAAAATATCCTCAACTACAGCGACGAGCGCATGCAAGCTTTCCGCTGGAGCGAGATGTCGATGGTTTTCCAAAGTGCGATGAACGCACTAAACCCTGTACTGACGATGGAAGAACAGTTCTGTGACGTAATCATGCGTCACACGAACATGACTCGTGAGCAAGCGAAAAGACGTGCAGAAGGTTTATTGGAAATCGTTGATATCCACCCTAACCGTTTGACTGACTACCCTCACCAGTTCTCTGGTGGTATGCGTCAACGTTTGGTTATCGCGATTGCATTGGCGCTTAATCCCAAAATGATCATCATGGATGAACCAACAACAGCGCTAGACGTTGTGGTTCAACGTGAAATTCTTCAAAAGATCTATGCACTGAAAGAAGAGTTTGGTTTCTCGATTCTGTTTATTACACACGACCTATCATTGATGGTCGAGTTCTCAGACCGTATCGGCATCATGTACTCAGGTGAATTGATCGAAGTTGCTCCATCGAAGGAAATTTTAACTAGCCCTTACCACCCGTACACCAAAGGGCTGGGAAGTTCATTCCCTCCATTGACTGGGCCTAAAACTAAGCTGACAGGTATCCCTGGCAACCCATTGAACTTGCTAGAAATACCACAAGGCTGTCGTTTCCAGGCACGTTGCGACCGTGTGCATGACAAATGTACTCAAGTTGCGACTCAGTTGAGAGAGATTGAACCTAACCATCTTTCTAACTGCCACCTTTACGGTGAGCCAATTGCCCAGACCAAAATCTAGCAATTAATAAAGAAAAACTAAAAATTTCTGGAGTCAATTATGAGCAAAGCGTATGGCGAATTACTGGTTGAGGGTAAAAACCTTATTAAGGATTTCCCGATCAGTAGTAACGCCCTTAAACAACCGATGATGCGTGCGATCAACGACGTATCATTCAAAATGTACAAAAGTCGCGGCTTAGCAGTAGTAGGTGAATCAGGTTCTGGTAAATCAACTACAGCAAAAATGATCGCAAAAATGTATGCCCCAACATCAGGCACTATCGAATACAAAGGACGCGATATCTTAGATATCAACTCTAAATCCGATTTGATGCACTACCGTGAAGGCGTGCAAATGGTTTGGCAAGACCCGTTTGGCTCGCTAAACCCAACGCACAACATTTTCCACCACATTGCTCGACCACTGTTGATCCATAAAAAGGTTAACCCAGGTAACAAAAAGGAATTGGAAGAGCATGTTTACGATTTGCTAGAGCAAGTTGGCTTGATCCCACCAAAAGAAACAGCGGAAAAATACCCGCATCAGCTTTCAGGTGGTCAACGTCAACGTGTCAACCTAGCACGTAACATTGCGGTTGGTGCAGAAGTCGTTCTAGCGGATGAACCAACATCAATGCTCGACGTTTCAATTCGTGCCGGCGTACTTAACCTAATGGAAGAGATGAAGTTTGAGAAGGAAATGTCTCTACTTTACATCACGCACGATATCGCAACAGCGCGTTACATTGCGGAAGACATCGCAGTTATGTATGTCGGACACATGGTTGAATGGGGCGATACGGAAGAGATCATCCATGATCCTCAACACCCGTATACCCAGTTGCTGGTTTCTGCCGTGCCAGATCCAAGCAAGTCAATCCATACAGAGCTAAAAGGCAACAAAGGTGAAATTCCACTTTGGACGCCAAACTCTGTCGGCTGTCCTTTCGCAGGCCGTTGTACTCATGTCACTGAGAAATGTCGTGAGCGCTTACCAAGCGTGACGCAACTTTCTGAGAACCACTTTGTGCGTTGTTACCTTTTCGAAGACTAAGCACGAAAGAGCCAAGAGACCTGTTCTCTTGGCTCTCATAATTTAATTGAAGTCATTAAGAATTTTTTGCGGAGATATCAATGCTGCTAATTACTAACCATATTGGTTATGAATCCCTTGGGCCTAAGCAGGCTGTTTTGATGACAAAAAAGACGCGCCAGTCTACTACCACTGCCTTGCTGGTGTGCGCTGATAGCCATCAAACAGTTGCAACTTTGCATGTCCAAAAGGGCAGCAAAGTCGCTAACTGGCACCAAGGGAATTTTTTCCGCATTGATTTTTCTGATTTCCAAACCCCAGGTTGCTACTACTTACGTTTCGATAATATTCGCTCAGAAGTATTCGAAATTGGTCAAGGCGTATTAATGCAGCAAACCTTCTCTGACGTACTGCACTATTTCAAATCTCAACGCTGTGGCGGCATTTTCGATAAACAAGATAAGCAAGCTCGTATTCTTGGCAGCGATGAAACCATCGATGCTCATGGCGGTTGGTATGATGCATCTGGTGATGTAAGTAAGTACCTAAGTCACTTATCTTACGCAAACTACTTTAACCCTCAACAAACCCCAATGGTGGTTTGGAATATGCTTAAAGGGTTAGAGCTTGTGGGTGACAATGAAAAATTTGCCCAATACTCACGCGTTCGCTTAGCAGAAGAAGCGCTATTCGGTGCTGACTTTTTGATGAGAATGCAAAACCCGCAAGGTTTCTTCTACATGACCGTATTTGATAAATGGTCTAAAGATATCAACCAACGCGAGATCTGCGCTTATGCCACTCAGCAAGGCCATAAGTCAGAAGATTACCAAGCAGGCTTTAGACAAGGTGGCGGTATTTCGATTGCTGCACTTGCTGCCGCAGCTCGTCTTAACGTTGAGGGTGATTACACCGCTCAAGAATATTTACAAGCGGCAGAAAAAGGCTATTGGCACCTTAAAGAAATGAACAGCCAGTATCTCAATGATGGTAAAGAGAACATCATTGATGAGTACTGCGCATTATTAGCGACTGTCGAGCTGTATCGCTCCACTCAAAATAATGATTTTCTTGCTGAAAGCCGCATTTGGGCACAGCGCCTGGCTGAGCGTCAAATGTCAGATGACAACATCAAGCATTATTGGTCTGCCAACCAAGATGGTTCACGCCCTTATTTCCATGCAGCGGAAGCCGGTTTACCGGTGATCGCGCTATGCGAATACCTTGCGTTTGAAAATGACCCAGCCTTAAAACAAAGCATTGAAAAAATCGTCGCACAAGCGATCAACTTTGAACTAACGATTTCTCACCAAGTGGCGAATCCATTTGGTTACCCACGCCAATATGTTAAACCTGTCAATGATGCAAAGCGTGCAGCTTTCTTCGTCGCTCACGACAATGAAACAGGTTACTGGTGGCAAGGTGAAAACGCGCGCCTAGGTTCTTTGGCGACCATGGCTTTCCTAGCGAAAAATTACGCTCAAGACGCCGCGCAGCAAAAACAATTAATTGAATTTGCACAAAATTCCCTCAACTGGGTCGTGGGTCAAAACCCATACAACATGTGCATGCTCGATGGTTACGGCCACAATAATCCTGACTATTTGCCTCATTTAGGCTTCTTCAACGCCAAGGGTGGCGTTTGCAATGGGATTACAGGCGGTTTTGAGGACGAGGAAGACATCGCCTTTAATCCAGCCAAACAGAAAGATGATATGTTGCAAAACTGGCGATGGGGTGAGCAATGGATTCCTCACGGAGCTTGGTATTTACTCGCCATCATCTGTCAATTCGACCATTTTGACAGCATAAAGGATTAGTAACATGACGCTATACCATGTCGGTATCGATGGCGGCGGCACTTCTTGCCGCGCACGTATTCGTGATGAGCACAACACATTAATTGGTGAAGCCAAAAGTGGCAGCGCTAACATCATGCTTGGCGCAGAAGTCGCGATGGCAGCCATTATCGATGCCATCACTTCAGCCGCTAAGCAAGGTGGACTGGACGACAAAGATTTCGCCAACATGCACATTGGTTTAGCGCTCGCTGGCGCAGAGCACAAAGCATCATGGCAACAATTCATGGCACAAGCGCACCCCTTTGCTTCAATGACACTCAATACGGATGCTTATGGCGCTTGTATTGGTGCGCATAACGGTGACGATGGTGCCATCATGATTGGTGGCACTGGCTCATGTGGTATCTACCTAAACGGTGGCGAGCAACATGTGGTGGGCGGCCGTGAATTTCCGATTTCAGACCAAGGAGGTGGCGCAGTCATGGGCCTTCGTCTGATTCAGCAAGTGCTGCTGGCTTACGATGGCATCGTCGAAAAAACCCCACTTGCTAGTCACGTTTTGCACCACTTCGACAATGACGTTGATGCCATTGTGGAATGGTCGAAAGGGGCGATACCAAAAGACTACGGTCAATTTTCTCCTGCTATTTTTGAACACGCCTACCAAGGTGACCCTCTGGCCATTTCGATGCTTAAGCAAACCGCAGCGGATATCGAGATGTTCCTCATTGCATTGAACAAGCAAGGCGCAACGCGCATTTGTCTAATGGGCAGTATAGCGGAACGCATTCAAGATTGGCTTTCCCCCCCTGTTCAACAATGGATCGTCGCCCCTCAATTCGATGCGATTGAAGGTGCAATTATGTTTGCTGGCAAGCCAGAGCATAATCTGTATTAAGGATTTGTAGATATGAGCTATCGCGTTGACCTGACCGTACTTGCCGAGCAAAAACAGTTTTGCCGCTTTGGTCTAACGTTACATAACCTATCAGACCAAGATTTGGTTGATTGGAAACTGCAATTTATTATCGACCGCTACATTTTGCCTGACAGCTTTACACACGGCGACGTGAAGCAAATTGGTAGCTTTTGTACAGTCACGCCTGAAGTCAACGTGCTTACCGCCAACACTCACTATTATTGCGAATTCAGCATTAGTACTGCGCCGCTGCGCTTCTACACTGATGGATTCAAAGATGCTTTATTGGTTGAGCAGGATGGCAAGGTATCGCACCCAGTTGTTGTAACACCAATTTCTCTTGCGTCACCTTACCGTGACCGCAGTTCGGTGCCAGATGTTGAGGCGAGCAAATTTGCTCTAATTCCAAAGCCAAATAAGATCGTTCACATGGATGGTCACTATTTACTGTCGCCAAATAGTCAAATCACTTTGCAAGCCAACCTTGCCGAGAAAGCTGCGACATGGCTGCAAGTCGAATTAGAGTCGCTGTATAGCTTTAAAACGCATCCGATTGGTCATAGCGATATTCTGTTTCGCAATAACCCAACATTAGATGAAGGTGAGTACACGCTAACCGTTAGCAGCAGCGGGATTCGCCTTGAAGCGGGTTCAGCGGCGGGCTTTGTACACGCCAGTGCCACTTTACTTCAGTTAATTGAAACCACTGAACAAGCCAATACACTCAAAGTACCGTACATCAAGATTACTGATGCACCACGTTTCCGCTATCGCGGCATGATGCTCGATTGTGCACGTCACTTTCATTCTGTTGAACGAGTAAAACGCTTAATTAATCATTTGGCTCACTACAAATTTAACCATTTTCATTGGCACCTGACCGATGATGAAGGTTGGCGTATTGAAATCAAAGCTTACCCTGAGTTGACTGAAATCGGCTCGATTCGTGGCCCAGGTACCGCTTTAGAGCCCCAGTTCAGTACATTGAACGGTGTCCATGGTGGTTTTTATAGCCAAGAGGAAATTCGTGATGTGATTGCCTATGCATCAGAGCGTGGCATTACCGTCATTCCTGAAATTGATATTCCAGGCCACTGCCGTGCGGCTCTCAAAGCGCTGCCTCATCTATTGAAAGATGACCAAGACCAATCGGTCTACCGCAGCATTCAGCATTATACCGACAACGTTCTGTCACCAGCGTTACCAGGCACCTATGAGTTCCTTGATACCGTGCTCACTGAAGTTGCCGAGTTGTTCCCATCACCTTGGGTTCACATTGGTGCGGATGAAGTGCCGGACGGAGTATGGGTCAATAGCCCAAGCTGCCGCATGTTGATGGAAAACCACGGCTACCAGAGCAGCAAAGAACTGCAAGGCCACCTACTGCGCTACGCGGAAAAACGCCTACAAACGCTCGGTAAACGCATGGTTGGCTGGGAAGAAGCACAACATGGTAACAAGGTCAGCAAAGACACCATTATTTATTCTTGGCTCAGCGAAGAAGCCGCACTCAACTGTGCCAGCCAAGGTTTTGATGTCATTTTGCAACCGGCGCAATACACCTATTTAGATATGACGCAAGACTACTCTCCGGATGAGCCGGGCGTCGATTGGGCCAGCACCATTCCACTGGAAAGTGCTTATCGTTATGAGCCTTTAAAAGAAGTCCCAGACAACGACCCTATTCGTAAACGAATTCTCGGTATTCAGTGTGCTTTGTGGTGTGAAATTGTTACCCACCAACAGCGCATGGATTACATGATTTTCCCGCGCTTAACCGCGATGGCAGAAGCCTGCTGGACGGATAAGCCACAACGCAACTGGCAAGACTATTTATCTCGATTGAAAGGTCATCTCCCCCTACTGGATAAACAGGGTGTCGAATACCGCCAACCGTGGAAATAAAAACAACAAGCTAACACATAACAATGTTAGTTGTTTTCTCTAGCTTAAAATTTTAACCACCTAAGAGTGGCTCTTGGTAAAAAGGAAATTAAGATGAAATACGGCTATTTCGATAACGACAATCGCGAATATGTCATTACTCGCCCTGACGTGCCTGCACCATGGACGAACTACCTAGGTACAGAAAAATTCTGTACTGTTATCTCACACAATGCTGGCGGTTACTCTTTCTACAACTCTCCAGAGTACAACCGTGTGACGAAATTCCGTCCAAACGCGACATTCGATCGCCCAGGACACTACGTTTACTTGCGTGATGACGAGACTGGCGATTACTGGTCAATCTCATGGCAGCCAGTAGCGAAGAGCCTAGACGAAGCGAGCTACGAAGTTCGTCACGGCCTGTCTTACTCGAAATTCAAGTGTGATTACAACGGCATTGAAGCAACTAAAACGCTATTCGTTCCTAAAGGCGAAGATGCGGAAGTTTGGGATGTTGTGATCAAAAACACGTCAGATAAGCCACGTACTATCAGTGCTTTCTCTTTTGTTGAGTTCTCTTTCAGCCATATCCAATCTGACAACCAAAACCACCAGATGTCTTTGTACTCTGCGGGTACGTCTTACAATGATGGCGTGATCGAATACGATCTTTACTACAACACCAATGATTTCGAAGGTTTCTACTACCTAGCTTCAACGTTTGATCCAGATTCATATGACGGTCAACGTGATAGCTTCCTAGGCGCGTACCGCGACGAAGCAAACCCACTAGCCGTAGAACAAGGTAAGTGTTTCAACACAGCGCAAACTTGTTACAACCACTGTGGTTCTCTACACAAGCAATTTGTTATTCAACCAGGCCAAGAAGTTCGCTTTGCTTACATCCTTGGTATCGGTAAAGGCAACGGTGAGCGTCTACGTGCGAAATACAAAAACCTTGCTGAAGTAGATAACGCATTTGCTGGCATCAAAGCGCACTGGGATGAGCGTTGTGCAAAATTCCAAGTGAAATCGCCTAACGAAGGTCTAGATACCATGATTAACGCATGGACTCTATACCAAGCTGAAACGTGTGTGGTTTGGTCTCGCTTTGCTTCATTTATCGAAGTGGGTGGTCGTACTGGCTTGGGTTACCGTGACACTGCGCAAGACGCAATCTCTGTTCCACATGCCAACCCTGCGATGACGCGTAAGCGTTTGGTTGATCTACTACGCGGCCAAGTAAAAGCCGGTTACGGTCTGCACCTATTCGATCCTGATTGGTTCGATCCAGAGAAAGCAGATGTTGCTCCATCTAAATCACCAACGGTAGTCCCTACCCCATCAGATGATGACAAAATCCACGGTATCGAAGATACCTGTTCTGATGACCACCTATGGTTAGTTCCGACTATCTGTAAGTACGTGATGGAAACTGGTGAGCACAGCTTCTTCAATGAAATGATCCCTTACGCAGATGGCGGCGTTGCGACTGTTTACGATCACCTGAAAGCAGCACTGGACTTCTCTGCGGAATACGTTGGTCAAACGGGTATCTGTAAAGGCCTACGCGCAGACTGGAACGACTGTCTAAACCTAGGCGGTGGTGAGTCTTCAATGGTGTCATTCCTCCACTTCTGGGCACTACAAGAGTTCATCGACCTAGCGAAGTTCCTAGGTAAGAACGAAGACGTGGAAAAATACACCATCATGGCGGCTAACGTTCGTGAAGCGTGTGAAACACACCTGTGGGATAACGAAGGCGGTTGGTACATCCGTGGTTTGACTAAGAATGGCGACAAGATCGGTACTGCGCAACAAGCGGAAGGCCGTGTACACCTTGAGTCGAATACCCTAGCAGTACTATCTGGTGCGGTTTCTCAAGAGCGCGGTGAAAAAGCGATGGATGCAGTTGATGAGAACCTATTCTCTGAATACGGTCTACATCTAAACTCACCATCATTTGCAACGCCAAATGATGACATCGGTTTTGTGACTCGCGTTTACCAAGGCGTGAAAGAGAATGGCGCTATCTTCTCGCATCCAAACCCATGGGCATGGGTTGCGGAAGCAAAACTAGGTCGTGGTGACCGTGCAATGAAGTTCTACGATGCACTAAACCCATACAACCAAAACGACATGATTGAAAAACGTTATGCAGAACCATACTCATACGTTCAGTTCATCATGGGTCGTGACCACCAAGACCACGGTCGTGCAAACCACCCATGGCTAACGGGTACGTCTGGTTGGGCTTACTTCGCTGTGACTAACTTTATTCTGGGTGTTCGTACCGGTTTTGATGGCCTAACCATCGATCCATGTATCCCAACCAACTGGCCTGGATTTGAAGTGACTCGTCAATGGCTAGGTGCAACCTACAACATCCAAGTTGTTAACCCAGATTCAGTCAGCAAAGGCGTGAAATCTATTACGCTAAATGGCGAGCAAATCACGGGTACAGCAGTACCGGTTCAAGCGGAAGGCTCAGTAAACGAAGTTATCGTAACACTAGGCTAATCTGATGGGCAGCAGTCACGCTGCTGCCCTCTTTCCTAAGGAATATCCCATGATCCAATTTGGTACAGGCGGCTGGCGCGCCTTCATTGGTGAAGAATTTACCAAAGACAACGTTCGTCTTGTTGCCCAAGCACTCTCTAATATTATTAACGATGAAAACGTCGCTGAACGCGGTTTTATCATCGGTTATGACCGTCGTTTCTTGTCTGACAAAGCAGCATGTTGGTTCTCTGAAGTTCTTGCCGCTAATAACATTAAAGTCAGCTTCATCGACAAGTTTGTTCCAACCCCTATCGTGATGTTTGAAGCAAAAGAGCGCAACTGTGCTTACTCTGCTTGCATTACCGCTTCGCACAACCCGGCTGACTACAATGGGATTAAAATTTTCATTGAAGGTGGCCGTGATGCAGATGAAGTCATCACACAAAAAGTTGAACAGCAGATTTCGACTCTAACCGCTGACCAAGTAAAAAGTGTCGATTTTGAACAAGCTCAGGCTGACCAACTGATTGAAATCATCAATCCAATGAACGCGTTTGTTGATTCAATCATTAACTTCATCGACATCGAAGCGATCAAAAAAGCCAATCTGCGCGTACTGATCGATCCGATGTTTGGTGTGGCGAAAAATGCCCTACAAACCGTTTTGATCAATGGCCGTTGTGAAGTAGACGTCATCAATGACGGTAAGAACCCAGACTTTGGTGGTTTAATGCCATCACCAAGTGCAGCCACGCTTTACCGCCTGATGCACATCGTCGCTCATGAAGGCTACGACATCGGTATCGGTACCGATGGCGATGCAGACCGTCTGGGTATCATCGATGAAAAAGGTCACTTTATTCATCCAAATGAAGTACTGATGCTGCTTTACTACTACATGCTTGAATACAAAGGCTGGAAAGGCTCTGTAGTGCGTAACATCGCGACCACGCATATCTTGGACAAGATTGCCGCTGATCATGGCGAGAAGAGCTTTGAGGTTCCAGTAGGCTTTAAGCACATTAGCTCACAAATGGAAGCCGATGATTCGCTTATCGGTGGTGAAAGTTCTGGTGGCTTAACGATTCGTGGTCACATCAAAGGCAAAGATGGCGTATTCGCCTCAAGCCTCTTGGTAGAAATGATCTCTGTGACGGGCAAGAAGATTTCTGAACTGCTCGATGAAATCTACGCGAAATACGGCTATGCCTATACCGCTGAAGGTGACTGCAAATTTAAACCTGCACACAGAGATGCGCTATACAGCAAAATTTACGTCGACAAGCAACTTCCTGAATTCGATTTTGACATCGAAAAGGTCAGCTACGAAGACGGAGCTAAAGTGTACTTTAAGAATGGCGGCTGGGTTATCGCTCGTTTCTCTGGTACCGAACCACTACTGCGTATCTTTGCTGAAATGGCAGACAAAGAAACCGCAGAGCGTGTGGTCCTACAGGTAAAAGAGTTCTTACAGCTCTAACAGTTTACCAAGCATCTCAACACCCTATAGGTGAGAGCATTGCCCAGCATTCGCTGGGCTTTTTTCTGCTCTCCAATCACTCGATGTAGTAATCCCTTATTACCACTAATTGTAAATAAGTTGTTAACTTAGCCATTCCACCACACAAGGAGTAAGTTCACATGGCTAAAGTACTGATCATTGCAGGCGATTTTGTTGAAGATTACGAGTTAATGGTGCCTTTTCAGGCGCTACAAATGTTGGGTCATCGCGTCGATGTCGTTTGCCCAGAAAAACTCAAAGGCGAGCAAATAAAAACGGCCATTCATGACTTTGAAGGTGACCAAACTTACACAGAAAAAGTAGGCCATAATTTCACCCTCAATCACAGCTTTCACACGGTACATTCGACTCAGTATGATGCCTTGCTGATCCCAGGGGGCCGCGCCCCTGAGTACTTAAGACTCAATCCAGAAGTGATCATCTTAGTTCAAGCTTTCTACCAAGATAATAAGCCGATCGCGGCGATTTGCCACGGTGCACAACTGCTCACCGCGGCAAACATTATTGAAGGACAACAGATTTCGGCTTACCCAGCTTGTCAGCCTGAAGTTGTGTTAGCTGGCGCGACCTACGTGGCACTAGAAATGGATCAAGCAGTCACTTCTGGTCAGTTTGTAACTGCACCTGCGTGGCCAGCACATCCAGCATGGCTTGCTCAATTCAACCAGCAGTTAGCCTAATACGATAACCCTTTGATCTTTGTTTAGACCAAAGGGTTACTGTGATTTCCTATCAATTGACTATGCTAATCACTCCTAAGCAAAGGATGTGCTTAATATGTGTGAGATCTACTCAGGTGCAGAAGTCGAGCTGTTCGCCTTAAAATCAAAGTCAGTACGCATTGACGGCGTCGTCACGAGCGTGCGACTGGAAGCGGTGTTTTGGAAGGTCATTGAAGACATCGCCAGCGAATCTGACATTAGCGTGGCTGAGTTTTTAACGCGTATTTATAATGAAGTGATAGAAAAAAGAGGCGAAGTCGGTAACTTCACCTCTTTATTGCGCGTTGCTTGTACCACCTATCTTAACGGTGGCCAGCGAATCTCTCTTAGCTAAAAAGCTAAAATACCTTGAGTTTCAACTTTAACCGAAACAGGCTGACCGATTTCTAATGGCTCAGAAGCGCTCGCTAGCAAGCGATTTCCGTAGGCATTAATCACATAGCGACAGTGATCGCCCATGAATTGCTGCTCCATCACGACCACACTGCTCTCTTCCACCGCGCTGATTTGAATATATTGCGGACGCAGTAGCAACTCACATTGTGCTTGTAACTCAATCTCTCTTTGCGCCGTCGCTTCAATCAAACCAAGCTCAGTTTGATATTCAAATTCCGATACACGTTGGGCCGTTAAGTAACTTCCGCCGCCAAGAAAATCAGCGACAAACTTGCTCGATGGCTGATAGTACAACTCCGTTGCCGTACCATACTGTTCAATCACACCATGATTCATCACCGCCATTTTATCGGCAAAGGCAAAAGCCTCTTCACGGCTGTGAGTAACAAAAATGGCCGTCACGCCTTGCTGCTTGAAGATTTTCCTAATTTCACCAATCAGTTCATGACGAACTTGAGTATCAATATTGGAAAATGGTTCATCGAGCAGCAATAAGTCTGGGTTATACGCCAATGAACGAGCAATCGCGACACGCTGCTGCTGACCACCAGAAAGCTGGTGCGGATAACGCTCGCCAAAGCCAGTAAGGTGCACTAACTCCAACATATCAGCCACAATGCTACGTTTTTCATCGTTGCTTAAATCGCGGAGGCCAAAGGCCACGTTTTGCTCAACGGTAAGATGAGGAAATAACGCATAATCTTGGAAGATCATCCCAATATTACGTTGCTCTGGCGGCAGCCAATTCTCACCATCGTCAATGGTCATACAGTTTAACGTCATCGACCCAGAGCTCAGGGGAAGCAAGCCAGCAATCGCTTTGAGCAAAGTCGTTTTACCACAGCCACTCGCGCCCAGTAAGCAGATAATCTCCCCCTGCTCCACTTCAAGAGAAAGCTCTTTTAAAATCGTTGTCTGCTCATCGTATTTGCAAGTGAGATTATTAATGGAAAGTGCACAGCTCATCAATGTACCTGCTCTAAAGAACGATTAATCAATACCAATGGCACAAGGCCAACCAGAACAAGAATCACCGCCGGCATAGCTGCCAGCTCTAGATGCTCATCTGACGCGTAGTTGAAAACATAAGTCGCCAGTGTTTCAAAATTAAATGGACGCAGTAATAGCGAGGCATTGAGCTCCTTCATTGACTCAATAAACACCAGCAGTGCTGCAATCAACGCACCACGACGAATCAAGGGCACATGCACTTTCAAGAGCATGGTATTGGGGTTGCAACCCATGGTACGAGAGGCCATATCAAGTGATGGAGATACCTTACTCAAACTACTTTCAATACTGCCAATTGCGACCGCAGAAAAACGCACCACTAACGCAAAAATAATCGCAAACATCGAGCCAGAGAAAATCAATCCCGGGCGGCCCCATTCCATCGCTTTCGCTAAGTCATTGACCGCATGATCCATAAAGATCACTGGCACCATAACACCAATGGCCAATACCGTGCCTGGCACCGCGTAGCCTAAAGAAGAGAGGCGCATAAACAGCACAGAAGTACGACTGGCACTCAAGCGATGATAGAAATTGACCACTAATGCGATCAGTACACCAATCACCGCCGCACTTAATGAAACATACAAACTATTGAGCGCGTATTGTTGAAATTCTGGCGTCCAGCTTTGGGCAAAATATTTATAAGCATAGAGGCACAACTGCCCTAGCGGGAAGATAAAGGCGACAGCCACCAAGCCCCAACACCAAATAAGTGCGAGCCATTTTTTCCAACCACGCAGTTCATAACGGAAATCTTCACGGCTGCTAAATTGGCTTTGAAACAGTTTTTGTTTACGGCGGCTGTAGCGCTCTAGCGACAACAACAGAATCACAAATACCAGCATGATCACCGAGATTTTTGCTGCAGCCGTTAAGCTAGAATAACCGAGCCAAGTATCGTAAACCGCGGTAGTAAGCGTATTCACAGCGAAATAGCTCACCGTACCAAAATCACCAATGGTTTCCATCGCCACCAGCGACAAACCAACGGCGATCGCAGGACGGACTAAAGGTAATGAAATACGGTAAAAGCTCTGCCAAGGGGAGCATTTAAGTAGTCGAGCCGATTGCAGCAAAGAAACATTTTGTTCCATAAAAGCTGCTCGACAAAGCAGATAAACGTATGGGTAAAGGACTAATGCCAACA
The DNA here is from genome assembly GCF_000222585.1 of Vibrio scophthalmi LMG 19158. Lineage (GTDB taxonomy): Bacteria > Pseudomonadota > Gammaproteobacteria > Enterobacterales > Vibrionaceae > Vibrio > Vibrio scophthalmi. The sequence goes on along the minus strand of NZ_AFWE01000040.1, from coordinate 148,725 downwards.
CAATAATCGCGCCGCCCAAGGTACGAATATCGGGGAACCAATAATCCCCAGCTTGCCAGCCCATCACATCTCGCAATGCAATTTGAATCGGGCCTGCAAAATCAAACCAATCAGTAAAAATATAACCGACGATATAAGCAGGCATTGCCAACGGTAGCACCAGAGCCCATTGCAAAATACGCTCGCTTGGCAAACGACACATCGCCATCAACCACGCACACGGGATACCAAAAAGAAGGGAAAGCAGCATCACACCAACAACCAGCACCACCGTATTATAGGTGTAAGTGGCCATCACTGTAGACATCAAGTGAGAGAAGAGTTGGTCTGTTTCACCAACTGCGGTAAAAAATATCGCTAAGATAGGTAAAACCAGCAGCAGAGCAAGCGCCCCACTGCTGGTTTTCCAGAAATAATTATTTTCTTTCATTGCCTAGTCATATCAGGCTGATGAGGTGTAAATACAAATACACCTCATTCCTTAAAACATTGGGTACTGTTATACCCTTAGATATGATTACAGGTCAAATTTCACTTCATCAAGTAACTTGATAGCCGCTTCATGGTGATCAGCAATTTTATCAAGTGAAATTGGGTCAGCTTTAAATTCGCCCCATGATGCCACTAGCTCAGAAGGTTTTACACCTGGTTTCACTGGGTATTCGTAGTTCACTTCTGCGTACATGTTTTGCGCAACATCACCGGCTAGGAACTCCATCAATTTCTGAGCGTTCTCTTTGTTTGGTGCGTATTTCGCCATCGCCATACCAGAGATGTTGACGTGCGTACCAGTGGTTTCTTGGTTAGGGAAGTTGATGTATACCGACTCTGCCCACGCTAGTTGCTCAGGATCGTTAACCATTTTACCTAGGTAGTAGCTGTTACCAAGAGCCACGTCACATAGACCTTCTTTAATCGCTTTCACTTGCGCGCGGTCGTTACCTTGCGGTTTACGAGCGAGGTTCGCTTTAACGCCTTCTAACCACTCTTTTGTTGCGGCTTCGCCGTTTTCAGCGATCATCGCTGAAACCAAAGAAACGTTGTAAGGGTGCTTACCGCTACGAGTACAAATTTTGCCTTTGAATTCAGGCTTAACAAGGTCTGCGTAAGTAAAATCTTGACCTAGTTTGCCAACACGGTCACGTGATGAGTAAACGCTACGAGTACGTGTAGTCAGAGCAAACCACTCGTTATCCGTATCTTGGTATTGCGCTGGAATATTTGTTTCAAGAATGTCGCTGTTCACTGGTTGAACTAAGCCTTTCTCTGTCAATTCAGAGAGACGGCTGATATCAACTGTTAGAACAACGTCTGCTGGACTGTACTCACCTTCTTGAGCTAGCTTTTCTGCTAACCCTTTTTTGGCAAACTTAACGTTTACTTTGATACCCGTTTCTTTAGTGAACTCGTTGAACATTGGTTCAACTAGGAAAGGTTGACGATAAGAGTATACGTTCACTTCATCAGCAGCCATTGCTGTAGGGGCGATAGTTGCACAAGCTAGTGCAGAAAGTGTGAGCAGCTTTTTCATTCTCAGAAATCCTTTATTTTTATTAAATGATAATGTTTATCAGTTGCGTTATTATAATCATGTGCCATTAGAATACAATTCTTAAACACAAAAAAACCTGCCGATATCGACAGGTTTTATATGAGTTAATTTGTAACGCTATATTTCAATACTATTTCAGAGAAACAAACTCAGGGTAAGCGCCAACACCACAATCATGTAAGTCCATCCCTTCTTGCTCTTCATCTTCCGATACGCGGATACCAATCGTCAGTTTCAATACACCCCATACTGCAAGGCTTGCTGCAAAGACCCAAGCAAAGATAACCAAAGCACCTAACAGCTGCGCACTGAATGTCGCGTCTGCATTACTCAGTGGCACCACCATCAAACCAAAGAAACCACACACACCATGAACTGAAATCGCACCAACTGGATCATCTATTTTCATTTTATCCAGAGCAACAATACTAAACACCACAACCACACCTGATACCGCGCCAATCGCCACTGCGTACATCGGTGAAGGTGACAATGGGTCGGCGGTAATCGCAACCAAGCCCGCCAAAGCGCCATTGAGAATCATAGTCAGGTCAGCTTTACCCCAAGTGGTTTTACACACTAATAAAGAAGCAATCGCGCCAGCTGCTGCCGCGGCATTCGTGTTCAAGAAGATTTGACCAACGGCTGTAGCATTTTCAAAATCTGAAATCATCAGTTGTGAACCACCGTTAAAGCCAAACCAACCGAACCACAAAATAAAAGTACCTAATGTTGCTAGTGGCATGTTTGAACCCGGAATTGGGTAAATTTCGCCATTTTTGCCGTATTTCCCTTTACGCGCCCCCAGTAGTAGTACACCAGCTAATGCTGCTGATGCGCCCGCCATGTGCACGATACCAGAGCCAGCGAAGTCACTAAAACCTGCTTCAGATAAGAAACCACCACCCCAGGTCCAATAACCTTCCATTGGGTAAATAAAGGCAGTCAGTACCACAGAGAAAATAAGGAAAGACCATAGCTTCATGCGTTCTGCTACCGCGCCAGACACCACTGACATTGCCGTTGCAACAAACACAACTTGGAAGAAGAAATCCGACTCCAACGAATGATCCGCACCTTCACTTTGTGTACCAATCAAAGCACCAAATGAAGGTAACCAACCACCAGCACTATTATCAACATACATAATGTTGTAACCCACCAAGAGGAAAGTGGTACACGCTATTGCGTAAAGGCAGATATTTTTGGTTAAAATTTCTGTGGTGTTTTTTGAGCGTACCAAACCAGCTTCAAGCATGGCAAAACCGGCTGCCATCCACATCACTAACGCACCAGAAATAAGAAAGAAAAAGGTGTCGAGGGCGTAGCGTAGTTCAGTTACTGTTAATGATAATTCCATGTTCATTCTCCAATCCTTTGCTATTACAGTGCTTCAACGTCCATTTCGCCGGTACGAATCCGTACCGCTTGGCTCAAGTCATAGACAAAAATTTTGCCGTCACCGATCTTGCCGGTATGCGCCGCTTTCGTGATCGCTTCAATCACACGATCGACATTCTCCGCTTGAGTAGCCACTTCCAGTTTTACTTTTGGTAAAAAATCGACTTGATATTCCGCACCGCGATACAGTTCCGTGTGGCCTTTTTGGCGACCAAAACCTTTCACTTCAGAAACGGTCATCCCTTCAATACCGACATCGGCAAGCGCTTCTCGCACGTCGTCTAATTTAAATGGTTTAATAATGGCGTTGATTAGTTTCATTGCTTCCTCTCAATATTCTGTCTGTTACTTTATCATTCCTATTCCAAGTTACGTGCCAGAATTTAAGTTGTTGTTTTTATTAAAAAATGAAAGCAAGACTAATTCTAAAAACAAAAAAGGCGCACCATCGTGGTGCGCCTTTTCACAAAGATAAAGCATCAAATGAGCATTGTTAGCTCGGCTCATTTTTTATTGGCCAGCATGCAACAAACGGTGCAATCAACTCAGTATTAACGGTTGGCGAGAAAACGTTTCCATTGCTCAATGGCGAGTGAAAAATCCTCTAACCCGCAGCTCGCGGTGCTTTCACAATCATAGAAATCGTATTCACTATCAGCATCCAGCTCTTCACCATGCAATAACACATTTTCTTGCACCATTACTTCATCGCCTAAAATAGAGAGGCTAATTTCCTTGCCGAGTAGCATGTGCTCTTGCTGAGGCGCGGATAGAGCTTGATCGATCAATTGTTCGACTTGAGCAATTTTCTGCTCATCTTTGCCAATTTCTTCTTGTAGCCAACGCCCAACGATTTCATGTCCCATACTACATTTCACGTAGTATTCGCCCATTAAGGTGTTTCTTACAAATTCAAATTCCATCACTAAGACCTAGCAAATTTAATCGCGGCGAGTATAACGACAAGCCACCTTCGACGCAAAGTTGCCATCTAACTAACTCTTTATAAGTCGGACGGTGCCGTTCGAAACTGCACTTGGGCACGATAGAACTCACCATCATCTTGGCGAATAAACTCCCAACCCATCCTTTCGCAAATTCGTTCTACGATCACCAAACCACAGCCATAACCTGCGTTGTAGGTTTCATGACCTGCGTGACGATTAGTGATGAACAATGTCGCTCCTTCTAGAACCACATCGATATCACCAAGGCTGTAACTGAAGGCGTTTTTGATTAGATTATTAATCACGATTACGACAAAACTTTTCGGTGCAAACACCTTACTCATTCCCTCAACACGCAACTGATAACTGGCATCTTGTTTAGCAAATAACGGCGACATTTCGGCTAATTGGACTTCGAGCTCCTCACACAAACAACACGGTTGTAAATGATGGTGATCTATTTCTTCTTTACCTAACAGCAAAAAGGTTTCTGTTAATACTCGCATTTGTTCACAAGCGATATCGAGCCGATTGATGGCTTTATTGGCTAACGGGACTTGATTAGGAATTTTACCAAGCAGATCGGTTGAACCTCGTATTACCATAATTGGCGTGCGCAGTTCATGCGATGCAAAACGACTAAACTCTTTTTCGCGCTGAAAATAACCAGAGATATTCATCTTGCTATCGAGCAAGGTTTGCTCAATATGCCGCGTTTCGGCATATTCGGTATCTACACTAAATATTGGCTGATCCGGTGGCATATTCCGAATTTTGTCTTCAATACGATTGAGTGGACGTGAAAGTGAACGCACCACATAGACGCCATACAACACCACCAATATTGAGATAAAACCGCCAATCACAAAGGTCGAGTTATGTAGACTAAATTCATATTCATCGAGGTAATCATCAGCATCATCTTGAAAGACGATGTACAACATCCCTTGACCAGAGGGATGTTCAGTCACAATAAAGTGCTTATCTTCTTTGCCGAGCAGGTGCTCATAAAAACCTGGCTTACGATAACCTTGTAACCAGACTGGTAGCGACTTTTCACTCCAATAGGTGGAGAATTCCGCCTCTTGTGGTAGACGTGCACTTGCGCCTTCCCGCTTATAATCTGCACTATAACGGGAGGCCTCGGTGTCGAGCCAATGGTGCAAACTAATAATTTCAATTTGGTTTTCAGCAAAGTAAATCACCGCCCAAAAGGTGCTAAACATCAATAGTGTCATAACACCGAAACTAAGGCGTATCTTGCGATAAATACTCGGGTAATGCTTATGCTTTGATTCGGTAACCTTGTCCATGAATAGTCTCTAATCTGGATTGCTCAAAACCTTTATCTAATGCGCTACGCAAACCATAGATATGACTGCGTAAAGCATCACTACTCGGCTCATCATCGCCCCACACTGAATCAGTTAATTCTTGTCGTGAAACGATCGCAGGCGCATGGCGTAGCAGCTCTTTTAATATTTTGCGCTGAATTCGACTCAGTTTAAGCACAACGCCAGCCCTACGCACTTCATCTGTTTGAGTGTTGACGGTAATATCAGCGAAACTCAATTGACCAATATCTTGTCGAGGTCCACGACTCGCTAAGGCTTTTACTCGCAGACTTAACTCTTGCATTGCAAAAGGTTTTAATAAGTAATCATCACCGCCCGCCTCAAAAGCTGCGACTTTGTCGTCCAAACTATCTTTAGCAGTAAGAAACAGAATCGGCGTGTTGCAAAACTGCTCTTGGCGTAACTTTTTCACTGCCGATATTCCATCTACTTTGGGCATCATAATGTCCATGATAATGACATCATAATGTTGCTTATCGACCAATTTTAACGCCGCTTCACCGTGATAAGCGCAATCTATCGTCATACCTTCTAACTCTAAATAGTCAGCAATGGTTTCCGCGACATTATGACTATCATCCACAATTAATATTTTCATGCTGCTTCCACATTTCTTCACGATTGCTTCACGTTTGGTCGATTAGGATACACCCGTTTTAAGCATTCTAGTCAGGAAAATAAGTAAATGAAAAAGTTGGTTTTAGTTAGTCTACTCGGCGCTGTATTAGCGGGTTGTGGTGGCGGTGGTGGTTCAGATGACAAATCTGATAACAATAACAACCATCGACCAAATGCAGCACAAGGTACGATTGAGCGCGTATCTGGTAACGTAATTACCGTTAATGGCCATCAATATGATGTAGCGAGCGTCGGATATAGCCATGTTGATCTATCAACTGCGCAACTTGAACCAGGTATGTTGGTCGCACTCACCTCTAGCCCTGCTCGTGCGGTGGGTAAACATGTTCAACTTGAACCAACGGTGACTGGTCTTATCAACATCACGGATGCAGCGACAGGTAAATTCACAGTAAATGGCGTTGAACTAACTTATGCTGATTTATCACCTGAAATTCAAGATGGTGATTGGGTAATGGTCTCATCACTGCCTACAGCAACGGCGGGTTACCATGTTCTGTCGGTAGTAAAATTTGAACAACCAGAATTACTAGGTATGTTCGAAGTAGAAGGCACTGTAACTAATCTAACCAATTCTACTTTTACGCTAGGTGCAGCGCTTACTGTTGATTACGCAGGTATTGCAGTGGAAGGAGGTGAATTACGAAATGGCCTATGGGTTGAAGTTGAAGGTGAATACGACTCAACAAACAATAAAATCACTGCTACTGAGGTTGAAGTAGAAACCTACGACGATATCGATAACGATACTGAAATTGAAGGTTTATTAACGTGGGTCTCTAGTGATAAAAGCGCTTTTGAACTCAACTACCGTGGTCGCTTTAATGTTACTGGTCAAACTCGCTTTGAAGATGGCAATAAAAACCACTTAGTACAAGGAGCCATGGTTGAAGTAACCACTGGTGTCAACAATGTCGCACTAGAAGTCGAATTTGACAATGATGATAACAACACGGGTGACTGGTCTGATAATGACATTGAATTAGTTGGCACTGCGACAATCATCAGTGAAGATAACTTGAGCTTCTCTGTTCAAGGTAAGACCGTATTCGTTAACCGCTTTACTGAATTTGATGATGGTCTAAGGTTTGATACGCTTGGAACACAAAGAGTTGAAGTCGAAGCTTACAAGGTAAATGGGCAACTTATTGCAAGTGAGATTGAACTCGCTGACTAATTTGGCCTTCCTGACTACACATATCAAAGCACCTGCCTCGCAGGTGCTTTCTCATAGCCAAAACACTCCCCACAGTAAATCTTAATTTACTGCTTTCCAACTGGGCGTGAGAGTAAGATTGTTCCATTGCTAGGCCAGTGGTATCTTTCCTTTTTTGCTCACACCATGCCTTTTCTATGCAGTTAAACGAAACCATCGCCCGACAAATCGTTGAGCGTTCGATGAAAATCATCCCTTATTCAGTCAATGTGATGGACGAGTTTGGCCGAATTATTGGCTCTGGCGATCCTACGCGGCTGCGTCAACGTCATGAAGGCTCGATTCTTGCCATCGCAGAACAGCGCGTGGTGGCGATTGACTCTGCTACCGCTCAGCATCTCAAAGGGGTAAAGCCGGGCATCAACTTCCCGATCATCTATCAAGATAAAGTGATTGGGGTGATTGGTATCTCAGGCGAACCTGACAACGTTCAGCAATATGGTGAACTGGTCAAAATGACCGCTGAATTGATCGTTGAACAAGCAGCGCTGATGTCACAAGTTGAGTGGCATAAGCGCCATCGCGAAGAGTTGGTGATGCAATTGATACAAGGTGCGCCATTGGATGACGGTCAGATCCGCGTGATTGCCGAGCGTTTGGAACTGGATTTAACCAAACCGCGCATCGCCGCTGTCGTTCAAGTGATGTCGGACGATGATCATGCACCTCTTTCACTGGCAAACTTGCAGCAATTAGTGCACTTATTGGAGTTTCCTGAGCGCGATAACTTGGTCGGAATCCTATCGGTATCGACCAATGAAGTGGTGGTATTAAAGCCTATCGAACTGACCAAATCAGGCTGGTCGGTTGAAAACGAGCGTAAGCGAGTCACCAAGCTACTAAAACGAGTGCGTCAGCTAGGCAAGTTTAAAATTCGCATGGCATTGGGCGATTATTTTTCAGGTCCTGATGGTTTGAGTAAGTCTTATCAAACTGCCAAACTGACATTGGATGCCATTGACGATCAAGACGGTGAGGTGTTTTTCTATCAAAACCACCGCTTACCCGTCCTGCTCAGCAGCCTATTTGAAGAGTCTTGGAAAGTAGAGCAAATCAAAGAACCGTTTGATTTATTACTGCAAAAGGACAGTAAAGGGGCATTGGTAAAGACACTTAAAGCTTTTTTTGCCCAGAACTGTGACGCTTATCAAACATGCCAAACACTGCATATTCACCGTAATACTCTACGTTATCGACTAGAACGAATAGAAGAAATAACTTCATTAAATATCAACAACTTAGATGATAAGTTACACCTCTATCTTGCCTTGAAATTATTTGGTCATTAACCCCAAACTTGTGCGGTTGCACAAAAATCACCACCTAAACGCTGGAATATTTGTTAACCATTCTAAAGACGATGAGCCTGCGCCTCTCTATAGTCAGCAAAAAATAACTCTTACAACTTAGATGGAAACAACCATGGTTGAAGTCTCTACCCTAGGCGCCTTAGCTGCACTGATTGTGGCAATCGCGCTTATCCTACGCAAAGTTCCACCCGCTTACGGCATGATCATTGGCGCACTGGTTGGTGGTGTCATTGGTGGTGTATCACTGACTGATACCGTTTCACTGATGATTGGCGGCGCACAAGGCATTGTTACTGCAGTGCTGCGTATTTTGGCCGCAGGTGTACTGGCTGGCGTGCTGATTGAATCTGGCGCTGCTACCTCGATTGCTGAAACGATTGTAAAAAAAGTAGGCGAAACTCGTGCCCTACTTGCTCTTGCTCTAGCGACTCTTATTCTTACTGCTGTTGGCGTATTCGTTGACGTTGCGGTGATCACCGTTTCTCCTATCGCTCTGGCTATCGCGCAACGTGCCAATATCTCTAAAGCCGCAATTTTGCTGGCAATGGTCGGCGGCGGTAAAGCCGGTAACGTGATGTCACCAAACCCAAATGCGATCGCAGCAGCAGACGCGTTTAACGTACCACTGACCTCAGTAATGGCCGCGGGCGTGATCCCAGGTTTGTTTGGTTTAATCGTGGCTTACATGATTGCAAAGCGCCTGACTAACAAAGGCAGCATGGTGCATGAAAGCGAAGTGGTCTCCGTTGACCTAAGCAAACTACCAAGCTTCGGCGCTGCGATTGTTGCCCCACTGGTTGCGATTGCACTACTTGCGCTACGCCCTATCGCAGGCATCAACATCGATCCTCTGATTGCTCTACCGCTTGGGGGCTTCCTTGGCGCGGTGGTAATGGGTCGCTTCCATGATACCAACCGCTTCGCTGTCTCTGGCCTAAGCCGTATGGCACCAGTGGCAGTAATGCTACTAGGTACAGGTACTCTGGCCGGTATCATTGCGAACTCTGGCCTAAAAGGCGGATTAATTGAGCTCCTAACCGCATCTGGTTTACCTTCTTACCTACTCGCGCCAATTTCAGGTGCCATGATGTCACTAGCAACCGCTTCTACTACAGCAGGTACAGCAGTCGCTGCAAGCGTATTTAGTGGCACAATTCTAGAACTTGGCGTACCTGCACTGGCTGGCGCAGCCATGATTCACTCTGGTGCAACCGTATTTGACCACATGCCTCATGGTAGCTTCTTCCATGCCACTGGCGGTGCAGTACACATGGATATTCGCGAGCGTCTTAAGCTCATCCCTTATGAGTCAGCCGTCGGTCTAATGATCGCATTTGTCTCTACTATGATGTTCGGTGTGTTTGGTTTATTTGTTTAAGGCGTTTAAGGTTATTACTATGAAAATTGTTATTGCTCCAGATTCATACAAAGAAAGTCTTAGTGCGATGGACGTCGCGATTGCGATTGAACACGGCTTTAAACAAGTTCTGCCAAACGCTGAATACATCAAACTACCAATGGCAGATGGTGGTGAAGGCACGGTGCAATCCTTGGTGGATGCTACCGGTGGTGACATCATCGAACACGCAGTGACTGGCCCACTCGGTGAGCAAGTCAACGCTTTCTACGGTTTAATGGGTGATGGCAAAACGGCAATCATCGAAATGGCAGCAGCATCTGGCCTACATTTGGTTGAGCCAGCAAAGCGTAACCCTATGCTGACCACAACCCTTGGTACCGGCGAGTTGATCCAAGCGGTGCTTGATAAAGGTGTTGAACACATCATCGTTGGTATTGGTGGCAGCGCAACCAACGATGGCGGCCTCGGAATGGCGCAAGCTCTGGGCATTCGTCTACTGGATCAAGCAGGCCAATCGCTGGGTTTTGGCGGTGGCGAGCTGGAAAAACTACACACCATCGACATGAGCGGCCTTGATCCTCGTCTTGCACAAGTGCGTTTAGAAGTGGCGTGTGATGTGGACAACCCACTGTGTGGCCCTAAAGGTGCATCGCAAGTATTCGGCCCACAAAAAGGCGCAACACCAGAAATGGTGGCACAACTTGATAGCAACCTTGCTCATTATGCAGAAGTAATCAAACAGCAATTGGGTCACGATGTTCTAAACCGTCCCGGCGCTGGCGCGGCAGGTGGTTTAGGTGCAGCACTGATGGGCTTGCTTAACGCAGAACTTCGCCCGGGCATCGAGATTGTGATGGACGCGGTAAACCTAACAGATGTGGTGGCTGATGCCGATTTGGTGATTACTGGAGAAGGTCGTATTGATAGCCAAACCATTCACGGTAAAACACCAATTGGTGTCGCGCGCGCAGCGAAAAAACATTCAGTCCCAGTGATCGGTATTTCAGGCTGTTTAACCCAAGACTGCGGTGTCGTGCATGAGCACGGTATTGATGCAGTATTTGCGGTGGTGAACCGTTCAGTCGATTTACCAACCGCGATGGCTGAAGCGGCGGAGAACATTGAATTAACGGCACGTAATGTCGCAGCAATGTTCGCGCTAAAAATCTAGATTCACTCTATATGTTCTGAAACAACCATGAACATTAAACCAATATCTCCTAATTAGTTGGTATTGCAGCAAGGCAGCAAACGAAGCAATCTTCTGAGCATAGTGGGCGTCTTTATTCGATGATGGTGATGATGTTGCTGAGAGCAAGCTAACACAGCGGCAATGACAAATAAGACGGAGATAAAAAAACCGCAGACTCTCAATCTGCGGTTTTTTATTTTCTATCAAACACACGAGTTCGATAGGGAAAGCATCAGCGTTTACGCAGGCTCTTGGAAGATCACTTCATCCGCTTTCTTGGTGTACTCTGCCATTTTATGGAAGTTCAAGTAACGGTAAGTATCCGCAGCCGTTGCATCAATTTGCTTAGCGTACTCTAGATACTCTTCCATCGTTGGAATCTTACCTAGAATTGCACCAACTGCAGCCAGTTCTGCTGAAGCAAGATAAACGTTCGCGCCAGTTCCTAAACGGTTCGGGAAGTTACGCGTCGAAGTCGACATCACTGTCGCTTTATCTGCAACGCGAGCTTGGTTACCCATGCATAGTGAACAGCCCGGAGTTTCAATACGCACCCCAGCACGGCCAAAGATGCCGTAGTAACCTTCTTCGGTTAGCTGATCCTTATCCATCTTCGTTGGTGGAGCAACCCACAAACGCGTATCGAGCTGACCATTAAACTTCTCAAGCAGTTTACCTGCTGCGCGGAAGTGACCGATGTTGGTCATACAAGAACCAATAAAGACTTCATCGATCTGTGTACCTTGTACATCCGATAACAGACGAGCATCATCAGGATCGTTTGGCGCACAAAGAATAGGTTGATCAATCTCAGCCAAATCAATTTCAATCACGTGTGCGTATTCTGCATCCGCATCCGCTTCCATCAACTCAGGGTTTGCTAGCCACTCTTGCATTGCCGTAATACGACGCTCGATAGTACGACGATCGCCATAGCCTTCTGCAATCATCCACTTCAACATGGTGATATTCGAGTTTAGGTATTCTTCAATCGACGCTTGAGAAAGCTTCACGGTACAGCCCGCAGCAGAACGCTCTGCTGAAGCATCAGACAGTTCGAATGCTTGCTCCACGCTAAGATGCTCAACCCCTTCAATTTCCAGTACACGGCCTGAAAATTCGTTGATCTTACCGGCTTTTTCTACCGTCAAAAGACCTTGCTGAATACCGTAGTAAGGGATGGCATGTACCAAATCACGTAGCGTGATGCCTGGCTTCATTTCACCTTTAAAGCGCACCAAAATTGACTCTGGCATATCCAGTGGCATCACACCCGTTGCCGCAGCAAAGGCGACTAAGCCAGAACCTGCTGGGAATGAAATACCCAATGGGAAGCGCGTATGTGAATCACCGCCAGTACCAACAGTATCAGGCAATAACATACGGTTTAACCACGAGTGGATAACACCATCACCCGGACGCAGTGATACACCGCCGCGGTTCATAATGAAATCAGGCAGCGTATGGTGCGTATTCACATCAACTGGTTTCGGGTAAGCCGAGGTGTGACAGAAAGACTGCATCACCAAGTCAGCCGAGAAGCCAAGACACGCCAAGTCTTTCAATTCATCACGCGTCATTGGGCCGGTGGTATCTTGCGAACCAACTGTCGTCATCTTCGGCTCACAGTATTGACCAGCACGAACACCTTCGACACCACACGCTTTACCGACCATTTTCTGTGCCAGCGTATAGCCTTTATCAGAAGCATTAGGATCAATCGGTTTCGCAAACAGTTCGGTCTCTTCTAGACCAAGAGAAGCGCGAGCACGGCTGGTTAAACCACGACCAATGATCAGAGGAATACGACCACCCGCACGGACTTCATCAAGCAATACACTGCTCAGTTTGAAACTTGAAATCTCAGCGCCGTTTTTGCAAACCACACCTTCATATGGGTAGATGTCGATAACATCGCCCATATTCATATCTTGTACATTCAATTCAATTGGCAAAGCGCCTGAATCTTCCATGGTGTTGTAGAAGATAGGGGCAATTTTTCCGCCTAAACAGATACCACCAGTACGTTTGTTTGGTACATAAGGGATATCGTCGCCCATAAACCAAAGTACAGAGTTGGTGGCTGATTTACGTGAAGAACCCGTACCAACAACATCCCCGACATAAGCCAGTGGAATGCCATCTTTTTGCAATTCTTCAATTTGAGTAATTGGACCTACGTTACCCGCATCATCTGGATTGATGCCTTCACGCTCCATCTTAAGCATCGCTTTAGCATGAACAGGAATATCAGGACGCGACCATGCATCTGGTGCTGGAGACAAGTCATCGGTATTGGTTTCACCAGTGACTTTAAATACTTTAACTGTGATTTTTTCTGCGACTTTATTTTTCGACGTAAACCATTCAGCATCCGCCCAAGATTGCAGCACTTGCTGTGCGTGCGCGTTGCCCGCTTTGGCTTTTTCTTCCACATCGTAGAATGAATCAAACATCAATAGAGTATGCGATAACGCGGTGACCGCAATCGGTGCCAACTCAGCATCATCCAGCAACTCAATCAATGACTCGATGTTGTAACCACCTTGCATGGTACCTAGCAGTTGCGCGGCTTTCTCACGGCTCACCAGTGGAGATACCACTTCGCCTTTTGCTACAGCGGTTAAGAATCCGGCTTTTACATAAGCCGCTTCATCAACACCTGGTGGAATGCGGTTCTCAAGCAGATCAAGAATGAAGGCTTCTTCACCTTGTGGGGGATTTTTAACAAGTTCGATGAGTCCAGCAACTTGTTCTGCGTCTAAAGGTTTTGGTACAACTCCTTCAGCAGCACGCTCTTCGACGTGTTTACGGTAGGCTTCAAGCACGACTTTTTCCTCTCATTGCGGTTCCTCCGCCTATTTTCGGTGGGGAGTGAACATCCTTGGAAACTTGGCTCTCCATTGCCATATTTGTCATTCTTTTTAGACTGATAAACAGTGCCAGAGAGGCCAAACTGTGGGCGGCATGATAGCAAATTTAACGTTAAATTAAAATCTTGCCATTTTGACCAACATAGCAACTTAAGACTAAAGTTCTATGAATAATCATCCAACCGTCCCGCATCATCACTCTGAAAACAGAGTGATGTTTATCTTAACTCAGCTATTTAAAAGACGTTCCTATTATTAAATAAACCGAATCGAAATTGTGTTCTGTGCGACCATACGCCAGCATTATTGGTCCAATAGGAGAGTCAATACCAGCAAAAATAGACCCTGCTTTGTATAGTGGCGCATCTTCAATACCAATATCAGGATCGGACCACACTCCGCCGTATTCCACTGATGCCCCTAGATAAAATGGCGCGGTAAATAAACCGAAATCATTATCAAACCAACGATAGCGATAGACCAAACTGCTAAAGACTTTGTTTTGGCCAATGAGGCTGTTGCGGGGAATACCCGAAAGATTTAAGAAGCCGCCAATCTCTTTAGGATCAACCGGAACCGCCGAGTTTTTACTCTCTACAAAGCCAGTATCGAGATTTGCGACCAAAGTATGGCGAGAAAAACTGGTCGCCGCGATCAATTGGGCGCCAAATTCATAGGAGGTATCTTTTTCTTCCGCCGCGAAAGAGACATTTCCTTGGCCTTCGTCGTGGGAAATAAGGTAATTGATATCGAAATAGACACCTCGAGTCGGCAAGCTAAAGTTATCTAACGTATCAATACGGTAGTTGGCAAACACACCCGTCCGCTGAAATTGGACATCGCCAATCGAAGGCAATGACGCAAAGGCACCATCACCATCCGTGTATCGCAAGCCGATTTTAAACTCACGCCACAACGTTTCTTGGTAACCTAATGCCAGTTCGCCAACCCACTCGGTGTAAGTGACCGGTAGGAAATCTTGCGTTGATTCTAAACTGGTATCATCAAAACCACTTAATGGCGCATTGCGCTTTTGTTTGTTGTAACGAAGACCTAAGGTTGTAAACACTTTTTGCTGAGAGAAGAAGGGGCTGTAAAGCTCTGCCTCGATGGTCTTATCAGTCCCCATCTCCAAGTTAGTACGCAGTTCAGCACCATTTTGGTTAATATCGGTAAAGTTGGTCGAAATACCAATCGAATATTGGCTATCGGTTGAGAAATCATCCTCAAGGAAAAAACGGAAGTTCATGTAGTTCGGGCCCCATGACTTCTCGTTTACATCGACCACCAGCACATCTTGTTGATCAATTTGATCATAGCGATAACTAATCAATTCAAAACGATCAAGCGCGTATAAATCCTGCACGCTTTGCTCAAGCTCATGCGTGGTGACTTGGCGGCCAGAATCGATATCTAAACGATTTTCCAGCAGTTCGTCACTGTAGTGGGTATGGTTGTTGATCACCACATCACTGATTTCAATTTCATCACCATAGCGCAGTTGTTTACGTACCGCCTGTTTGTGGTCGATATAGGCTTGGTATTCCGCCGCGGTCAGCGCCAAAGCAGACAATTTATCTCGCTGCGCCATGGTGATTTGATAACCTTCTTGATACGCCTCTGGCATGCGTTCAAATTCGGTAGTTTCCATATCACCGACATTCGGTTGCAACAACAAATCCGAATCATGAAGGGTAGCGGCTTGACGAGAGGTGCTACTGCGTACCAAATAATTGGAGAGTTGATCGGCGACGGTAAATAGATCGGTAAAGTCTTCTTCCTGCTTGTAATCGGTGCTGATATCGACCGCAATCACCACGTCGGCGCCGAGATCACGAGCGACATCAACCGGCATGTTATTAGTCACGCCACCATCCACCAGCAGGTGATCGTCAAGACGATACGGTGGCAATGCGCCAGGTACTGACATGCTCGCCATCATCGCATCAACCAAATAGCCCTGATCAATGACCACAGGTTCAAGTTCGATAATGTCGGTTGCGACCGAACGGTAAGGAATAGCTAGCTCATTAAATGATTTAAATTTCGGTAGGTTACCGGTGGTTTCACGTAAGATACGCAGCATCCCTTGCCCTTGCACCACGCCGCGAGTGCCTTTTAACTCACCCCAGCCAAAACCAATATCGGTGGTCAGTTGATAGCGGTCTTCATACTCTTTATCACGAACCCGACGCTGACTGCGATCAACTCTATCGCGATAGCCATTATTCCAATCTATCGTGGTAAGAAAGCTTTCGATTTCATCGGCGCTCATGCCCGTTGCATACAAGCCACCGACAAATGCCCCCATACTGGTACCGGTCACCATATCGACAGGTACACGCATTTCTTCGAGCGCCTTTAACACCCCAATGTGCGCGGCACCTTTTGCTCCACCACCAGCGAGTACGACGGCGACTTTCGTGCGAGGAGTACTTTCTTCTTGCTCCGCGGCAATCGCTGAAGATGCGATCATCCAAGGTAGCATGACCAATAATAGGCGAAACGTTTTCACAAATGATGTCCCTTTCTCATCGAACGGCTGATCGTTCAGCTTGCCGCTTAAAGACGGCTCACTGAACAATATAAGCAAATCGTTACCAGCTGAAAATATTTTTCAGCCATTGTGCGGGTTGATTACTGCACTCTTTTTTCCACTGACCTTTGTTATCCCAAACTGGTAATTTGAAGGCATTCTCACAATCAAGCTGCAAATCCCCACGGCTGGTTTTCGCAAAACCGACGGTTGAGATATCTTTTGGCCACGGTAAGGTTAACTGCGTCGGAATACGATGTTGCAAATACTCCGCATAAACGCGTAACGCGCCACTTGAACCAGTGAGTTTGGTCGATTTGTTATCATCACGGCCGAGCCAAATGGTGGTCACCTCGCGGCCATCAACGCCGACAAACCAACTGTCTTTGGTGTCATTACTGGTACCGGTTTTTCCTGCCAGTGCCGCCCAAGCAAACTGAGTATTGAGAAAACGCCCCGTTCCTTCAGCCACACCACGCTTCATAGCATAAGTCGTCAACCAAGCGGCATTTTGATCTACGGTTTGCTTAGCAATTGGCAGGGATTGATACAATACATCTCCGTCCATATCGACCACAGAGCGCAAGGCGGAAAGCTTGGCTTGTTTGCCTGAATTGGTCAGCGTTTGATACATCTGCGCCACTTGAAATGGTGTAAGAGTAAAGGAACCCAAAAACATCGATGGTACCGGGCGAATCTCATCGCGATTAATGCCCAATTTTTCAAACGTATCCACCACGTTCGGAATGCCCAATTGCATACCTAACTGCACCGTAGGAACATTCAGTGATTTTGCTAATGCAATATACAACGGCACATCACCACGGAATTTACGATCGTAGTTACGTGGCGACCACACCTTGCCTTTCGAGCCTTTTAAGCTCAGCGGTTTATCATTTAGCGTGCTGGCTAGGCTGTATTTCTCCGGTTGCTGTAACGCGGTTAGATAAACGGCAGGTTTCGCCAGTGAACCAATTTGACGGCTGGCGTTGAGTGCACGGTTAAAGCCATCATAACCGGTGCGCTTTCCTCCCACCATTGCACGTATCTCGCCACTATGACGGTCAACGGCAATTGCCGCACCTTCCAGATCTTTACCCGCCACTTTAGCAAGTTGTGGGATCTTGGTTTTAATCGCAGTTTCGAGTTCATGCTGGGAAACCGGATCAAGTGAGGTAAACACTTTCAAGCCCTTATCGGCTTCAAACGCTGCACCCACTTTCTCTTCTAGCTCAATTTGCAGTTGCTGAAAATAAGCCGGTTGGCGACTAGCAATGCGCACATTGTCTTGAATATCCAACGGACGACTGGCGGCATGATCAAATTCACTCGCCGTCAGGTAACCTTGTTGCATCATCAAGCGCAGCACCAAGTCACGGCGGGTTTTCGCTCGCTCAGGAAAGCGCACTGGGTTGTAGTAAGACGGTCCTTTAACCATGCCGACCAAAAGTGCTAGCTGATCAATGCGTAACTCTTGGATTGGCTGACCAAAGTAAAGACGCGCAGCCAAACCAAAACCGTGAATGGCTTCACCGCCACTTTGACCGAGATACACTTCATTAAGGTACGCTTCAAGGATACGATCTTTGTCATAACGATAATCTAAGATCACCGCGATATACGCTTCGCGGATCTTACGCCACAAGGTGCGATCACTGGTTAAAAATAGGTTTTTAGCCAACTGTTGAGTTAGGGTACTGCCCCCTTGTACCGTGCGACCCGCTTTTATGTTCGCCACCAAAGCACGGGCAATCGCCAACGGTGAAACACCATCATGTTGATAGAAGTCGCGATCTTCGGTCACCAATAGCGCATCGACCATCACTTCTGGAAATTGCTCACGACGTAGGAATAAACGTTGTTCATCTCGATTTTTTTCTAGCATACCCAGCATCTTCGGCTCGATACGCAAATAACCAAGATCACCCGGTTTTTCCAACGATTGAATGCGCGTTAAACCTGAAGCATCGAAATGCAGCATCACATGACGATCAGGCTCTGGCCCATCGGTAAATTCAAATGGGCGGCGCATCAACTCAATCTTAGTCGAAGAAGAGGAGTATTCGCCTGGATACTTAGGCTGGCTGACCTTACGGTAGTTCAATACATCCAGCTCATTGCGCACTTCTTTTAAACTGATTTGATCACCAGGCGCTAAATTCAAAATACGCGCATAAACCACCGTTGGTAGTTCAAACAGCTGCCCTTCGAATTTCTGCTTAACTAAGCTATCGAGATAAATACCGACAAAAAACAAAATGGCAAAGCCAACCAATGCGAGCTTCCATGTCATACCCCATAAGATTTTTAACCACGTTTTATTGGTTGCTGCCTTTTTCTTCTTGGGTGCGGCTTTGGCACGCTTCGCCTTTGGTTTCGCTGCGGATTTCGCTGCGGATTTCGCTGCCGGTTTGCGCGGCGTTTTATTTTTATCGGTCATGTTTATTGGTCATATTCATCGAATAGGCTACTGATTAAAGTGTCGTTTGGTTTTGGTCGTAGCGACGTGATTAGCAGGGTCGTCAGGCCAAACGTGCTTAGGATAACGACCTTTCATCTCTTTTTTAACTTCTTGGTACGCTCCTGACCAAAAACTTGCAAGATTACTGGTCAATTGTAATGGCCGTTGTGCCGGAGAAAGAAGTTCTAACACCACTGTTTTGCGTCCTTGCGCCACCGTTGGCGAACTTTGTTCACCAAATACTTCTTGCATCCTAACAGACAAAATTGGCTCATGGCCGACCTGATAACGGATCTTCTTTTTACTGCCAGTCGGCAAGACATAGTCGATCGGCAACCATTGCTCGATTTCTTGGTTGAGTGGCCAACCTAAATAGGCCAATAAAGCTTCATTAAGATTAACTTGGCTCAGCGCTTTAGCAGAGCGCACACCAACCAAATACGGGGACAACCACAGCTCAAGGTCATTGAGCAATGCGTCATCACTTAATGCTGGCCATGCTTGCTCAGGTAACCATTCACAACCACAACGCAGCCTTGCTAATAGATCACTCGCCGAGTCCGTCCAGTTTAAGCATTGTAACCCTTGGCGGCGGACATAATTGAGCAGCGCCTCACTCATTTTGTCCGCGGATGGTTGCGCCATTTCGCGGCTATCAACAATTAAATCGCCCCATTGAGTACGTTCTTCAGCCACTAATTTGCCGCGCTTATCATCCCAATCCGCAATTTGTTGCTGGATAAATTTTTCTGGCAAGGCATTTTGCAACGCATGGAGATCAAGATCGATCGCGGAATAAATCATTGCCGCATCGCCGTGGCTGCGCATCAAATCAATCGCAATCAGGTAATCACTCGCCGCAAGTGGTTCATCGTCACGCAATTGTGCGCCGTGGCCATTCGCCAAGAGATAACGACCACCTTGTTTACTGCGGCTTTGTGCCACGCGATCAGGAAACGCCAACGCTAGCACCAGCGCGACTTGCATTTCATCAACAGCAGCAAGAGAAAAACTCAGCCCTAACTTGCGCGCAAGACTCTGCGCTCGCGCTTCAACGATACGTTGCTTGGTGTGTTTGCGCGCTTTAAAACGCAGCACTGAGTGAGCGAAATCCACAACATTGCGTTCTGGCTCTTCGAGCAATGCCGCAACCGCTAAAGCGGTCGTTGGCCAATGGTTTGGTCTACCATGATCCAATTGCGTCGCCTGCACCAACATCGCCGCGATACGCGGTTCTAAACCCAGCTTTTGCGCACTTTGCCCCATTGGCGTTAATTGGTGTTTGTCATCCACTAAACCAAGCGA
This sequence comes from Vibrio scophthalmi LMG 19158, assembly GCF_000222585.1. GTDB lineage: Bacteria > Pseudomonadota > Gammaproteobacteria > Enterobacterales > Vibrionaceae > Vibrio > Vibrio scophthalmi. Next base: position 128,578 of record NZ_AFWE01000040.1, on the reverse strand, counting down.
AGAGAGTAAACTACGCGCTTGTGCCATTGCGCTATTAGGCGGCAGATCCAACCAATTCAACTCACCCGCATCAAGGCAACCCCATTGCGCCAGTTCCATCGCTAATGAAGAAAGGTCACTATGCAGGATCTCAGCCGCAGGTACAGCAGGTTGCTGCGCTAATTGTCCTTCGCTGTACAAACGTAAACAGATGCCCGCCTCTGTACGGCCTGCACGGCCTGCGCGCTGTTCAGCTGACGACTGGGCAATACGCACTTGCTCAAGCTTAGTAATACCGGTTTTTAAGTCATATTTGGCGATGCGCTCTAAACCAGAATCGACCACCATGCGAATGCCTTCAATCGTCAGTGATGTTTCAGCAATATTGGTCGCTAGCACCACTTTACGCCGTCCCGTAGGTGCTGGATGAATTGCCGCTTGCTGCTGTTCAACGCTCAATTGACCATATAAAGGGCAAATATCAACATCACTTGGCAACAAACTGGATGGCTGCAACTGCTGCTGTAATTGCTGAATTGCACTAACCCCAGGAAGAAAAGCCAGCAGGGAGCCCGATTCGCTATTCATCAGGCTATGGATGTTTCTTGCTATTACATCAACAAAGCGTTCATTCGCTTTAAGTGGCGCGTAACGAAATTCAACAGGATAGCTACGGCCTTGCGATTGCACATAACGAGATTGTGGCATTAAACGCGCTAACGCTTGTTGGTCGAGAGTTGCTGACATTACCACCAATTTAAGGTCATCACGCAGCGCCTCTTGGATTTCTAAACACAGTGCCAAGCCCATATCAGCATGGATACTACGCTCATGAAATTCATCAAAAATAATTAAATCGACACCATTGAGTTCAGGATCACTTTGAATCATCCGCGTCATGATCCCTTCCGTCACAATCTCCAACTGCGTCGCTTGACTCACCTTATTCTCACCACGAACACGGTACCCGACACGCTGCCCTACCGTTTCACCGAGTTGTTGTGCCAGATAGCGAGCGATATTACGCGCGGCTAAACGACGAGGTTCGAGCATGATAATTTTCCCGCTCACCGCTTGCTGTTGCAGTAGCTGTAAAGGGAAAAAAGTCGACTTACCTGCACCGGGGGCGGCTTTAAGGATGAGTTGGTTGCAATCGCGAACACCAGAGAGAAGCTCTGGCATCACGCCTTCAATCGGCAGTTGTGACAATGGATAGGCCTTATGATGTAATGGAAGCCACATTGTATAGAAGAAACGTAACCAGACCAAAATGAAGTTCCTCCCTCCACTAGAGTCCGCTACGCTATTAAAGCGTTATAAACGCTTCTTAGCCGACATTCAGTTTGATGACGGCAGTGAACGCACCATTCATTGCGCCAATACCGGAGCCATGACGGGGTGTGCGACACCCGGTGACAAAGTCTGGTTTTCGACCTCAGACAACCCAAAACGAAAATACCCCAATAGCTGGGAGTTGAGCCAAACTGCCACTGGTCACCGTATCTGTATTAATACGGCACGTGCGAATCAGTTAGCCGTAGAAGGAATTCAACAAGGTGTCATCACCGAGTTACTCGATTACGAGCAACTTCAAACTGAAGTGAAATATGGTCAAGAAAATAGCCGGATTGATATCTTGCTCAGTGATCCGCAAAAAGCAACATGCTATATAGAAGTGAAAAGCGTGACACTATTGGCAGAAGAGAGCCAAGGACAAGGATTTTTTCCCGACGCAGTGACGACTCGAGGGCAGAAACACCTGCGTGAACTGGCGGAAATGGCGAAAAATGGGAAGCGATCTGTACTTTTATTTATTGTTTTACATTCGGGGATTGAAAAAGTATCTCCCGCACACCATATAGACGCCAACTATTCACAATTACTCAAAATTGCGATCGAACAAGGAGTGGAAGTGTTGTGCTATAAGGCGCAGCTTTCAGAAAGTGAGATAAAGCTCATTAACGCTGTGGAATTTAACTATCACTGCTAAAAAATGATGCCGTCTTCACAATGACAATAACTTTACGCAACAGTGTTTGCCTCCTAAAGTTCTTTTTGCTATAGATACCCGCCTTAAATTAACTGCTCAAGCAGTTGACTAGGTGTTAGGAGATACTGCATGTCAGAATTAAAGAAAAAAGCGATAGGCATCCTAGCCATTGCAGGCGTTGAACCTTATCAAGAAAAGCCAGGTGAAGAGTACATGTCACCTGAGCAAATGGCTCACTTTAACCAAATTTTACAAGCTTGGCGCAACCAGCTAAGACAGGAAGTTGATCGTACTGTTCACCACATGCAGGATGAAGCGGCGAACTTCCCAGATCCAGTTGACCGTGCTTCGCAAGAAGAAGAGTTTAGCCTAGAGCTACGCAACCGTGATCGTGAGCGTCGCTTGATCAAGAAAATCGAAAAAACATTAACTAAAATCGAAGAAGACGATTTTGGTTTCTGTGAATCTTGTGGCGTTGAAATTGGCGTGCGTCGTTTAGAAGCTCGTCCAACTGCAGATCTTTGTATCGACTGTAAAACACTTGCAGAGATGAAAGAAAAGCAGATGCAAGGTTAATCTTGCCAGCCATTAAGTGAAAAGGGAGCAGATATGCTCCCTTTTTGGTTTCTTCACTTCTTTGTTCGGTTTCATTATGAGTTACATCGGTCGCTTCGCTCCCTCCCCTTCTGGCCCGCTTCACTTTGGCTCTTTAGTGGCCGCTCTGGGCAGTTATTTTCAAGCCAAAGCCCATCAAGGCCAGTGGTTAGTCAGAATTGAAGATATTGACCCACCCAGAGAAATGGTGGGCGCGTCAGATCTCATTTTGCGCACGTTAGAGGCTTATCAACTGCATTGGGATGGTGAAGTGGTTTACCAAAGCCAACGTCATCAGCTCTACCAAGATCAAATCGAGCAATGGCTCGCGAGTGGTCAGGCTTACTATTGCCAATGCAGTCGAAAAGAGATCAAACAAGCAGGTGGGTTTTACTTAGGCACCTGCCGCGATCTGAAACTCTCTGCCACAACACCTTGTGCGATTCGCCTACGCATGACAAAACCTGTGTACGATTTCGTCGACCAAAAGCATGGTCTGCTGACGATTCCGACCACTCTGGCTGATGAAGATTTTATTATAAAGCGTCGTGATGGCTTATTTGCTTACAACCTTGCGGTAGTATTGGATGATATTGACCAAGGGATCACTCAAGTGGTGCGAGGGGCAGACTTGATTGAACCGACTGGACGTCAAATCAGTCTCTATAAAATGTTAGGCAAAACCCCTGTTAGCTATCTTCACCTGCCTTTAGCATTGGGTGAGAATGGTCAAAAATTATCAAAACAAAATCATGCTCCTGCGGTAGACAATCTCAATCCTAAGCCCGCATTATTAGAAGCAATGCACTTTTTAGGCTTTGATTTAGAAAAAGATTTAGCAAACGCTTCCTTAGCAGAAATCATCCATTGGGGCGTACAAAATTGGCATACTAAGCAGCTACCTAATACAACAGAGATCACGCCGAGATTCTCAAATCGGCCTTGTTAAGCTATTATTAGCCGCAAATTCGCCCTTGGGCGCCAGAATTTAATGGAAACAGAAGCGGTTTAATGACCGATTTTGTCAAAAGCACATGAATAAAAACGACTATACACCAAGCGAGCTAACTAGCTTTCCGGAGCTCGCTCTAAATATTATTACTCGAGAAGAGCACAATATTTCGCGCAAGCAAATCAGTGACAATGCACTGAAGGTGCTATACCGACTTCATGGTGCAGGCTTTGATGCATTTCTTGTTGGCGGCGGCGTGCGCGACTTATTATTAGGTCACTCGCCAAAAGATTTTGATATCGCAACCAATGCGACGCCAGAGCAGATTCGCCATTTGTTTAAAAACTGCCGCCTAATTGGCCGCCGTTTCCGCTTAGCGCACATTATGTTTGGCCGCGATATTATCGAAGTCGCGACTTTCCGTGGTCACCACCAAGAGCCAAGCAAAAATGTCGCAATGCAATCAAAAGAAGGCATGCTGCTACGCGATAACGTCTATGGCACCATTGATGAAGATGCAGAGCGCCGTGATTTCACCATCAATGCGATGTATTACAACATTGGTAACTTTGCCATTCACGATTACGCTCGCGGCAATGAAGACCTCGAAGACAAACTGGTCCGACTAATCGGTGATCCAGAAACGCGTTACCGTGAAGATCCGGTACGTATGTTGCGCGCGATCCGCTTTGCCGTAAAACTTGATTTTGATATCGAAGAAGATACCGCAGCGCCAATCGAAGAGTTAGCGCACCTGTTAAAAGAGATCCCTTCAGCGCGTTTGTACGAAGAGTCGCTTAAAATGCTACAAACTGGCTACGGCCTTGAGACGTACCATTTAATGCGTGAATACAACCTCTTCCAACCGCTATTCCCAACGGTATCGGAATTCTTCACTGAAGAGTACGATTCACCAGCGGAACAGATGCTTGATCTCGTTTTAGATTCAACCGACCAACGAGTTGAAGAAGGTAAACGCATTAACCCTGCATTTATGTTTGCGGCCATGCTGTGGTACCCACTGCAAGCGAAAGCAAAAGAGCTAATGGAAACTCGTAAACTGTGTGATTACGATGCCATGATGGAAGCAAGTAACATCATCCTTGATGAGCAAGTGCGCACCATCGCGATTCCTCGCCGTCATACCGCAACCATTCGCGAAATTTGGCAACTGCAATTACGCTTGCCTCGTCGCAACGGTAAACGCGCTTTCCGTTTAATGGAGCTCAACAAGTTCCGTGCAGGTTACGATTTCTTAGAAATGCGCGCTGAAATCGAAGGTGGCGAAACCGAAAAACTGGCAAAATGGTGGAACACTTTCCAAAATGCCGGTCGTAATATTCGCCAAGAAATGGCCGCAGAATTAGACAGCGAGCCAGCGGCGAAAAGCGGCCAACGTCGCCGTAAGAGCAACAACCGCAATCGACGTAATACGCGTAAAAGCAGCAACGCATCATGATCACCGCCTATATTGCTGTCGGCAGTAATATGGCTGATCCTGTTGCACAAGCGAATGTCGCGATTGAGGCGCTAAAACAGCTGCCTAGATCAGAGTTTGTTCAGGCCTCAATGCTCTATAGTAGCACGCCAATGGGGCCACAAAATCAACCTGATTACATCAATGCGGTCGTGGCTATTCAAACCGAATTAACGCCAATTGAACTGCTCGATTGCACCCAAGCAATTGAACAAGAACAAGGGCGTGTCCGTAAAGAAGAGCGCTGGGGACCAAGAACCTTAGATCTCGACATTATTCTTTATGGCAATGAGGAAATCGATTCCGAGCGATTAACCGTTCCACATTATGGAATGCGTGATAGAGAGTTTGTGCTCTATCCGCTTGCTGAAATCGCCCCTAATTTAACGCTCCCTGACGGGACTGAGCTTGCACAACTGCTACAAAAAGTTGACCGCAATGGACTCAGAATTTGGCACTCATAGCCAGCTCCTATTAAGGATAATTAATGAAAAAAATTACCATCAACGATCTTATTAAGTGGAAACAAGAAGGTCGTAAATTTGCCTCTTCTACAGCGTATGACGCAAGCTTTGCTCAACTATTCGAGCAACAAGAAATGCCTGTCCTGCTGGTCGGTGATTCGCTCGGTATGGTGCTACAAGGCCAATCAAGCACATTACCTGTCACGGTAGAAGATATTGCTTACCACACGCGCTGTGTGCGTGCTGGCAGCCCAAATTGCTTACTTATGGCTGATATGCCATTCATGAGTTACGCAACGCCTGAGCAAGCTTGTGAAAGCGCAGGCCAGCTGATGCGTGCTGGTGCCAACATGGTCAAGCTTGAAGGTGGTGATTGGTTAGTTGATACCGTAAAAATGCTGACTGAGCGCGCTGTACCTGTGTGTGCTCACCTAGGTTTAACCCCTCAATCAGTCAACATTTTCGGTGGTTTCAAAGTTCAAGGTCGTGAGCAAGAAAAAGCTGACCGTATGGTACGTGACGCTCTTGCTCTGCAAGAAGCAGGCGCACAAATTGTGTTGCTTGAATGTGTACCGCAAGAACTAGCAGCACGCATTACCGAAGTGCTCGATGTTCCTGTGATTGGTATTGGTGCAGGCAACGTGACAGATGGTCAGATCCTTGTGATGCATGACATGTTCGGCATTGCAGCGAACTACATGCCTAAATTCTCGAAAAACTTCCTAGCTGAAACTGGCGATATGCGCAAAGCCGTAACTAAATACATCGATGATGTAGCCAGTGCCGCATTCCCAGATGAAGCTCATACGATTGCCTAGAGGATATCATCATGCAAACATTTGCTGACATTTCAGCTCTACGCGAGCAGATCAAACAGTATAAGCGTGACGGTCGCAAAGTCGCTTTTGTCCCAACCATGGGCAACCTTCACGAAGGTCACCTCACGCTGGTTCGTAAAGCACGTGAATACGCTGATATCGTGGTAGTGAGTATCTTCGTCAACCCAATGCAATTTGAGCGCGCAGATGACCTTAATAATTATCCTCGCACTCTAGAAGACGACTTAAACAAGCTCAATGGCGAAGGTGTCGAGTTGGTTTTTACCCCAACACCTGAAACCATCTACCCTGAAGGTTTAGAAAGCCAAACATCGGTTGATGTGCCAGTACTGTCAACCATGCTTGAAGGTGCGTCTCGTCCTGGTCACTTCCGTGGCGTATCGACCATCGTGACGAAGCTTTTCAACATCGTTCAACCAAACATAGCTTGTTTTGGTGAGAAAGATTTCCAACAACTGGCGATCATCCGCAAGATGGTGGAAGACTTGGCGATGGATATCGAAATCATCGGTGTTCCAACCGTACGTGAAATGGATGGCTTAGCCATGAGTTCACGCAACGGCCTGCTCACTCTCGACGAACGTCAACGTGCCCCTGTTTTAGCTCGTACTATGCGTTGGATCAGTAGTGCGATGCGCGGTGGCCGTGATGATTACGCCTCAGTGATTGAAGATGCCAGCGACCAACTACGCGCTGCCGGCTTACAACCGGATGAAATCTTCATTCGTGATGCTCGCACACTACAAACCATCACAGCAGAAACCACTCAAGCTGTGATTCTGATGTCAGCTTTCCTAGGTAAAGCTCGCCTAATTGATAACCAAACGGTTGAGATGGCGACTGAAGCGAAAGAAGAGGCTGATACTAGCGAAGAGAACTCTCCAGAGAGTTAGGCTCAACCGCTAGCGACAGGCATAAAACAAAAAAGGTTGGCACATGCCAACCTTTTTTATGAGTGTTCAATTAGAAACAGCAAAGCTTTGAGAATCTAAAAACACCTCGTAACTAACCACCTTACTTCTCTAGCGAAGCGCTCTACCCTCTCGCTTCTTCACACCCTACGAACGTAAGCCAATGCCTTTAGTCACTAGGTAATGAGCAATCGCGTACAATACGACAACAAACACTCCCAGCACACCAAATGAAGTGACAATGCCAACATCGGAAACACCCAAAAAGCCGTAGCGGAACGCATTGACCATATAGACGATAGGGTTAATCTTCGAAATGCCCTGCCAAAACTCAGGCAACAAACTGATCGAGTAAAACACGCCACCCAAATAGGTTAGAGGTGTCAGTACGAAGGTTGGGATGATTGAGATATCATCAAACGTGCGCGCATAGACTGCATTAATCAAGCCACCCAAAGAAAAAACCACTGAAGTCAAAAAGACGGTAGCAATGATAATGCCCCAATGATCCACTTGTAGGTCAACAAAAAACAGCGACACAAACGTCACGATTGTCCCCACCAGCAAGCCCCGCACCACGCCGCCCATGACAAAGCCAAGAATGATGACGTAGTTTGGTACTGGTGCAACCAATAGCTCTTCAATATTGCGTTGGAACTTAGAGCTGAAGAACGACGATGCAACATTGGAATATGAGTTGGTGATCACCGACATCATGATCAAACCCGGTACGATATATTCCATATAGCTAAAACCGTTCATTTCGCCAATGCGTGAACCGATTAAGTTACCAAAGATAATAAAATAGAGCGTCATCGTGATCGCTGGTGGAACAAGAGTTTGAACCCAAATTCGCGTAAAACGATTGATTTCTTTAGTCAATAAGCTACAAAAAGCCGTCCAGTAAAGTTGATACATATTATTCGCCTCGGCTTTGTTGCTGAACAATGCTGACAAACAGCTCTTCCAATCGATTAGCTTTATTGCGCATCGACATCACCTGAACACCTTGCTCACTCAACTGAGCAAACACATGGTTAAGTCCTTTATTCTTGGCAATTTCAATTTCAAGCGAGCCATTGATTTCATGTTGAGAAATGACCCCTTCTAACTCTGGAAGAGTTTGCTCCGTATCGACATCCAGAATAAACGTTTCCACATCCAGTTTAGAGAGCAACGCCTTCATCGAGGTGTTTTCAATCAACTCACCACGATTGATAATACCGATGTTACGACACAGCATTTCTGCCTCTTCAAGATAGTGTGTGGTCAAAATAATCGTAATACCTTGCTCTGAATTGATCTCTTTGAGGAATTCCCACATTGAGCGGCGCAATTCAATATCCACCCCTGCGGTTGGTTCATCGAGGATCAGAAGTTGTGGCTCATGCATCAAGGCACGCGCGATCATCAAACGACGCTTCATACCACCAGAAAGGTTACGCGCGCGCTCTTTGCGCTTTTCCCACAAGTCTAACTTGGTCAGATATTTTTCAGCGCGTTGCTTAGCAAGCGACTTGGCAACGCCATAGTAACCCGCTTGCTGCAGTACGATTTGTTCAACCGTTTCAAACGGATTAAAGTTAAATTCTTGCGGTACCAAACCAAGATTCTGCTTTGCTCGTTCAAGATCGCTATCGATATCAAAGCCAAAAATTTTAACCTTGCCTGAACTCTTATTTACCAACGAGGAAATAACCCCAATCGTGGTTGATTTACCCGCGCCGTTCGGCCCGAGTAAAGCGTAAAAATCCCCTTTTTCCACATTCAGGCTAACACCTTTCAATGCTTCAAATCCGCCAGCATAAGTCTTTCTTAGCTGATCTATTTCTAATGCGTACATAATCGCTCGCTTGTTGTGACCAACCGCTTTTCGATGACAAAGCGGTTAGCGACTATCAATTTCAAATCAGTTTATCGTCGAATAACGATGATTACAAATAAACCTTTCGAATAAGTTCGAAACATTTAGCCTAGCGATAAATAAAAAGACCGTAAGATCTCTCTTACGGCCTCAATTAAATCACTAATCTATTGGTCAAATTAAACGGTAATCATCTGATGTTCATCCGTTTCAACATGTTTAATCGCAGCACGTAGCGCTTCGTAACGGAACGAGTATATGTTTTGCCCCGGCACTAAATCGAGAATGTGGAATTTCTCTAATTGCTGCCAAATCTGTTTATTCGGACAGAGTAAATACACCGCACAATGAGCATCAAGCGCATCGTTAATCGCATTTTCCAATGCCAGACCAACGGTGACATCAATCATCGGCACATCGGTCAGATCAAGAATCATCGCTTCATATTCATCAATACTGCTGTGCTGACGAGAAATCGCTTTCGAGACACTAAAAATCATCGGCCCTGACAGATAGAAAAACAGTACCTTGCCATTTGCTTGGTCAAGTAAGCCACGTTCACTTTCCGTCAGTGGTACATCGTCTTCATCAGCATCACTGATGGCTTTAACTTGGCGCGCCTGCTCACGGCTCAAGCGTTCAATGATGATAATATTGGAAATGAAAACCCCCAATCCCACCGCAGCAATCAAATCAACAAACACCGTCAGTAGCATCACGCCGTACATGATCGCCATACCCTGCACACTCACTTTGTGTGCTCGTTGAATAAAACTCCAATCAAGGATGTTAAAACCAACATAGACCGCAATACCGGCCAGCACCGCCATTGGAATCGGCTCGGTTAAGCCCCCCGCGACAAGGACCACCAATGCCAGCATCAATGCACGAATCACCCCAGAAAGTGGCGAGCGTGCTCCAACTTGAATATTGGTCACCGTGCCCATGGTGGCACCTGCCCCTGGCAATGCGCCAAACAAGCCAGAGAGCATATTCGCAAGGCCTTGACCACGCAGCTCTTTATCAGAGTCATGCTCTTTTCGAGTTAATGAATCACCGATAACCGCCGTCAATAAAGTATCAATACAGCCCAATGTTCCCAGCACCAAGGCATCAATCACCATGGTGGTAAACATTTCTGTATTAATGTGCGGCACGACTAACGAAGGCAACCCGGCAGGGATTTCACCAATGCGGCGAATCGCATCGTTATCAAACAAAATAACCGAGAGTAACGTCACCGCAACTAATGCAACTAATTGGGCAGGCACGTATTTGCGGTATTTCGATGGAAAGAAAAATAAAATTCCGAGCGTTAGCGCGCCCAAAAACAGTTCACCAAATTTCACGTTAGCCAATGTATCGGGCAATGCAGACAAAGTGCCCATCACCCCGCCAGAGGGCGCTGCGTGGCCTAATAACGGCGAGAGTTGCAAAATAATAAGAATAACGCCAATCCCCGACATAAATCCGGAAATCACGCTATATGGCATCAAAGTGACGTATTTTCCCAGCTTTAACGTACCGAGTAATACTTGAAAAGCACCGGCCATCATCACTACGGTAAACGTCATCGCCATACCTGTCTCTGGGTACTTAGCCATCATGCTGGTCAATACCGCAGTCATGATCACTGTCATTGGGCCTGTTGGTTCTGAGATCAGCGTTGATGAGCCACCAAACAGTGCCGCAAACAAACCAACCATGATCGCGCCCCACAAGCCAGCTTCAGCCCCGGCTCCGGAGGCAACACCAAATGCCAGCGCCAATGGCAAAGAGATGATAGCGGTCGTCACACCACCAAACAGATCTCCCTTCAAATTGATCTCTTTAAAACGATCTCCAAACAACATATCGCTCCCTGCAATAGTAAACAGCCAAACCGATTTATATTACCAAACGTTACTAGCGATACGACAGTGTTAATTACATCACACACCTATAACAACTGATAGATTTGGCATAAAAATGACTAAGTTTATGATTTTGACTACAGCAACACGTCAGATGAGTGCATTTTCATGCATTTTTTTAGAGAATGGCTTTGTAACATTGTGTATATTGTTGAGCAGAAACTTTAGGGATATAAGTAACGACAATGCCGAAAATGAAACAGTTGTTCGACAATAACTCGAAATGGTCTGAAGAAATCAAATCAGAACGACCTGAATATTTTACCCGACTTGCGGAAGGGCAAAAGCCTGACTTTCTCTGGATTGGTTGTTCTGACAGCCGCGTACCAGCAGAACGTTTAACCGGATTATTTTCTGGCGAGTTGTTTGTACACCGTAATGTAGCAAACCTCGTAGTGCATACAGATCTTAACTGCCTATCTGTGGTGCAGTACGCAGTGGATGTGTTGAAAATCAAACACATCATTATCTGTGGTCACTATGGCTGTGGTGGTGTCAATGCAGCGATTGATAACCCGCAATTGGGTCTGATCAATAACTGGTTGTTGCACATCCGCGATATCTATTTCAAACACCGCGCTTACCTTGACCAAATGTCTGAAGCAGATAAAGCCGATAAACTGGGTGAGATCAACGTAGCAGAGCAAGTGTATAACTTAGGCAACTCAACCATCATTCAAAATGCATGGGAACGCGGTCAAGAAGTTGAAATTCACGGTGTGGTTTATGGTATTGATGATGGGCGTTTGCAATATCTAGGTAATCGCTCCAACTCGAAAGAATCAGTAGAAGCTTCTTACCTCTCTTCATTGGAAGCGATTCTTAACCCTGATTTCAAACTGCTGTGTCGCTAATCGCTCAGCTTATACAGATGAATACATAGCAAAAAGCCCACCACGTTACCGTGATGGGCTTTTTTAATCTTTCCACTCAAGCATTATTAAGCCATTGGCTTATTCTTGAGGAACCACTTTACCGATGTATGGTAGGTGACGGTATTTTTGGGCGTAATCGATACCCACACCAACAACGAATTCATCTGGAATTTCAAAACCAATCCACTGTACTGGTACATCGACTTCGCGACGAGAAGGCTTATCTAGTAAGGTACAGATTTCAATCGACTTTGGCTCACGTAGCGAAAGGATTTCGCGAACTTTGTTCAGCGTGTTACCCGTATCGATAATGTCTTCAACCAGCAGCACGTCTTTGCCTTTGATGTCATCATCAAGGTCTTTAAGGATGCGTACGTCGCGCGAGCTTTCCATGGTGTTGCCATAGCTAGACGCAGTCATGAAATCAACTTGGTGAGTAAGTTCGATAGCACGTGCAAGGTCAGCCATAAAGACAAAAGAACCACGTAGTAGACCAACCAAGACAAGATCTTCACTGCCTTGATAATGAGCCGTGATCTGTTTACCTAATTCACGCACACGTTCCTGAACTTCCTGCTCAGAAATCATTACTTCTATTGTATGTTTCATACCACTCTCGCTTGTCATTTTTAGCGTCTAATAATAGTAGCTCAGACACCGTTGGGCGTTTGCAAGCGCGTAGTTTAACACCAGCACAGAAAGAGAATAAACCTCAAGCGACTACAATTCTCTGAAACAAGCGAAAAACAGTATGACCTTTCGCACGTTACTAACAAAATTGATTATTAAGTGTACTGAAAATGTTGACCCTAACCATATGCACCATTACACTCATAAGCGCGATATACAATTAATAAAATACTAATTAGGGCAAAGCCCATTTACTAAGATGCGCCTTATTTTCCGGGGTCAGCAGTACTCTTATTCCATTGATATCGCTCAAATTGAATAAGAGAACCTAAGAATGATGATGTGCATGGATGTAATCAACTCATTTGGCAAGGATTTAAATTAATATGGACTCTATAGCAAAAAGACCCCGCACCCGACTCTCGCCCAAAAAACGTAAGCAACAGCTGATGGATATTTCTCTGGATGTATTTGCGCGCCGTGGGATTGGTCGTGGTGGTCATGCCGATATTGCGGAAATTGCACAAGTATCGGTCGCCACGGTATTCAACTACTTCCCAACACGTGAAGACTTAGTCGATGATGTACTGAACTATGTGGTACGTCAGTTCTCTAATTTTCTTTCAGACAATATCGACCTAGATTTACACGCCAAACAAAACCTCGCGAATTTGACATCAGAGATGGTTAATCTCATCGCTGAAGATTGTCATTGGCTTAAAGTGTGGTTTGAGTGGAGCGCGTCAACCCGTGATGAAGTCTGGCCACTGTTTGTTAGCACCAACCGAACTAACCAGTTATTAGTGCAAAACATGTTTATCAAAGCGATGGAGCGCGGCGAAGTGTGTAACGATCATGATCCTGCTGATCTTGCAACGCTATTCCACGGCATTTGTTATTCACTGTTTGTGCAAGCTAACCGCCACACCGATGAACAAGCGATGTTGAAACTAGCGGACAGCTATCTAAACATGTTGTGTATTTATAAAGAAGAAGCGTAATTCCTCTCACAGGTGAAACTCATCACCGAAGAGCAATGAAAAGATTCAACGCAAAAAAAACCGCAGCCTAGGCTGCGGTTTCTATTTATCAGTTAAGAATTACTTTTTCTTTTTCACTGCTTTTTTGTTTGGCAGGTCAGTAATTGAACCTTCAAACACTTCCGCCGCTAGACCCACTGACTCATGTAGAGTTGGGTGAGCGTGGATAGTCAGTGCGATGTCTTCAGCGTCACAACCCATCTCGATTGCAAGGCCAATTTCACCGAGTAGTTCACCACCGTTAGTACCAACGATAGCACCACCAATGACGCGGTGAGTCTCTTTGTCGAAGATTAGCTTAGTCATACCGTCTGCACAGTCAGAGGCGATTGCACGACCTGATGCTGCCCATGGGAATGTCGCCACTTCGTACTTGATACCTTCCGCTTTTGCTTCTTTCTCAGTTTTACCAACCCATGCAACTTCTGGCTCAGTGTAAGCAATTGAAGGAATTACTTTAGGATCGAAGTAGTGCTTCTTACCAGAAATAACTTCTGCCGCTACGTGACCTTCATGCACACCTTTGTGCGCAAGCATTGGTTGGCCAACGATATCACCGATAGCAAAGATGTGCGGTACGTTAGTACGCATTTGCTTATCAACGTTGATAAAGCCGCGCTCATCAATTTCGATACCCGCTTTCGCGCCATCGATAAGAAGACCGTTTGGTACACGACCGATAGCAACAAGAACGGCATCGTAACGCTCAGCTTCTGCTGGCGCTTTTTTACCTTCCATTGAAACGTAGATACCATCTTCTTTCGCTTCAACTGCTGTTACTTTCGTTTCTAGCATCAAGTTGAATTTCTTCTCAATGCGTTTAGTGAATACTTTAACGATGTCTTTGTCTGCTGCTGGGATAACTTGGTCAAACATTTCAACCACGTCAACTTTAGAACCCAGTGAGTGGTAAACCGTACCCATCTCAAGACCGATGATACCACCACCCATGATAAGCAGTTTCTCAGGCACTTCTTTCAGCTCAAGTGCATCGGTTGAATCCCAAATACGTGGGTCTTCATGCGGAATGAACGGCAGTTTGATCGGACGAGAACCGGCAGCCACGATAGCGTTGTCAAAGTTAACTACTGTTGACTCGCCTTCGCCTTCGACAAGGATTGAGTTAGGTCCGGTGAATTTACCGTAGCCGTTTACAACCGTTACGTCACGCATCTTAGCCATACCGCTAAGACCGCCAGTCAGTTGGGTTACTACTTTTTCTTTCCACAAACGGATCTTGTTGATGTCAGTTTGCGGTTCGCCAAATACGATGCCGTGCTCAGAAAGTGCTTTTGCTTCTTCGATAACTTTCGATACGTGCAGTAGTGCTTTTGATGGGATACAACCTACGTTAAGGCAGACACCACCAAGAGTGCTGTAACGCTCAACTAACACAGTTTCAAGACCTAGGTCTGCACAACGGAAGGCAGCAGAGTAACCAGCAGGACCAGAACCAAGTACAACAACTTGGGCTTTAATTTCTTTGCTCATTTTGACCTCTTGTAGTCATTATCCCTAACAGGCTGAATGGGTATTGAGATTATTGTTTCAAACGTTTTTTATTGTTTTAAACAGCTTTTTCAGACCGTCAATAGTTTACAGAGATGTTAACGATGTGAAAAGTAATTCAATTTAGCCTGTGAGCTAGACAACAATTCGACTCTCTCTATGCGTGTAGCCATGACAATAGCAACAGCACAGAAGGATCCAATTATTTAAATATCTTTGATAGAAGAGGCGGCAAAAGTGCCGCCTCTGATTCGTCTTATCTAATTACAGAACGAGACGACGGATGTCTGATAGCGCGCTGTTTAGGTAAGTAATGAAACGCGCACCTTCAGCACCATCAATCACACGGTGATCGTATGATAGTGACAGTGGAAGTTGTAGACGCGGTTCAAACTCTTTACCGTTCCAAACAGGTTTGATTTCAGACTTAGACACACCAAGGATGCCTACTTCTGGTGCATTTACGATTGGCGTAAATGCAGTACCACCGATGCCACCTAGGCTCGAGATAGTGAAACAGCCACCTTGCATATCCGCAGCAGTCAGCTTGCCAGAACGTGCTTTCTTAGAGACAACCATTAGCTCTTCAGAAAGCTCGTAGATGCCTTTTTTGTTCACGTCTTTAAATACAGGAACAACCAGACCGTTTGGTGTATCAACTGCAATACCTACGTTCACGTATTTCTTCAGGATGATGCTTTCGCCATCGTCAGAAAGTGAAGAGTTAAATGCAGGGAACGCTTCTAGTGCTTTCGCAACGGCTTTCATGATGAACACAAGTGGTGTGATCTTCATGCCAGTGTCGTTCTTCGCTTCGATTGCGTTCTGCTCTTTACGGAATGCTTCTAGCTCAGTGATGTCAGCGTTATCCCACTGTGTAACGTGCGGGATCATTACCCAGTTACGGTGCAGGTTAGCGCCTGAAATCTTCTTGATCTTAGAAAGAGGCTTAACTTCTGTCTCACCAAACTTGCTGAAATCAACTTTTGGCCATGGTAGTAGACCAAGTGCAGAACCATCACCGCCTTTGCCTGCTGCCGCAGCACCAGACTCTAGACGTTTCAGTGCATCTTTAACGTAAGACTGTACGTCTTCTTTCAGGATACGGCTCTTACGACCAGACCCTTTAACTTTAGAAAGGTTTACGCCAAATTCACGAGCAAGACGACGAACCACTGGAGATGCGTGCGCGTAGTCACCGTTCTCTTGGAAGTCGCCAGTTGCTGCTGGAGCTTCTGCTTTAGGCGCCGCTGCAACAGGTGCTGCCGCTTGTGCTGGAGCTGCTTGAGCAACTGGAGCCGCTACTGGAGCTGCGCCTGCTACTTCAAAGACCATGATTAAAGAACCTGTGGTTACTTTATCGCCAGCTGCAATTTTGATCTCTTTGATGGTACCCGCGAATGGTGCTGGTACTTCCATCGATGCTTTGTCGCCTTCAACAGTGATTAGAGATTGCTCTTCTTCTACTGTATCGCCAACCGCTACCATGATTTCAGTGACTTCAACGTTCATCACCGCCGATGTCTGGAACGTGTACATCTTTTGCTGCCGACGCTGCTGGAGCCGCTGCAATTGGTGCTGCTGCCGCTGGAGCTACAGGTGCTGAACCCGCTGCTGCGCCAACTTCAAAGATCATCACAAGTGAGCCAGTTGATACTGAATCACCTACCGCGATTTTGATTTCTTTTAGTGTACCGGCAAATGGTGCTGGTACTTCCATAGAAGCTTTGTCGCCTTCAACGGTTAGAAGAGATTGCTCTTCTTCAATTGAGTCGCCAACTGCTACCATGATTTCAGTCACTTCAACTTCATCGCCACCAATGTCTGGTACGTGAACTTCTTTCAATTCGACTGCCGCTGCTGCCGCAGGAGCCGCTACTGGAGCCGCTTCAACCGCTGGAGCAGGTGCAGCTTGCGCTGCACCCTCGGCTTCGACATTCTCTTCAACGAATAGCATGATTAGAGAACCAGTAGAAACCGAGTCGCCAACAGCGATTTTGATTTCTTTAACGATACCCGCTTGAGATGCAGGAACTTCCATAGAAGCTTTATCGCCTTCAACTGTGATTAGAGACTGCTCTTCTTCAACCTTGTCGCCAACGCTTACAAGAATCTCAGTAACTTCAACCTCATCCGCACCGATGTCTGGTACATTAATTTCGATTGCCATTGCTTATCTACCTTTTAATTAAGCGTTGCTTATGCGTATTGTGGGTTAGTTTTTTCAGTATCGATGTTGAATTTCTTGATTGCTTCAACAACCACAGATTTATCCATATCGCCACGTTTCACAAGCTCAGTTAGAGCTGCAACTACCACATAACCTGCGTTCACTTCGAAGTGACGACGTAGGTTTTCACGGCTGTCTGAACGACCGAAGCCATCAGTACCCAACACTTTGTAAGACTCAGCTGGAACAAATGCACGTACTTGCTCAGCGTAGTTCTTCATGTAATCCGTCACTGCGATTGCAGGTTCGTTACCAAGAACCGTCGTGATGTACGGTACTTTCGCTTCTGCTTCAGGGTGTAGCATGTTGTCACGCTCTACCGCTTGGCCATCACGAGTTAGTTCGTTGAATGACGTTACAGAGAATACGTCAGACGCTACGCCGTAATCTTCACTTAGGATCTGTGCTGCTTTACGCGCTTCGTTCATGATAGTACCAGAGCTCATTAACTGAACTTTGCCTTTACTACCTGCGTAAGACTCAAGCTTGTAGATACCCTTACGAATGCCTTCTTCAGCGCCTTCTGGCATTGCTGGCATTGCGTAGTTTTCGTTCATTACTGTTAGGTAGTAGTAAACGTTCTCTTGGTTCTCACCGTACATGCGACGGATACCGTCTTGCATGATTACCGCTAGCTCGTAAGCAAACGTTGGATCGTAAGAGATACAGTTAGGTACAGTGTTCGCCATGATGTGCGAATGACCGTCTTCGTGCTGTAGACCTTCACCGTTTAGCGTTGTACGACCCGCTGTAGCACCTAGTAGGAAGCCACGAGCTTGTTGGTCACCTGCTAGCCATGCCATGTCACCAATACGTTGGAAACCGAACATTGAGTAGTAGATGTAGAATGGGATCATTGGTAGATCGTTGGTGCTGTATGACGTTGCGGCTGCAACCCAAGACGCCATTGAACCTAGCTCGTTGATACCTTCTTGTAGAACCTGACCTGAAGTCGCTTCTTTGTAGTAAGAGACTACACCGCGGTCTTCTGGCGTGTATTCTTGACCGTGTGGGTTGTAGATACCAACCTGACGGAATAGACCTTCCATACCGAATGTACGCGCTTCATCACAGATGATAGGAACGATGTTCTTACCAATGTTCTTATCTTTAAGCAGAATGTTTAGCGTACGTACATAAGCCATTGTGGTCGAGATTTCACGCTTTTGCTCACCAAGAAGCGGCGCGAATTCTTCTAGCTCAGGAACTTTGAATTCTTGAGTAAATTTAGGCAGACGCGCAGGTGTATAGCCGTGTAGAGCTTTACGACGAGCGTGTAAGTATTCGTATTCAGGCGTGCCTTCTTCCAGCTTCAAGTATGGAAGTTCTTTGATCTTCTCATCTGAAAGAATGTCTTCTAGACCTAGGCGATCACGTAGGTGTTGAACATGAGTCATGTCCATTTTCTTCACACCGTGCGCAATGTTCTTACCTTCTGCTGCATCACCCATACCGTAACCTTTTACTGTTTTCGCTAGGATTACAGTTGGTTTACCGTTGGTTTCTTTTGCATTGTTGAACGCAGCAAACAGTTTAGATGAATCATGACCACCACGCTTAAGTGCGAAGATTTCGTCATCGGTCATGTCTGCAACAAGTGCAGCTGTTTCTGGGTACTTACCAAAGAAGTGCTCACGTACGTATGCGCCATCTTTAGATTTGAACGTCTGGTAGTCACCATCGATCGTTTCGTTCATAAGTTGAAGAAGCTTACCAGTGGTGTCTTTTGCAAGTAGTGAATCCCAGTTGCTACCCCAAATAACTTTAACAACGTTCCAACCAGCGCCTTTAAATAGGCCTTCTAGTTCTTGGATGATGCTGCCGTTACCCATAACCGGGCCATCTAGGCGCTGTAGGTTACAGTTGATTAGGAAACATAGGTTGTCTAGTTTTTCACGTGCAGCGAACGAGATCGCACCGCGTGATTCTGGCTCATCCATCTCACCGTCACCTAGGAAGGCATAAACGCGTTGAGCTGAAGTTTGCTTAAGACCACGGCCATCAAGGTACTTCAAGAAGCGAGCTTGATAGATAGCTGAAATTGGACCTAGACCCATCGATACTGTTGGGAACTGCCAGAATTCAGGCATTAATTTAGGGTGTGGGTATGAAGGAATACCTTTACCATCGACTTCTTGACGGAAGTTATCTAGCTGTTCTTCAGTTAGACGGCCTTCAACGAATGCGCGCGAGTAGATACCTGGAGAGATATGACCTTGGTAGTACACCAAGTCACCACCGTCCGTCTCATTCGGAGCACGGAAGAAGTGGTTGAAACATACTTCGTAGAATGCTGCTGCAGACTGGTAAGAAGCCATGTGACCACCTAGGTCTAGGTCTTTCTTAGATGCGCGAAGTACAATCATGATCGCATTCCAGCGAATGATTGAACGAATACGACGCTCTAGCGTTGTATCACCTGGGTAAGCAGGTTCTTGCGCAGCTGGGATCGTATTGATGTAGTTTGTGTTGATACCTGTAGCCATATCAACGCCATCAAGACGAGCTTTATCCAAAACTTGCTCTAGTAAATATTGAGCGCGTTCTACACCTTCTTCACGTACAACTGATTCAAGCGCTTGCAGCCAATCTTGAGTTTCCAGTGCATCTACGTCATGCTTCATATCAGACATGCCGATCTATCCTTCTGTTGGTTGGATCTACTTATTCGTTACCCTGCTGAATTCGACGTAAAGAGCGCTCACGTCGAGACTCTTCACGAGTCAAATCCAACAATATTTCTTCGATATAAGCCAAATGGGAATGAGACATTTCACGCGCCTTTTCCGGCTGACCAGAAACAATCGCATCCACAATATTGGCTCGGTGCTTACTTACTTTCTCCACCACTTCTTGTCGGCGGTGCAGCAATTTCAAATTCTGTAAAATATTTTGCTCAAGTAATGGCGCTAAACTACGCACAATGTGCAGCAAAACCACATTGTGAGCAGCTTCAGTCAACGCAATTAGAAATTGCATTACCGCAGCAGCTTCAGCGGCGACGTCTTGCTTATCTTGTTGTGCACCAATGCCTTCTAATGAGGCTTGAATACGAGCAAAATCTTCATCAGTACCACGCAACGCTGCAAAATAAGCCGAAATACCTTCCATCGCATGGCGCGATTCGAGTAAATCTAATTGAGTTTCTGAATGGCTCGATAATAAATTTAGCAGAGGATCCGAAAAGCCCTTCCAAAGATTCTCACTGACAAATGTACCGCCGCCTTGACGACGAGTGAGAAGACGTTTGGCTTCCAAACGTTGGATAGCTTCACGGATCGAAGGACGAGAAACATCGAACTGTTTAGCCAGTTCGCGCTCTGGTGGCAATTGTTGCCCCGGAGACAGTGTTCCTTCTACTATCAACCTTTCAAGCTCTTGTTCTATTACATCAGAGAGCTTTGGCTGACGAATCCTTTGATAAGCCATAAATTATCGTTCTTTACTCTTTGCAGTTAATTGGTCATACCAATTTAGTGTGGAAAGAAATTAACATATTAAAAACGCAAATTCCAGCCAAAAATTGACCCAAATCATAAAACCAAGCCCCCAGCAACCATCCATTAACATCATTCACATGAAACACTGATGTAATTGGTCATGCCAATTACAAAAGATGAACAACTGGGCGGAAATCGTGCTAGCGATCACACTATAATTGGTCAGTTTTAAAGAAGTATGAATGAATGTGAGAAATCATTCTTAATTGGTATTTTTTCGCCATCTTCGACGTGAATAGAATGTGTTTTTATCCGAAACCAGCATCGAAGATGCGAAACCTATTTGTCACCGCGGCTTCAATATTGATGAGCGAAAAAAGACCTAAATAAGATCATGAACAATGGAAGATGAGAGAAGGGCTAAGGAGCATTGAAAACAAGCGGTTTAGTGGCGCCTTAGATAGAAGCGCCACCAAATGTACAACGACAGAACACTATTTTGCTTCGAGATGATCGATCAGTAATTGCAATGACTGATTTCCACGAAACTCATTGATATCAAGCTTGTATGCCAGACGTACCGTTTTAACTGAAGCATCTGGCCAGCGACGTAAATCGACATTAAACGCGATACCATCAATCATAATATTAGTGGGATGGCCTTTAAACAGCGGCTCTAACATCAATTTAAGATGCTTCTCGCCCACTAATTTCTGATGCAGAACTTTAAACTCGCCGTCAAAAACGGGTTCTGGGAATGATTGTCCCCAAGGGCCACCTGCGCGTAGCATTTGTGCCACGTGCATAGAGAACTCTTCTGGGGCTAATTCTCCGTCAGATAGTACTATACCTTTCAAGGCCGCTTCATCGAGTTCTTCTTTCACTGCTTGGTCGTATAAACGAGCAAAGCGTTCGAAGTTTTTCTCTTCAATCGATAACCCTGCCGCCATCGCATGACCACCGAATTTCAGGATCAAACCAGGGTTTTGCGTATCAATGCGATCCAGTGTGTCACGCATGTGTAAGCCTGGTATCGAGCGACAAGAGCCTTTTATGATGCCGTCCCCACCATCAGCAAAGGCAATCACTGGGCGATGAAACTTCTCTTTGATACGAGAAGCTAAAATACCAATCACACCTTGATGCCAATCGCGTTGGAATAATACTAAACCAAACGGAAGTTCGGCATTCTCTCCAAACTGCAGACGCTCACAAAAAGCCATTGCCTCTTGCTTCATGCCCTCTTCAATCTCTTTACGAGTTTGATTGAGGCCATCTAACTCACTCGCCATGCGGCGTGCGACATGGATATTATTGCTTAGCAGCAACTCAACGCCGAAAGACATGTCATCCAAACGACCGGCAGCGTTAATGCGTGGACCTAAGGCAAAACCAAAATCAGAAGCAACTAAACGGCTGGCGTCTTTTTTAGCCACTTCAATCAAGGCTTGGATACCTGGGCGAGCATGACCAGCCCGAATACGTTGCAAACCTTGATGGACCAGAATGCGGTTATTCTCATCCAAAGAGACCACGTCAGCCACGGTACCTAATGCCACCAAATCAATCAGTTCCATTAACTTAGGCTCTGCCATACCCTGCTGGCTAAACCAACCAAGGTTACGCATGTGTACACACAGTGCCATCATCAAATAAAAAGCAACGCCAACACCCGCTAACGATTTCGACGGAAAAGCACACTCTTGCAGATTAGGATTGACCATCGCATCGGCAATCGGCAACTCAGAGCCCGGTAAGTGGTGATCGGTTACCAAGACTTGTAAACCTTGCTCTTTGGCGTAGCGAACCCCTTCAATGGATGACACGCCGTTATCAACCGTCATAATCACCTGCGCGCCAATCGCGATGGCCTGATCAACCACTTCAGGGCTTAAGCCGTAACCATCTTCAAATCGATTTGGCACAAGGTAATCGACATTGCTGCTACCAAGCATACGTAACGCAAGGACAGAAAGCGCAGAGCTGGTCGCGCCATCGGCGTCAAAATCCCCGACGACGATAATGCGCTGATTGGTTTTAATCGCGGTAAACAGCAATTCCACCGCCAGCTGAATGCCATGCAGTTTTTGATATGAATGTAAGCCGCGTACACCATTGTCTAACTGCTGCATCGAGTGGATGCCGCGGCTGAGGTACAGGCGACGCAATAACGGTGCAATGGAGTCTGGTAACTGGGAAATATCGACTTCAGGACGACGTTGAATTTCTATCATCATAAAATAAAAGTAGGCTCAATTGAGCCTACTTCCTTGTGGTTATTTTTGTTCTAGACGTTGCAGCAATTTCTCTGCTGGAACATAACCGCCAACCATTTCACCGTTCGGAAGGAAAATGGCAGGCGTACCGCTGATGCCTAATTCACGACCTAACATATAGTGTTTTTGAATCGTATCTTGGCATTGAGCGAAATTGTCGCCTTTGGCTGGGAATTTTCGGTTTACTTTACCATCATGCATTGCTGCCTGTGGATCGTCAGCACACCAAATTGAAGCCATTTGATCTGCGACATCACCAACGGGCCCTTGGCGAGGGAAGGCCATGTAGCGCACGGTAATACCAAGATCATTGTAATCTTGTAATTCACGGTGCAACTTCACGCAGTAGCCACAAGTAATATCGGTAAAGACCGTCACTACATATTTTTCATTGTCGGCTTTAAACTCAATCACTGAGTCTTTCATTGCATCAATCTTAGCTGCGTTGATCGGCGCTTGGCGCTGAGCAATAACGTCTTGGTAGCCACCTTTGTCATCCAACTGGTATAGCGAACCGGCAATAAAATACTCGCCATCTGGTGAGGCAAATAAAACACCACCGTTAGTTTGTACTTCAACCAAGCCTTTAATATCAGCAGGTACAACATCTGTCACCTGCAAGCCCAACTTAGCAAAGCGCTCAGCCAACTCTGATTTATTAATTTGTGTCTCGCTACTTACGTTAGCAAAAGCAGTCGCTGCAAAAAAAGGCAACGCAAGTAATGTCATTCGGCGTAATACGCTCATTCTATTCACCTTAAATAAAATCTCTAACGCAAGAGCGAAGCCCTTGGGTGATGTTCACTATGAAGCTGTTTCAATCGCTCTGTTGCGACGTGAGTATAGATTTGTGTGGTCGACAAGTCACTATGCCCAAGCAACATCTGCACCACACGTAGATCTGCGCCATAGTTTAGCAAATGGGTTGCAAATGCATGACGCAACACATGTGGCGAAAGTAACTCAGTATCAATCCCAGCTAACACCGCATAATACTTAATACGATGCCAAAAGGTTTGTCGGGTCATTTGTCGTGCTCGTTTACTTGGGAAAACGACATCAGAGGTTTTCTCCCCAAGTAACTCAGACCGCCCTTGTTGAAGAAAAGTTTCAATCCAATCGATGGCATTTTCACCCATTGGCACTAAACGCTCTTTGCCACCCTTACCGGTTACTCGCACAACACCTTGTCGTAAGCTGATATTTTCCATCGTCAAACTGACTAATTCGGTGACACGCAGACCGGTGGCATACAACAATTCCAACATTGCTTTATCACGCAGTTCAATCGCATCGTTTGGATCGGGCGCATTAAGTAACGCATCCACTTGGGCCTCACTGAGGTCTTTCGGTAGTCGCTTGGGTAACTTAGGGCTCACCAACAAGGCGCTCGGGTCATCGGCGCGAATTTTCTCACGGTGCAAATATTGAAACAAACGACGAATCGCCGACAACATCCGCGCGCGCGACGTTTGCTTGTAATCTTGATCGGCCAACCACGATTGGTATTCCTGCAAGCCAGACAAGCTAATAAAATCAAGACGGTAGTTGTGTTGTTTCATCCACGTCAGTAGCTTGAATAAATCGGTGCGGTAAGACGATAAGGTGTTTTCCGACAACCCTCGTTCCATCCACATCGCATCAAGAAACTGCTCAACAACCCCTTGATCCGGTGACATTATTTCTGACAAAACCACTCTCTAATTTTTAACGACACATTTATCTTTACTGTAAATGCATACAGCAAACAAAGCCATAAAAATTCAATTGATGACCGATATTCGCTGCAAAGCAGACCATTTTGTGGTTAGAATTCGCTAACACTCCATTTAGAAAGATAAACGATGATGAAAATCGGTCTATTTTACGGCTCAACCACTTGCTACACCGAAATGGCAGCAGAGAAGATGCGCGCCATCATGGGCGATGACTTAGTGGATATTCACAACGTCAAAGAGTCTCCTCTTTCGACAATGGCAGATTACGACTTATTAATCTTAGGTATTTCTACTTGGGATTTTGGTGAGATTCAAGAAGATTGGCTCGCGATCTGGGACAGTATTAACAGCCAACCACTGCAAGGTAAAACCGTGGCTCTGTTTGGCCTTGGTGACCAAGAAGGTTACGGCGAATGGTATTTGGATGCCATGGGCCTACTGCACGATCAAGTCAAACAAGCCGGTGCAACCATTGTCGGTTACTGGCCAAACGACGAGCAGTACCAATTTGAAGCCTCGAAGGCGCTAACCGAAGATGGCAGCATGTTTGTCGGCTTAGCCCTGGATGAAGATTCACAATACGAATTGAGCGATGAACGCATTGCCACTTGGGTCGAGCAAGTTCTCACCGAATATCAAGCCACGCTTTAAGAGCCACAGAGAGGCGAGAGTGAGAATTGAGAGGTGAACATGGTCACCTCTCGAATGCAATCTTCTCGCTTCTTAACGTAGCGCCTCTCGGTATCTCACCCAGTCAAACACCAGTCCTGGATCGGTTTTGCGCAGCGGGGCAATATATTGATGGCCAGTAATACGTGGCAGCGTGATGAGTGGATAGTGTTGCATTAACTGCAAGCTCAGCGTGCTGAGTGCTTGATATTGCTCATCGGTGTACGCAACGTAGTCACTGCCTTCCATCTCTATGCCAATCGAATAGTCGTTACAACGCTCACGCCCAGAAAAACTTGATGCCCCGGCATGCCACGCTCTATCGCGAAACGAAACAAACTGCACCACCTCACCGTCCCGACGAATCAAACAGTGCGCCGACACGCCCATTTTGTGTATCACTTTAAAAAAGGGATGCTCATCAGCATCTAGAGTGCCGAGAAAAAACTGTTCAATGTAAGGCCCCCCAAACTTGCCCGGCGGTAGGCTAATGTTATGGATCACCAACAATGAGATATCCTCACTATCGCTGCGATGGTCAAAAAACGGGGATGGCACATGACGTGCGGCTTGATACCAACCTTGCGGATCAATCATTTGGCTATTTCTCATTTTCCATAACTGGGGTCAATTTTAACTGAAATGCGAGATTAATGGCTGAATTTCACTCGCAGTCAGCGTATCATTCCCTCCTCTGTTCAACTGCGTATTAGATTTGCGATGAAAAACACACACAATAGCCAAGAACGTCTTGAATATTTGAAGCAGCAACTTCCATTAGAGATCACTCGTGCGGTCAGCGAAACTTTGAAAGAAGATCTCGGCGGCACACTCAATGCGGCTAACGACATCACCGCAAGTCTGATCCCTGCCGATGCGCAGAATGAAGCAACTATCATCACTCGTGAGCATGGTGTTTTCTGTGGTCAAGCATGGGCTGATGAAGTATTCAAGCAGCTTGGTGGCGAAGTAACGATCCACTGGCATGTACAAGATGGTGATACTGTCGAGCCAAACCAAGTGCTTTGTACTCTATCAGGACCTGCGCGCGCACTATTAACTGGCGAGCGCAACGCAATGAACTTTATCCAAACGCTGTCTGGCTGTGCGACTACCGTTGCGCGCTATGCCGAGAAAATTGCTGGCACAGACTGCCGCTTGCTTGATACGCGTAAAACTATTCCTGGTCTTCGTAGCGCTCTGAAATACGCTGTCGCATGTGGCGGCGGTTACAATCACCGTATTGGTGTGTTTGATGCGTATCTGATCAAAGAAAACCACATCATTGCTTGTGGTGGTATCTCTCAAGCAGTTAGCACCGCTAAAGAACTAAATCCTGGTAAACCGGTTGAAGTTGAAACAGAAAGCCTAGCGGAACTAAAAGAAGCGATTGAAGCTGGCGCCGATATTATCATGTTGGATAACTTCACCACCGATATGATGCGTGAAGCGGTAGCGATTAACGCAGGTCGTGCAGCACTCGAAAACTCGGGTAACGTCACCTTAGAGACCATTCGCGAATACGCTGAAACGGGTGTGGATTACATCTCTGTTGGTGCACTGACTAAGCACTTAAAAGCGATGGATCTTTCTATGCGCTTCAAATAGCGTACCGCGATTCTCATGATTTTTTAAAGGCAGCGTTTATCGCTGCTTTTTTATTGCTTGTTGGCTGTTTATTTAGCTCAGAGGCACGCTTGTGCTTAGCGATAACATGGCTTAAATTTACTCGAAACCATTTAATGCCAGCGTATTCATTTCAAGGATTCTAAAATGAAAAAGTATCTATTG
Organism: Vibrio scophthalmi LMG 19158; assembly: GCF_000222585.1. Classification (GTDB taxonomy): domain Bacteria; phylum Pseudomonadota; class Gammaproteobacteria; order Enterobacterales; family Vibrionaceae; genus Vibrio; species Vibrio scophthalmi. The sequence continues at coordinate 101,417 of NZ_AFWE01000040.1, read as the reverse complement.
GTCATTTGTACCTTATTCGCCCTTTCTGGCTGTGCCACCTTTGAAAAAGGCGTCACTTCTGTCGCTGACGATATTAATCGCAAAGTACATGGTGATTTCGATTAATCAAGCGCATTGACCGCGTCACGGATATGAAAAAGCCCTCTTGATGAGGGCTTTGTTATTTTGCTCGCAGCTCGGTATGTGCTAGAGCTTACGTCTAAGCAGCATGATCGCAATAATTAAGAAGACGATACTTGGCATAATCGCACCAAAGGCGGGGGGAATGTTGTATACCAAGCTAAGTGGTCCAAAAAACTCACTCGAAATGTAGAACGAAAAGCCTGCAACTACGCCCGATAAGATACGCGCCCCCATCGTCACACTGCGCAGTGGCCCAAAGATGAACGACAGCGCCATCAACATCATTACCGCAATCGAAAACGGTTGTGTCACCTTGCGCCAAAATGCCAATTCATAACGTGAAGCATCTTGCTCTGATGCTTTTAAGTAATCGACATAATCATATAAACCAAGCAAAGAAAGCTCTTCTGGCTTCACCGTCACCACAGCTAAGCGCTCTGGCTCCAGTGAGGTTGTCCAACTTAGTTCTGGCAACGTCTCTTTCGATAAGCGCACTGGATCTGACATGTTGGTCACTTGCACATCTTTCATCAGCCAATTTTTGTCACCGACATAGTCAGCCTCTTTGGCGTAAAAGACATTCTGTAACTGTTTGTTATCATCAAAACGCCACATCTGTAGACCATAGAGTCTTTCATCTTCAATTTTACCAATAAAGATAAAATCATTGGCATCTCGCGCCCAAACCCCGGTTCGAACCGACATAATCGCACCGTTACTGGTCGAGAAAGCGCGTAAGTCTCGCGCCATTTTCTGCGCCTGAGGAGCGCCCCATTGGCCCAACACAGTAACGATAATCATCAACGGCACCGCCGTTTTTAACACCGATAGACCAATGTCCAGCTTAGAAAAGCCCGCCGCTTGCATCACGACCAGTTCAGAGCTTGACGCTAACATACCGAGGCCAATCAGCGCACCGAGTAGTGCCGCCATTGGGAAGAACATTTCGATATCACGCGGAATACTCAAGCCAACAAAGAACAAAGCTTGAATCAAGTCATAACTACCTTGGCCAACTTTACGCAGCTGCTCGACATACTTGATGATGGCAGACAGACCAACAAAGGTCGCCAACACCATAGTCGAGGTAACAATAATAGTTCGACCGATATAAAGGTCTAAAATCTTAAACACGACTTATGCTGCCTTCTTCTTTTGTCTCAATTTGTCTTTAAAGCGACGCACTGGAATACTGTCCATTAAATTAACACCAATTGCCGTCACCAGTAGCGCGAAATTGATTGGCCACATGCCAACAAACGCCGGAATCGAGCCATCTTCTAACGCTGACTTCGTAGCACTAATCGCCAAGAAGTACGCTAAATAAGTCAAAATAGCTGGGCCCATTTTCGCAAATCGGCCTTGACGTGGATTTACCGCTGAAAGCGGCACCACCAGCATAGTTAGCAATGGAATACATACCACCAGCGAAATACGCCATTGCAATTCAGCTTGCGCCTTCGGATTTGGATTACCCACTAAATCTAGCGTTGGGATCGCTTCCCAATCACGACCTTTGCGCTTCACTTCACTTTGACCAATGACGCCTTGGTACTGTTCAAAGTTCGTCACCATGTAATCAATACGCGTCGGCACGCCTTCATAACGAGTACCGTCATACATACGAATGACTTGGCGACCATCACTCAACTCTTTTACTTCGCCCGATTTAGAAAACGACACACTCGGTAAAATAGAATCACGTGGGCGCATTTGAGCAATAAAAACATTGCTGAGCTTATCGTCTCGAATATCATCAATAAACACCACCGATGAACCATCCGGCGTGCCTTGGAAATGACCTTTCTTCAACAAGTCGACACTGTTTTCTGCCTGAACTTGTTCTTGCAGTTGAATGAGTTTCTCTTGGCTATATGGCGATAAGACAAACGAATTAATCGCCGCTGCCAAACCAGTGATCACCGCCAAATACAATGCTGCACGGATCAGGAATTTATTTCCGATCCCCGTCGCATTCATTACGGTAATTTCACTTTCCGCGTACAAACGACCAAAGGTGAGCAAGATGCCCAAGAAGAGACTGAGTGGCAGCATTAACAAGCCCATAGAAGGCATGCTAAGGCCAACGTAGCTCATCACCAAACCAGCCGGTATTTCACCGTCTGAGGCTTCCGCTAGTACACTAATCAATTTTTGGCTCAAAAAGACCAAGAAAAGGATAAAAAAGATCGCAAATTGGCTTTTGAGTGTCTCGCGGATCAAATATCTAACAATAATCACGCTGAAATTACCTATACAAAACTTGTTTTTTTAATTGAATCACTATAATTTCTCGTTGAACCCGTTATTTTTTTGAAATTTTCAGCTAACTGTTAGCTCACTTATTTAAAGGTAGTTCCGATTAAGGAATCAACAAGTAAGCGGGCATTATCTAACATTTAGTTCTATTTGTCTTCAGGATGTAGGAGTACTCATGGAGTTCAGTGTTAAAAGTGGTAGCCCTGAGAAACAGCGCAGCGCTTGTATTGTCGTTGGCGTCTTTGAACCACGTCGCCTCTCTCCAGTGGCCGAACAGCTAGATAAAATTAGCGACGGCTATATTAGTTCACTACTTCGTCGTGGTGACCTTGAAGGAAAACCTGGTCAGATGCTGCTTTTGCATCAAGTACCTGGTGTACTTTCAGAGCGCGTACTACTCGTAGGCTGCGGTAAAGAACGCGAGCTAGGCGAGCGTCAATACAAAGAAATTATCCAAAAGACCATCAACACGCTAAATGAAACTGGCTCAATGGAAGCAGTGTGCTTCTTAACTGAGTTGCATGTTAAAGGTCGCGATACTTATTGGAAAGTTCGTCAAGCAGTCGAAGCGACTAAAGACGGCCTTTACACCTTCGATCAGTTTAAAACAATTAAACCAGAAACGCGCCGCCCGCTACGTAAATTAGTTTTCAACGTACCAACACGTCGTGAACTAAACCTTGGTGAACGTGCGATTTCCCATGGCCTTGCTATTGCTTCTGGTGTAAAAGCGTCGAAAGATCTTGGCAACATGCCACCAAACATCGCTAACCCAGCGTACCTTGCTTCTCAAGCACGTCGCCTTGCTGATGACTATGAGTCAATCACCACCAAAATCATTGGTGAGCAAGAGATGGAAAAACTGGGTATGACGTCATACCTTGCGGTTGGCCGCGGCTCGAAAAACGAATCAATGATGTCGATCATCGAGTACAAAGGCAATCCGAACACAGAAGCTAAACCGATTGTGCTTGTAGGTAAAGGTTTAACCTTCGATTCAGGCGGTATTTCTCTAAAACCAGGCGATGGCATGGATGAGATGAAATACGATATGTGTGGCGCGGCATCGGTATTCGGTACCATGAAAGCGCTAGCAAAACTGAATCTGCCTATCAATGTTGTGGGTATTTTGGCGGGCTGTGAAAACATGCCTGGCAGCAATGCTTACCGTCCTGGCGACATTCTTACCACCATGTCAGGCCAAACGGTTGAAGTATTGAATACCGACGCTGAAGGTCGCTTGGTTCTTTGTGATGCCCTAACATATGTTGAACGTTTTGAACCAGATTGCGTAGTTGACGTCGCGACTCTGACTGGCGCATGTGTGATTGCACTAGGTCACCACATTAGTGGTGTACTATCAAACCACAATCCACTGTCTCATGAATTAGTGAATGCTTCAGAACAAGCCAGTGACCGTGCATGGCGTCTACCAATGGCAGACGAGTACCATGAACAGTTGAAGAGCCCGTTTGCTGATATGGCAAATATCGGCGGCCGCCCTGGCGGTACGATCACTGCAGGTTGCTTCTTGTCTAAATTTACTAAGAAGTACAACTGGGCCCACATTGATATCGCAGGTACTGCGTGGAAATCGGGTGCAGCGAAAGGTTCTACCGGTCGTCCGGTCTCAATGCTTGTCCAATTCCTACTCAATCGTAGTGGCCAAGACGCTGAGGAACAAACCTCAAAATAGTGAAAAGGGCCGCAAGGCCCTTTTTTATTGTTCGATATCGAGTAGAAACATTACTCAAATGTGCTCTCACGAGTTAAAACGGTAACCTAGCTAGCACCGAGCAGATTGCCTACCACCTAAACTTAGTTGGACAGCAATAGACGGAATTCATCACTATGGCCAATGCAACTTTTTACATCATCAAAGCAGATAGCCCGCATGCAAATGAGTCTGGCTTTCTCGGCTATGTGGTGTTTCTTGCTCAGCATTTTGCCAAGCAAGGCGCTAAGGTATACCTCAACAGCCAAGATAAACAACAAGCAGAAAAGCTGGCAGAATTATTCTGGCAAGTCGAACCTGAGCACTATATCGGCCACAATTTAGTCGGCGAAGGGCCAAAGTATGGGACCAATATTGAAATTGGCCATCAGGCACTGAAGCCAAGCTGGAACCGCCAACTGGTAATAAATTTGGCGGAAAATGAGACAACCTTTGCGAACAAGTTTGCTGAGGTGGTAGACTTCGTGCCTTGCGAAGAAAAAGCTAAGCAGCTCGCAAGAGAAAGATATAAAATCTACCGACAAGCAGGTTATCAACTGCAAACGATCGAGATCGAACACAACTAGCGGTCAATCCTTATAGTTAAGCTCTCCTACCAGAGAGTTCACTTATAAGAATTGACCATGATTAACCAGAACCAGTCCTCTAAATAGTTGGGCTTAAAGCAAGACAACTCATGCGTAAGTTGATAAACATACATCAGTATGTGATTGATATTTGCGCGTACAGTTAAGCCGTTATCAGCCCAAATATGACGAGGTGAAAGAGCGCTATGGAAAAGACATACAACCCAACTTCAATCGAACAAGCTTTATACCAAGCTTGGGAAGAGAAAGGCTACTTTAAGCCACACGGTGACACTTCAAAAGAAGCTTACAGCATCATGATCCCGCCACCGAACGTCACTGGTAGCCTACACATGGGCCACGCGTTCCAAGACACCATCATGGATACCTTAATCCGTGCTGAGCGTATGAAGGGTAAAAACACCCTTTGGCAAGTGGGTACTGACCACGCTGGTATCGCAACTCAGATGGTTGTTGAGCGTAAGATCGCAGCAGAAGAAGGCAAAACTAAACACGATTACGGTCGTGATGCTTTCATCGACAAAATCTGGGAATGGAAAAACGAATCTGGTGGAACCATCACTAAGCAGCTTCGTCGCCTTGGCGCATCGGTAGACTGGGATCGTGAACGTTTCACCATGGATGACGGCCTATCAAATGCCGTGCAAGAAGTGTTCGTTCGTCTATATGAAGACGATCTAATTTATCGTGGCAAACGTCTAGTGAACTGGGATCCAAAATTGCACACAGCAATTTCTGATCTTGAAGTAGAAAACAAAGACAAAAAAGGCTTCATGTGGCACTTCCGTTACCCACTCGCAAACGGCGTTAAAACCGCTGATGGTAAAGACTACATCGTTGTTGCAACGACACGTCCTGAAACCATGCTGGGTGATACTGGTGTTGCGGTAAACCCAGAAGATCCTCGTTACCAAGATCTGATCGGTAAAGAGATTCTACTGCCTATCGTTAACCGCCTAATCCCTATCGTTGGCGATGAACACGCGGATATGGAAAAAGGTACAGGTTGTGTGAAGATTACCCCTGCACACGACTTTAACGACTACGAAGTAGGTAAACGTCATAGCCTACCGATGATCAACATCCTAACCTTCAATGCTGATATTCGTGATGCTGCAGAAGTGTTCACCACTAACGGTGAAGCAAGCGATGCGTATTCATCTGAACTACCAGCGAAATACCAAGGTATGGAGCGCTTTGCAGCACGTAAAGCGATCGTTGCAGAATTTGAAGAGCTTGGTCTACTAGAAGAAATCAAAGATCACGACCTAACCGTTCCTTACGGTGACCGTGGTGGCGTGGTTATTGAACCAATGCTGACTGACCAATGGTACGTTCGCGCAGCACCGCTGGCAGAGCCGGCTGTGAAAGCAGTTGAAAATGGCGATATCCAGTTCGTTCCTAAGCAGTACGAAAACATGTACTTCTCTTGGATGCGTGACATTCAAGACTGGTGTATCTCGCGTCAACTTTGGTGGGGTCACCGCATTCCAGCATGGTACGATAACGAGGGTAAAGTTTATGTAGGCCGCACTGAAGAAGAAGTACGTGCGAACAACAACCTTGCGCCTGTTATCGTTCTACGCCAAGACGACGATGTACTGGATACATGGTTCTCTTCTGCTCTATGGACGTTCGGCACACAAGGCTGGCCAGAGCAAACTGAAGATCTGAAAACTTTCCACCCTTCAGATGTGCTGGTTACTGGTTTTGACATCATCTTCTTCTGGGTTGCACGTATGATCATGATGACCATGCACTTCAACAAAGATGAAAATGGTAAAGCACAAGTACCATTCAAAACCGTTTACGTAACCGGTCTAATCCGTGATGAAAACGGCGACAAGATGTCGAAATCGAAAGGTAACGTACTTGACCCTATCGATATGATCGATGGTATCGGCCTTGAAGAGCTAGTAGAAAAGCGTTGTGGCAACATGATGCAGCCTCAACTAGCGAAGAAGATCGAAAAAGCTACGCGTAAGACATTTGAAAACGGCATCGAACCATACGGTACAGATGCATTGCGTTTCACGCTTGCAGCAATGGCATCAACCGGTCGTGATATCAACTGGGACATGAAGCGCCTAGAAGGTTACCGTAACTTCTGTAACAAGCTATGGAACGCAAGCCGTTACGTGCTGATGAATACCGAAGAACACGATTGTGGCATGTCTCTAGCACCTGCTGATCGCACTAACATGGAATTCTCACTGGCAGACAAATGGATTGAATCTCAGTTTGAAATCGCAGCGAAAGAGTTTAACGCTCACCTAGACAACTACCGTCTAGATATGGCGGCAAACACGCTGTACGAATTCATCTGGAACCAATTCTGTGACTGGTATCTAGAGCTAACTAAACCGGTTCTATGGAAAGGCACTGAAGCGCAGCAACAAGCAACGCGTTACACGCTAATCACTGTTCTAGAGAAGACACTTCGTCTTGCTCACCCAGTGATTCCTTACATCACTGAATCAATCTGGCAAAGCGTTAAGCCGCTGATTGACGGTGTTGAAGGTGAGACAATTATGACTCAAGCACTGCCTCAGTTTAATGCAGACAACTTCGACGCAGAAATTGTTGCTGATATCGAGTGGGTGAAAACTTTCATCACCGCTATCCGTAACCTACGCGCAGAATACGACATCGCTCCAAGCCAAGGCCTAGAAGTGATGATCAAAGTGGCAGATGAAAAAGATGCCGCGCGCCTAGAAGCGAACAAGATCGTACTAACCTCTCTAGCAAAACTCGATGAGATTAAAGTACTGGCAACGGGCGAAGAAACTCCTGCTTGTGCAACTAAGTTGGTTGGCAAATCAGAGCTAATGATCCCAATGGCGGGTCTAATCGATAAAGATGCAGAGCTTGCTCGTCTTGATAAAGAAGTCGCTAAGACTCACGGCGAAATCAAGCGTATCGAAGGCAAGCTAGGTAACGAAGGTTTCGTTGCTAAAGCACCTGAAGCGGTTATCGCAAAAGAGCGTGAGAAGCTAGACGGTTACAAAGAAATGCTAGTGAAACTGGAAGAGCAAAAAGCGACTATCGCTGCGCTATAATTCGTTTCTCTACTGCGTTGTAAGTTAAAAAAGACCGGTCACTGACCGGTCTTTTTGTTTCTATCATTCAAGACATTCAATCGGTAAAAATCAAACCACGCGATTTTGCGACTCTCCGTCGACATAAGCACGAATATTATCCAGCAAAATTTCTACCAACCGTTGGATTGCAGAATCACTGCCCCATGCCACATGCGGAGTCAACAGCAAGTTGGCTAACCCTGCATTAACGATCAAAGGGTTCGTTTCATCGGCCGGTTCTTGGCTAAAGACATCAACCCCTGCCGCGCCTATACGCTGAGTTTTCAATGCCTCCACCAGAGCCTGCTCATCCACTAATCCGCCACGGCCAGTATTAATTAAAATGGCGCTAGGCTTCATTTGCTGCAACTCAGCAGCGCCAATCAAATTGCGTGTTTCATCATTCAGTGGGCAATGCAAACTGATCACGTCAGCCATCATTAATAGCTGTTCAAATGGCACATATCCCTCTCGACACTCTGTCGCGCCTTTACGCTCAGCAAACACAACCTGCATGCCTAAGGCTTTAGCCAGTGCGGCGGTAGCCTGACCGAGCTCACCGCTGCCAATGATCCCCAAGGTTGCCCCAGCAATATCGCCAATCGGATGAGTGAAGAAACAGAACTGCTTTTCCCGCTGCCATTCACCCGCAACAATGTCATTGTGATAACCACGTAAATTGCGCCTAAGAGCAAACATCAGCGCGATCACATGTTCAGGGACCGATTGAGTGGCATAACCACGTACATTGGCGACAGCAATGCCCTGCTGCTGACAATAGCGTGTATCAACATTGTTGTAGCCAGTGGCACACACCGCTATCAGTTCCAACTTGGGAAGCTGAGACAAAATCGCCTCGTCCAACACAACTTTGTTACTAATCACAATCTGTGCTTGGCTGAGACGTTCAACGACTTGCTGCGGCTCAGTGGTATCGTATTCGATCCATTGATGCTCAAAAGGCAGAAGGGGAAATTCAATGTGAGCGGGAATGGTCGAACGATCAAGAAAGACAACGGTAGGTAGCGACATAGATTCTCCTTACACTACCTAACCGTAAAGGGAGGTTTAACGTTGAATTGCAACGCTATGGCTTAGGCAGTTTTTTATAATCTGGCAATTTTCGCACAGGATCGAAATAGGTAAAGATCATCTCTTCCGCTTCAGGATAAAAGTCACAAGGAACAAAAATACTACGCAGCCAATCACTCTTAGGATGATAAAAACTTAGTTCAGCCGCATGCAGTGCCAAGCGATCAGAGCAAGTGAAAGCCTCGCCTTCGGAATAAAATTCATCACCAACAATCGGATGACCTAACGCTTGCATGTGCACACGCAGTTGATGCGAGCGTCCCGTTATCGGTAATAAACGAACAATGGTCGTTTTCTCTTCACGCTTAGCCACTTGGAACAGAGTTTTTGACGGTTTACCCGTTTCATGACATACCATTTGTCTTGGGCGATTTGGCCAATCACAAATCAAGGGTAGATCGATTTCACCCTCTTCTTGCTCTACATGTCCCCAAACGCGCGCATAGTAAACCTTATGGGTTAAGCGATATTGAAATTGTTTTTTCAGTGCGCTCTCAGCACGTTTGTTCTTCGCTAACACCATTAGCCCTGACGTATCCATATCTAAACGATGGACGATTTGTGCTTCTGGATGAGTTTCTTGTACTCGGCTCCATGTGCTGTCGTGGTGCTCAGGCAAACGGCCAGGCACGGATAACAATCCCGACGGCTTGTTCACTGCTAAGATATGTTCATCTTCAAACACAATTTCAACCCACGGGTCTCGTGGTGGGTTGTACTCCAGCATGGCCATAATTTTTCTCTAAGCTAAAATTTCGCGCTGATTATAACCACAACTCAGCGTGAAATGCAGAACAACCTAATCATTAGTTTTACGCTAATAAAATGGCTCTCCTTCAGTGAAAAAATAACACTTTGTTTTGTTGCGTTTTCGCATCAAACCGTCGATGTATTTAATAGCGAATTAATGACTAATCAGATTCAGTTTGGCACAAAAAAGGCCTTCGCAATGAAGGCCTTTGTATTTATTTAAATCTCGATTACTGGTGAGACACCACAATCATACGCAGCGAATCTAGTTGATACTGAGCCTTGCTAATGTAACCAGTCAGTTCTTTGATTTGCGCATCAATCGCATCGATCTCTTCATCACGAATGTTCGGGTTAACCGCTTTCAATGCTTGCAGACGTTCAAGTTCAGCATTCAAGCTCGCTTGCATCTCTTTTTCTGCTTGCTGACGAATAACGTCAACTTTGCTCACCACTAAGGCGTCTCCGGCGCTGATCAGTTGATGTACTTGACCTTGCACTGATGTCACCAATTTCGCCGCGATATGACGACCAATTGGGCTCAATTGACGGTTAAAACTTTCAAACTCTACCTGCTCAGACAGATCGTTACCTTTACCATCCAACATCACACGAATCGGTGTTTTAGGTAAGAAGCGACTGATACCGCTACGTTTCGGTGCCTGTGCATCAACGCTGTAAACCAACTCAAGCAACATAGTACCAACGGGTAGTGCTTTGTTCTTCAGTAATGATACCGCCGCAGTGCCCACGCCTTCGCTCATCAATAGGTCAATACCACCTTGGATCATTGGGTGCTCCCAACTGATAAAGTGCATATCTTCACGAGAAAGCGCCGTATCACGATCAAAAGTAATCGTCGCACCTTCGTAAGGCAAGCCTGGGTAGCTTGGTACCATCATGTGTTCAGATGGTGTCACAACCAGTGCGTTTTCACCTTTGTCATCTTGGTTCAGGCCAATGGTATCAAACAGGCTTAAAGCGAACGTGACGAGGTTGGTATCACCATCAGTTGCTGAGATTTTCTCAACGATTTCTTGCGCGCGCTCACCGCCATTAGAATGCATTTCAAGTAGACGGTCACGACCTTGTTCAAGTTGTGCTTTCAGCTCTTTGTTCATCTTAGCTGAAGCGTCAATCACTTCTTCAAGTCCTTCGCTAGTGCCTGAAGCGAGGATGTTAATCAAATCATCTGAGAAACGGTCATACACAGCACGTCCTGTTGGGCAGGTTTCAGCAAAAGCATTTAGGCCTTCATCGAACCAGCGAGCAAGGATCGCTTGCGATGTTCCTTCAAGGTATGGCACATGAATATCAATATCACGATTTTGACCAATACGATCCAAACGACCAATACGCTGTTCCAACAAATCAGGGTTGAACGGTAGATCGAACATCACCAGCTGGTTGGCAAATTGGAAGTTACGACCTTCAGAGCCAATTTCACTACAGATCAAGACCTGTGCACCGCCCTCTTCTTGTGCAAAGTAAGCCGCGGCTTTATCACGCTCAAGGATCGACATGCCTTCGTGGAATACGGTAGCACGGATGCCTTCACGCTCGCGCAAGGCTTGCTCTAGTTGCAGAGCCGTGCTGGCACGAGAAGCAATTACCAGAATCTTCTCTGCACGCTTATCTTTAATTTTTTCCAACAACCAGTTCACACGAGAATCGAATTGCCACCAGCTTGAATCTTCCCCTTCAAACTCTTGGAAAATCTCTTCTGGGTACAAGTTTTTCAACGCACGAGCTTCTGGGCTCATCTTGCCGCCAATCAAACCTGCTACACGCATTGAGGTGGTGTATTGCTGCGGGATCGCCATTGGCAGAAGGTTAACATTACGCTTAGGGAAACCTTTGATCGCCGCACGAGTGTTACGGAATAAAACGCGCCCCGTACCATGGCGATCCATCAAGTTGTCAATCAACTCTTGGCGTGCGCTCGCTTTCTCTGCTTCATCGCTGTTGCTCTCAATAATGCGGAACAACGGCTCTACATCTTGCTCAGATAACAGTTCGGTAATTTGATTTTTAGCGTCATCAGGCAATGCTTGGCCTGAGAATAGCGCGCTAACAGAATCCGCCACTGGTGCGTATTGCTCCTCTTCTTCCACAAACGCTTGGTAATCGTAGAAGCGGTCAGAATCCAATAAACGTAGACGAGCAAAGTGACTCTCGCGGCCTAACTGCTCAGGCGTGGCGGTTAGCAATAGGACGCCCGGCGTGCGCTCTGCCAGCCCTTCAACCACTTGGTATTCACGGCTTGGTTTGTCTTGGCTCCACTCTAGGTGATGCGCTTCATCGACCACTAACAGATCCCATTCACCTTCAACCGCTTGTTCAAAGCGCTTACGGCTCTTACGTAGGAAATCGAGTGAACATAAAACATATTGCTGGGTATCAAATGGGTTTTCTGCATCAGCAAAAGCTTCAATACAGCGCTCTTCATCAAAAATAGAAAAATGCAGATTAAAACGGCGCATCATTTCCACTAACCACTGATGTTGTAGCGTTTCTGGTACCACAATCAGAATACGCTCAGCACGACCTGCCAGCACTTGCTGGTGAATGATCATGCCCGCTTCGATGGTTTTACCTAGGCCAACTTCATCAGCCAGCAAAACGCGTGGCGCATGACGACGACCAACTTCATGAGCAATATATAGCTGATGAGGAATTAGACCTGCACGCATACCACATAAGCCACGCATTGGGCTTTTATGTTGCTCGTATTGATTTTTTAGCGCGCGGTAACGCAAAACAAAGTTGTCCATACGATCGATCTGACCGGCAAACAATTTATCTTGCGGTTTGTTAAAACGAATTTGATTGCTAAGCATGATTTCACGTAGTGTGATTTCTTGCTCGCCGCTATCTTCACGAGTGCCGATATAGGTATAAATACCTTGATTCTCGATAACTTGCTCAACTTGTAGTGACCAACCTTCTTGGCTTTCAATCACATCACCAACGTTAAATGTCACGCGAGTGACAGGCGCTTCGCTACGGGCGTAGACACGGTTTTCTTCTGAAGCAGCAAACATTACTGTCACTGTACGAGCATCCAATGCCACTACGGTTCCTAAACCAAGATCACTTTCCGTATCGCTGATCCAACGTTGGCCCAAAGCAAATGTCATGTATCGACTACCTCATTTCATAAATTTATTATTTATATTCAAGTGACTTCAAGATGTAGAGTTGAGAGTCTTATCACCGATTTCAGCGTACGAAAAATATCGCACTGAAGCTGAGCCTATAACCGCTCCTCAAAGGATGAGTTCGAAGTGACTTGAGTATATTTTAGCTCTTCTTACGCCAATTCAAAGGCGGCTGATGATAGAAAATACCATTCAGCAATAGCGTAGAAAAAGGTCGCTAATATTACTCGAAGCTGTGACATTGGTCACGTGCCTACCCCACATTTCGTCGTGATTTTTTGCTGTACTTTCGCTTGACATCAAAGTGTAAGAAACCCGTGGCACAAAAGAAAAGGATGATTGCCTATACTTTTAATAGCACAAGGCGTGGCAGCCTTGTGTGCTTAGGACGATCAACATGGGTTTGCTTTAGATACACAGCTCAATCAACCGCCTAAAGCAAACAGTTAATACCAATCGTGGCAAGTCAGTGACCGGGAAAAACGGTTCAACGTACTTATTATGATTGGCATCAGTCAGCCTCACAGCAGTGAGCATTGTGCCGCATGCGGCAGGAGACGCTTATGGGTGATACGGACAGAAAATTTTTTGTACTCGATACCAATATCCTTCTTCATGAACCTTTCGCCATCTATTCCTTTCAAGAGCACGACGTCGTCATTCCGATGACCGTATTAGAAGAACTCGACCGAATTAAAGACAGTAAACGCGATGTCGCACGCGATGCTAGAGTAGCCATTCGCGCTTTAGAGGCGCTATTTAAAGAGGCGACGCCCGATGAGATTTCTGCCGGCATTCCAATTAATCGCGACAAGGAGAATGCTGGACATATTGCGATTTTAGCTGACTTTGAATTGCAAGAAACCATCAAGGCTTTTGCGGACAAAGCCGGAGATAACCGCATTCTTAACGCAGTGTTGTACTTGCAAAATAAACGAGCTCCACGCGAAGTCATTCTAGTGACCAAAGATATCAATATGCGCCTGCGCGCTAAAGGAGCGGGAGTTCGATTTGTTGAAGATTACCGCACCGATCAATTGATTGATGATGTGCAATACCTTACCAAGGGGTTTCAAACCATCGAAGGCGATTTTTGGGCACAAGTTGATCAAGTGGATAGTCAGAATCTCGCCGGAAAAACCTATCACACCTTAGCGAAAGAACCTTTTGACCCGACTTATCTCAACCAATATATCATCGATGAAGAAAGTGACTTTGTTGGTCGGGTGGCACAAATTGAACCCGATAACCTAACCCTTAAAGATCTCAGTCGTGAACGATTAATGCATCGCCGAGCTTGGGACATTACGCCGAAAAATATCTATCAAGCAATGGCACTCGATGCACTGCTCGATCCGGAAATTGATTTAGTCATTCTGACTGGCGCAGCCGGCAGTGGTAAAACGCTCATCGCGCTTGCTTCGGCACTAGAGCAAACCATCGAACACAAAAAATTCGATAAGATCATCGTCACTCGAAATACCCCTGATATTGGAGAATCGATTGGCTATTTGCCCGGTAGTGAAGAGGAGAAAATGTTGCCCTGGTTAGCGGCGGTAACAGACACACTCGAAGCTCTGCACAAAAACGATCACTGCACTGAGGGATCGCTCAAATACATCTGCGATAAAGCTAACATTCAATTTAAATCAATCAACTTCATGCGAGGTCGGTCGATTCAAAATGCTTTTGTGCTGCTCGATGAGTGCCAAAACCTCACCGCTTCACAAATTAAAACCATCATCACTCGTTGCGGTGAAGGCACAAAAATTGTGTGTTCTGGCAACCTTGCGCAAATCGACTCTCACTATCTGACCCCGGTCACGTCTGGGCTCACTTATATGGTCGAACGATTTAAAAACTTCGAAGGGAGCGCTAATATCCATCTTAATGGCGTCGTACGCAGCCGTTTAGCGGAATACGCTGAAGAGAATTTGTAGTCAAATCATAACGCCATAACAGGCGAGTTAATTTGACTAACTCGCCTTTAATTTAAAATAATTATTCACTTTTTGTGAGTTTTTATGTTTTACTGTCATTCAGTAATCTTCACCCTCAAGGACTAGAGCATGGCGTTCAATCTTCGTAATCGTAATTTTGTTAAATTACTCGACTTCTCTCCTAAAGAGATTCAGTTCCTACTCGACCTCTCGGCAGATCTAAAAAAAGCCAAATACTGTGGCACTGAACAAAAAAGGCTACAGGGGAAAAACATCGCCCTGATCTTTGAGAAAGCCTCCACACGAACCCGCTGTGCTTTTGAAGTAGCCGCCTTCGATCAAGGAGCGCAAGTTTCTTATATTGGCCCTTCAGGTTCGCAAATTGGCCATAAAGAATCGATGAAAGATACCGCTCGTGTACTTGGCCGTATGTACGATGGCATTGAATATCGTGGTTTTGGTCAGACGATTGTTGAAGAATTGGCTGAGTTCGCAGGAGTGCCTGTATGGAATGGCCTTACAGATGAATTCCATCCAACCCAAATTCTCGCCGATTTCCTAACCATGCTCGAGCATGGTCAAGGGAAGCAACTCAATCAAATGACTTTTGCTTATTTGGGCGATGCGCGCAACAACATGGGCAATTCCTTAATGGTTGGCGCCGCTAAAATGGGTATGGATATCCGCCTAGTGGCACCAAAGCAATTTTGGCCAGAGGCGCACCTTGTCGCCACTTGCCAAGAGATCGCTCAACAAACCGGCGCAAAAATCACTTTAACTGAAAATGTCGATGAAGGCGTAAAAGGCTGTGATTTCCTTTACACCGATGTTTGGGTATCAATGGGGGAACCTGCAGAAGCATGGGATGAGCGCGTAGCACTAATGACCCCTTACCAAATTAATATGGAAGTAATGAAAAAAACCGGTAACCCACAAGCCAAATTTATGCACTGCTTGCCGGCCTTCCATAACGATGAAACTACAATCGGTAAGCAAGTGGCTGAAAAATACGGCATGAAAGGCTTAGAAGTAACAGAAGAGGTGTTTGAATCATCTCATTCTATTGTTTTTGATGAAGCGGAAAACCGACTCCATACAATCAAAGCTGTGATGGTGGCAACCCTAGGTCATTAAGTTACTTACTGTTTTGCACAAAAAAACCGCTAGGTAATCGCTTGCGCTTCCATTTCTACCGCGTATAATGCTCGGCAATTTGTCTGGAGGTTGTAATCATGCCACGTAACATTTGCACTGTGATGCGCAGCCAATCGCGCGCAACATCGCGTAAGCAACATTGCTTACTGGCTGTTTATTTTACAGCTTCCTCCTCTTTTTAAAGCCTCCCCTATTGGGAGGCTTTTTTATTGCCTAAAATTTTATTCTTTCATCAGATAGGGATGACGATTATGACCAACACGCTTTACAACAAGCATATCATTTCGATTCCAGAGCTATCCCGTGCAGAGCTCGAATTAATAGTCCAAACCGCAGGGCAACTGAAAGCAGAACCTAACCCAGATCTGATCAAAAATAAGGTCGTCGCGAGTTGTTTTTTTGAGCCTTCAACCCGAACTCGCCTCTCTTTTGAAACCGCCATTCAACGTGTTGGTGGTGATGTGATTGGTTTTGATAATGCCGGTAATACTTCTTTAGCCAATAAAGGGGAAACGCTTGCAGACTCGATTCAAGTCATCTCTACCTATGTCGATGCTTTTGTTATGCGTCACCCTCGTGAAGGTGCTGCTCGCCTAGCGGCTGAGTTCTCCAATGGCGTGCCAATTATCAATGCTGGAGATGGGGCCAACCAACACCCAACTCAAACCTTGCTTGATCTCTACACCATTGCAGAAACACAAGGCCGCTTAGACAACCTCAATGTCGCCTTTGTCGGCGACCTTAAATATGGTCGTACGGTTCACTCACTGACTCAAGCACTCGCGAAGTTCAACAACATCCGCTTTTTCTTTGTCGCGCCTGATGCACTGGCAATGCCTGATTATATTTGTGAAGAACTCGATGAAGCAGGCATTCAATATAGCCTGCACACCGATATGGAAAGCGTGATCCCTGAGCTGGATATTCTTTACATGACACGGGTACAAAAAGAGCGCTTTGACGCCTCTGAATATGTGCACATCAAATCAGCATACATCCTAACAGCCGCTTTGTTAGAAGGCGCTCGTGAAAATCTAAAAGTGCTACATCCATTACCACGTGTGGATGAAATCACCACCGATGTAGATAAAACCCCACATGCCTACTATTTTCAGCAAGCAGAAAATGGCGTCTATGCACGTCAAGCATTGCTAGCACTAGTCCTTAACCAAACCCTGTAATCGAGGAGCAAGCATCATGACTAAAGAAACTCAATTGCAGGTTGAAGCAATTAAAAACGGCACGGTGATTGACCATATTCCGGCTCAAATCGGCATTAAAGTACTCAAACTGTTTAGCATGCACAAAAGTAATCAACGCGTTACTGTTGGCCTAAACTTACCCTCTTCAGCACTTGGTCATAAAGATCTGATCAAGATTGAAAATGTCTTTGTCAGCGAAGAACAAGCGAGCAAGCTAGCGCTTTACGCTCCGCATGCAACCGTCAATCAAATCGAAAACTACCAAGTAGTGAAAAAGCTCGCATTAGAGCTTCCTGAGCAAGTGACTGGCGTTTTTGAGTGTCCAAACAGTAACTGTATTACCCATGGTGAGCCCGTTGATAGCAGCTTTAAAGTGTTTGCTAAAAACAATGATGTTCGCTTGAAATGCAAATATTGTGAGAAAGTGTTCTCAAGAGAAATCGTCACAGAACGTTAGGCTAAAACCAAGGCTCTAAACAGCATGGTCTAATGCTGAACGACACCAATACCCCGCCTTGGCGGGGTATTTTGATCTTTACCTAGTTTCTGAATACAGGCACACTGACGTTCTTTGTTTCAGTGAATTGATTGGAAAACCTCATGACTAAAGTACTTCACACAGAATCTGCTCCAGCAGCAATTGGCCCATACGTACAAGGTGTAGACCTAGGCAATATGGTTCTAACTTCAGGCCAGATCCCAGTAAACCCTGTGACTGGTGAAGTATCTGCTGATATCGCAGTACAAGCACGCCAATCTCTAGAGAACGTAAAAGCGGTTGTTGAAGCTTCAGGCCTTAGCGTCACTGACATCGTAAAAATGACGGTATTTGTAAAAGATCTCAACGATTTCGGCACTGTTAACGAAGTGTACGGTAAGTTCTTTGATGAGCATAACGTTGCGAATTACCCTGCTCGTTCATGCGTTGAAGTTGCTCGCCTACCAAAAGATGTGGGTATTGAAATCGAAGCGATTGCGGTACGCAAATAGTCCTAGCAAATCAGAACAATTAAAAAGGCGAGCTCATGCTCGCCTTTGTTTTTGGTGTTTGAATTATCTTGCGCTAATTTAAAGGCTATTTAAATCCTTTGGCCTTTTTGATCAAATCATAGGCATTTTGAATCTCTTGCGATTTTTCTTTCGCAACATTCATCATTTCCGGTGGCAAACCTTTGGCCATCAACTTATCTGGGTGATGCTCATTCATCAATTTACGGTAAGCACGTTTCACCGACTTCGCATCCGCATCTGCACCCACACCCAGCACATCATAGGCATCACTCACCTGACTTGCTGAAGAAGCTTGCTGCCACGAACCCGATTGCTGTCCACCTGCAGAATGTCCATTAAAGCCGCCGCCACGTTGAAAACGGAAGGCCGCTTCTTGCATGCGTAAACGCTGCTCAAGTTGCTGAGCAGAGAAGCCCAGCTTTTCGGCGATGCGGTGTAAAACATCACGCTCACTCGGATGCAAATCACCATCAGCAAAAGCGGCTGAGATTTGCAGCTCTAAAAAGAACTGCAGCAGATCAAACCGTCCACCTGATGAGATCTTAACTCGGTTCAGAACTTCGTTTAGAGGAAAATCTGAAGCTTTACCATCGCGAAACGCTTCCTGTGCGGCGGTGCGTTGTGCACCATGCAAGTTCATTCGCTCCATCATGGTACTGGCAAGTTGGATCTCTTCACGAGTCACTTGCCCTTTCGCTTTCGCTACATGTCCCATCACGGCAAAAGCCGCTTTAAAAAACTCTTCTTGTTTTTGTGCTTGGCTTGGGCCTCCGCCAAAAGGTGAAGAGTTAAAACCCGCCTGACTTAAGCGGCGAGCTTTATCAAACTGATGCCCCAAAAATAGGCCAAATAGCGCACCTAGTGGCCCGCCGAACATAAAGCCAAAAAAAGTGCCAAGAATTTTGCCAAAAATATGCATTATGTGCTCTCAATCTCTGAATTTTTTCATCGTTACGCGGTCTGATAGTGCCGGATGAGTTAAATTCCTTTATGATAAAGACCGTTTTATTTCTTAATTCGGTCGTTAGTCCCCAAGTAACCCTGAGATACTCGGCTCAGCGTGAAGATATCGGGATATATTAGCCGAATTTGTCTAGTTAAACAGGATAGTAAAACTCGATGCCACGTTTTCCCCGATCGTTACTTGCCGCTTCAATTAGCGCTGCAGTGTTTACACCACAGATTCAAGCTAGTGAAGCACTAGTTGACGATAGTGTGCAGGAACTACCTGCTATAGATCAATGTTTGATCAATCAACCTGATGCCGAAAATCCAACTCAACAACCAATCAACGTCGAAGCGGATAGCTTAGAAGGCATTAATGGCGATAAAGCTACTTATAGCGGTAACGTGATTGTCGTTCAAGGCAAAAAGCGCATGCAGGCTGATAATGTCACTCTGCATCAGAAAGAGAACGTCGTCGTTGCGGAAGGTAACGTGATGTTCAGTGATGGTGAAGTAAAAACCATTTCTGACAAAGCCGTTAATCATCTCAATACAGAGCATGTTGAACTCAATAATACCAAATACCAATTTCTGTGCGAACCAGGCCGTGGTGAAGCGGTATACGTAGCAAAAACAGGCAAAGCACTATACGAAATTGAAGATGGTTCAATCACCTCATGTCCAGAAGGCGATAACTCTTGGCGCATGGTGGCATCCAGCATTGACATCGACCAAAACGATGAAGAAGCAACGTTTTACAACCCACGTTTTGAAATTCAAAGCGTACCGGTTTTCTACCTGCCATTCTTAACCGTGCCGATTGGTGATACGCGTAAAACCGGCTTTTTATACCCAACCGTGTCTTACGGTTCGAGTGATGGCTTCGAGATGGAAGTGCCAATTTATTGGAACTTAGCGCCTAACTACGATCTCGAAACCACCATCAAGTACATGCAAAAACGCGGCACTCAACTGAATAGTAATTTCCGCTACTTGACTGATTTTGGTCAGGGGCAAATCGAGTCAGAGTATCTACCTAACGATAAAAAATACCCTGAGGAGAAATTCCCAGATAAAGGTGACCGCTGGGGCTTCCAATATACCCACAGTGGTATTTATGACCAAGCGTGGAAATTCGATATTGATTATTCAAAAGTCAGTGATATCAGTTACTTCTCTGATGTTGATTCTGGTATCGGTAATCGCGAAGATGGGCAACTGATCCAAGAAGGTCAAGTCACCTACCGCAGTCAAAACTGGGATGCTTCACTGCTAGCACGTGATTTTCAAGTACTCACCACGTCAGGTAATTTACCTTATCGTTTATTGCCACAGATGAAGTTTAATTACTACGCCCCTGAGTTAACCCCATATCTAGACTTTGATATGGTGAGTAGTATTTCGCACTTCGATACCGATGCGACTAATAAACCCTCAGCAACTCGCGTACATATTGAACCAGGCCTGACGATTCCGATTGGCACGACTTGGGGCACATGGACCACTGAAGCTCGCCTGTTAGGCACCTACTATCAACAAGATCTAAATGGCCTTAATTTAACAGCGCCTCAGTTTGATGGATTCGATTTAAAAGAAAATGTTACACGTGTTATACCTGAATTTCGCTCCCATGCAGGTATTGTACTGGAACGTGATACCTACGTTTTAGGTGGCTACACTCAAACACTTGAACCACAAGTACAATACCTATATGTCCCAAATGAAAATCAAAATGACATTTACCTCTATGACACGACGCTTTTACAGACCGATTACTATGGTCTATTCCGTAGTCGTAAATACAGTGGCGTCGACAGAATCGCGCCGGCTAACCAATTCAGTTATGGCGCCTCAACCCGTTTCTTTGATGACCAATATAAGGAACGCTTGAACATTTCATTCGGGCAAATTTTCTATTTGGATAAATCGGTAAAAAATACGGAATCGTCAGATCCTGGCGAAACATCATTAGACGATAAATCAACCAACTACTCTGCTTGGGCTATCGAGATGGACTTCAATTTTAATGACTACTTGTTCTATCACGGCGGTATTCAGTACGATATTGATTCCAGCGAAATGCAGCTAGGGAACAGCACCTTAGAATACCGCTTCAACGGCGGTTACATTCAAGGTAACTATCGCTATGTGACTAAAGAATATATTGAACAAACCGTTGATTTTGTGTCAGATAGCATCACTCAAGAAGGCATTTCTCAAGCAGGTGTATTGGCGGGCTATACTCTTTCACGTAATTGGAACGCCAGTGCGCAATATTTCTATGATCTAACGACCGAGCAATCACTTGAGTGGTTAGCACGTTTAAACTATATCGATGACTGTTGGTATATTGGTTTTACTTATAGTAATCAGCTACGTAGCTGGAATGCCGACGATGGTTCAAACGGTGGATTTGCGAATTATCCTAATTCAACACCTGTCTATGAAAATAATTTTAGCCTTAACTTCGGCATCATTGGTTTTGGTACCAATATCGGCGCCGGCTCTGGCGATGCAGGTTTAGACGGAACAAGCAACTCGCTTGGCTACGGTCGCCCATTCTACTTAAACAACTAATTTTTTTAGCCAGCCTAAGTGGCTGGCCAAACATCTATTTAAAGGGTTATTGATGAAAATTTGGAAATACACGCTGCTTACCCTGGTAGCGGCATGCCATATCGGAACGGCTTCTGCCGAGATGGTTGAAATGGATAAAGTCGCGATTATCGTTAACGAGGGGGTGATTCTTGATAGCGATATTAATACTGCGGTTAAAACACTCAAGTTTAACGCATTAGAAAATGGCCAAGCGCTGCCAAGTGAAGATGTATTGGTTGAGCAAGTAAAAGAAAAATTGATCCTAGAAAACCTTCAGCAGCAAGAAGCTGAGCGTATTGGTGTACGTATTGATGACAATCGTTTAAACGATGCCATTGCTGATATCGCAGAAAGAAACAATCAGACAGTTGAGCAACTCAGCGCTGCAATTACCGCTCAAGGCATTAGCTACCCTGAGTTTCGAGAACAAGTTCGCAATGAGATCGCAGCCAGCGAAGCACGTAATGCATTAGTTCGTCGCCGCATCAATATTTTACCAGCAGAAGTTGAAAACCTCGCGGAAGTGTTAGCGCAAGAGACCAGTGCGACCGTGCAGTACAAAATTGGCCACATTCAATTGCGTGTCAACGATGGTGATGACAAATCACAAGTCGAAGCACAAGCAAAAGAGCTGGTTGAAAAACTCAATAATGGTGAAGATTTTGCAAAGCTTGCTTACGCCTATTCAAAAGGGCCGAAAGCGCTACAAGGTGGCGATTGGGGTTGGATGCGTAAAGAAGAGATGCCAACCATCTTTGCTGATCAAATCAAACTGCAAAATAAAGGCACCGTTATCGGCCCATTCCGCAGTGGTGCTGGCTTCCATATTCTAAAATTAGAAGATGTTAAAGGTCTTGAAACTGTCGCGGTAACAGAAATCAATGCGCGTCATATTTTGATTAAGCCGACAGTAATCTTAAGTGATGACGGTGTTCAAAAGCAGTTAAATGAATTTATTCGCCAAATTAATGCAGGCGAAGCAACGTTTGCAGAACTTGCTCAACAATACAGTCAAGATCCTGGCTCAGCAGCTCAAAATGGTGAACTTGGCTACCAAACCTCTGATCTCTACGTGCCAGAATTTAAGCACCAAGTGGACACTCTAGCGGTTGGCCAAATTAGCGCACCATTTAAAACGGTACACGGCTGGCATATTGTTGAAGTACTGGATCGTCGCGAAGTAGACCGCACCGATTCGGCAATGAAGAACAAGGCTTACCGTATTTTGTTCAATCGTAAATTCAACGAAGAAGCCAGTGCATGGGTACAAGAATTGCGTGCCGGTGCTTACGTTGAAATGGTCAAGGATCAACGTAATGTCAATTAAGCGCATTGTTGTCACCGCAGGTGAACCTGCAGGCATTGGCCCAGATTTAGTCTTAGCACTTTCAAAAGAGAGCTGGGATCATCAAATTGTGGTCTGTGCAGACAAAACAATGCTCGCCGAGCGCGCTCAACTGCTCGGCATTGATGTGACACTACAAGATTACGATGCCACCCTTCCTGCATCACCACAGCAAGCAGGTTGTTTGATTGTTGATCATATTGCCACCGAGCAAGCTGTTGTTGCCGGTAAACTTGATGAAGCGAATGGCCACTATGTGCTCAACACATTAGAGCGTGCAGCCGTAGGCTGTATGAACCATGAGTTTGATGCGGTAGTGACTGGCCCAGTACATAAAGGCGTGATCAATAGAGCAGGCGTTGCGTTTAGTGGTCATACTGAATTTTTTGCCGAAAAGTCGAACACCCCTTTAGTGGTAATGATGCTGGCAACAGAAGGGCTGCGCGTTGCTTTAGTAACGACACATATCCCACTCGCCTACGTTTCGAAAGCCGTTACTGAGGAGCGATTGGAAAAAATCATTGATATTTTACATCGTGATTTAGTAGAAAAATTTGCTATTCGTCAGCCAAACATCTATGTTTGCGGGCTTAATCCTCACGCAGGAGAAGATGGCTGCTTAGGTCGAGAAGAAATTGAAACTATCACTCCTACCCTAGAGCGGATTAAAGCTCAGAAAGGAATAAACCTGATAGGTCCACTTCCCGCCGATACCATCTTCAATGAGAAATACTTACAAGATGCCGATGCGGTATTGGGTATGTACCATGACCAAGTATTGCCAGTCCTGAAATACAAAGGATTTGGACGTTCAGTTAATATTACACTTGGTCTACCCTTTATAAGAACATCGGTTGATCACGGAACAGCTCTTGACCTAGCAGGAACCGGTCTTGCGGACACAGGGAGCTTCCGAACAGCGCTGACGCATGCAATAGATTTAGTAGAGAAGAAACAATGAGAAATGATGTCCATTTAGGGCACAAAGCGCGTAAACGTTTTGGTCAAAACTTCCTAAACGATCCTTATATCATTGATGGTATCGTTTCTGCCATCAATCCACTACCAGGTCAAAACCTAGTAGAGATCGGTCCTGGCCTTGGTGCTATCACAGAACCTGTCGGTCGCGAAGTCGATAAATTTACTGTTATCGAACTTGACCGCGATCTTGCTGAGCGTCTGCGTAACCACCCAGAACTGGCAGACAAGCTAACGATTCACGAAGGCGATGCAATGCGCTTCGACTTCGCACAGCTGGTAAAACCAAACAATAAGCTACGTATTTTTGGTAACCTGCCGTACAACATCTCAACACCATTGATGTTCCACCTGTTTGAATTCCACGCGGACATTCAAGACATGCACTTCATGTTGCAAAAAGAGGTGGTTAACCGTTTAGCAGCAGGCCCAGGCAGCAAAGCATACGGCCGTCTAACCGTAATGGCACAATACTTCTGTAAAGTCGTGCCTGTGCTTGAAGTACCACCAACCGCATTTGTTCCGCCACCAAAAGTGGACTCTGCCGTGGTACGCTTAATGCCATATGAAGTACTGCCTCACCCAACAACAAGCCTAAAATGGCTTGAGCGCGTATGTCGCGAAGGCTTTAACCAACGCCGTAAGACCATTCGCAACTGCTATAAAGGCCTGATAGAGGTTGAAACTCTAGAAGAGCTGGGCATCAATCCAGCATTGCGTCCAGAAAACCTAACGCTAGAGCAGTTTGTTGCGATGGCCAACTGGCTTGACGCAAACCATGTATAATTTTTAAGGGCGCTCAGGCGCCCTTTTCTTTTAACACCACACAATGCTACGAGGAGTTATCACATGGATGTCACTCAACCTTGTATCAAAATCCAAGTTCACAGCAAATATATTGCCGAACAATCTAACCCTGCCGAAAATCACTATATTTTTGCCTACTTGGTGACAATTAAAAACCTCAGCCGACAAACCGTACAGCTGATCAGCCGACGCTGGTTAATTACTGATGCCAATGGTAAACAAGTCAACGTGGCGGGCGATGGCGTCGTTGGCCAACAGCCTTTTATTGATGGTCTTGATGAGTATAGTTATAGCAGCGGCACGGCGATTGAAACTCCGGTTGGCGTGATGCAAGGTCAGTACATAATGCTAGATGAAAAAGGCCAGCAGTTCATTGCTGAGATTGACCCTTTTCGCCTCGCAATCCCCAACGTATTAAATTAGGAACACTTAGTGGCAACTTATATCGTCGGCGATATTCAAGGCTGTTTCGATGAGCTACAGCAACTGCTCGCAAAGGTAGAATTCAACCCAAACAATGATCAACTTTGGATCGCTGGCGATCTTGTTGCTCGCGGACCAAAATCACTCGAAACATTGCGCTTTATTAAACAGCTTGGTAGCAGTGCTGTGGTTGTTCTTGGTAACCATGACCTACATTTACTTGCGGTGTCATTGGGAATTCATCACGTAAAAGAGAAAGATAAAACGGCAGCAATCTTTGCGGCAGAAGATAAAGAAGAGTTGCTCACTTGGCTCCGTTATCAACCGCTTTTGGCTGAACATGATGAGTTTGTCATGAGTCACGCAGGTATTTCACCACAGTGGGATTTAACCACTGCCCGCAATGCTAGCCGTGAAGTTGAACAAATTCTTCAGAGCGAGCAATGGCCTTGGCTAATCGAAAACATGTATGCCAACCTTCCCGACTTTTGGCATGACAACTTACAAGGTATCGAGCGTTATCGTTATATTATCAACGCCTTTACTCGTATGCGTTTCTGCTTTACCGATGGCCGTTTAGATATGCAATGCAAACTACCGCCTAACGAAGTGGATTCAAACGAGCTAATGCCATGGTTTGATCTACCGAGTCGTAAAGACATTGGTAAAACCGTACTATTTGGCCACTGGGCAGCGCTTGAAGGTCACTTTGGTCAGAGGGAAGTCGGCTTGGACACAGGCTGTGTATGGGGCGGAGAATTAACCATGTTACGTTGGGAAGACAAGCAATACTTTGTCCAGCCTGCGCTAACATAAGTTAAGGCAGCACATTCTACTTTGCTGTGAGAGATCAGAATCGAGAGCACTAAGCTTTAAGAAACGAGAACGTGAAGCGGATCTACAACAGAGAAACCGCAATAATATTTCAGCTCTCGCTTCTCACAACGAAGTGTTCTTACTTATCCAAGATAACAAAGCGCATATCGTAAAGGTTCTTCTCATCCGCTTTGTAGCTCTCAGAGTGGCTCTCTACAAAGCTATCATCCCAAATTGGGAATTGAGTATCCCCATCGACGTTCGCATCGATATAAGTCACGTAGAGGCGATTAGCAATGGGCAAACAAGCCGCATAAATTGCGCCGCCACCAATAATCATGACCTCTTCAACCTCTTCAACCTCACCAGCCGCAGCAAGTGCTTGTTCGATGCTTGTCACCGTAGTGACTCCGTCAATCTGAAGTTGATTATCTCGACTGATCACAATGTTTTGACGTCCTGGTAATGGACGACCAATAGATTGATAGGTTTTGCGCCCCATCACCACAGGCTTTCCCATGGTGCAGCGCTTAAACCACGCAAAATCAGCAGGGAGATGCCACGGCATTTGATTATCTTTGCCAATCACACGATCGTTTGCCATTGCAGCAATCATACTAATGATCATTCTTCATCCTTAGGTCCATAACAAGGTCAATGATAAGGCCGATCATACAATCGGACGACGGCGATAGAATAACAAGCCTGGCATGGCTAAGCCAACCGCTAAACCAGCGATAATGAACATCGCTTTGAGAAAGTTGGTCGTGAGCATTTCCAGCAACTGTGGTTCAAAACCACGATGGTTCAATTCCACGAGGGCAATCATCGCTTTAAAAGCAAAAACACCAGGAACCATCGGAATTAATGACGCAACCGTAAAGACTTTCGGATGAGCAAATAACTTACGCGACCAATACACACCAATCATGCCAACCAAAGTGGCAGCAAAAAAGGAAGCCCACTCAATGGGAACCCCAAAATGCATCATCAAGTAACGAGAGCCATGGCCAATTGCGCCCCCTAAAGCGCAATAAATCAGCGCTTTTTGCGGTACGTTAAAGACTAGTGCGAAACCTACGGCAGGAATGGCGGCAAAAAACATGTCATTCAATAGACCGATCAACAGTTCTAAGTTAATCATACTAACCACCCCCACACTTCAAATAAGCTCATCGCCGCAACAATGCCAAGACAGGTTGCCAATGTCAGTAAACTTGCCATCACAAAGCGGGCGATGCCCATATTGACATAACCTTTGAGCATATCGGCCACTGAGTTGATTAACGGCACACCGGGAACCAGCATTAGGACCGAAGAAGCCATCACAATCGTCGGGGCATTACCCAATTCGTGCACCACCGCTTGAACTGAAATAGCGGTCGTTACAAACGCGGTCACCGTGAAATTAACCAGAGGATTGAAATGTCGATGGCCTATTTCTTGTCTTACGATCATGCCAACGGAAGAGGCAAGAAATGTCATAGCAAAAACCATCCAGTCTCCTCCTGCTAAACGGCTAAATGCCGCACAGGATAAACCGATCATCACGACGACTAACCAACGGTTATAACGCTTGGGACTGATTTGATTGAGCTTATGCTGGGCAAGATAGTCATCAATAATGCCACGTTCAAGCATGATACAAATACGCTGAACTTGAGTAATAGCACGCATATTGATGCCACGATCTGGGCAGCGTCGCGCAGTGGTAATACAGTGGCCATGGTATACCGTAGTGACCACCAATGAACTTGCCGATAACGACACTTCCACTTCATCCATGTCACAGGCCAAACCAATCCTTTCCATGATACTGCCAACCAATGCGCTTTCGGCGCCATGAGCTAGCAACATTTGTCCTGCTTGAGCAATTAAGCGCGAGACCGCTCTTTGCTTAGTTTCCATACAATTTGGTTTCCATACAACTCAGCTTCCATACTAATTGAATAACGCCTTGCGTCCTGTCCCTCTGTCCAATCCCTATATAGAAAAGGGCAACAATATTGTGAACAAATTTAATGCAAATAACTTTGATTTAAGACGTAAAAATATTTGAGGCGAAAAAAACCGCAAATAATAGCGGTTTTTTTATTCGATCGGATTAATCGCGAACGTAGACAACGTGGCCGTCATCTTCTTCGTCATCCCAGTCATCGTCATCATCATCGCCATCTTCAGTGATAACGTTTTTGCCTGACATTGCGTCTTTATGGTAATCATCCCACATGAAGTCGACTTTGTCTTCTTCACTAAGTTGCTCCAATTCGCGTGGTAGCGTTTCCATAAAGTCAGCAAGCTTGTAACAAAGCTCTTTAGTACCTTGACGATTTACCGCTGAAATTTTGAAGTATTCTTCTTCCCAGCCAAGTGCATCCAAAATACCTTCGATGATCTCATCGGCCTCTTCTTCAGGCATCAGATCCACTTTGTTAAACACTAACCAACGAGGTTTGTCTGCCAGTTTCTCACTGTACTGTTCTAGCTCATCAATGATCGTCAATGCATTTTGGATCGGATCCGATTGATCAACCGGCATGATATCGATCATGTGCAGCAGAACACGACAACGCTCAAGGTGTTTAAGGAAACGAATACCTAGACCAGCACCATCAGCCGCACCCTCGATAAGACCAGGGATGTCAGCGACAACGAAGCTCTTCTCAGCAACAACACTTACCACGCCTAGGCTAGGGATCAGAGTCGTAAATGGGTAATCCGCTACTTTTGGTTTGGCAGCAGACACTGCACGAATGAAGGTAGATTTACCCGCATTTGGTAAACCAAGCATACCAACGTCAGCTAGCAATAGTAGCTCTAGGCGCAATTCACGAATTTCACCTTTGGTACCTAACGTCTTTTGACGAGGTGCACGGTTTACTGAAGACTTAAAGCGCGTGTTACCAAGACCGTGCCAGCCGCCTTTAGCAACCATCACTTTCTTACCATGTTCCGCAACTTCAGCCACAATTTCATTGGTATGAATGTCAACAGCACGTGTACCAACAGGAACTCGCAGTATTTTATCTTTACCGCGTTTACCAGTACAGTTACCACCACGACCATTCTCACCACGTTCCGCTTCATAGAAGCGCTGGAAACGGTAATCAATTAGAGTGTTAAGGTTCTCATCAGCAACGATATAAATATCACCGCCATCGCCACCGTCACCACCATCAGGACCACCTTTGGTGATGAATTTTTCACGCCAAAAACTAACAACACCGCTACCGCCGTCGCCAGCTTGAACTTTAACTACCGCTTCATCAACGAATTTCATCTGTTACTCCGCATTTTGTGCGTTGCAATATCATGTTTAGAACCAAAACGGTTCCATAACCACGATATAAATTCTAGCAGATCCCATATACAGATCGATCACCTGAGATCTTGGACCGCCCTACTTTGGACCAAATAACGAGAGGTTTTCCTTTAAACGTTAGTCACTTAGAATAACGTTGCCCAAAAGCTTCTGGTTATTTGGTTCTCGTATAAATAAAAAACCCCGCCGATTTGGCAGGGCTTTTAAATTCAGCTAGAAACCTAATTCTAAGCTAGAAGCGTGAATTACTCAGCTGCTTCGATGCTTACGAATTTACGGTTCTTAGGACCTTTAACTTCAAATTTCACTTTACCTTCAGTAAGAGCGAAAAGAGTGTGGTCTTTACCAAGGCCTACGTTGTTACCAGCGTGGAATTTAGTACCACGTTGACGAACGATGATGTTACCTGCAAGAACAGACTCGCCACCGAAACGTTTAACACCTAGGCGTTTGCTTTCTGAATCGCGGCCGTTACGAGTAGAACCACCAGCTTTTTTGTGTGCCATTGTTAAGCTCTCCTAATACGATTAAGCGTTGATTGCAGTGATTTTCACTTCAGTGAACCACTGACGGTGACCTTGCTGCTTACGTGAGTGCTTACGACGACGGAACTTAACGATTTTGATTTTATCGCCACGACCGTGTTGTACAACTTCAGCTACAACTTTGCCACCCTCAAGAAGAGGTGCACCAACTTGAATGTTTTCACCGTTAGCAACAAGTAGAACTTTATCAAATTCAATTGTCGCACCAGTTTCAACGTCTAATTTCTCTAAACGAAGAGTTTGACCTTCGCTTACACGGTGTTGTTTACCACCAGATTGGAAAACAGCGTACATATTTTACTCCGCTTTTTCCGCACAGCCTTTACATGCATTTTAGCAATTTGGGTGTGCGCTAAACTAATCATCAATAGGGCGCAGATTCTACAGAAGAGCCTTGCCTATGACAAGCCATATTTTTAAAAAAATGGCGAAAAGGTAATCGCCAAATAAAAGTGCCGAGATCATGCCCTTAAAGCATGTATTTTTCAACGTTTTTTAGTGTATTATTCATCTATTAAAGAATGTGTAAACACCAGACAGGTCCTAACCTCAGCCGGAATAACAATGGATTTTAAAGCTATCCAAACGCTTACTGCCAGTGACATGGCAAAAGTGAATGAAACAATTCAAGCACAACTAAACTCTGATGTATCCCTGATTAACCAACTAGGTTTCTACATTGTCAGTGGTGGCGGTAAACGTATCCGCCCACTTCTTGCGGTTTTAACTGCTCGAGCTCTAGGCTATCAAGGAGAGGCGCATACCACTTCCGCCGCCTTTATCGAGTTCATCCATACTGCAACCTTGTTGCACGATGATGTCGTTGACGAATCAGATATGCGTCGTGGTAAAGCCACTGCAAATGCCGCTTTTGGTAACGCAGCAAGTGTCCTAGTTGGCGACTTTATCTACACTCGCTCTTTCCAAATGATGACGGAGTTAGGCTCGTTAAAAATCCTCAAATTGATGAGTGATGCGGTCAACGTTATTGCAGAAGGCGAAGTTTTACAGTTAATGAACTGCAACAACCCCGATACGACCGAAGAAAACTACATGCAGGTCATCTACTCCAAGACAGCTCGTTTATTTGAAGCGGCAACTCAAATTGGTGCGATCTTAACCGACTCACCTGCGGAAGTAGAATTAGCGCTGCAAAACTACGGTAAGTATCTTGGTACCGCATTCCAATTAATTGACGACGTGATGGACTACACCTCTGATGGTGAAGATATGGGTAAAAATGTCGGAGATGACCTTGCAGAAGGCAAGCCAACTCTACCATTACTCCATGCCATGCATCACGGTGATAAAGAACAAGCGGCAATGATCCGTGAAGCGATCGAAAAATCGAACGGCATGGATCGTTTGAATGATATTCTTGCCATCATGGATCAAGCAGGATCTTTGGATTACACCCGCCAAAAAGCGAATGAAGAAGCAGACAAAGCGATTGCTGAATTGGCTGTGCTGCCAGAATCAGAATACAAACAAGCTTTGATTACACTTGCTCACTTGTCTGTAAATCGCACCAAATAAGCTCAGCGCTAGCAATGCGCCCTAGCAAAACGAAAAAGGTAAGCCTCGGCTTACCTTTTTTATCAATCCGTCATTAATAGTATTTGTCACAGCCCGGATGTAATTGCGGTTCATCAAACACTTCATCCAAGCCGAGCGCCTCTTGATGGTGCGTTTTTGTGTTCTTAACGAGAACTGAACGTGTCACGCTGTCAACGATCAAAACTTCACTGATACCATGATGGCAATCTATCAACATGCCTTTATATAGATGATTAATTTCCATTTCCGACTCCTTGTTCTGTTTGCTTACGAACAAGCAGCGGCAAGGATCAAAAAAGCCGATCATAAGATCGGCTTTTACGTTGAGCTTTGATTACATTATTTTACGAAATCAACACCAACTTCAATATCACCATTCAATGTTTCTAGCATGCCGTCCAGCGCTGCTTTCTCGTAATCACTTAGCGCACCGTAACTTAGAACTTCTTCTACGCCATCTTTACCAAGCTTAATTGGTTGAGCAAAGAAGGTTGCATGCTCACTGCCACCTTCTACATAAGCACACTCAACCACGCCTTGCTCACCTTGTAGTGCTTTCACGAGCGATAGACCAAAACGACACGCCGCTTGACCCATTGAAAGTGTTGCAGAACCGCCACCCGCTTTTGCTTCAACAACTTCGGTGCCGGCATTTTGAATACGTTTCGTCAACGCTTCAACTTCTTCAGCGGTAAACTCAACACCTTCTACTTGAGAAAGTAACGGTAGAATTGTCACGCCAGAGTGACCACCGATAACAGGAACACGAACGTCGCCTGGATCTTTATCTTTTAGTTCAGCAACAAAGGTTTCTGAACGAATAACATCCAGTGTCGTCACACCAAACAGCTTACGCTTATCGTATACGCCTGCATTTTTCAGCACTTCAGCCGCGATAGGTACCGTCGTGTTAACAGGGTTAGTGATGATACCGATACACGCTTTCGGACACGTTACCGCAATTTTTTCTGCCAACGCTTTAACAATACCTGCGTTCACATTAAATAGATCCGCACGATCCATACCAGGCTTACGCGCAACACCCGCCGAGATCAATACCACATCTGCACCTTCAAGTGCAGGCGTAGGATCTTCACCAGAATAACCTTTGATCGATACTGGTGTTGGGATGTGACTCAGATCAGCGGCCACACCTGGGGTAACAGGTGCAATATCATAAAGGGCCAGATCAGAACCTGCTGGTAGGCGATTCTTCAGTAGTAGGGCTAAAGCTTGTCCGATGCCGCCAGCGGCACCAATAACGGCTACTTTCATCGTAGTTCTCCTTGAGAAATCATCTCTTTATATATTGGTAGGGTAATTTTTAGTCTGTTCTATAGCCAAAGCTATAGTAATTAACCTCTGATTACAATTCTTTAACGTCAGCTTTGCGAGGTTGCGCACCTCGCACTTTACGTGCTACATATCGCCCGCATAATAACATAACAAACCCCTTACATGACAATGGTTTAACAATCATTTCTATCAGCAATTAATGATTGCTTTTGTGTGACTTAATTGACTTTTTTTCAATGGTTAACTGGCAGGAAATGCATATATATGCGAGAATATTCACTTGATTACGTGACGAAAAGAAAGAGAACCATGCGTCATTCAGAAAAACAAGACAACCTAGTTCGTGCATTTAAGGCACTATTAAAAGAAGAACGCTTTGGCTCGCAAGGGGACATCGTTGAAGCATTGAAAACGGAAGGGTTCGAAAACATCAACCAATCCAAAGTGTCTCGTATGTTGACTAAATTTGGGGCAGTTCGAACACGCAATGCAAAAATGGAAATGGTCTACTGTTTACCAGCTGAATTTGGAGTTCCAACGGTTTCAAGCTCTTTAAGAGAACTCGTACTTGATATCGACCACAATGCAGCCCTGGTAGTGATACATACTGGACCAGGTGCAGCACAACTTATCGCACGTTTGCTTGATTCCTTAGGTAAAGCCGAAGGTATTCTTGGCGTTGTCGCAGGTGAT
The DNA here is from genome assembly GCF_000222585.1 of Vibrio scophthalmi LMG 19158. Lineage (GTDB taxonomy): Bacteria > Pseudomonadota > Gammaproteobacteria > Enterobacterales > Vibrionaceae > Vibrio > Vibrio scophthalmi. Next base: position 67,997 of record NZ_AFWE01000040.1, on the reverse strand, counting down.
GACACTATTTTCATTACACCAACGGCAAACATTACTACTGAGCAGTTGTTTAACTCTGTATGTCAGTTATTTGAGTACGCAGGTTAACCCCTATCAACGAATCAATTATCATAAATCGCGCTGTCTTTTGCAGTGTGATTTATGTCACATCTTAAATAAAACTCCTCCCTTCACCCAAAATACACATAACACACTGATATAAAACAATTTTAATTACAAATTACAATAGATAAAACCACTGGTACAGCAGCAAATGTTGCTAAAATGTTTAACAATCATATAATTATCTGTTGTTTTTTTGGTACTATTCAGACACTTTTCTATTAAATCGCATGGAAAAGATGCCGTTTCTAATATAGGAAATTCCCACAGCAACTACACTTGCAGTGGGGTTAATAATGAATAAAGGAAGGAAAATTCATGGCATTGAACAAACTTATTCAAGCTGGCGCAATTGCGGCAGCTGTTATGGGTGCTGGTGCTGTTAACGCACAAGAATTTATCACTATTGGTACCGGTTCTGTAACTGGTGTTTACTACCCAACCGGTGGTGCCATTTGTAAACTGGTCAATAAAGGTCGTAAAGATCACAACATTCGTTGTTCAGTTGAATCAACGGGTGGTTCTATTTACAACGTTAATACCATTCGTGCCGGAGAACTTGATTTTGGTATCGTTCAGTCAGACTGGCAATACCACGGTTACAACGGCACAAGTAAATTTTCTGAGCAAGGCCCGTACAAAAACTTACGTGCTATGTTCTCGCTTCATACCGAACCTTTCAACATCATCGCTCGCTCTGATGCGGGCATCGAAAATGTTTCTGACCTAGCAGGCAAGCGCGTCAACATTGGTAACCCTGGTTCTGGTGACCGTGCGACCATGGGCGTTGTAATGGACGCCATGGGTTGGACGAATGACAGCTTTAAATTAGCTTCTGAACTGAAAGGTTCTGAGCGTTCTCAAGCATTGTGTGACAATAAAATCGATGCGTTTGTCTACGTTGTTGGTCACCCAAACGGTTCAATCAAAGAAGCGACAACATCATGTGATGCTAAGCTAATCCCTGCAACGGGTGAACAAATTGAAGCGATCGTAAATGCTAACCCTTACTACGCATTTAGCTCAGTGCCTGCAGGCATGTACCGTGGTACAGACCAAGATGTCAATAGCTTCGGTGTTGCGGCAACAATGGTAACGACGGCTGATGTTTCAGATGAAGTAGCTTACAACGTAGCGAAAGCCGTATTTGAAAACTTTGATACCTTTAAACGCCTACACCCAGCCTTTGCAAACCTGAAAAAAGAAGACATGGTGAAAGCAGGCCTTTCTATCCCTCTTCACCCGGGTGCAGTGAAATACTACAAAGAAGTCGGCCTTCTTAAATAAGCCGCTCTTTTAGTAACTAACAACAAGGAGGCTTCGCCTCCTTGTTGACCTCCAACGTCTCGCAACAGACGTCTTTAGGCTTAATCTAAGCCTTACCTCTTTTTTACCTAGTAAATCAATCGATACGCATTTTCTAGTCAGCTAACTACACTGATAGGTGCGGATTCAGGTTCAACATTAGTTATGAATTGGACCAGTTATAATAAGGATAAGGTACATGACGCAGACTACAACACCGTCGCAAGATGTGCAGGAAATGGTCGCACAATCCGATACCGGAGCACGCTCACCATCAGGCATTCCTGGACGTATCTTATGGTTTGTACCGCTATGTTGGTCTCTATTTCAACTTTGGTACGCATCCCCACTACCGTTTATTTTTAATTTTGCAGTATTAAACGATACTGAAGCACGAGCAATACATCTCACTTTTGCTATCTTTTTGGCCTTTACTGCCTACCCTGCGCTAAAAGGATCGCCCCGCGATCGTATTCCTGTCTTCGACTGGATTCTCGCGCTAGCTGGCAGCTTCTCTGCAGCCTATATCTATATATTTTATGCTCAACTGGCCGATCGTTCAGGCGCTCCTACCTCACCCGATATCATAATTTCAGTGGTCGGGATGTTATTACTGCTTGAAGCAACGCGTCGTGCATTGGGACCACCGCTGATGGTTGTGGCTGCCGTCTTCTTACTCTATACCTTTGCTGGCCCTCACATGCCAGATGTTATCGCCCATAAAGGCGCGAGTTTAAATAAAACAATGTCACATTTGTGGCTCACCACCGAAGGGGTCTTTGGTGTTGCGCTTGGCGTTTCAACCTCATTCGTATTCCTATTTGTACTATTCGGCGCCATGCTTGAACGCGCGGGGGCCGGGGCATACTTTATCAAGGTAGCCTTTTCGCTACTTGGCCACATGAAAGGTGGCCCAGCAAAAGCAGCAGTCGTCGCATCAGGCTTGTCAGGCCTAGTCTCTGGCTCTTCCATTGCCAACGTGGTGACAACCGGTACCTTTACCATCCCGCTGATGAAGCGAGTCGGCTTTCCCGGAACCAAAGCCGGTGCTGTCGAAGTTGCCGCTTCAACTAATGGTCAGCTCACACCACCAATCATGGGGGCTGCTGCATTTTTAATGGTTGAATATGTGGGTATTTCTTACGTAGAAGTGATCAAAGCAGCCCTACTACCGGCACTCATTTCTTATATTGCATTGATTTATATTGTCCACCTCGAAGCGTGTAAGGCGGGCATGGAGGGCTTACCGCGTCGACATAATCCAACCTTGATCCAAAGTCTATTGTCGTTCACCGGCACTATTTTGGGTTTATGTGTCGTCAGTGCTGCGGTTTACTATGGGGTCGGTTGGACGAAAGATGTCTTTGGCGATGCTGCAACGCCAATCATGGCCGGAGCCTTACTGATCGCTTATATCGCCCTATTGCGCGTGTCTGCTAAGTACGCCAAAGAAGGGGATATCGAGATCGATGCGGAGTTGACAGAAGTACCCGATCCCGGCCCAACGATAAAGTCAGGTCTACATTACCTACTGCCTATTGTGGTTTTGGTTTGGTGCTTAACGGTGGAACGTTTTTCTCCCGGTCTATCAGCCTTTTGGGCTACAGTGTTTATGATCTTTATCTTGATCACGCAACGCCCACTCAAGGCTATAATGGCAAAAACCGGCGATATCCAAGAACAAACCAAGCAAGGCTTTATCGACCTAGCCGAAAGCTTAGTAACGGGTGCACGTAACATGATTGGCATCGGTGTTGCGACCGCCGCCGCTGGTATTGTGGTTGGCGTGGTAACTTTGACTGGTATTGGCCTAGTGATGACTGAGTTCGTTGAGTTTATCTCTGGCGGTAATATTCTACTGATGTTGCTCTTTACCGCCGTGATCAGTTTGATCCTCGGTATGGGCTTGCCCACCACCGCCAACTACATTGTAGTTTCAACCTTAATGGCGCCGGTTATCGTTACCTTAGGTGCGCAGCATGGTTTGATCATTCCATTGATCGCCGTTCACTTGTTTGTGTTCTATTTTGGCATACTCGCAGATGATACTCCCCCCGTTGGTTTAGCTGCTTTTGCCGCCGCCGCCATCGCTAAATCCGATCCGATCCGCACTGGTATTCAAGGTTTTACTTACGATATTCGTACTGCCATTCTGCCCTTTATGTTTATTTTCAATACCCAGCTATTGTTGATGGGCATTGACTCTTGGTGGCATCTGGCACTCACCGTGATCTCATCGATCATAGCGATGTTGCTGTTTTCTGCCGCGACACAAGGTTGGTGGCTAACCCGCAATAAATGGTGGGAGAATTTATTGCTATTGGTTCTAACCTTCTCGTTTTTCCGTCCTGGTTTTTGGTGGGATATGGTTTACCCAGCCAAAGATATCTCACCCGGTGTCGAAATAGCTGAAATAACCCAATCCCTTAATGTTGGCCAACCGATAGAATTGCGAGTTTCAGGAGAGAACCTGATCGGGGACTATATTGAAAAAACCGTGCGCCTTCCCTTTGATGATGACGCTGTTACGGCCGAAGAGCGACTAAGTTCAATGGGCTTAATGCTCAATGAAAGTGACGGAAAGATGATGGTTGATATGGTTGAATTTGGTAGCCCGGCAGAAGCCTCAGGTATTGATTTCGACTGGCAAATTGACTGGGTTATTCAAGATGCAGAACGACCGATGAAAGAGTGGGTCTTCATTCCTTGCTTGATGATTGTTTTCTTAATGGGCGCTAATCAACGACGCCGTATTCGCCAACAATCATTAACAGCCTAATCCACTAAAGGCCCTAGTATTAGGGCCTCACTGAGAAAAATGTATGTATAAACAGATCCTTGTTCCAGTTGACTTAAATGAAAAAGGCTTCTCAGATCGTGCGATTGAAATTGCGGTTTGGCATGCCAAGCAATCTAATGCGCAACTGCATTTATTAAATGTGCTGCCGGGCATTCATATGTCGATGGTCGCCAGCTATTTTCCTAAAGATGCTGCGCAAAAAATGAAGCAAGATGTCAGTGCTCAGCTCAATGCTTTTGCTAAACAACATATTAATGAGCAAGTACCTTATCAAGTGCATATCGCTGAAGGCAAAGCGTACAAAACGATTTTGCAATACGCAGACACGTTAGGGGCAGACCTGATTGTTATGCCAAGCCATAAGCGTTCTAAACTCGATAAAGCCGTACTCGGCTCTGTCGCCAGCAAAGTTGTACAAGCCTCACCGATACAAGTTTTGGTGGTTAAACCACACCGCTAATTCGTAGCATTACGGATTTAAACTCAACAAAAAGGCGCTCAATATGAGCGCCTTAATAGTTTTTAGCTATCAATATTATATATACAAGCCATTTTTCTTTATCAAGCAACTAACTAATAATGAACCTATCATTTCGTACATAAGCTGATCATCATGAAAAAGACTCTGACCTTTGCTTCAATTCACTTTACTATCGCCTTTAGTGTCGCCTACTTACTAACCGGTGATATTCTTATCGGTAGCATGATTGCGATGATTGAGCCAAGCGTGAATACGGTTGCGTTCTATTTTCATGAACTAGTGTGGACGAAATCTCGATCTCTACAACGTTTAGCCCAATCAGCTAAAGTAAAAACCACCAGCTTTGCGGTGATCCACTTTAGTGTCGCGTTTAGTGTGGTTTACTTATTAACAGGTGATGCTTTTGTTGGCGGTATCATGGCGGCAATCGAACCTACGATTAACACTTGTGCTTACTACTTCCATGAAAAAGTCTGGTTACGTAAACAAGCACAGCATCAATCCGCCCAACCTTGGGCTTGTGCTCATTAACTGACTGCTACAATGGGTAATGCTGCACACAAAGGTCTTCACATAGCCCAACATTAAAACGTTGGGTTTGACCATCAAGGCTGACTTCTAACAGATATAAGTAATCACCACCCGCCTGAGTCGGATTATGGAAGATCGGCGCCTCGATTTGAAATAGAGCGGATGTATGATTATTTCGTACATCAATCGGCAACTGGTAGGTCATGCCATTAAATTTCACTGCAGCTGAAACCAAGCCTGATGCGTAAGTCTTATAGTAAAGATTAACCAAAAACTCACAGCCACCGCCGTGGTGCCAAATCTGTTCAGTACTGACATGCTCTAAACGGACATGGCGTATAAACTGCAAATAAGGCGCTTGCCAAATACCCATGCGGGTATCGTGTGGTTGATACTGCTCTTGATTCAAAGTACACACAGCTTGCAGCTCTTCGTCTAGCAACCAATCTTCATCTTGCTCAAGAAAAAGAATTTCAAAGCGGTTACGACCAAGCTGTAAATAAGGACGAATATTTTTTTTATAGCGCGCTTGCGTGCCATCACAATCAAAGACCGCAACCCCATTGAGTCGCACCTCGGCATAATAATCCACTCCACCCATGATCAGGTCGATTGCAGGAAAAGCGAGCATTGCTTCATCGACGTCAATGTCATGCATCAAATGCCACTCTTGCTCGGCGATCGTCAGCTCGGTGAGTGTATTGGGGAGAACATGACTAAGGGGATTTGGAAAAGTGATGTCGTCTTGAGGTATCGATAAGTCCGTTAATGGCGAGAGTTGCCATAGACCCGCGAGAGATAATTCCATGTAATATAAACTTGCGCTAGATCAATTTAGCACGAGTATAGTGAATAGCATCAGAGATAGAAACAAAAATACCAGCACAGTGGCTGGTATTTTTTAATGCTTAGAAGCACTCGCAGTAGATAATGCGATTACTCTTCATCATCTTCGTCTTCATCAGGGTATAGAGCGTCTTCGCCTTTATGCACCCTTACACTTTACCTGTGAAAAATAATGAGAAACCCTTGTAACTAAAAGGCGTCTCTCACCATTCTCACCATCACGCACACTTTTCCCAAAAAATAGTTAAAAAGGTGAGAATGGCAACCAATTCAAATTCTCACCTTACTACGAATTAAACTCAGCTTAATTTTTAAAGTTTGTAAACCAGCCCCTCAAACCGATGTTAGATGCCTGCATTTTTGTTCTCACCTTTGGCAGAGTTCACTTGATTAGATTTGAGAGCCAGTTTGTAATATTTTGAAGCCACCGTAGTCGGCTCAAGAGACATTCGATACCTTGAGCTATAAGATCATGATCTTGAAGCCAAAATCATGTGCTTTCTTCATTTTACCTATAATATCATAACGACCAGTGTTACCCATAAACAAGAAAGGTATCTGTTTACTTACTGAGCCGACAACTATTGCACCTTTACTTTCGAGCAAGGCTTTAGCATCAGAGCGAGAAGTGGCAACGTTCCTGTTATAGCCAGCGTAAGGTTATCGAGTTTTACCGCATCCAGCACTTCATTTATAGAAGCGAATTAACGTTCAATATCCTGAGGCAATAGTTCTTTGAGCTTGCTTCTGCTTGTTTTTCCCTGAATAAAACTCACCTAATCACTGCGCAATATAAAGAATGCCTTGTAACTCTCACTTTGAAGCATAGCTATTTGCGTGATGACTATACTACATTGGGTATGCTAGCAGCGCAGACAGTACCTGTTTATCGTTTTGATGTCATAGTTTATCGATTCGATATACCACTTTGCATTTTGGGTATAAAAGTTTGTGTGTTGGCAAACTAATAATCAAATTAATATTTGTATCTGAGTGTACATTTTTTCCAGAGGAAGAGTTGACAGAGTTGCGTTTGAAGATGGGAAAGTCGATAGCCTTTAATCCGCTGTCAGACCCGAAATAAGTTGTCGGCATACTATCGTTTCGTTTTTTATGAGTGATAGGTATCTTCAATCGAGAACGCCATTTTTCTCTTTTTTGGCGATATAATGCCACAGGTTTGTTACGCAAGTTGATATTAAAGCAAGTATTTTCAGGGAAATGCAATATGCTGTGATGGGGTAATCTATCTTGTCAAGTTAGACTTGGTAACTAATTTAGTGTTTTTTAGACAAGCTTTCCTTTATTTTTTTATAGGCGAAGATGGAGCCAAAGACGCCACCAAGAAAAAATAGGAAGATGGCAGCACTTATACTCAGTTCAAACATATTATAATCCTCGCGTATTAAGGGGCTATATCCTAATCGATATGGTAACTAGAGATAATATACTACGACTTATTTATATTAACTAGATTGAATTTTTGACAAACCATCGCGTAATAAGCGATAACAATTTAATAATTCAAACTAAATTTTTTCACGGCTGATATCATAGTTTATCGATCATATATACCCGTTTATCGAAATGATATAATAGTTTATCGAAACACATATGCCTGTTTATCGATTTGGTGCACACTACATCGAGTTGCAGTAATGGGCAGAGGGAATGTACGCAGTTAGACCTCGCAATCCTCTTAGTTGAGCGATTGAGGAAATGAACAAGCTCATTGATGCTGATGCCATACTCGGTCGACTTTATGCTATTGAGCTAAGAGGCGAATTAAATCACTCTACTTTAATCATTGGTTTGTAAAGAGGTGGCACCGTTGAATTCCAATATAACCTCACAGCTATTTTCACCAGACATTGATCAATGGCCTATCGGTTCTCCTGAACGCTTCATACATGGTTGTTGGCAGTTAAACATGACGTGGTTCCATACTTTTTATCATGAGTGTGGATGCGATAATAGAGAGATGTACGATTGTATCAATCACAAAATGGGGGTTCAGACAACGTACTTTGACCTTCTCTGTCTAGAGGTCAATTACAGAAATAAATCGCAGCTTATGGAAATAATCCGAAACAACAAGCAACCAACGTGGCTTTGGATTACTAATTGCGACGCTTTATTAGATACCTCAATAGCGGGTTGGCTGCGCTCTATACTCTCGACCTATTACACAGAGCACATACGAGTGACTTTTTTGTTAGATACCCAACAGCAATATCGAGATATATTTCGATGTTACTCAGCACCACTCTATAACTCAACAATGGCTCTTGAGCTTTGCAAGGTATAAGCACTTTTTAAAGATCGGGGATGATGTACAGTGCCACAGCAGCCTGCTTATTGAAATTGTTGTCACTGTATGTTGCTTCGGAATAGAACTGTACACGTTTATCACTGTTGGTGCCGAAGTCTATCGATTCGATGTGCCTGTTTATCGAATCTTATGTACCCGCTTATCGAAATTAGTGTCATAGCTTATTGATTCGTTGCACACCACTAACTACTAGTGGCACCACACATCGCTTTGGCGACAATACCCGTTAATCACTGTTGGTGCCATAGTCTATCGATTCGATGTGCCAATTTATCGAAGCCTATGTACCCGCTTATCGAAATTGGTGTCATAGCTTATTGATTCATTGCACACCACGACTAGTGGCACTACACATCGCTTTGGGACAAAAGCAATTTAGCCTTTGAAGCAAGAATGCTTTTGTCCGCGATAAGCTGTTACCGCCCTATACCAGATTCCTTTGAATAGCTTGCATCCACTCTAGAATATTTCCATTTGGATCCATTTCAACAAGATCTGCGTGAGAGTATTTATCCATGACTAAGGTGTTAAGTTTTTTCTTACACTTACCTTCTCTATAGGGTGTCAGGCCAGCAAGAGTTGTCGGAACATCGGTGTCATCTTCGATTTCAATATCTACATTAAAAACTGCCTTGATCGCTCTTGGCGAGATATAGTTCTCAAGCTCTCTTTTAGTGGTTAAGAATGCCTGAGAGCCATCACCTCTTCCATTCACAGCATCTACTGTGGCCTTGTACTTTGGTGGCTGTGCCATATCTCGATCATAGATATGAATTTCGGGTTTCCCTAAGTTTTTAAGGTAGTGAGAATTCACCCAATCGCGAAGAGTATCTCCTCCCAGCGGGATCATAACGATCCTAGGGTCATCATTCAAATCTGGAACACCTATACCTTCGGCAATGAGGTTTCGTGACAAGCGCTTAAAGAAGTGAATATCATTTGGCCCTTCGAGACAGACAATAAGTTGAGCACGGCTGTCAGGCAAAACACCGAGATCTTTCGCTATAACTTCATAAGTTGCGTCTTGTCCACTTGCGACAATTAAGTCTCCAGTGTCGTTTCGGTGAATATGACGTAAGCTTCCAAGGTCAATTTTCTCAGCGAGTGCTGGTACGTGAGTAGTTAAAATTACCTGACAATCATCAAGTTCTGACAGTTCTTTAAAAGCATCAACAAGCATTTGTTGGTAACTAGGGTGCTGCGAAGTTTCTGGTTCTTCAATAGCATAGATAACGCCTTTTTTGCTATTGTCACGTTTGATTCGTTCCGCTTCAGCTTTGAAAAAACTGATAAGAATCAGTCGACGTACACCGCTGCCGCGCTTGTTGATATGAACGCCGTCATTCCCTATCAATGATAGTTTGAAAATGCTACCCCAGTTGGGTTCAACTTTGAATTCTGGAATAAGTTCACTAGCTAATTTTGAATCAATGTCGTTCAAGTGAGAAATTGTATCCGCTGCTACAGCTAACGTTTTTTCTCTTACTACCTGTTTGATGTTTTCTAGCTCGGTGTCCAATTCAGAGAGAGCGTTGCTCACAGCAGCCTTCATAGGGTCTTGAACTTCGGCTTCTTCATCTGTGCTGGGTCTATCAGCTCTGAATAGAGCAAAGTGAGGAAGGTAAGAAGAAATTCTCTCCCAAACTGATTTCCCATCCTCTGCTTTTAGTGGGATCATTTGTGGCGTTAGTTTGAGGTCTTCTATAGAGCCGTAGATTCCTTGCCTCAATAAGGCATTGACACGTTGGTCTTCTACATTGACGCTCCGTCGCTCCGCGATGGCCTTCAATTGATCGTTTTTCTTGTAAAGAATCCCTTTAGCATCCTTGGCTGATGGATGTACACACCACGCCGCGTATTCTCCGTTACCTTTACCTTTTTTGAATATTCGGAATAATTCTAAATTTCCTCTCTCATTTAACAAAAACTCATTCTGGAGAGTTGTATTAGCTCTTTCATCTAAAATTAACTGTTCAGGTAAGTTGCTAAACTCACAGCCGATTAGAACATCATCTTGCTCACCGGAGTAGACGCACTTATCCGTGGCATCAAACTTACAAAGCTTGTGATTGAAGAAAACTCCCAACGCATCAAGGAGGGTAGTTTTTCCTATATCATTTTTACCAATAAGAGCTGTCAGGTCGGAAACCTCAATAGTCGTTCTTTCTTGATATCCTCGATAATTTTCTAATGTAAGACTAATAAGTTTCATTCTTTATCCTTTGCGTTACGAACGAGTCTCTCGCTAAGCTAGCATTTAAAGGAGCGAAAATATGCTCCTTACTTCATAAAAATCACTATTAAGTAAGGCAGAAATCAGTGAAAACCCCATGGTTACTGGTAGAATGCACGCAACTTTTTCGAATCAAAGAAAACCGAAATGAACCAACAAGAACAACTATTCCTGAAAGAGCTTGAAAGCAAGCTTTGGACAGCGGCAGACAAGCTGCGCTCAACGTTAGATGCAGCACAATACAAACACGCTGTACTTGGCTTAATCTTCGTTAAATACGTATCTGATGCGTTTAAGCTGCGTCAGGAAGAGATCAAAGCAGACCTTGCTAACCCTGATCACGAATACTATCTAGACCCTGCTGACTTCTCTGAAGAGGAATTGGCAGCCGAGATCGCAGTTGAACTTGAGCAGCGCGACTTCTACACCGAGAAGAATGTATTCTGGCTACCAACCGAATCTCGTTGGCAGTTCCTACAAGGTAACGGCCCACGAATGATTGGTGGTGCTGATCTTGAGATTGACGGCAAGGTGAAGAAAATCACTTCTGTTGGTCACCTGATTGATAACGCACTTGAGGGCATCGAACGCGATAACCCGAAACTGAAAGGTGTGCTGAACAAGTCATATTCTGCTTTGAAAATTGATCAAGCGAAGCTGAATGAGCTAATCAACTTGATTGCCACAATTCCATTTGTTCACGCAGACCTAAACAGTAAAGATATCCTTGGTCACGTTTACGAATACATGCTTGGTCAGTTTGCACTGGCTGAGGGTAAAAAAGGCGGTCAATTCTATACGCCAGCGTCCATCGTATCGTTGATTGTTGAGATGATTGAACCGTTTGAAGGTCGCGTGTATGACCCTGCAATGGGTTCTGGCGGCTTCTTTGTGCAATCAGAGAAGTTCATTGAGCGCAGAGCAAACCAAAAAGAAATTGACCCGCTGACACAAAAGCAGAAGATTTCTATCTACGGTCAAGAATATAACCACACCACATGGCAGCTAGCGGCAATGAACATGGCTATCCGTGGTTTGGATTACGACTTCGGTAAAGAGCCTGCGAGTACCTACACCAACGTTCAGCACCCTGATTTACGTGCCGACTTCATCATGGCGAACCCACCATTCAACATGAAAGAGTGGAATACGGGCGTTGATGATAACGACCCTCGCTTTAAGTACGGTAAGCCGCCAGCAGGCAACGCCAACTTTGCTTGGATGCAACACATGCTTCATCACCTTGCTCCAGATGGCTCTCAAGCGCTGCTATTGGCAAACGGTTCGATGAGTTCAACCACCAACAACGAGGGTGAGATCCGTAAAGCGCTTATCGAGAACGATCTTATCGAGTGTATGGTGGCGCTACCGGGTCAACTATTTACCAACACCCAGATCCCAGCGTGTATTTGGTTCTTAACCAAAAACAAAACCGCTCGCACTGATAAAGCAGGTCGTAAACTGCGTGCTCGTAAAGGTGAAGTGCTGTTTATTGATGCGCGTAACCTTGGCTACATGAAAGACCGCGTACTGCGTGATTTCACCCGTGATGATATTCAGAAAGTCGCCGACCTTTACCATGCTTGGAAAACAGGCGCAGAAGTCAATGGCATCGCTTACCAAGACCAAGCTGGCTTCTGTAAATCAGCAACGCTTGAAGAAATCACCAAACACGATTTTGTACTGACTCCGGGACGCTACGTTGGTGCAACTGAAGAGCTAGATGACGGTATTCCATTTGGTGAGAAGATGGCGACGCTAACCGCTAAGTTGAGCGAGCAGTTTGCAGAATCCGCAACGCTAGAGGCTGAGATCAAGAATAACCTAGCGGGGTTGGGTTATGCGCTTTAAAACTGATGAGCTAACAAGTTATGTTTCGAGAGGTATTGCCCCTAAGTATACAGATATCATCGATGGGGCGGCTACTGTAGTTAATCAAAAGTGTATTCGAGATTATCAAGTTAATCTCGAACTCGCCCGTTTAAATGATCTATCTAAGAGAAAGGTGCCTACAGAAAAATTAGTGCAAAAATATGATGTACTTGTAAATTCGACAGGCGTTGGAACATTAGGGCGTGTTGGTCAATTTTTAGGTAATGAAGCTAATCTTACGGTAGATACTCATGTAACTATTGTAAGACCAGACAAGGACGTAATTGATCCATTATTTTTTGGTTATTTGATGAAGTCAAAGCAAAGTTTGATTGAAAGCTTTGCAACGGGAACAACTGGTCAAACGGAACTTTCTCGTGATTCAATCAAAGAAATGGAAGTCTCGTTTGTCGAGAACCGAGAACATCAACAAGCAATAGGTAATTTTTTACTCGCCATCGATCGTAAGTTGCAGCTAAATAAAGCTACCAACCAAACCCTAGAACAAATGGCACAAGCCATCTTCAAGTCATGGTTTGTCGATTTCGATCCAGTAAAAGCCAAGATGGCTGGTGAACAACCAGAGGGTATGGATGCGGCCACTGCCTCGCTATTCCCAGAAAAGCTAGTTGAGTCTGAATTGGGTTTGATTCCTGAGGGGTGGGAAGTAAGCACCTTATCAAGCTTGATTCAGCTTACTGGTGGCGGAACTCCAAAGCGTTCGGAAGAAACATATTGGAATGGTGATATCCCTTGGTTCTCAGTTAGAGACGTACCATCGGGAAGCAATGTATTTGTTGTTGATACCGATGAAAAGATTACCGAACTTGGTCTAAATAAATCCTCGACTAAGTTGCTTCCGAAAGGGACAACAATTATCACAGCTCGTGGTACGGTCGGTAAACTAGCCCTAGTCGGTACTGACATGTGTATGAACCAGTCTTGTTATGGCATTCGAGGTAAAGAGGTTGGTGATTTCTACAATTACTTTAATTTGAATGAGGCGGTAAGCACTCTTCAACGCAATACTCACGGGGCTGTCTTTGACACGATCACTACCAAGACATTTGATACCTACTCAATGGCATTTAGTGGAATTGAGCTTGCTAATAAATTTGACGCATTAGTTGCTCCTCTCCTCCAAAAGATTGAGGCAAATGTACGCCAAAATATAGAGCTTTCAACTCTACGTGACACACTGCTGCCTAAATTATTGTCAGGAGAATTAATCCCAAGCTCGATGGTGGAGGAAGTATAAGTGACCTCAGTTTCATCAATTGAAGAGCATTACGAAGAGCAAGAAGAAAAATATTATCTAAATCTCCCTGTTTGGCCTGAGTTTAAAGTACACAATAAAACCATTGATGGAATGATACCGTCATGCCGATTAGAGTCTTGGGAAGATTTTGATCAAGTGGTAAAACACTACTGTGATAACGATGCTGAAGGAAACTATGTATTTAGGGGGCAAAAACACTATACGTGGCAGTTGGAACCAACATTAGATCGATTAGTTAATGGGGCTGTAACTAAAGATATTGCAGAGAAGCAGCTACATAATTTTCGTCTTTCGACTAGAGGACGAATTAATGATAAAGCAATATTGAGCAGTGATAGTGAACTGTGGGCATTAGGTCAACATCATGGATTGGCGACCCCTCTGTTGGACTGGAGTCGTTCGCCTTATGTTGCTTTATTTTTTGCTTTTGAAGGTGCAGATGATCCTACATGGATAGAAAATAGCGGAGAGTCGTCAAACTACAGCAGAACGATATTTGTATTGAATAAGTCTTTTATACAAGCCCTTGCGGGTACTGGTAGGTCAGAAGATGGTTCTGTTCTCAAAATTGTTGAACCATCAATAGATGATCACGGGCGACTTGTTAATCAGGCGGGATTATTTACCTTTTCACCATATGGTGAAACATTAGAGTCTGAATTAGAGCGTCACTTAATAGAATTTGGCGTAGATACTAATAAGGATGAAGAACTTTCGGAATACATTTGCCGAATTCACATCCCTAATGATGCAAGCACTAGAAATAGTTGTTTAAAAAAATTACATAAGATGAATATTCATCACGCAAGTTTGTTCCCAGATTTGATAGGTGCCTCTGGTTATTGTAACGATCTGATCCGTGAAGCATTATTAGCGCGCCAGCCTAAGAAAGAAGAAAGTGAGAACAAGGTAATACCTCAACCTCCGTTAACATCAGTACCAACGTCGTCTTGGGAAAAACATAGGCTTGAACCCACTAATACAAAGGTAGCTTTGCTTGAGTCACTGGTCGTTGATGAGTCAATTCGTGGACAATTTTCAGCAGAGGACTTGGGGAAAGTTATTACTGACTTACTCTCATTCATAAACGAAAAAGCAGGCGTCGATTGGTATAAAAAAGATGCCACCTTAGCTCGTTTAAGAAACATGATTCGCAGAGATTTAAGAAAGCTGAATTTTCCTGACGATTTTATTTCACCAGCAGCAAATGCAGTGATCTCTTCTGCTGCTGAAATGAGTGAAGCAGCAGAAAAAGAAGGGGCAAGTAAAGATGGTACTTTCTAAATTGCTTTCGGGCGAAATCGAGTTAGGGTCAAGCGAAGAATTGGTTGAGGCTATCTAATGGCGACCCGAGTAGAAATGATTATAGAAACGCTTAAGGCGCATCCTGAGCAAAAATTTACTGCTCGGGATTTAGCTAAAGTGTTCATTGAACGCTATCCAGCCGAGATGGCAGAAAAGCAAACCAATCCAAGATATGACACCACTGAAAAGTTAATCGCACAACTTGCGGCAGAAATCGGTGGTGAACGCACAGTTGCGGCAAAAAAAGTTTGTCCGAATGTGGCAACACGGGATAAACCGAGACCTCGTATTTATTTTTGGAATGAGAATCCTGAGCAGGACACGGTCAGCTTATCAACAGATAGTGAAGATGCCGATGTTCCAGAAGTGAATACGCCTCTCGTTGTTCAAAGCTTCAGTGAACATGATTTATATCCATTGTTAATCGAATTTTTGAATAAAGACCTTGGGCTGTATTGCCAGCGTATTGATGAACGAAAGTCGAAAAACTCACATGGGAATGGCGGGAATCATTGGCTGCACCCTGATGTAGTGGCGCTTGAGCCTCTCGACCAAGGTTGGGATGAAATTGTGCGCAGTTGTGTACGTAGCGGCAATCATAGCTCGGTTCGTTTATGGTCATTTGAAGTTAAAAAGCACCTGACGAAAGGCAACGTGCGCAAATACTTCTTCCAAGCCGTTTCAAATTCTAGCTGGGCAAACTTTGGTTACTTGGTTGCAACAGGCTTAAACAGTGACGTTGAAGCAGAACTCCAAATGCTATCCAGCCTACATGGTATTGGCGTGCTTATTCTCGACACCGAGTCACTTTTTGATAGCCAAATACTCATACCAGCCCAAGAACGCAATAACGTAGATTGGCAGTCGGCTAATAGGATTGTCGCGGAGAATAGAGATTTTCATCACTACATCGAACAGGTTGGGATCTACAACCAAACTGGTCGTTTGATTCATAGTGCTTGGAATAAATAATAAGGAAGAGAGTGGTCATGATCACAGAAGACCAACTAGAACAGCTCTGCCTTGATTGGTTTACTGACCAAGGCTACCTATACAAAAATGGCTACGACATCGCCCCTGATGGCGATTCACCAGAGCGTGATGATTACCACCAAGTTGTGTTGAAACAGCGCTTACTGGATCGTTTAGAGGTGTTGAACCCTGAATTGCCACAAGAGAGCTTGGATGTGGTGGTGAATACGGTAAGTACGCCAGACACGCCAGTGCTGATTAAAAGCAACCGCGCTTTCCACAAGTACCTGATTGAAGGTGTGCCTGTTGAGTATACCGTGTATGAAGATGGGGAAACGAAAACCAAGCACACCCATGCACGCTTAATGGACTTTACCAATCCAGATAACAACGAATTTCTGGTGGTGAATCAGTTCACCATTACAGGTCAAAAAGGCAATCGTCGCCCAGATGTAGTGGTGTTCATTAATGGTTTGCCGATTGCGGTTATCGAGCTGAAAAACCCAGCCGACGAACACGCAGACATTTGGCATGCTTACAACCAGCTTCAAACCTATAAAGATGAAATCCCTGATCTGTTCGTTTTCAATGAATCTTTAGTTGTGAGTGATGGCTGGACGGCGCGTGTTGGCTCTCTCACTGCAAACAAAGAACGCTTTTTACCTTGGAAAACTGTGTCTGGTGAAGACGATAAACCGCTTTGGGATTACCAACTTGAAACCATGGTTAAGGGTTTCTTCAAGCCTGATTTGCTGCTTGATTACATTCGTTACTTTGTTTTGTTCGAAACTGACAACGACACCGTTATCAAGAAAATTGCTGGTTACCACCAATTCCACGCCGTGCGAGCGGCAGTCGAGGCCACAGTACGTGCAAAACAAGCCGATGGCGAACTTCCTTTAGTTGCTGAAAGCATGGGGCAGTACCAAGTTCAAGCGACAAAAGGCTTAGATAAAATCAAGCCCGGCAGTGGTAAAGCGGGTGTGGTTTGGCATACGCAAGGCAGTGGTAAAAGTATCTCTATGGTTTGCTACGCAAGCAAACTATTGCAACAGCCTGCGATGAACAACCCAACGATTGTGGTAGTGACAGACCGTAATGATCTTGATGGTCAGCTTTTTAATACCTTTGGTATGGCGCATGAAACGCTTAAGCAAGTGCCATCACAAGCAGACGGTCGCGATAAACTGCGTGAATTGCTGCTCTCTCGTCAATCTGGCGGCATCATCTTTACCACTATCCAGAAGTTTGCCCTACTTGCAGAAGAAACAGAGCACCCAGTGCTATCAACGCGTGCCAACATCGTAGTGGTATCGGATGAAGCGCACCGCAGTCAGTACGGCAACAAATCAAAGTTGGTGGACGTGAAAGACGCTAACGGCAATGTCATCTCTCAAAAGTTTGTTTACGGTTACTCCAAGTACATGCGTGATGCGCTGCCAAATGCATCGTTCATTGGCTTTACGGGAACACCCATTGCTATGGATGACAAAGACACCCGTGGCGTATTTGGTGAGTACGTTTCTATCTATGATATTCAAGATGCGGTCGATGATGGTGCTACGGTGCCAATCTACTATGAGTCTCGCTTAGCCAAGCTTGATATTAACCAAGCTGAAATCGAGCAGCTTAATGACCAAATCGAAGATGAGATCGGTGAGGATGAAGAGACTGCGAGCCGTGAGAAAATCAAATCTCAATGGGCAACGCTTGAAAAGCTCGTCGGTGCTGAGCCACGTATCCAACAAGTAGCTCAGGACTTAGTGAATCACTTTACCACGCGAACCGAAACGTTTCCCGGCAAAGCCATGATTGTGGCGATGAGTCGTGAAATCTGTGTCGACCTCTATAATGCGATTGTTGCCATCAAACCAGAGTGGCACAACGATGACCCTGCTAAAGGGGCTATCAAGATTGTCATGACGGGAAGCGCATCTGATAAACCTAAGATGCAGCCGCACATTCATGATAAGAAAACTAAGAAGCTCTTTGAGGCGCGATACAAAGATACTCAAGATGAGCTTCAATTGGTGATTGTACGTGATATGTGGCTAACAGGCTTTGATGCGCCGTGTTGCCATACCATGTATGTCGATAAGCCAATGAAAGGTCACAACCTGATGCAAGCTATCGCACGCGTAAACCGCGTTTTTAAAGATAAACCGGGCGGTCTGGTCGTTGACTATATCGGCATCGCCAATGAGCTGAAAAACGCACTCAAAACCTACACCAATAGCCAAGGTAAAGGGCAACCAACAGTCGATACTGCTGAAGCCTTTTCCGTGCTGATGGAAAAGGTTGATATCGTTCGCGGCATGTTTGCGACTCCAGTTGATGGTAAGGTATTTAACTACCGTCCTGACTTCGAAACCGAGGCATTACGCTTGCTGCCTGGTGCAGTAAACCACCTATCAGGTTTGTCACACACAGATAGCAAAGGCAAAGAAGTACGCGATGGCAAACGCCGTTTTCTTGATGTGATGGCTGCGTTAGGTAAAGCGTATTCGTTGTGTAATACCATGGATGAAACGCGTGGTTACAAGAACGAAATTGCCTTCTACTCTGCGATTAAAGCCGCGTTTATGAAGCACTCTACCGTTGATAAAAAGCGTACGGATGAAGAGCGAAATACGGCTTTGAAGCAAATCCTCGACAATGCTGTGATCGCTGATGGTGTCGATGACATTTTCTCAATGGTCGGTCTTGATAAGCCTAACATCGGTTTGCTTTCTGAAGAGTTCTTAGAGGACGTGAAGAACATGAAGGAGAAAAACCTTGCTGTTGAGCTGCTTGAGAAGCTTCTGCGTGATGAAGTTAAAGCACGGATGAAGAACGATGTGGTGCAAGAGAAAAAATACTCAGACCGCATTTTGACGACATTAAACAAGTACCACAAC
Organism: Vibrio scophthalmi LMG 19158; assembly: GCF_000222585.1. GTDB lineage: Bacteria > Pseudomonadota > Gammaproteobacteria > Enterobacterales > Vibrionaceae > Vibrio > Vibrio scophthalmi. The sequence continues at coordinate 49,042 of NZ_AFWE01000040.1, read as the reverse complement.
CGTAGCATCGAAACAGCTCAGGTCATTGAAGAGCTAATTCAATGGGCAAAAGAGATGCAAGAAGATGCAGAGATGGTCGATAAGCTTAACCTTTCTGTGGATGAGATGGCGTTCTACCGTGCTTTGGTTGAAAACGAGTCCTCAGTTCGGGAGCTGGGCGACGATGATTTACGTAACTTAGCGATTGAACTTACTCTGCAACTTCGCAAATCTGCAACGGTTGACTGGCAGAAGCGTGAAAGCGTTCGCGCTCGCATGCGTAACCTAGTACGCCGACTACTGCGCCGCTGGAAGTACCCGCCGGATGCCGCAGAGGAAGCAATCAAGCTTGTTCTTGAGCAAGCAGAAGTGCTAGCTGACGGTTGGTACATATAAGTAGATGATAAAGGCAAGGTAGATACCTTGCCTTTTTAATAACTATACCATGCTTCAAGCTTGGTATTCACTTCTGAGTATGGTGCTCATACTCCACCACATCATTCGCAAGTTCTTGCTGAAGCTCAAACACTCGAAACATAAGAGACTTGTTTAGCTTTTCTAACTCATCATTGGTGGCGATAAGCTCATCTTTTTCCCTTCGATAATCCTCTTTGAGAGCCACCTGTCGCACTAACTCTTCTCTGAGGCTGTCAATTTCACTCATACCTTCAGTTAAAGGAGCCTCCAAGTCCGTAGGTTGAGGGCTGTCTAGTGCTTTGTTATATGCTTCGATAGCGGGGTTGGCAACTTTATCGACAAACTCTTTAAATTTATGGATATAACTTCGCCCTAACCCAGCTTCATTGTTGATCTTGTTCAGCGTTAAGCGCCCCTTTACCTTGGTGCGCAACGGCTTGCCATTCAGAAGTCGCTCTAAAGCCTTTTGGAGCTTCTCTTCACCTGATAACGACTTTTCTTCTTGTGTTAATACCTTTAAGGCATCTTTATTCATCACAAACTCCTTAGTCTAGTTAGACTGATCTAGAATGGCATCATCAAACGGCGTGTAAGGGATTTGATGCTTTTTCAGAGTCAACTCTTCCACTTGTATTTTCTGCTTCAACGCAACCAGTATTGAGCTTTTGATAGGATCTCCAGTGTTAAGATTTGTAAATTTTGAAATCAAACGCTCTCGCTGCTTCGCGATATACTTGGCACCTTTATCTGTGACTACCTTATGCTCACACTCTTTTATTTCGGCTCTGAACGGTTGGGTGCCGCAGACTCGATCACAAGAGCCATTGGTGCAGTAAGCGCCGCTTGGCAATTGAATGATATGAAAGTTGCCACGACGAATATTCTCTTCGATTTCTCCACGGGTCATGATGATACTTTCACCCGCCTGAAGTTTATTCATACGCTCAGCCATGATCTCTTCACCTTTAGCACCACTTAAGGTAGAGCTTTGGTTGTAAATTTCATCAAAGATATCAATTCCTAAATCAATGCCTGCCTCTTTTAAGTCCTCTAATACGTCATCATCCATAAGGAGGTCATTCATCTGCGCAAGCACTGCATTGTTGGCATAATAGCCAGACATATTTATATTCTGGTGTTTAAACTGAAACTTGACACCAGAAGCGGTGCCGAAGCCATAACGCACAAAAAATACAGCAAAAGAACGTCGAAAATCATGTGAACTCAATCCTGTATAAGTGCCACCAACTTTCAACTCACCTTCACGAGTTGGGTTGAGGATGTTGAACTCTTCAACATCCTCAATCGTCGCTTTATAATTCAAGTTTTTAATGAATTTCTTCAAAGCTCCAAATGGAGCAAAAATATAATTATGACTTTTCTGTCTCGAAGCTTTGGGAACCAAGAATGCTGAAGTCAGTTGCTTTCTCATATGAGAGATCATCTCTGGCGCTTCACCTTGCATCTCTTTTTCCTCGACAGATTCAAGGTAAAATTGACGTGTAGATTCCAGCATGTCATGAGCTAACTCTAATGCTGTTTCCGCTACAAAATGTGACTGCCACGTAACAACTTCCGGTATTGCATTATTCCCTTTGGTTGTCTCTCCTGTTAGTAGAGTAACCATGTTCCCATTAACAATTGTCTGATCAACACTATGCTTACTGAAGCTACAAGCTTCCCCAATTCTGACTCCTGAGAAACCCTGAACGACTACCAAGCAACTAGTCAGAATGTCAGCCAAACTTGCCGCATGCAGATTTACCTTAAAATCAGGGACGCTGTGGGCAATTTTCCTTATATGCTTTCCAAACCTCTGTTCGATGGCTTTCGGTTCCATCGAAAGTGTTCGACCTGAACCTTTGCCTCTGGTTACAAACTTTTCTCCCGCCTTAGCTCGTCTCATAAGGTCATATGCCTCTCCCATCGCATTAGAGATCTCATGGCGGTACGGATGATACTTTTCCACAACACTTAAAGCATGATTCATTATGTGTTGGTGCAATCGATGAGGTATCGCAACATGCTGTTGAGCCTGTTTACTTGATGCACAACGCCGAAGAGCTTTAGCGTCAACATACGAAGAAATTAGACCTATAGCAGCCAGTTTATTTAAAGCATTAAGAATCTGACCAACATAAGCCTTACTAACATTCTTTGCTTTGAGTTTACGAAGAAATGTTTTCCATGCTCTATTTTGTTCCAATTGATGCCACTTCGTACTATCCAAAAGGTTTGCGATACATGACAATGCTTGTTTCAGAATATTCATCTGACTGACTGATAACGGTAAAGTATCCCTTTTAGAGTGGTGGTAGAATTTGTACAAAGCGTCCTGAATGCCTTCAACATACTCTGGAGCCATCCCCGTAAAACGGAGCGAGAGTGAATGCCTAATACCAACCACATGCGAGGCTGAGAAGTCCCATTCATCAACATGATATGGTTTTCTTTTAGCGTTGATGCTATCTAGTTCCTCAATCAAGAAAGCCCGTTTAGATGCAGAAGCAAGCACAATAGGCAAGTTGGCACCAAGCTCACTTCGATTCTCACCTTTCATTAAAACACCTCTAGTAAGTCAGTTAAGCTATATCCATCACTGTATAGCGGATGAGGGGCTTCACATTGCATCTCTTCCGCTTTGGCATAGTTGCTTGGTGAGACCTCTTTAAACCGCGTTAAAATAGCCTCAATTGTATTGCACAACTTGTAAAACTTATCTGTTGGTAAGCTATTTATCTCTGGATATTCCTTCATCTCTTGCAGCGTTTGGTTGAAGGACAACATTAGCCAAATATCCTCCACTTCTGATACCAATCGGTGATGCTGGCACTCAAAGCATCCTAAGAAATCCGTACAGATTGCTTCTTCTGGTTGAACGATACCTAGCTTTTCTAAATTCTTTTTTACTGTGTTGGCAACACCTTGGGTCGGGTCAGTACAACGAGTGCCAATAGGTGTTTGCTTGTCATTTTCTTTTTCTTCTTTACGTAGATTTTTGTAATCATAATCACTTAAGACATCAGAAAATTTAAACTTTGCATTGTTCGCTGCATCATGAATATCAGTACCATTTTTAACTGAATCATAAAGAGCTTCAGTTGATGCCGATAAACCATTTTTATGGTCACTCTCGTTACCATCTGAGTAACTAACCTTGATCGTTTCAATTGAGTTGTTCGCCGACATCGAAACCAACCAGAGGTTCTGTGTTACTTTCATAAGTACATCTATTTTGGTTTGGCGCAATTTAGACGGTGTGACATGAACTAAACCCAATTTTTTAGTCAAGTTATTGACCGCATGCTGAACACCCCTATTGCCTGCAACTCCGGCGGATTTAACTTCTCCTGATTCCATAAAATATGGGAACACCCAGTCGGTGCCAGAGTGTTTCTGAAGTTTCTGAGAGACTTCCATCCACTGGTGAAAGAAGTCTTGAGCCTTAACATGAAAGCCAAGAGATGTATCGATATCTAAATAGTTAGCCCGCGCTTTAGTCATATCAAAATACACTTTGCCACCAGATCGACTCGTGAACCTTACATCGCTAAAGCGCAAACTTAAAAGAGGCGTAGTATTTTGCCCTGTAAAACAGAACGCGAGCATGGCTGCCAGTCGAGAAAAATGATTACGTGTAGAATTTTCACTCCTCACTGCATGCTTAAAAGCCCTTTTATTTAAGTTCCTTGTTGTGGCAGACCATCCTTCTTGTTCCGCCACTTTGCTAAACAACTCTTCGTGCCATAATGGATGAATGTCGAGCCTCACCCCATCCCCAAAACTCTTCCTGAATTGACCAAACGCAGCAATAAAACGTCGAACCAAAGGCTTTAATTCACTATCAGCATCAATGCCTTTGTGTGAATCAGTGTTTTTCTTCACCCCAGCAACCGTTCCCAGTATCTTTGCGTCATTATGACGACGGTTGGATTTAAGCATAAAACTCAACATCGCTTTTGCTTTTGCCCATGTAGATAGCTTTTCTTCACCTCTATTACATTTTTTTTGGTGATACTTCATGTAAGCATGACACAAGTCCATATGAAAATAGTCACCATCAATTGGACTTATACAAGCATCATCAAGCCAACGAATGTAGATTTTCAAATGATCAAAGTGTGTTTTTCGTGTACTGTTAAACCCCGCTTTAAAAATACGGTACGCTTCGCGAGTAAATGCCTCCCTTTCAACCACAGGCACATAATCTACACCATTAATTTGGGTTCCTTTCTTCGAGTAATTTGGTACTCCCTTGTATAACAGTTGATCAATGTGAGATGTAACTCCATTAAGCTTCAACTTCAATTGTGATAAATGAAGGGGCACCACCGTTGCTGATGGTTGATCATAAAAATCATTCTCAAGGAATACAGATTTTGATTTGTTTTTGCGGATCATTCTGGCTCTACAATATTATTATTCTTCTGATATGTAATTTCCGCCTCAGGCAAGTTTTCAAGCTCATCTTCGCTATCAAATACACCAAGGTAGCTCAATACATCTTCCCAGATTTCATCACCTGTTGGCTTATCCTGAGCGATTTCTAAATAAAGTAGTGTGGTTGATAGATCTTCATGCCCAAGTAACGATGAAACCTTTGCTAAAGCTTCATCGGCATCAATTTTCTTGAGCAAGGCTCGAAACGTGGAGACCGCAAAAGTGGAGCGCAGGTTGTGGATGACGGCATCAACGTCATTTAGCAGCTTCATGCTCGCCGTTTTCCTAACCTCATTCCATCGAACATTAATTTCTTCGGGCTTCTTATAAAGTGGCACCCCTGAATTACTAACGAAAAGGTATTGTTTGTGTTCATCAACACCATCAATGCCATCAAAATAGGCATCGTTACCAGCTTCTCTTTCGGTTCTACATCGCTCCTTAAATTTAACTAATCGCTTTTTGTATCTAGGAGAGTGCGTGTAGTGGTAAAGCTCCTGCATCAGCGAGCTAGGTATGATGGTGCGTCGAGATTTATTGTTATAGCCACCTGTGGGGTCTTTCGTCAGAGAGCCATACTGGTCACCAACACCGAGTCTCAATATAGGGTTTGAAGAGTTTGGCTGCACAATCTGCCCCAAATGCAAACTTGCTCCTTCTTCTTTTCGTAAACCTGTATAGCGCAACAAGCGAAAGAACAGACAGTATTCCTCAGGTAAACTCACAAACTTGTCTTCACGCTTTACGTTCTTAATAACTCGTTTGGTGTGAGCAAGAATATTCTTTATCTCTTGCCACTCGCTATTTGTCAGCGGCTTTAAATCTCGACGGGAGTTCGGCAGTTTGCCGCCATCGTTTTTTTTAGATTTAGGAAAACTCAGTCGCATATCTGTGGATTGCACCACCTTACGCCTACGCACCTTCATGTGAGTGCCATTGTTCTCAATATCAACAACGTATGTCTCGTATTTAAATGGCGGATTGTTGAATCGCATCCCTTTTCGAAGGTGGTACGTATAGAATTCCACCACAGAGCGCACGTATGCCGAAGCTGTCGTTTTGGCTAGCCCAATCCCCTCGATAGTTGTCTTCTTAATAGCGTCTCGATACATGTATGTAGCGCGATGGTGCTCTCGGAGGCTAAATTTATCCCACGCGGGTCGAGGAGGATCGATTAAAGGGTCATAGTCTTTATTATCGTATCTGCTATCCCAGTTAGCTTGGGCATCCAGAATAAATCTAAAGTAATGCGTTAACGCTTTCGAGGCTTGCTGAGATTCTTCTTTGCCGTCCTGTATGTGCTTAGCAAGGATGAACTCATTGACACAATCTAATGGTTGATATGAAAGCAACTTGCCAAAAGTGTAAACCTGATTTCCATTATGATCTCTCACTGGCTTACCACTATCACTTAGCATTGGCTCTCTCTTGTAGCCAACAAGATTTAAAAAAATAACCTTCTTAATATGGGTATGGTTTTCCTTGTTACGAGAGTATTCATATTGATATTCACCATTGTCATCAATAAGCACCAGTGGAGTTCTATAAGTGAAGTCGTTTAGTGTTTTTGTTTTGATGTCGTAGATAATCTCAGTCATTAATGTGTCGCCAGCGCCCTATAAACTAACCACAATTATATCAGAAATTCACACCTTTCAAATATGTATGGTTAAATAAAACAAAATTAAGATAAAAAAAACCTCACCATGTGGCGAGGCTCTCATTTATTCTCACTTTATTCGTCATCAAAATCGTCTGGGTCTTCATAGTCTTCAGAATCGTATGGGTGCTCATAGTACGTACCCCAACCATCATAGATGATGTCATATTTTTCAGCTAGATGAACCAGTTTAGACACTTGCTCATCAATCGCTTCTGGATTCAATGCTGATTGCATTGTCGCATCGCAACAAAGTAGCTTTTTGCCATCTTCGTCTTCTGTTTCTTCAGCTTCTAAAACTTCAAAGCCCATCTTAAATGCTTCAACAACCGCTTTTTCTAGCGTGTCGAAATCTTCAGCAAATAGATGATGCTCGATTTCATATAGCGCATCTGGATCACTGCCATCTTCAAGCAATGCTTGGATAATATCGCGAGTCTCTTCCTTTTGAATCTCGATTAATTCTTCTACCGATAGATATTCATCTTCATGAGACATAATAGCGCTCCAGAGTGTGATAACAGGGATGATGATTTCTTGCGACGAAATATCGCATGGATCAAAAAAAAATTCCACCTAGAAACAGGACTAGCAACGATCTTTATCCGAATTTAAACCGCTTTATCGCGAAGATCCTCACCAAAAGGATCTAAATCCCCCCTCTTCGGCTGCTATTGGTCAATAATGATGAAATCAGCAGATCATATCGATCACTCAATCCGCCCTGAAGCATACATTTCGCCTGATTATGAGTATTGATTGCATAGTTCACAGTCAGCCTTTACGTCATATTCCCCTTCTTCCCCCGTGTAAGTAACGACTCCCCCATACAAGCTAAATGAACTCGATGAATATTAACGCATCACTAATTACATGGAGTTAAACCAATTTTTAAGACCAATTCACTAGCCAACTATAAAACCCCAGTCATATAACCAAGATAAAGGGCGATATAAAGTATTAGATATTAATTACAGACTTGCATCTTTCTCGTAACATTGTCATAAATAGAATAGGAATTAGATGTAAGGATACATAATGAGTAAGTTGTATGTAGGCTCAGAAGTTGGTCAATTAAAACGAGTGTTGCTCAATCGCCCCGAGCGTGCACTCTCTCACCTCACGCCATCGAACTGCCATGAATTGTTGTTTGATGATGTCTTAGCAGTAGAAGAAGCTGGGAAGGAACATGACGAGTTTGCCAATACATTGCGCAGACAAAATGTCGAAGTGTTGCTGCTGCATGATCTGTTAGTCGAGACTCTTACCGTACCAGAAGCCCGAGATTGGCTGTTAACCACGCAGATCTCCGATTTTCGTTATGGGCCAATGTTTGCCCGCGACTTTCGTTGCTATCTAAGTGAAATGGATAACGAGCATCTCGCTTCAGTCTTATTAGGTGGTCTCGCCTATTCAGAGCTGCCGTTTAAATCAGCCTCCATTTTACCCAAGTTGCACCGCTCGCTCGATTTTGCGATTGAACCGTTACCTAACCATCTCTTCACTCGCGACACCTCATGTTGGATTTATGGTGGCGTATCACTCAATCCAATGATGATGCCAGCTCGCCAACGTGAAACTAATCACTTGCGGGCCATTTATCACTGGCATCCTGTCTTCGCCGGACAGGATTTTATTAAATATTTTGGTGATGAAGATCTTCATTACGATAATGCCAACATTGAAGGCGGTGACGTGCTAGTGATTGGTAAAGGCGCGGTATTAATTGGTATGTCAGAACGGACGACAGCACAAGGGGTTGAAAACCTAGCGGCGCAATTATTTAAACATAACCAAGCAAAACAAGTCATTGTGGTTGAACTGCCAAAAAGTCGCTCGTGCATGCACTTGGATACAGTAATGACTCATATGGATATCGACACGTTTTCCATGTACCCCGAAGTGATGCGTAAAGATCTCAATACTTGGGTTTTGACCCCTGAAGGTGACGGACAAGTGCATGTCGAATCGGCCCCTAACCTCATGAGTGCGATTGAAGATGCGCTGGGGCTGAATGCACTGAACATTATTACCACGGGTGGGGATAGCTATGAAGCTGAACGAGAACAGTGGAATGATGCCAATAATGTACTGACCGTGAAACCCGGTGTGGTAATTGGATATGAACGTAACGTTTATACCAATGAAAAATATGATAAAGCGGGTATTACTGTATTACCGATACCGGGTAATGAGCTTGGCCGTGGTCGCGGTGGTGCACGTTGTATGAGCTGCCCAATCGAACGTGAAGGGATTTGAGAATAAAGAGCGAGAAGCGAGAAGCGAGAAAAGAATAGAGTGAAAAAAGGGCTAACGCAATGACGTTAGCCCTTTCAATTAATCAGTGTCAGAACCCAAGCGATCGCTTTTCAATTCTCGAAACGAAGCGTTATTCTGTACCGCCAACGGTGATTGAATCTAGCTTCAAGGTTGGCTGACCCACACCAACAGGGACACTTTGACCCGCTTTGCCACAGATACCAACACCGCGATCGATACTAAGATCATTACCCACCATTGAGACTTGCTGCATCGCTTCAAGACCAGAGCCAATTAAGGTTGCACCTTTCACTGGTCGAGTGATCTTACCATTTTCGATCAGGTAAGCTTCTGAGGTCGAGAAAACAAACTTACCTGATGTGATATCAACCTGACCACCACCAAAGTTTGGCGCGTATAGACCTTTCTTCACAGTTGAGATGATCTCTTCAGGCGTATGTTGACCCGGTAGCATATAAGTATTGGTCATACGTGGCATTGGTAAATGCGCGTAAGATTCGCGACGACCATTACCCGTAGGGGCAACACCCATCAAACGAGCATTCAACTTATCTTGCATGTAACCTTTCAGCACACCATTTTCAATTAAGGTGTTGTACTGACCTGCGACACCTTCATCATCGACATTCAATGAACCACGCAGATCTTTTAAGGTACCATCATCGACAATAGTGCACAGGTTTGACGTCACTTTCTCACCAATACGACCGCTAAAAACGGACGATTCTTTACGGTTAAAGTCACCTTCTAAACCATGACCAACCGCTTCGTGAAGTAGGACACCTGGCCAACCAGAACCCAATACTACCGGCATTGTACCAGCCGGTGCTGCATCCGCGTCGAGGTTAACCAATGCCATACGAATCGCTTCATCAGCGTATTGGTAGGCAACGTTTTGACCTTCGATACTCGTTAGGAAGTAGTCATAGTTGAATCGACCACCACCACCTGAACTACCACGTTCACGGCGATCACCTTTTTGCGCTAATACCGTTATCGACAAGCGCACCAATGGACGCACATCGCCAGCGTAAGTGCCATCGGTTGCCGCCACCAGCATTTGCTCATGCAAACCGCTTAGGCTAATTGACACTTCTTCAATCAAGGGCTCTTTAGTGCGGATATAAGCATCAAGCTCTTTCAGCAGTGCGGTTTTCTTCTCTTTTTCCCAGCAGTTCAATGGATTTACAGCTGCGTAATACGCCTGATTATCAAAACGCTTAAAAGCTTGAACCTTGCCGTTTTGACCTTGCTGAGCAATACCGCGAGCAGCAATTGCACTCTGCTTTAAACCATCCAACTGGATTTGGTCAGAGTAAGCGAAACCGGTTTTCTCACCCGTTACGGCGCGTACGCCCAAACCACAATCAATATTGAACGAACCATCTTTAATGATGCTATCTTCCAGCACCAAAGACTCATGCCAACTGGACTGAAAATAGATATCAGCGTAGTCAATTTGACGAGTGGCAATGCTCTCCAATGTATTAGCGATGTCTTGTTCGGTCAGACCGCCTGGTTTGAGTAGCGCATCTTCTACGTGATTAATTGTCATATTTCACTCTTAGTTTTTAATTTGATTAGTAAAGCGACTATGCGTCAACACCGGCATCGCCGCTCTAATCTCATGTACTGCTTGCAAATCCAGCTCAACCAATAAGTTACCTGGCATTTCGTCTAAGCTGGCAAAAATTTCGCCCCATGGCGAGATCACCATTGAATGTCCCCATGTTTGTCGTCCACCTTGATGGACTCCAGTCTGGTTAACCGCTACGACCCATGACTGGGTTTCAATTGCGCGTGCGGTGAGTAATGGTTGCCAATGGGTTCGTCCGGTTACAGCCGTAAAGGCCGCTGGTACCACGATGACATTAGCACCACGCTTAGCCAATTCGCTAAATAACGGCGGGAAGCGCACATCATAGCAAATCGTCAGACCAAGGTGGGCAAAAGGTGTTTCGATAGTGACGATTTCACTGCCCGCTGCGAAAGTTTCTGATTCCCGATAGCGCTGATGACTGTCTGCAACATCAACATCAAACATATGCAGCTTATCGTAATGGCTCACCAACTCTCCATCACTATTAAACACCAGTAAAGTGGTCGACACGCCATGTTCGCGTTGAATCGGCAAACTGCCCATCACAATCCAAAGCCGATGGCGACGAGCCATTTGAGCAATCTGAGCCTGAATTGGCCCCTGATTTAACGGCTCCGCAAAATAGTGATAGTCGCTACGTGAACCAAACACCACTGCGTTTTCAGGCGTAATAACCCAAGTCGCACCTTGCTCAGCTAAGGCAGCCACTTGTTGTTCAATGTAGGCCAGATTCGCTTGCGGATCTGGCCCTGAGGTCATTTGTATAAGTCCAACTCGATCCATGAGTTCTCCTTGCTATATCAGCGTCCTTTTACTTCACCGCATCGCGTAGTTTTTTCGGTAACTCAAACTCGCCTTTACTACGTGAAAGCTCTTTTACGACCGGAGCATCCAATGGCCCTTTAACTTCATAGTCCACCTGAGTAAACACCTCAACCACAGGGGCAATGACCGTCGTGATCGCTAACACATAGAGCGCCGTTTGTGGTGTGACAGCAAAAGCGGTCAGCACCGGAATGCCCGAGGTAATGTCAGGGACAAAATTCACTTCCGCATCAACAGTGCGATTATTTAGATTGGCGAGGCCTTTGATGGTCATCTCACCCGCAATCGCATCCATCTTGATGTTATTAGTGAGGAAAATACCGTTCTTAATCTCACCACTTCCAGTAATCGAGTTAAACGCCATCCCATCATCAAATACATCACTAAAATCGAGCTGCATTTTACGAATAATTGAATCTAAGCTAAACAAGCCCAATAATTTCGCCGCGCCACTGACATCGGAAATCATGCCCTTACCCAGCTTTGAGTTTACCTCGCCAGATAGGGAGCTGACCTTCATTGACCATGGTGCACCATTCCACTCTAACTTGGCCGTAATATCATAAGGGGCTTTTTGAATCCCAGACGAGATACCAAAACGCTCCATCACTTCACTGTTATTATCGCCAGCCACTGATAGTTCAAATTGAGTATGACTTTGTTCGCCGTCCAATAACCACGAACCATGCATATCAACTTTACTACTGCCACTTTCTAGTGACAGTTTTTTCCACTCCAAGCGATTACCTTGACGTTGCAGATCCAGATGAGCGGTACCCAACTTGTACCCTTGTACCCACAAATCATCGATCGCGAGCGTTATGTTAGGTACTTTCTGATGGAAGCTACGATCAAAAGCCGAAATCAATGGGGAGCTTTGGTCTTCCGCTTCAAATAAGCGCTTACCTTTAAAACTCTCTTCTTCAAGCATAGGAATAAACACGTGCAAACGCTCAAGTTTTACTGAGAGATCATACGGTTCAATATAGCTTGCTTCTCCTTTCGCCTCTTGACTAGAAAGGTTCATGTGCCAACCAAGATTTTTACGCTTAGCGTTAAACGCCACATCATTCCAATCAATTTCCGCCAGCTTGAGTTCATCAACATTCAGATCAATTCGCTCAGGGCTTGGAATGGTGGGTGTGTTTAATTGTGCCAATACAGACTGATTTCTCGGTGCTGGTTGACTCAATGCCGCCAGCCACGCATCAAGATCAAATTGCGGCGCTCGTATTTGCAGATCGTGGCCTACTATCGGGCTGATTTTAAAACTGCCTTTGCCCAACACCATATTGCTCGCCGTCAATACAGGAGTCTGTGGACGAATATCAATTTCGGTTTGATATTTAAAATCAGGTAACTGCAAGCGTGCAGTAATCGATTCCTGGTTACCTGACGCTTGCAAGTGAGCCTTTCCTTGCTGACCGACTTGTCGATTAAGTGGATAAGGGTAAGTACTCGCTAACATCTGTAAATCAGCGCTGGCATCGACTTGATAAGTAAAGCCGACATCGTTGAGCTGTATATCGACATTGGTTTGCCAAGGCAAATGCCCAGTGACAGGCGCTAGCCATTGCGCGCCAACGTATGGCGCTAATGGTTTCACATCCCAATCGCCCAATACATCAATGCCGACACGATAGCCGCTGCCTTCATTTTCACCATTAAAGTCAATCGAAACTGGTTGAGCTAATAACTGAGCCGATAAGCCCGCCGCTTTTACTACATCATTATCGAATTCAATTCGTCCCGATACCGTTTCTAATTGCATTGGCGGCGTATCAATCGTGACGTGATTGTTTTTCAGCTCAGCATAACCCCAAGCGCGAGTATCATAATCAGAAAAAGGGACGACCAATTTGAATTCAGAGCTCACTAACCCATCAACCTGAATAGTGGTCAGCGCAGCGCCAACAGAGTCCACCAGCGGAGAAGCCATCATGTAATCGCGTACCGCATTGCCCTGACCATTGGCCGATGCCTCAATTTCAATATGACCATTTTCAGCAAGATCAGGAATACGCCCCGTAATACGAGTCGCGTTAACGCCCATCAACTTGGCACTATGAGAATCAAGATGCATCGCTTCATTTTGAAACAACAAGTCGAGTTGTAAATCGGTCACCGCAGGCCAACCAGTATCAAAACTGAATTTACCTTGTTGCACCTCAACCCAGACCTGGAACATACCGTTGTTTTTTTGGTAAGGAAACTCTGCTAGTTCGCCATACCAAAGCACCTTGGCGGTCTTGGCTTTGCCACCTTGAATTGCGGTTGAGAGGTAATCGGTTAGCTCAGCACCTAACGCAGGTGCAGGCAGATATCGCCATGTTTCACCGGCATTAAATACATCTGCCTCAGCATACAATGATAGGAATGGACTTTTCCCAGTAGGGAAATCGAGTCTAAATGCGCCGAGTACTTGTAAATCAGGTGTGGCAGCCGTAATTTTATCCGCCCATAAACGCCAACCTTGTTGGCCAAGGTTTTGCCAAACCATATCAATTTCGGCTTGCTTGATTCTTAATGGTGCTTGGAATACATCGCCATAAGGGAGTTGGTCATCAATAACACTTAGCTTTGCGCGTGCCTGATGATAGTCACCACTCACATCTGCTTCGAGATGATTAATGCCAGGAACCAATTGCCATTGCTGCACCTTACCTTGCGCAAGTTTGGCTGAATACGTCAGTGACTCAAACTCTTTCCCCATCGCAACACGGATATCTTCAAGCTCTCCACCCAGTTTTAATTGCTCTAGAGTTTGCGTGAGAGAATCTGAATCCGGCGCCAACTTCACTAAAGGGGCGATCGCAGCAATATCCAGTTGGGAAATATTTAAACGCCACTTATCCTCTTGCCAATTAAAGGCAACATCCAATTCAGGCCAAGAGTTATCATCGGTTCGCAGTTTTAGTGAGTGAGCATTTACTTGCCAACCCTCATCGCTTGGTTCCAGAACAAAAACACCAGATTCGAACATCAATTCATGACGTCCACCTTCTTGCCAGACTAATTCTGATGGCAACACTTCCACATAAGCGCTCGTCGGCTTACTGCGATTAAGCGTTAGCCAACTATTTAAACTAACCTGACCTTTTTCAATCCCTGTTTCATGCTGTAGATACCCCGTTAACCATGGCGTGATCAGAACATTTTCGGCTGAAAGATAAAATTCACCCGTGACATCAACTAATGAGCCGTGATCAACGAAGTTACCTATCACATCCAGCGAGTTGAGCTGAGTCTCTGCAATCGTCACCTCACCTTCAACTGCGTGGTAACGACCTTCATTTTTCCATTTAAGGTTTTCAATATCCAGTTGGCGATCTTCACCATTCACCGACATAAACTGTACGGTCGAGTCTTCCAGTGCAAATTTATCTAACTGTCTCAGCAATAACTTATCGAGTTGTTCAATGACACTTTTCTGTTCGCCTTTGGGGGAAAATTGTCGGCTTTGCTCCGTATTTTCCCACTGAATAGCACGAACATCTAACTTGAGATCGTGGATATTAAGGTCAGCAATGACTGGCTCTAACTGGAACAGAGACTGGAATAGGTCGAATTCAACTTCAACCGTTTGCGCTGAAAAATCGATACCACTGCCTGCGGGGGTTTTAGCCCGAACATTCGACAGTGCAATAGAAGGGTGGGTATTGCGCCAAAAACCGCTGATTTCACCAATTTCGAAGTCCAGCCCGCTGCCTTGGTTTACCCAAGTCTGGATCTGTGTTTGAAAATGGTTTAACTGCGGTAGAGTAATTCGCAATGCAGTGACCGTAATGGCTAACATTGCCAATACGGTCACACACATCCAAAGTAACGCTCGTGCTATACGGTTTACGGTTTTGCTCACAATCGTCCCGCTACATCATCACAACGTCAAATTGCTCTTGGATATAGAGCGGTTCTGCTTGAATTTTCACTTGTTTACCAATAAAGACTTCTAGCTCAGCCAACGCGTGTGACTCTTCGCCCTGCAGCGTTTCGGCTACCTTTGGCGAAGCGTAAACAACAAACTTATCAGCATCGTAGGCACGGTTTACTCGCGTAATTTCACGCAGAATTTCGTAACAGACTGACTCGACTGTTTTAACGCTACCGCGACCTTCACAGGTTGGACAGGTTGAACACAATACATGTTCAATGCTTTCACGCGTTCTTTTACGCGTCATCTCAACCAAGCCTAAGTTGGTAAAGCCATTGATGTTGGTTTTAACGCGATCTTTATTTAATGCGTTCTCTAAAGAAACCACCACACGTTTGCGATGATCTTCCGACAACATATCAATAAAATCGATAATGATGATGCCACCCAGATTACGTAAACGCAGCTGACGAGCAATCGCCTGAGTCGCTTCTACGTTGGTATTAAAAATGGTCTCTTCAAGATTACGACGACCAACAAAAGCACCGGTATTAATATCAACCGTTGTCATCGCTTCCGTTTGATCAATGATCAAGTAACCACCCGATTTCAGCTCCACCTTGCGATCAAGTGAGCGCTGAATTTCATTCTCGGTATCGTACATATCAAAGATCGGCTTATCGCCTTCATACAGCTCTAACTTTTCCGTTAGCTCTGGCACATACTCTGAGGTGAATTCTTTTAGGTTTTCAAATTCCAGACGTGAATCGACAAGAATTTTCGTCAGTTCCGTACCAACGAAATCACGTAAAATGCGCTGTGACAGGCCAAGTTCACCATACAAAGTGGCTCGAGTTTTGTATTTACTACGACGCTCTTTGACCTTCGACCACAAACGCTTTAGAAAAGCGGCGTCTTGTCCGAGTTCTTGTTCATCGGCACCTTCTGCTGCGGTACGGATAATAAAACCACCGTCTTCATCACAGTAGTGCGCGACAACTTTCTTCAGGCGGTCACGCTCTTTCTCACTTTCAATGCGCTGGGATACGCCCACATGGCTTGCACCTGGCATAAAGACTAAGTAGCGTGAAGGCAGGGTAATGTCGGTGGTCAGGCGAGCGCCTTTGGTTCCGAGCGGATCTTTAACCACTTGCACCACGATATCTTGGCCTTGACGAACCAACTCTGAAATATCGCGAACTTGGAATTGTTTCTTTTCGTTTTCCGCCACACATTCGGTGTGAGGGACGATATCTGAGGCGTGCAAAAATGCCGCTTTATCTAAACCGATATCGACGAAAGCAGCTTGCATACCCGGCAAAACTCGACTGACTTTGCCTTTATAAATATTGCCGACAATGCCGCGTTTGGCTTCTCGTTCGACATGAACTTCTTGTAGTACTCCACCTTCGATCATCGCTACGCGAGTCTCGCTTGGAGTTACGTTGATCAACAACTCTGCACTCATGAGCGCACCTCAATGTAAATTATAAAAATTTGTGCAAGAGCTGGTCCGTTTCAAACAATGGCAGGCCAACTACGGCGTGATAACTGCCTTCGATTCGAGTAACAAATCGTCCTCCCAATCCTTGGATCGCATAACTGCCCGCTTTATCGCATGGTTCGCCACTTTGCCAATATTGTTCAATTTCTAGTTCGGACAAAGGCTTAAACCATACATCAGTGATCACGACGACCGTCTCTTGCTGCTGTTTGGTTGCTACCGTGACGGCTGTCATCACTTGATGTGCTCGTCCCGATAGCTGTAATAACATTTGTTTGGCATGCGCAAGATCAGACGGCTTCTCCAGCACATTCTGATCGCATACCACGATAGTATCTGACCCTATCACAACAGATTCAGCAGGAGCCCTTGCCACTCCTGCCATGGCTTTATCTAATGATAAGCGAGATACATACTGCTGCGCAGTTTCATTTGTTTGGCGCACCTCTTCTACATCGGTGCAAATCACTGAGAATGGATATCCCAACTGGGTGAGTAGCTCTTTACGACGCGGAGAACCTGACGCTAAAACTAAATGACTCATGCTTACCTCACATGCCAGCGGCGTCTAACACGACGCATTAATAGGAACATCCACGGCCACAAAATGCAGTTAATCAAACCCGCCCACAATGACATTGGATTGAAAGCGATATCTTGAATCAGGTATTCACCAAAAAAGATCATCACTTCTAGCGCGATTGACAATAAACCAATCACCATCGCTTGCTGCCACAATGCCATATTGCGTATCACGAGGAAATTCAATGCGACAATGTAGATCAGGATCGCCATCATCATGCCACGAATACCAAGGGTAGAACCTAGCAACAGATCCCAAAGCAAACCTAGAATTAATGCTGTACCCACGTTAACACGATGCGGTAGCGCCAGCACCCAATAACAAGTCACCAGCAATAACCAAGAAGGACGTAATACATCCAACACACCCGGCCAAGGAATGGTCTGTAAGGTCAGTGCGATAATGAAGGAGGCAATGATCACCATCTTGCCTCTAAATAAACTACTCGCCATTCGCGCTTACCTCAGCCATATTATTTGGATCCGCTTGTTGTACTTTTTCTTGGCGAGAATCACTTGGCCAAATCAGAAGCAAATAGCGCAGACGATCAAAATCAACCACCGGATCGGCTTCAATCAGGGCAAACTCTCGATGGCTATCACGTTCAACATTGGCGATATACGCCACTGGGTATCCTTCTGGGTAAACACCGCCAAGTCCTGACGTCACTAATAGATCACCTTGCTGAATATCAGTGCTGATTGGAATGTGATCGAGATGGATGGTATCGACCTTGCTGTTACCAGAGGCAATCACGCGAATATCGTTGCGGATCACTTGTACCGGAATAGCACTATTAGAATCGGTGAGCAGCAACACACGGCTGTTGTGCGCGGAAACGAAGGTCACTTGACCAACGATGCCTTTTTCATTAGCCACCGGCTGACCAACATAAACACCATCAATTAGGCCTTTATCAATCACCACTTGATGGCGATAAGGTGAGGTATCGACCGCCATTACTTCCGCAACCATCTTACGTTCATCACGGACGAATGATGAGCCAAGCAGCTTGCGCAGACGTTGGTTTTCTTCTCGGTATTGATCTAGCAGCAATACATCGTTTTTAAGACGCAGCACTTCACGTTTTAAAGTACGGTTACTTTCCATCACGTCTTGACGAGCATTAAAGCGCTCATAGAGGCCATCAAACATAGTACGTGGGACATCCGCCATATACTGGATCGGAGCCACTATACTATTCAATAGATAGCGTACTTGAGCGAAAGCGCCTAAACGACTATCAGCCAGCATAAGGCTGGCTGATAAAATCACGGCGAAAAATAAGCGTAATTGAAGTGAAGGTCCTCGGCCAAAAATAGGCTTCATTGATTCTGAGTTCCTTTAATCTTTCTTATTTTGCCCAAGCCACGCTTGGGCATCAGCGATTATTCTTCGCTAAAGAGATCGCCACCATGCATGTCGATCATTTCTAATGCTTTACCGCCACCACGAGCCACACACGTTAGTGGGTCTTCTGCGATAACCACTGGAATACCCGTTTCTTCAGTCAAAAGGCGATCGATATCTTTCAGTAGCGCACCGCCACCGGTCAATACCATACCGTTTTCTGAGATATCTGAAGCAAGCTCTGGGGGACATTGCTCTAGAGCAACCATCACCGCAGAAACGATACCAGTTAGCGGCTCTTGCAGCGCTTCTAGAATCTCGTTTGAGTTTAAGCTAAAGCTACGTGGTACACCTTCTGCAAGGTTACGGCCGCGAACTTCGATCTCTTCGACTTCATCACCAGGGTAAGCTGAACCGATTTCGTGTTTGATTTTTTCAGCAGTCGCTTCACCAATCAAGCTACCGTAGTTACGACGCACGTAGTTGATGATCGCTTCATCAAAGCGGTCACCACCGATGCGCACAGAAGATGAGTAAACCACACCGTTTAGTGAGATAACCGCAACTTCAGTCGTACCACCACCGATATCGACCACCATTGAACCTGTTGGCTCAGAAACACGTAGGCCAGCACCAATCGCTGCCGCCATTGGCTCATCAATGAGGTAAACTTCGCGAGCACCCGCGCCTAGCGCAGATTCACGAATCGCACGACGCTCAACTTGCGTTGAGCCACATGGCACACAAACCAGCACGCGAGGGCTTGGTTTTAATACGCTGTTATCATGCACTTGTTTGATAAAGTGCTGCAGCATTTTTTCAGTCACGTAGAAATCGGCAATCACACCGTCTTTCATTGGACGAATCGCTGAAATATTACCAGGCGTACGGCCTAGCATCTGTTTTGCAGCATGACCGACGGCAGCAACACTTTTGCCTACGCGGTTACGGTCTTGTCGAATAGCAACGACTGAAGGTTCGTCAAGAACAATACCTTGTCCTTTAACATAAATAAGGGTGTTAGCTGTGCCTAAATCGATTGAAAGGTCATTCGAAAAAATGCCACGAAGTTTTTTGAACATATTCTTCGCTCGTCCTGAAAGAATTAGAAGATAAAAAATTGGTTTAAATGTACCAATGCCTTGCCATCACAGCAAGGCATTGTCTAATAAAGATGGAGTGAAACCCGCAATTTCTAACAGTTTCCTTACTTAACGCAGATTTTTGACAATCACTAAAGTCCGATTAAGCCTGATTCACCACGGAAAATGATCTTATCGTTGCCGCGGAAGATCCCGAAAGTCACTACTGTTGATGGGTTGCTCTCATCGGAAGAAGTAGTGTCCCAATGATACTGGAACCATGGCAGTTTATTTATCGAATCATCCAGTTCCAACCAAGCTTGAGTTTGCTGTCGAACAAGGTGTACTTGTTTCGCGATGATAGAACGAGAAGCCCCCTCATTCACAACACCACCAAGTGAAAGATTTACTTCCGTATTTTTATTTACGTCGTTCTCATCCGTCCACAATATTTGGTTGTTAGAAACAAGATTAGAACCTTTAATGTCAGCCTGACTATCATCAGTATTGGTAATAAATCGGCTGCCATTCCAGAACTCAACACGCAATGGAATCGCAATGCCCTCATTATTTACCACTCCACCAACACTATTTAACACGACTCGACCAAAACGAATATCTGGTTGCACGGAAAGGCGTCTTGGATCAGGAACCAATGTCGACACACTCTGATATTCCACTGGATCGGGATTGGATATTGATGATTCAGTTATCGAAATATCTGTCGTTATACCACCACTTTTATTGAAAGGACCATCTTCATAACCCGTCGTCGTTGGCGCTTTTTCCCAGCACAACTCATCTTCACACACTGAGCTTGGGCTGGCATTGTTTACAGAAAAAGTGCCAATGCTACGTGAGGCATCAAGATACCAAGACTTAGTTAAAGGTAATGAATTAAAACGATCTAAAAAAGCGGGTTCAAACAAGTCAAAACCAGCCGTAACACTTGCTTCAAATGAGGCATAATTCTGTACTGCGTTACCCATTGCATTCAATGCTTCAACCTGAAAGCTAACCCCTTCAAAAGGCTGATTCATATAAATAAAGCTCTGCTCATCAAGAGAAGGAGTTCCTGGATAATTCCATTCAGGAGTACCGACTGTTCGGAAGTATTTAGGGTAAAAACGTCCAAGATCTTTCTCGCCGGATTGAATCGCCATACCTAAATATTGGTCACTCACTACGTTAAGTTTGATCTGCCCAACTTCACTCCACTTAAGATCATTAAATGGATAATAGCCATTCAAGGCTGAGGTATAGCTTGTGGTCGTCGTGCCAGCTAAGACTCCAGTTTCACCACCACTCGGTAAATTCAAACTATGCGTTAACGAGATTTGAATATTACCCGCGCCCCCTTTAGCAAAGTTTTTTGTAATCAATGATGAATTGCAGTAAGCGTCATTTGTCGCGATAGAACCAGATAAGGCTCCGCCACTTTGCCAACGAATTGGTAAAGCATTGATCGCAAAATTATCACCAGCCGCCACAAAGCCAGCACTACTTGGGTTGCTAATATCACCGTTAGGTAATGGGGCCATATCGGCACGGCAGAGTGCAAAGGTCCATGGGCGAGCCTTAAATTTCAGCTCACCTGTTATCGCTTGGGTTTGACCTGTTGGGCAATCTTTAACATCTTTTCCGAAATCATCACAACGTATCGTATCTGTCAATTGACCGACATACTGACCCGCTTCATCGAACTTTAAGTTAGCAAGCGTGATGCCATTGGTGAAATCAGCCTCGAGCGATAGATGTTTACTGTTATCCACCCATTGGTTAGGGATAAATGAAGAATTATTTAGATTATCTTCGGTCAGTTTTTTGCTGTAGTTGCCCGTAATCGTCTGATCATCTTCGCTACACGCTAATACTGACATCGTAATATTGGTCGATTTGCCCGCAATTAACTCTTTCTCTTTACCATCGTTTATATTGAATTTTACTGGGGCAAAAACAATATCACTATCATCATTAACGCTGCTATCACCGACCGCATGCGCTTTTACAGGAATAGGGCCGTAATCATTGCCCGCCTTACTACTGATTTGATATTCAAAGCGACCATTTACGGTATCAAAACCCGTCAGTGTAAAGCCCAAAGCATTGAGCTCCGCACTATAGAGAGAAACACGAGCACTCCCTATATCGGTAATTGGATTATCGTCCCTATCAAACACCTCAACATAAACAGACTTATCCCCTTGGCATTGAAGGTACATGTTATTAGGTACGATATTAATGCGGGCAATTTTAGGGGTAGATGGGGTATAGCAATCTAGATCACCTCGTCCAATCGTATTTAACTCACCAGCGAGATCGACTGTATTGGCGCTAACACCACCGAGTACAATATTGTTACGCCCGGTAAAAGCGAAGCCATTCGTTCTATTCACTGAACTAGGGTCTACATAAATATGAGCATGAATTATAGAATCACTGACATTGACTCTAGGACCGCTTGGTGGCACATACCGTAACCTAAATTCAGAATTCTCACCAATTCCGATAAACAGTAACTTACTGCTTCTATCGTCATAGCTATTATCATCTGGATCATGGTTTATATTGATACGATGGCCTGTAAATGCAATTTTTGCATACTTTATCTGGGTATCTGAACTTACGAGCAATTTTGCGTCTTCAGCCAGCTCTATATAACTGACCTCATAACTGCCCCCCGTAAGCGTGAGTGTTTGCCCATTAGCGACTTTGATCTCTTTATAACGTCCAGCATCAACATCACTACATGTATGATTATTTCTACAGTTAATCGCAGGGTATCGATCCATTGAATCGGGCATTGTACCAATATTCGGTGGGTAGTTATCAATGGGCAAAGTCGAAGTGATCGCACAGCTCACGAGATCCCCATCCGGTGCCTGGCAATATTTCACACCAATTGTTGTACTGGAAAAAAAGAATTTACTGTTTTTTGCTGGTAAAAGTACTTTATTTTCTAAGCCTTGAAAGGTTGGAGAAAATACAAGAGAACCATTTGGAGATCCAAAATGGACATTATTGGTTTGTACCACATTTGGTACGTAGGGACAGATATCAAGTTTAAATTCTGGTGGGTTGACCACTGGAGGCTCTCCAGAACTACAACGTAGACCATTCAGATCATCATCATCGTCATCGTCTATCTCACGTAAATGCAATGCACGAGCTCGATGAGCAGTGTATGACAACGTTAATGATTCGGTACGCTGTTTTTCCCATGCTCCTGTACGTTCAATATAGTAGGTCATATCACCGATATAATTATTACCAGAATGACCAGTCACAACAAAATCAAAACGCAACGCAACGCCGTCATCGTCATCAATCGAGGCGTCGTAGAATATCGCATCCTCCTCATCATTTGACCAAAGTTTAATCTCCGAACTATTAAACTTATCAGTAAGATAAAGCACATCATCATCAAAACGGTCGTCAGTACTAGGCTTTTTCCTTTGCATAACTCGCTGTGAATCCGAAACGTTACCGTAATTAACGTAGATTGAGAATGACTCTTTCACATTCACCTGGCAATATTCGATCACATCATCATCCGCCAAAACAGCGGTACTGAACAAGGACAAAACTAATAGAAAAACCATTTTCATTATTCTGACTCCCTTACCCAAATTTCTTCAGCTCGTTCCACTAAACTTTTTCCTGAGCCACAAGTGACTCGCGCTGTCAGTTTAAAATAATTCATTCCTGCCAATGAGCCGATACTTTCACAACGATTAGTCTTCATCTGACAACTTTTTTTGTCACTAAATATCCGATGACCACTACCATCAACTTCGACAAAACTCGGCGTCGGCATCGTCACAACACAGGCCGTTTCAATGTCCGTAACCGTATTGAGTGGATAAAGCACAGTCAAAGAGGCTTCATTTACGGACTGCGCCAACAACCACGCTTGGGTGCCTAATACATCTTTGGCATAACCATCCGCATTCGACCATTGAATTCGGCTTAATGTACTGGCAAGAAAACCCATCACGACCAGCACAAAAATAACCACGATATACAGACTGCCTCGTTGATAGCGCAGCCTTTGCCAACCACGCGGTTTAAAGCCTGTTTTTTTACCTGCCAATTTCCAAGTAGTATGATTATGGGACATTGAGCACCTGCACATCTTGTTGGAAATGCGTCGATTCGCCATTTTGCGTGAAAGCGAGATCAATATGCACCACGCCATTATGTTGAACCGTCGCAGGTGTATAACTGAAAGTGCCCGTTACTGCGACTGAGCTGCGATCGGTCAACGGCATTAACGTTGGCGAGACAGTTTCATCCCCTTCACCGCGCACCACTCGGCCATCAAGAATGCAATAAGAAATACGACGCTTAGAGTCGGTGATATAATGGCGATTCACCACGGAGCCCCCCACAAGTTCGGTACTAGTATCCGGCAGCACAAAAACCGCTTCGGTCGGAGATGGTTGTTTAACGTCGATTAAAGGAAAACTATTATCGAGATCGGCGAGTGTTTCGTCTGAATCTAATGTTCGAGTCGGATTGATCAATAAACGTTTAGTATCTAGGGCACTGGTATTGGCCGAGCTATCGCCAACAATAAAAGTAATATCGGCGCCAGAGACGGCATAGAAACCAGATGAAACAATCGGATAAAAAGAAACGCAGTTACTTTGGTCGACAAAAATATTCGGTACTGCATGACGCACTTCACGCGTCATTTTTTCTAAAATAAATTTGGCTTGAGTTTGTACCCGCTGTCTATCAATACTATCGGCGTAACCCTTCATACCAAGCTCAATAAAGCCCGCGATACCTAGTACCAATATGCTACTGACTACCATGGTCAATACCATTTCAACTAAAGTAAAACCTCGCTGTGTCATCAGTAGTTCCCCCGATACGCAATAAACTCAATCGGTGCTTGAGTGCCAGCAACAATCACTAGTGTAATTTTTTTTAAGGTGACACTTGAGCTGTTGGGAGAATATGCCACCGCTATTGTGACCTGAAAATTATGGTAGGCACTGTCATTTCCCGATGAAATCAGCTGATACAAATCGTTCTCGCAACTTGTATTCGGTTTCGCAGACCAACAGCCAATAAAGTCATCGACATCATTAAATTGGCTTGGTGTTTCAAGAGCCCCAGGGGAAACTTCATCCGGTCCAAAACCTGCTTCACTGGTGCAAATAAGTGAGCCCGTATCTATCGAAGCACTACAACGAATTGCACCACCGAGCTCCAAACTATTTTGATCAAAGTTGCGCGCTAAAATCTGCGTCATCAAACTTTGTCCTAGCGCTTTAGCCCGAGATTGATAATGAGGATCAGCCGATTGGCTTACTTGAGGTAACAGAAAGCTGGTAATAGTGACCATGGCGAGCGCCATCACGACCATCACAATAATGCTTTCTATTAGAGTAAAACCACGAGATGTCTTCATTAAAAACACCCCGAGGTAGAAATCAGGCCATTAGGGCAAACAGAAACAACAGCGCGGCTATTGCTGGCTTGAATTGCAATCGCGACCCCAGCACTAGCACTGCCTAGTGGGTTGCCGAGTAAATCAAACTCAATAGCATTAATGTTGGGTGTAGCAGAGAAGCTCACACTGTCATCACTGACCCAATCACTACGACTTTCGCTGGGACTCGTACAGGACTGTTTTGAGCCAATACAAGACGAGGATATTGATAGCACAAAACTATCATTTAAAGCACTGGTATTGGATTGCATGCGATTAAGCTGCACTTGACGGGCAACCGAGATGACGGAATCTTGAATGGCGAATGCAGAAAAACTGCCCACGCCGATATAACGGCTAGCAGCATACGCAGAAATGATGGCCAGTAGGATGATCACGACGATCAATTCGACCAAGGTAAACCCCAATCCTTTGCGAGTTTTCATTCAACCTTCGTCAGTGAGAAATAAACTTTAGCAGTATACCGTAAGGGATTAAAAATGCGGTGATTTTACAGAAATTTTGAGACAGGTATAAAAAAGGCCAGCAAGGCTGGCCTTTTTTACATTAGTTTGCACTATCACATTGATTATCTGTGTTATCGACCACTTGAGCAGATGCTGGTGTTGATGCATTTGCTGCCTCAGTATAACGAACACAAGATGTTGTATAGTTAGGTAAACCAAACGTTGCAGCTTTAGGCGAGGAGCCGGTCACAAGCTCAATAAATTCAAAATCAGAACCGATACCTTGAACAATTGCGGAAATTGATGCAGATGTAGCTTCTGGATATCCAAATACAGTATTGATATTGCCAGAACCAACACCAGAACTTACAGCTACAGGGCCAGCATTGCTTTCTTGACCTGCGATAGCTGCTTTACCATAAATCATTGATGATGCACCTTGTATCGCACCAGCTAGGCCTTCCAACGTCGCATCTCGCGCATCGTCTTGTAGGTTAAGGAAACGTGGTGCTGCAGTGACTGCTAGAATACCTAGAATAACAATCACCACCACTAGTTCGATAAGGGTGAAACCACCTTGTCTTTTCATAGTATCAATCTCTCTATTTTAAAATTATTAGCAGTACTACTGCAGGGTTACGGTCACACGACCGGTTTTGATTTCATACTCAAACTGATGCGCAGTGCCACCTTCTTGTTGGATATAAATACAAGAGCTAGCAGAGGTATCCGCTTGAGCGGAATATTTCACATTTTTGTCCGCTTTCGCGTTCTCTACAGTATCAACTTTCGGAGGATTCTGAAGCAAGTTCTCCATCAACAATATGCAGGTTGATTCTGATACATTGGTCGGAAAAACCGTATTTCCGTCCTTAACCGTGATTGGATAGCCATCACGAAAGCCGGTCTCTTTACCCTCAGCAGATTCCGAGCGAGTTAACCAAAAATCGACGCCATCGTAATTAACGAAGTTTTGCTTTTGACTGTTTTCAGTAATCGATGGACGCGCTTCGGCTTCCCACTGCGCACGAGCCGAAAGAACACCTGTAGCAAAACCGCCCGCGACGCCTTCAATGCTGGCTTTTTTCGCCTCATCGGTTACATCTAAAAAACGAGGTAATGCGGCAACCGCCAATAATCCGACTACAACAATCACTACGACAAGCTCAACTAATGAGAAACCAGTTTGTTTATTGTTCATAATCATCTCAACTCGCTTTTTGGTATGGCGTATTATACGCCTATTTTGTAACAAAGTAACTCAACAAGTGTCAAAAAAACTTATTCTGACGAAAAGCTGACGCTTACGCTAAACTTATTATTCTTTAGTTCGACATATATCGCATCTTCATTACTATATGAATAGTGACATGAAAAATCTAATGCGCTTGAATTATCGGTAATTTTATTAGGTAAAGATTCTAAAACCTTCCTTTCAGGGTAAAGTACCTCCAACCAATAGCGACAGTCGGTTTTATGTGGCATTTTCTGCGGAATAACCCAACCATTATGAGTAAAAGACAGTGAGGCCCCTTCAATACTTAACCACTTTGGCTGACCAGACAATAGCCACTGCTGCTTATAATAATTGGCTCTTTCCAATATGCGCTTACTCGCAACTACCAATGCCGTATCACTGGCCTCTCGCTCCACTTTGTTCCACGCCATCGTAAAAGCCAGCAAGATAACCAACAAAACCACCAACCAAATCACCCATCTGGAACGTTCAAGATTGGCGAGTAAATTACCCTTTGATGGCATCCAGCATTCCCCACATAGGCAAAAAGATACCCAGCGCCAAAATCAACACCATACCCGCTACAACAACCAACAATAGTGGTTCAATACGCGCGGTGAGTGTTTTTAAGTCGTAGTCGACTTCTCGATCGTAAAAATCGGCCACTTCAATCAATAGCTCATCAATACGACCGGTCTCTTCACCGACCGAGAGCATTTGAATCACCAGTGGCGTAAAGATTCCCGTCGCAATCGCAGTATTAGAGATGGAACCACCCGCTTCAATGGACGATTTCATTTCCATTAGACGCGCTTCTAAGTATTTATTCCCTAAAGCCTCAGCAGACAATGACAACGACTGGTTTAACGGCACACCTGCTTGTAACATCAAAGCAAAGGTACGTGAAAAACGCGCTAACTGCGCTCGGTTAACCACCCCACCCACGACGGGCATTCTCAGGCGGATCTTATCCCACTTCTCACGCCCTTCCTCGGTCTGTAGCCAAGTGCGAAAAGCGAATAAACCACCAAAGATCATCGCGACCATCAGTGCCCAGTAATTAACGAAAAAATCCGAGGTTGCAATCAAAATACGTGTCGGCAATGGTAGGTCTACGCCAAAACGACTAAACATGCTGGAAAACTGTGGGATCACCTTGACGTTCAAAATGAACATCGCCAATAAAATAAAGCTAATTACAAAAGTTGGATAACGCATCGCGGTTTTGATTCGCTTACGAGTTTCTAACTCTTGCTCATAATAATTGGCCAATTGCAGTAAAGCGTCATCCAAGCGACCGGTATTTTCACCCACGCTGAGCATGGAAACAAATAAGGGGCTAAAAACGGCTGGGTGCATTTGCATTGATGCCGAAAGGCTACGCCCATTGGTGAGCTCATTGGTGACCTCTTCCAACGCCTCTTTGAGCTGCTTATTGGAACAGTTTTGCGTTAACCCTTTCATCGCGCGCATCAGTGGCACGCCTGCTTTGGTCAAGCTGTACATCTGACGACAGAAGATCACCAAAATATCCAGTGGTACTGCTGGGGTAAACAGGGCTTTTAAATCGATATTAAACCCTGACGCTTTTTTGCCTTCACGCAGCTGTGTCGGGATGACCCCTTTTGCCATCAACGCTTCTGCAGCCAATTCCGCCGTACCCGCATCAATATTACCCGACACTTTATTGCCGTCGAGAGTACGTCCTTGATAATGAAACTGTGCCATAGCGTTCCCTACAAGTAGATAGCTTGAACGCTACCTGTTGAGTCACCTTCACCAAGGTTCATGACCTCGTCAAAGCTCACCACACCTTGCAGCGCCAATTCCATTGCCGAAGCAAGTAACGGTTTATAGTTTGCGGAACGACGGGCAATTTGCGCAAAACCTACTGCGTCGTTAGCGCGCAGGGCATCCATCATATCTTGCTCTAATTCTAGAATTTCAAACACACCAATCCGGCCACGATAGCCAGTTAAGTTACAGTTCTGACAACCTCGGCCACGAACAAACTTAGCCTCAACTTGATTGGGGAAACGTTGCATCAACCACTGACGCGCCCCATCATCAACATGATGATCAGTTTTACAATCAGGGCAGACCTTACGCACTAGACGTTGTGCGACGACGGCGCGAACCGCACTCGCGACTAGGTATCCTGGTGCGCCCATATCCATCATACGCAACGCGCTATCAACGGCATCGTTGGTGTGCAGTGTACTTAACACTAGGTGACCAGTCAGTGCCGCACGCAAGCCAATCTCTACCGTTTCTTGGTCACGCATCTCACCAATCAGGATAATATCGGGATCTTGACGCAAGAATGTACGCAGTATGGTGGAGAAGTTTAAATTAATCTTGCTGTTGACCTGCACTTGGTTAATGCGAGGCAGACGATATTCAACCGGATCTTCCGCGGTAATGATCTTCTTACCCGGCTCATTCAATTCACTCAAAGCACCATATAAGGTCGTGGTTTTACCTGAGCCAGTAGGGCCAGTAACCAAAATCATACCGTGTGGTCGACGCAGTTGGCGACGTAAGCGCTCAAGCAACGCCGGCGGCAAACCTGATTCATCGAGGTTACGCACCCCAGACGATTGATTAAGGAGACGCATCACCACCGACTCACCGTATTGCACCGGCATGGTCGACATACGAATATCAACTGACTGGCCTTTGGCTTTAATATTAAAGCGACCATCCTGTGGCAGACGTTTCTCGGAGATGTCTAAGTTCGCCATCAATTTAAGGCGCAATACCAATGCCGGCGCGACATTAACCTCATTCAGCAAGGTTTCATGCAACACACCATCAATACGTTGACGCAGGCGAAGTACATTGGAATCGGGTTCAATATGGATATCCGACGCTCCGACTTGGATCGCATCTTCAAACAATGAGTTGATCAGTTTTACCACTGTCACTTCATCGCTGTCTTCATCTTCAATACTGAAATCAAACGCATCGGTCACTTGATGCTCAGCTTGCAACTGCTCAGCAAATGATGCAATTTCTTTGGTACGGCGGTAGTAGCGATCAAAGCCATCAACCAGTTGATTCTCTGGTGCGATAACAAATTCAATCGCATATTGAGGTAATTGAGAAAGCAGCGACTCTTGAGCAAACAAGTCCGCAGGATCACTCATCGCAACTCGTAAGGTATCCAAGTTACGACCGATCACCAACGCCCTTAGTCGGCGAGCATGCACCTCTGGCAGCAGCTGTACCGCATCAACATCGACGTTCATACGGCTAAGATCAATCAAAGGCAAATCAAGCTGTTGCGAGAGGAATGTTAGCATCTGCTTCTCGCTCAAAAAGCCGAGATCAATCAGAGTTGCCCCCAATTTACGCCCAGTCGCCTTCTGTGCTGCCAGTGCTTGCTCTACTTGATGCTCACTAATAATGCCTTCTTCAACCAGCAAGTCACCGAGGCGTTTACGTAACTTAATCTGCACTTGGCTGCTCCTCTAATCGGTTTAACACACTCAAACGGTCACGAATGAACTGCTGAGATTGGCTAGAGACACCCACTTTAGTCAGTGCCTGCTGGTAAGCTTGCTTAGCACCTTGCAACTCGAACGCTCTCTCTTGCTGAATCGCATAGCCAAGCCACCAGCGGCCGTTTTCCGGCTCAATAGTGACTAATTGTTGATAGCTTTCCAATGCCAATTGGTCTTGATTATTCTTTTGTGCTAATGCTGCACGCAGTGATAAGTAATCACGGCTTGGATTGGCAGGCAAATAAACCAAGGGGGTTAATGCCGCCGCGTTTTGTTGCTCTTTAAGCAATAATTTCGACAGGGCCAAACGAACGTTCATATCATCGTTATCGATCGCAATGCCTTTTTGCAGCAGATCAACCGCCTTACGCGCATCCCCTTTGCCATAATACAAAGCCGCTAATGTTTGACGGACTTTACTGTCTCGTGGGGTATAACGCAGTGCATCATTATATTGTGCAATTGCCTCAGCCAAATTATTGGCATCAAGTGCTTTTTTAGCCCGCTCTTGAGCCTTAAATGAAAGTTGCGTTGGCGTTAATTCCACTTGCTCAACAACAATGGCACCTTCCTCAACAAAATGTTCAGCCGCCGAACGTTTCAATTGTTCTGGACTGTTGTTGGCCAACGATAGCGGCTGTTCATTCAGCGATGTTTCACTCATGACGTGATTATCGAGTGACTGCTCAGAGACATCCGCAAGTGGTGCGGTAATGGTATTGGACTGGACGATGGGTGATTCAACTTCAGGAGCTCGCACATTTTTTTCAGCGACCACTGCTGTTTGAGCCGTTTTTGACTTCACTTCCGCTCGCGGCGCATCATGGATAGCGGCCGACTTAGTCTCCGCTGGCTCACTCACTGCCGCGACATCTAGCTTCACCGGAGCGCTATAAATCGCCTCACTCGCTTGTGTTACTTTCGCGGTTGGCGAAGGCACATTAGTGATCACATCAAGCTCTGCAGCAGAAAGCGGAATTTGCTGAGTAATCGGTTCGGATGAGCTAGTCAGTGCGGTTTGCTCACCTGGAGCTTGTATGGAAATCGCCCAGCCACCAACCGCTAAACTCAAACTGAAACCACCTATCAACCACGGCAATCTTGGTTTTTGCTTAATCGTTTGAACCTGAACTCTCTCTATATCGTTAATCGACGTCGTTTGCGACTTTGATAACTCAGATAGCGCGTTATTAATCGCACTCATGCTCTAACTCCAACCCCAACACATTGGGTTTTTATACTTTGGCTTACAAGCATCGAACGTATCATGCGCTGCTGCATGTAAGTGTGAATGTTTAATCGTGCTCGCGCCTTGGCTACTCGCCAGCAGCAAGCTTTTATGACAAAGCTGGTTTATCAAGCGAGGAATCCCTCGACTGGCACGCCAGAGCGCCTTTTTTTGACTCAGAGAGAAAACCTCATAACAGCCACCCGCCTTTTCAATACGGGTCGTAATGTAGGTAACCGTCTCTTCAATCGAAAGCGGCCTGAGTTTAGCGCTAAACGTAATGCGTTGACGAAACTGCCTTAAATGATGCTGCTCAAGCCTTTCATCTAACTCAGGCTGACCAAATAAAACGATTTGTAATAGCTTTTGTCGTTCCGTTTCTAAATTTCCAAATAAGCGCAAGACTTCTAATGCATCATCACTGAGTGCTTGCGCCTCATCAACCAAAACGACCACTTGCTTGCCCGCTTTGGTTAACTCAATCAAGCGATGTTGGATATCATCCACGATCGAAGCTGCATTCTGGCTATGAACCAGTAATTCTGCCGCCACAGACTGGCGTAATTCATGACCTGACAATGCTGGATTAGGCAAATAGACCAATTGGATATGGGGCTCAAAATGATTGACCAACATGCGGCAAACCATGGTTTTTCCGGTCCCCACCTCACCCGTCACTTTAATCACCCCTTCGCCCATATTAAGCGCGGCATTGACCGTTTGAATCGCTTCATAATGAGGCGCCAACCCCAAAAACAACTCAGTATTTGGGGTCAAATGAAAAGGCAACTGGTTAAAACCAAAATGCTCTAAATACATAGCGAATTACTGCTGCTGGTCTGGGAACCACTCTTGTAACAAATCACGCGAGCGTTCCAGCTCTTTTTGCCACGTATTGACACCAACAACCGTCGGTTTAAGCAAAATAACCAGCTCTGTTTTTTGTTGCAGTTGTGATGTATTGCGGAACAAATACCCCAAGCCTGGGATGTCCCCTAGGAATGGGACTTTCGACGTTTGATCAATGCTGTTCGACTTCATCAAACCACCAATCACCACCACATCGCCATCTTGCGCGCGGATCACTGAATCTGATTCGCGAATTGAACTTTGAGCCAATGGCAGTGTTAAGCTATTGGCACCAAAACCAATCTCTTTGACTTGCTCTTTGACATCAATCACCGCAGGGTGAACATGCAGTAGTACATTACCTTGATCGTCAATTTGCGGTGTCACATCCAATGAGATACCAGAGAAGAAAGGTGTCAATTCCACTTCTGGTGACGGTTCTGAGTTATCCGCCGTCCCCACCACACTCGAAAAATCAGTCACATAGTACTCATCTGTACCAACTTTAATCACCGCTTTTTGGTTATTTGATGCCGTCACACGCGGGCTAGAAAGTACATTTAGGTCACCTTGAGTCGCCATAAAATTCAGCACTGCGTCAAAGCTACCACTGGAAATAACCAGATTCGTCTGTCCACCCAATAAAGTACCAATCGCATCTAAACCCGGTAGAATTTGTGGCAAAATATTACCAT
Source organism: Vibrio scophthalmi LMG 19158 (assembly GCF_000222585.1). Classification (GTDB taxonomy): domain Bacteria; phylum Pseudomonadota; class Gammaproteobacteria; order Enterobacterales; family Vibrionaceae; genus Vibrio; species Vibrio scophthalmi. Next base: position 16,026 of record NZ_AFWE01000040.1, on the reverse strand, counting down.
TAGGATCTTTAACAATCGTACCTTGTCCGATCGAATAATCGGTGCCATTAGAAGTAAAAGCTTTATTCCAATTGATCCCTTGCTGATAACCATCACTCAAGGTCACTTCCAAAATCTTTGCTTCTAAAATCACTTGGCGATGCATACGTTGCTGAGAAATGCCCAAAAACTCACGTACTTGGCGGATTTCATCAGGGAAAGCACGAACGGTAATCACACTTGCTTGCGGCGTGACGACTACCGACTGCCCTTTGCCGCTGCCAATCAATTGATCAACCGCTTGCTCTAATTGCGGCCAGAAATCACTTTCACTGGTAGTTTCAATTTCAGTACCACCTTTTGAGGTACTGGTACTAGAAGATGATGACGAAGATGAATCGGAATCACTCGAAGAACCACTATCGGTATTGGTAATCGTACCGGTAGTGATCGAAGTTAATGAACGGCCTGAGCGTTTAAATTGCAAGTAGTCGACCGGAATCGTCACCGTACGTAAACCTGCTGGGTAAACCTGAATAACTTTACCAGTTTTTTGAATGTCGTAACCATACATGTCGCTGACGACAGACAAAACCTCATCCAAAGTGACATCAGACAAATTCACCGTGATCTTGCCCGTCACATCAGGGTGAATCGCGACGCTAAACTCAGTGCCTTTCACCAAGCTAGTGAAAAATGCCCGAGCATCAACACCGCTGGCTTTAATTCGGAAACGCTTAACCGTCTCACTACTACTGAGGCTATCGTTATCTAGCTCCGGCATTAGGTCTGCTTCGACTGACGCAGGCAACTCTTGCAGCGCGCGACCATTAGACTCATTGATAGCTTCATTTAAAGCGTTCTTAGCCTCAATAGGGTCACGATGTCCCATAGAACAGCCAACTAACGAAGCAATGGTGATTGCTAAAACGAGTTTACGCATACGATCTCATTAACCTTATTGTTTTACTTCTAGAGGAAACAACTCCAGCTTCCACTGTTTACTGCCTCGGGCGACGGTGACGTAATCCGCTCTCACTTGTTTCACTTGGAAACCATTGATTCGTTCACCTTGCGCCAGTGCTTGGCCATTTAAAATCGCGATACACTCTTTTTCACCTTGGCAAACAATGCTCTGTAAGTTAGGTACGCGATATTGTGTGACTTTTTTTGCTTGTGTACTTTTTTCCGTTGGCTGCCAATTCAGCGGTGCCGTTGGATCTTGCGATGCAACGGCCCATGACGCCATGGCCAACGAAGATAAACTCAGCATAGCAATCAATAACTTACTAACCACCGATAAACTCCTGTCTTGTACCTAGCGTGTAGACTTCCAATATCAATTTCGCTTTAGGATAGGTGTCTACTTGGTAACTAAAATTACGCCAATAGTAATTCACCGGTAGCGACTCTAATGTTTCTAAATAGCTTAAAATCGCAAAGTAGCTTCCCGTCAACTCAAGGCGTACAGGATGAATGAAGTAACCATCATAGCTATCCGTTGCTTGGCTCTTAACAATCGGCTCAGCCTTTAATGACTCCAGCGACACTAAATGCAATCCCTTTGTGCCAGCTAATACATCTTCGAGCAGTTTGGCCATTTGACTCGGCGAAATCAGATCTTCAAAAACTTTCGCCAGTTGCTCTGAAAGCATTTGGCTTTCAGTGAATAATCTTTTGTACTCAATATTGATTGCTTGGTCAGGATCTTTTTTGAGTTTTGCGGTAATCGCGAGGATCTCCCCCTCCAATCGCAAGTTACTCTGCTCTGAAGTCATGATTTGCTGACGCAATGATTGATTTGATTTAAACGTTGGCTCAACCAACAACACATACCCACCCAAAACAATACCGACCCAACTGCACAAAGCGATCAGCCACTTTTCTCGCGCACTTAAGTTAGCAAACTTTTCAGTCATGTTTAGCCAATGCGCTTTCATTGCTCGGCTTCCTCTTTGGTATGCAGTTCAAACGTCAGGACATTCTGCTCATTACGACCGATTTTCAGTTTTTCAAACGAACGCCCCACCAGATTAAGCTCGCCTTTAAATTGATTAACCCAATTAGGAATAGCTTGAGGATCTCTAGCCAACCCTTTGATATCCAAAGTGTCGTCATCCATATGGATGTAGTTAATCGAAATGTCGTTACGTCCTAATTGCGCTAATGACGCCATAATGCCGGAATAACCCGCTTGTTGCGCGCCATCATACTTAGATACCGCATTCAGCGAATCACGTTTGGAAAGAATATCTTCCTTTAGACGCTCGACAGCATGAACCTTCTCTGGCGATGGACGGTGCTTAGCCAATCGCTGGTTTAAACTCGTCAATTGCTGATTAAATTCTTTCTCTTGGGATTTCACCACGCTTAAATCTTGCGTTAGTTGTGCGTGCTGCCATGCGTTGTAGCCGAAAGCAGCACACATCATCACCATCAACAAGGCACTCGCCAACACGACGTTATTAAGCGTAAAGTGGTCAACTTTAGGTTGCAGATGCGCTGGATATAGATTGATCCCTGCATCGTAGTTTTTTGAGATAAACTGAGCCAGTAGCGCACCAGATTCTAAATCGGTGTCTGTCAACGGTGCCACACTGACGCTGAGTCGTTCATCCAGCGCTTTCGCTAGCTCGCCATTGTCCTCATCATCACAGCAAACCTTCATACGGTGCAATGTTGCGCCACGCATCTGGGATGAGAGGTAATCAATCGAACGCTGTAGTTCTAGTGCGACACTATCAAGCTGGAAACTGGCACTCGCCACACCAGTTAATGGCGCGCTAACACCACGAATGGTGCGCTGAAAAACACAGCGGTTATCAACAAAAGCACTGACTTTGTATGCGCCATTTTGGCTGCGTTGAAGTAAGACAAAGCGTTCCGTATCAGTTGCGACACGGCCCCAAACATCATCCTCAACCAGAATATGCCCTAGCTTTAAGTTTGCTTGAGCGAGAGATTCGGCCAATCCCAACACCATCGATTTCGGCACTACGTACACTTGTAGCTTATTGCTACTTGGTAACGGCATCGCATCGGCAATGATATCGGTAATTTTTTCGCTGATTAGATCTTTGAGTAAAAACGGTAACGTTAAGCTCAGTTCTTCTTGAGGAACATTGGGTTTTTCTATTTGGTAGTTTTGATAAAGGCTTGAGTTAAGTACTACGTCGATAGTGGTATCAGCGACCTGTCCTTTAACTAAAGTATTAACCAATACTTTTTGCCAATCGGCACCTTCTGTAGAGACTCGCTTCGGTAATATCGCGGCATCAAATTCAGAAAAATAGATCGCGCTCGGTTGGACAACTACCCTCAGACAGTTTCCTGAACGCGTACCAGAGCTAAACTTATCAATTAAAGATTGAATATTCATCTACAACTTAACTTCTTCGCCAACGGTTACGTCGTCCAACTTGTACATTGGATTTGGACTGTATGATGTGCTCAGTTTGCTGTTCAGGAAGCATCTGCTGTTCCGCGGCAAAATAACGGCCTTGGACACCTTGAACACCAAGCTCTAAAATTGTTTTATATTCTTGCTTTTGGTCGACACCGACTGCAATGACTTGAGTTTTTAATCCTTTACAGGCCCCCAAGAGACTACGTACAAATAACTGATTTTCATGTCGTTGATCGATTTGTTTAATCAAGCTGCGATGCAACTTCAAATAATCAATCGATAAATCTTTTAAATAATGAGTACTTACGATGGATCGACCTGCTTGCCCGACAACCACTTTACAACCTAAACCGGTTAACATCTTGATCACAGGTCGCATATAGTCAATATGTTTCACTAAACGCGCTTCGGCGAACTCAAAATAGAGCTGATGTCTCGATTCTGTTGGTAATTGCAGCAGCTCATCCCTAAACCAACGAAAGTATTTGCGATCAGAAAAGGGACTCACATGAAGGTTTACAGAATAACATAAACTATTTTTTGACGCCTTCAAAAATCTGGCGATCGATAAAAAAACTGAGCGATCTAAAAGACTTTCGTAACCAACCGACTCAATTGCAGAGTTAAAACGTGACGCCTTAATCAATCCTTTTTCAGGGTCATTAATACGCACAAACAGTTCATAATGGTTCAACTCCGGCTCTTGTTGCGCATTCAACAAATAACAAGGTTGAGAAAACAGATATACTTTTTCTGGGGTTAACACTTTATCAAACAAAGTACGCCAACGAACGCTACCACGTTCCTCTTGTTGGTCAGAAAGTTTATTAAAACGACTCCAGGTATTAATTTGCTGAATGTGTGCGCTTTTTAGCGCAGTTTCCGCTTCATCCATGATCTTCCCCTGACGTTCCCCTTCTTGAAACATACTGACGCCAATATGGCACCAATTGTCTTCATCAAGAGGCATGGGCAAATCCAGTTTATTCAATTGCTTTAAACAATTGATGGCAATACTAGAGACTTCTTTACTACTTAAGTTAGGAGCAAAAATGGCAAAATCAGCATTATAGTAACGCGATAAAATCACATCCGGGTAACGCAGAATAATATTATTGATTGCTTCACCGACCGCAACAATAAAGTCGTTAGCCTGCTGTTTACCACTCTCTTCTTCAATTTGTTCCCATTCATCAATACGCAAAAGCAATACACCACCACGGGCGCCACTTTCAGACAGTGCTGATTCCAACTTACTATCAAATAGCACCCGATTAGCCGTACCGGTTAATTGATCAAGAAAGGTTTGCGTACGTATGAAGGTGTCAAAACGACTGCGTTCTTGCCGAGCGTCTTGTAACTCTTCAATTAATCGATCTAACGCTTCACTGGCAGTATAAGGCCATTCATTACTATCACCTTTGGCAAACTCTTCGACTCGTCCGGCCAAGATCATCCGCCCCCGCTCTTCAAGTAATTCTGAACCGAGCAACTGTAACTTGAGCCATTTAACCCCTTGCATTAGACCGAAAATAATCAGTAATACCGCGACAGTAATCGACCATAACGCCTGCATTGAATAGCCGTAACCAAGATAGGGAGGGATTGCCACAAAGCGAATGGTATAACCATTATTGCGTTCGAGTTGATAAGCCACTCGATAAAGCAATGAAGGATCAAACGTATTGGATGTGTCTTTATAGCGGTAGATTACGCCCGATTGCGATGAAAGTTCCATTTCAACGATATTGGACGCTTGCAGCATTTTCGGCATCCAGCGCTGCATAGAATAAGCCGCATCAGGGTTTTCCATTTCTTTATCCACCACTTCAACGATCCCATTGAGGGAGTGGTCTAGATATTCATGGCCTAAACTGCGAAAAGATAAGGTTCCCCCAAGAAAGAGGATAAACATCGCGCAAATTACGATCATGGTGACAAAAGCCACCAAGCGAGTGCTCAATTTTAAGGTAGGCGTATACCTCATAAATAATGGATTCCCTTCACCTTGAGAGTGTCATCTATACAGAATGAGAGCCCACATAATACGTTAAAAGCTATCACCTAGCACGAGAACTCCCGATCCTTAGGAGCTAAAGTAAAACTCACTATATAAAAAAGCCGCGATAATCGCGGCTTTTTTTCAGTTTGGATAGATTAAAACGGGATGTCGTCGTCAAAATCCATTGGTGGCTCATTATATTGAGGCTGTTGTTGCTGAGGTTGCTGCTGTTGTGGCTGATGCGATTGCTGCTGCATTGCAGGTTGTTGTGGCTGACCCCAACCTTGCTGCGGTTGCTGTTGCTGTTGAGGTTGACCACCCATTGGTGCACCTTGACCGCCTTGACGACCGCCTAGCATTTGCATCACACCATTAAAGCCTTGTACCACAACTTCCGTTGTGTACTGATCTTGGCCTTGTTGGTTTTGCCATTTACGTGTTTGCAGTTGACCTTCAATGTAAACTTGAGAGCCTTTGCGTAGGTACTCACCAGCCACTTCTGCTAATTTTCCAAACAGAGCAACACGGTGCCACTCTGTTTTTTCACGCTGTTCACCGGTAGCTTTATCACGCCATGACTCAGAAGTAGCCACAGTAATATTTGCTACTGCACCGCCACTAGGCATGTAACGGACTTCAGGATCTGCGCCCAAGTTACCGACCAAGATTACTTTGTTTACTCCACGGCTAGCCATGTTTCGCTCCGTCTAGATAGAATTTCTTAAATTTGATAGCGCATAAGAATAACACCCTAGTTACGCCACAAACAACTCTTGATGTCCTACCACTAAACAACTTTTCGGTTACTCGTCCCAGAATTCAATACTTACTCATCTTCTCCTCGCCCATTTTCAATGAGATAAAGATAAATCACTTATCAAATATGAAACATGATGCAATTGGTATTGACCACCAATCGCTCTTTCAGATCAAATGAGACAGGATAGATTAAAAATAACTAATAAATACAAACCTTAACAACGAGAAAATCCTATGGCTAAGAACATCTACACTAGAACCATCTATTTCCTATGTGAAAATAAACACGCTCACTATCCAATTGTAGATCGTATTGAAGCAACCCTCGGCTTACCGATACCCCGAATGGAACCGCAAGACTGTATGCTCGCCATGCAGCAACACAAACATAAAATTCTGCTGATCGACCATAACAACTACCAGACATTAAATAGCACCATTCGCAACCTGCCGTTATCGAATAAAATATTTGAAACGATTATTTTTAATGTCGAGAGACGTCTCACTACTGACGAGCTACTCAGCTTTGGTAATTTAAAAGCGCTTTTTTATCGCAACGATGACCTCAATGACGTTGCATTTGGCTGTGGTGAAGTGATCAATAGCCATAATTGGCTGCCAAGAAAAGTCGCCGCACAACTATTACATTACTATCGCCATATCTTTGATAGCCAAACCTCACCAGCCACTGTTGACCTAACCACCCGTGAGATCCAGATTTTACGCAGCTTAAAAACTGGCGCATCGAATAATCAAATTGCAGAAGACCTCTTTATTAGTGAATTTACCGTCAAGTCCCATCTATACCAAATCTTCAAAAAACTCTCGGTAAAGAATCGCGTGCAGGCAACCTCTTGGGCAAAACAGCACTTAATGTCTTAAAAATAAAGCAAGTGCTAAAAAATCAACTTTTGCACCACAGGAGTGATTATCTGATGGTAAAAGCGTGCTATCTTGTCGCCAACTTACTAAATACATCAGTTAGATAAAGGGTTTTATCATGATTAAAAAATGCCTATTTCCAGCGGCTGGTTATGGCACGCGTTTTCTTCCAGCTACCAAATCAATGCCAAAAGAGATGATGCCAGTGGTGAATAAACCATTGATTGAATACGGTGTAGAAGAAGCGATCCAAGCAGGTATGGACGGCATGTGTATTGTTACTGGCCGTGGCAAACATTCAATCATGGATCACTTTGATAAAAACTATGAGCTAGAACATCAGATTAGCGGCACCAATAAAGAAGAACTTTTGGTGGATATCCGTGACATCATTGATTCAGCAACCTTCACTTACACTCGTCAACGCGAAATGAAAGGCTTAGGCCATGCGATTTTGACTGGTCGCGAGCTGATTGGTGATGAACCTTTTGCTGTTGTACTAGCCGATGACCTTTGCGTTAATGAACAAGAAGGTGTGCTAGCACAAATGGTGACACTGTTTAAACAGTTCCGCTGTTCAATCGTGGCAGTACAAGAAGTTCCTGAAGATGAAACGCACAAATACGGCGTGATCTCGGGTGAGATGATCAAAGATGACATCTACCGTGTGGATGACATGGTGGAAAAACCAGAAGCAGGTACGGCGCCAAGCAATCTTGCGATTATCGGCCGCTACATCTTAACGCCTGATATTTTTGAGCTGATTGAAAAAACGGAACCAGGCAAAGGTGGCGAGATTCAAATTACTGATGCGCTGCTAAAACAAGCGAAATCAGGTTGCGTTTTAGCGTACAAATTTAAAGGTCAACGTTTTGACTGTGGTAGCGTTGAAGGCTACATCGAAGCGACCAACTACTGCTTTGAGAACATGTATCTCAAAGACAGTAAGAAAACTGAACTTGGTAAGAAAGCGACCGCTAAGCAAGCTTAAGTTACTCGCATTCAACCTACATTTATTCAAGGCAGCCTTCATGGCTGCCTTTTTGTTACTGTTTTTTTATCCAGTATCTTCTTTGAACATTTCTTCCGCTGTGCAATACTAAGGCAAACTGCGTATAACAATACGCCATCAGTTTAGCCATTCTTAGTATTCTTCCCATATAGAGCGATAACAATGGATAAGATAGAAGTTCGCGGAGCCCGCACTCACAATCTCAAAAATATCAATCTCACTATCCCGCGCGATAAACTTACGGTGATTACGGGTTTATCTGGCTCTGGGAAGTCCTCGCTAGCCTTTGATACTCTCTATGCAGAAGGCCAACGTCGCTATGTTGAATCCCTCTCAGCCTATGCGCGTCAATTTCTCTCATTGATGGAAAAGCCAGATGTCGACCATATTGAAGGACTCTCGCCGGCGATTTCTATCGAACAAAAGTCCACTTCACACAACCCACGTTCGACGGTCGGCACCATTACCGAAGTGTACGATTATCTGCGCTTGCTTTACGCCCGCGTTGGTGAACCTCGCTGCCCGACGCACAAGGAGCCTTTAACAGCGCAAACCATTTCTCAAATGGTTGATAAGGTACTTGAGCTACCGCAAGGCTCTAAGATGATGTTGCTTGCACCAATCGTAAAAGAGCGCAAAGGTGAGCATGTTAAGACATTAGAAAATTTAGCCGCGCAAGGTTTTATTCGTGCACGTATTGATGGTGATACCTGCGATTTAAGCGATCCTCCTCCGCTAGAACTACATAAAAAACACACCATTGAAGTGGTGGTTGACCGCTTTAAAGTGCGTGACGACTTACAACAGCGCCTCGCAGAATCTTTTGAAACCACGCTAGAACTTTCAGGTGGTATTGCGATTGTCGCACCAATGGAAGGTGATGGTGAAGAAACCGTATTCTCTGCCAACTTTGCCTGCCCACATTGTGGCTATAGCATGCAAGAGCTTGAACCACGTCTGTTCTCGTTTAACAACCCCGCAGGTGCTTGTGGAACGTGTGATGGCCTAGGCGTACAACAATACTTTGATCCAGCACGAGTGATTCAAGATGAATCGTTAAGCCTTGCACAAGGTGCGATTCGTGGTTGGGATCAAAAGAACTATTACTACTTTCAAATGCTCAGCTCACTGGCTAAGCATTATGATTTTGATCTTCACCAGCCATTTAATCAGCTGCCAAAGAAAATCCAATCGGTGATTTTAACCGGTTCTGGCCGCACTGACGTGGAATTTAACTACATCAATGATCGCGGTGATATTCGCGTAAAACGCCACCCATTTGAAGGTATTCTCAATACCTTAGAGCGTCGCTATCGTGATACCGAATCAAACTCGGTTCGTGAAGATCTGGCTAAATATATTGCCACCAAATGCTGCGCTAGCTGTGATGGCAGTCGCTTGCGTCTTGAAGCACGCAATGTATTTATTGGTGATACTGCCTTACCTGAGATTGTCGAACTGAGCATTGCTGATGCGTTAACGTTCTTTGCCCAACTAAAATTGGAAGGGCAACGCGCTAAAATTGCGGAAAAGGTAATGAAAGAGATCAACGACCGACTGGAATTTCTCGTCAACGTTGGTCTTAACTATCTTAACCTATCACGCAGCGCAGAAACCCTCTCTGGCGGAGAAGCGCAACGTATTCGTCTGGCCAGTCAAATTGGTGCAGGCTTGGTTGGTGTGATGTATGTACTTGATGAACCTTCCATCGGTTTGCATCAACGTGACAATGAAAGACTACTCAAAACATTGGTACATCTGCGTGATCTGGGCAATACCGTTTTGGTGGTTGAGCACGACGAAGATGCAATCCGCAGAGCTGATCACGTGATCGATATCGGTCCTGGCGCTGGGGTTCATGGTGGCCAAGTGGTTGCTCAAGGCACCATGGCTGACATTATTGCCGAACCAGAATCACTAACCGGCCAATACTTATCGGGGGCGAAACAAATCGCTATCCCTCAAGTTCGAACACCATTTGATAAGAAAAAGGTCGTCGAACTGATTGGCGCATCAGGCAACAACTTAAAAGACGTTAATCTAACGATTCCGGTTGGCTTATTCAGCTGTATCACTGGCGTTTCTGGCTCAGGGAAGTCGACCTTAATCAATGATACCTTCTTTAAGATCGCTCACACCCAGTTAAACGGCGCAACCACCGCAGTCCCTGCGCCATTTAAGAAAATTAAAGGCTTAGAGCATTTCGATAAAGTAATCGATATCGACCAAAGCCCAATTGGTCGTACGCCACGCTCAAACCCAGCAACTTACACGGGTATTTTTACGCCAATCCGTGAACTATTTTCCGGCACTCAAGAAGCACGTACCCGAGGTTATAAACCGGGTCGATTTAGCTTTAACGTACGTGGTGGTCGATGTGAAGCGTGTCAAGGCGACGGGGTTATCAAGGTAGAAATGCATTTCTTACCCGATGTCTATGTGCCATGTGATGCCTGTAAAGGTAAACGCTACAATCGTGAAACGCTTGATGTGCGTTATAAAGGGAAAAGTATTGATGAAGTGTTGGAACTTACCGTTGAAGACGCACGTCAGTTTTTCGATCCCGTGCCGGTAATTGCACGCAAACTGCAAACGCTGATTGATGTGGGGCTTTCTTATATCCGCCTTGGCCAAGCGGCAACAACGCTATCTGGTGGTGAAGCGCAACGCGTCAAACTGGCACGTGAATTGTCCAAGCGCGATACCGGTAAAACCTTGTACATCTTGGATGAGCCGACCACAGGCTTGCACTTCCACGATATTCAGCAATTGCTGACCGTACTCCATCGCTTGCGTGATCACGGTAATACCGTCGTGGTCATCGAGCATAATTTAGATGTGGTAAAAACCGCGGACTGGATTGTCGATTTAGGCCCAGAAGGTGGCCAAGGTGGTGGTGAAATTATTGCTCAAGGCACGCCGGAAGATGTGGTCAAGGTCAAAGGCTCGCATACTGCGCACTTCCTCAAAGAGATGTTAAAGTAATCTCGGTTAATGCTATTTGTGGCGGCATAAGTGATTTACCAGGCAGAGCGCTTATATTTCAAAGCCTTTGACTTGAATAAATAACCAACAACCGCTGCAAAAATTAGCTCAAAAGGTCAACAGCCCTTCGAAACCAGCGTATCATACGCTGGTTTTATTTTTGTAAAAGTGACCCCTATATGGCAACCCTACATGTAACCGGAACGCAACTTGAGCCTCAAGTACCAAGATTGCCACTCATCCGCCCGTTTTTAGCCTCAATTGGGCTTATTTTCATTGTTGCCATGCACTTTTTTATGCCGAACCCTGGCGGATCCGGATTGGCTTTATCATTTAATGCCACTACTTGGATTGCTTTAGCATTAACCATTGCCATTGGCCTGTATCAAATTGGCACTGCGGGTGTGATTCGTTACAACAAGCTGACCATAGTGTTGTTTATTAGCTGCCTAATGCTAACAGCACCCGCACTCTACCCTAATGCCGAGTTTCTACTCACGATTAATCGCTTAACTGGTCTTTGGTTTGGCTTTTTACTATTTGTAACCTTGCAGCAGTTTCGTTTTAGCAATCGTCAGAAACAACGTCTGTTGTGGTTCATCGTGATTGCCGTTGCCATTCAAGCATTATTAGGCTGGGTGCAATATTGGTTACTCGAACCAGGCAACTGGCTTGGTTACAACACAGTGCAAAATCGCCCTTATGGCATTTTTCAACAACCGAATGTAATGGCCAGCTTTCTTGCGACCGGCTTAGCTATTTCTGGCTACTTACTGGCTCGCCAACCGACCAAGTATCAACGTAAACTGAGTGATGTCAGCCTACTCTACATCATGCCAGCCTTAACGATTCCGCTATTGATTGTGTTAGCGTCGCGAACAGGCTGGTTAGGCGCCATTATCGCGGTTGCACTGGTGCTGCCATACCTTTATCGCTTTGCGACTCATAAACGTGTGATTGGTTGGTGCCTCTCGGCTGTGATCGGTGTAATGGCCGGTCTGATTGGCCCTATGATGCAAACATCAGGCAGCGCAGATCTCATGGCGGCAAAAGCCAATTTAGAAAGCCCGCGCAGCTATATGTTCCCTCAAGCGCTAGACATGTTCATTGAAAAGCCATTTACCGGTTATGGTTATGGTAATTTTGAAGCGGACTACATGCTCTACACCGCTCGCCAGCATCAGCTCAACCCTGACTACCATATTGGTTTACCAGCGCTAGATCATCCACATAACGAACTGTTGTATTGGGCGGTCGAGGGTGGGCTATTACCGATTTTGGCCATTTTCTTAGCGGCACTCTTTGTCTTGATTCGTATCTACCAATGTAAAAAAGGCACTCGACTGGCGATGTTTGGCTTACTGGTACCGATCGTACTGCACAGCCAACTGGAATACCCGTTTTACCACTCGATGGTACACTGGCTAACGTTCATTATTTTATTATATTGGATCGATCAACGAGCAAATTCATATCGAGCCGCTGGTTTTAGTCGCATCACTCAAACCTTACTGAGATTGATGAGCCTAGTGGTACCGATTACGGTAAGCCTGTATATGCTCAGCTCATTACACACTAACTATGTGTTAACCCAGTTTGAGAAATCGAGCCCTAAAAATCCAGATATCCTTAATAGTGTCAGTAACCCCATTGTCTGGAAAGATCGCTATGATTGGGATGTCTATAACACCTATCTTAATATTGGTTTGATGAGTCAAAATCCAGATTACATTCAACCTTATATTGATTGGTCTTTGCAGATCATTAAACACAAGCCGCGTCCGGCTTTCTATAACAACCTAATCTTGGCCTATCAAGGCATTGAAGATACACAGAAAGCAGAGCAGATTCGCAGTGAAGCAAAATTCCTGTTCCCAAATCGAGACTTTGACAAAGTGCAATATATCGCTCCCGATATCGACGCACTAAAACCCTCTGCGGCTCAATAAAAAAGAGCGGCCTCAGAGCCGCCCTTACTCGTTCCTACCACTTTGCTATCTAGCGCTTTGCCTAACGCACTGAACAAGATTATTGCGTGATGGATTCTTCTAAGGCTCGCAGACACAACGCAATATTCTCTTCTCTTGCGCCATATCCCATCAAACCTATGCGCCACGCTTTACCCGCCAAAGCGCCAAGCCCAGCACCGACTTCAAGATTGTAAGTCTGTAACAAATGGCTACGCACCTTCGCTTCATCAATACCTTGTGGAACAAAAACCGCATTCAATTGTGGTAAGCGATACGCTTGTTCGACCACAAATTCAAAACCTAACTTTTCCAAACCCAATTTGAGCTTTTCATGCATCAATTGGTGACGATGCCAAGCATTCTCTAACCCTTCTCGTTGCAGGATCAATAATGCTTCATGCAGCGCATATAAACTGTTTACGGGCGCCGTGTGGTGGTAACTCCGCTTACCTTCACCACTCCAATAGCCCAATACTAAGCTCTGATCGAGAAACCAACTCTGCACTGGCGTGGTACGACCCTGTATTTTTTCAACCGCTTTGGCGGAAAAGGTCAATGGTGATAAGCCTGGCGTACAAGAAAGACATTTCTGGCTGCCTGAATAAACAGCATCTAACTGCCATTCATCCACTTTTAATGGCACACCACCGAGTGAGGTTACGGCATCCACAATCGTCAGAGCACCATATTGCTTAGCTAGCGCTCCTAACGCTTGCGCATCGGAGAGCGCTCCTGTGGACGTTTCGGCATGCACAAAGGCAACGATCTTAGTATCAGGATGATCGACTAATGCTTGACGTACCTTGTCGATAGAGACTGGGCATCCCCACTCATCATCCACCACCACAACCTCGCCTCCAGCGCGGATCACATTTTCTCGCATCCGTTCGCCAAATACCCCATTGCGGCACACAATCACTTTATCGCCCGACTCAATTAAATTAACAAAACAGGCTTCCATACCCGCACTTCCTGGGGCTGAAAGCGCAATGGTAAACTCATTTTCAGTTTGAAAAGCGTATTTTAAGAGTTGCTTTAACTCATCCATCATGGCGATAAAAAGCGGGTCTAAATGACCAACGGTTGGGCGGCTCAACGCTTGCAATACTTGCGGTGAAATATCTGATGGGCCGGGGCCCATTAAGGTTCGATGCGGTGGAATAAAGCTGGTAATCGTCATTGTCACTCCTTGCTGCATATCAGGATTAATTCAAACTAATTCACCATAGAACAATACCTTGCTAACAACAATTGGCCGTAAGTCTAGTTAGCATCGATTTTGTTATATTTGTAAATTTTTAATTGACTTTGATCACATAAAAACGTTCAATATTTAGTCACAGAAGAGGAGCGCTGCCTAGGTAGATGCATCGTGGAGCCACAACTCCGATACGATGCGTTGAAGGGAGAGCAGTGCCGAGATTGCGCTAAGTTGTCGGATTAGAGCAGTCGGTTGACTTGAGTTGACTCTCATCAATTGTCATCAGCGCCGCCTGATGAAGCGCTTCTGAGGTGAACTATTAGCAACAATAACTTACCTCTTTATACCGCTCAAAAAACTCTCTTCTCGTTTGAATTATCAAACAAAAAACATCGGACGTTGGGATACCAACAACAATTTAGGAAGTCGTGGGAGAAATACTGTGAGCTCTTTTAATGTCGCCAAATTTGGCGGTACAAGTGTCGCAAACTTTGAAGCTATGAGTCGCTGTGCGGCCATTATTGAAAATAATCCAAATACAAAATTAGTCGTCAGCAGTGCTTGCTCGGGTGTGACCAACTTATTGGTTGAACTGGCTAACGGCGTTCCAGATCAACAGCAACGCAATCAAGTATTAAGTCAAATCGCGGATATTCATGAAGCTGTTCTTGGTAAGCTAGAAGACGCCACCAACACCGCCGCTGAAATTTACAAAATACTTGATACCGTCACCAGCCTTGCTGAAGCCGCCTCCATTCAAGCAACAGACAAACTCACCGATCACTTAGTCGCTTGTGGCGAACTAATGTCAACACATCTACTGGCGCAGTTAATGCGCGAGCGTGGCATCAATGCTCAGCGTTTTGATATTCGCCAAGTGTTGCGTACTGACAATAACTTTGGCCAAGCAGAGCCAAATGTAGAGCAAACTGCACAACTTGCTCAACAAAACCTGCTCCCTCTCTGTCAAGATTTCGTTGTGGTGACACAAGGCTTCATCGGTTCTGATGAGCATGGCAATACAACTACGCTCGGTCGCGGTGGCAGTGATTACAGTGCAGCATTGATTGCAGAAGCCGTTAAAGCAGAAGGTTTAGAGATCTGGACTGATGTTCCGGGTATTTACACCACCGATCCTCGTATTGCAGAAAAAGCGTCTCCAATCCCAGAGATTAGCTTTAGTGAAGCATCTGAAATGGCGAACTTTGGCGCCAAGATCTTGCACCCTTCGACGTTAGTACCAGCGCTACGCCATGATATTCCGGTATTTGTCGGATCATCAAAAGAGCCAGAAAAAGGCGGCACATGGATCCGTCATCAGGTGCAAAGCTCACCTCTTTTCCGTGCACTAGCCCTGCGCTGTAATCAAACCATGGTGACACTGCACAGTGCTAACATGTTCCATGCTTATGGCTTCCTCGCGAAAGTATTTGAGATTCTGGCCAAGCATAAAGTCTCAGTGGACTTGATCACCACCTCAGAGATCAGTGTGTCACTCACTCTCGATCAAACGGGTACTTCTGGCGGCGCACCACAATTGCCAAGCGCAGCACGTGAAGAGCTCGAAGCGCTATGCACCGTCGAGGTAGAACACAATCTATGTTTAGTGGCGCTGATCGGTAACAACATGAGCGAAAGCCGCGGCTACGCAAAACAAGTGTTTGGCACCCTAGAAGATTTCAACTTACGTATGATTTGCTACGGCGCAAGCCCTCACAACTTATGCTTCTTACTGCATGAATCGGTGTCACGCCAAGCGATTCAAAAACTGCATCAAGAGCTATTTGAAAAATAGTCTTGAAACCAAAAATAAAAAACCGAGCTGTGCGC
>NZ_AFWE01000041.1 GCF_000222585.1 Vibrio scophthalmi LMG 19158 | reverse complement strand
AATTGGGCGGGTGGCTTGTCTCGCGGCAAAGCTTAGCTGTACGCGCTCGTATCTCGCTTCTCGAAGCGCAGCGTTCTCTTCGCTCTCGTTTCTGCGCATACAAAAAAGCCGATGCGTTGGCATCGGCTCTTTAATTCGAGGAGAAGTGTCTACTTCTCTTCGTCTGGCAACTTAACGTTGAGCTCTAACACAGAGATATCGTCGTCTTTGTGTTCAAACGTCAGATCAACCATTGAAGGATCAACGGCAACGTATTTACTGATCACTTTTAGAATGTCTTCTTTAAGTTGCGGTAAGTAAGACGGTGCTGGATCATCATGGCTGCGACGCTCAGCAACGATGATTTGCAAACGCTCTTTGGCTAAGTTTGCAGAATTCTTTTTTTGTGGACGGAAAAATTCCAATAATGACATGCCGTGTTAGCCCCCAAATAGTCGTTTGAAAATCCCTTTCTTCTGCTCAGTTAGGAAGCGGAAGTCAATTTGATCACCCAATAAACGATCAACGGTATCTGCATAAGCTTGGCCTGCATCAGACTGATCGTCAAAAATTACTGGTACACCTTTGTTTGATGCATTCAGTACTGCTTGGCTTTCTGGAATAACACCCAGTAAAGAAATGTGCAGGATCTCTTCTACATCTTCAACACTTAGCATTTCGCCTTGGTTTACACGCGCAGGGTTGTAGCGAGTCAGCAGAAGGTGTTGCTTAACAGGCTCTAAACCTTGTTCAGCGCGAACCGATTTAGAATCTAGAATGCCAAGAATACGGTCTGAATCGCGTACAGAAGAGACTTCAGGGTTAGTGGTCACAATCGCTTCATCTGAGAAGTACAGTGCCATCAACGCGCCTTGCTCGATGCCTGCTGGTGAATCACAGATAACAAAGTCAAAGCCCATTTCGTCTAACTCATCAAGAACACGTTTTACGCCTTCTTTGGTTAGCGCATCTTTATCACGAGTTTGAGAAGCCGGCAGAATGAACAGGTTGTCAGTGCGCTTATCTTTGATCATCGCTTGGTTTAGCGTTGCTTCACCATTGATGACGTTAACAAAGTCGTACACCACGCGGCGCTCACAACCCATGATAAGATCAAGGTTACGTAAACCGATATCAAAATCGATCACCGCAGTTTTTTTCCCTTTTAGCGCAAGGCCTGAGGCAATCGCAGCGCTGGAGGTTGTTTTACCCACACCACCTTTACCTGACGTGACGACAATAATGCGTGCCATTCTTTATTCCTTATAATCTTTTAAATCGTCAACAACTCAAATTTTAGCGAGTCATCATCTAAACTAAATAAAACTTTTTGTTGCCAAAATTCTTCAGCAAATTGTTCAGTAAGCCAATAGTGTCCTGCGATAGACATTAATTCTGCATGTAATTTATTACATACGATGACAGCGCCTTTATTACCATTGGCTCCAGCAATTGCACGACCGCGCAATGTACCATGAATGTGGATGGAGCCATCAGCAATCACTTCCGCGCCTTCACTCACGTGGTTGAGCACCACGAGATCGGCATCCTTGGCGTAGATTTGCTGGCCAGATCGTACTGGAGTACGAATGATCTTAGTGGGCGCCATTGTTGCCGGTGCTTGCGCTGGCGATTTACTCGCCGACATAATCGCAAAGCCCGCTTCACTTGCCATGTTTTGGGTGCGTTTATCTTTACTGCCCGTAATGCCGACCGGGATCATACCGACATCGGAAATACCTTGCTTCAATATTGAGAAATCAATATCACCTTGTACAAGGGAAACATTGATCACCACTGGCGCTGATGTGAAAAAAGCGGGAGCTTGCTCGACCTTCTCTTTCAGAAAATGAATAGTTTTTTCGACATCGTTGTCAGAAAGGTGCAAAACTGACAAAGTAAAACTACTACCTTTTAAATCCGGGGTATGTGACATCTTTTACTTTGGACCTCATTGGGTTATCGCCGTCGTAGAAATGACGTTGCCTGAGAGTAGGGGTGTCATGTTATATTCCCCGCATACGGTCAGCAAGTTATCTTGCTCTCATTTGGGCGTTTTCTTCCCAAAAATGACTTAAGATTGATATTCTTTAAACTAAGATGGATTAAAGGCTTCCCATGATTTGTGCTATTTACAAAAGTTCGAAAAAAGAAGGCGCATACTTATATGTGCCAAAAAAGGACGATTTTTCACAAGTTCCTGACCAACTAATGCAAATGTTTGGTAAACCTACCATGGTGATGGTGGTGAAACTTGAAGGTCGTACCCTAGCACAAGTGAATGTCGAAAAAGTGAAACAATCGATGAACGACGAAGGCTATTTCCTACAACTGCCGCCGCCACCAAAAAATTTATTAGACGAATACAAAGAACAAAAAGCACGTCAGAAATCTGAATAAGATCGGATTGCTCAAGGAGGGCAATTGTGAAAAAACTACTGTCAGTCGTACTAGGCTTAACCATTACATCTTCAGTATTTGCTCAAGAAAAAAGCTTTGAGCAGTACGTCGAATTCTTGAAAACCCAAGCATTGGAAAACGGCATCTCAGAACCGATAGTCACCAGTGCTTTTGCCGACGTTACTTTTAAACCACGTGCTGTGAAAGCGGATCGCAATCAGCCAGAGAAAAAGCTCACCTTAGATGAGTATATCCCGCGCGCTGTGCCAGAGTGGAAAGTAAAACAAGCGAAAGAGCTATACAAAGAACACCAAGCAGAGCTGACTCGCATTGGTGAAGAGTACGGTGTACAGCCAAGATTTATTGTCGCGCTATGGGGCGTAGAAAGTAACTTTGGCAAATTCACCGGTAACTACAGCGTGGTTGATGCGCTATCGACGATGGCTTATGAAGGACGCCGTGAAGAGTTCTTTCGTAAAGAGCTGATGTCAGCACTGACTATCCTCGATCAAGGCCACATTGACGTTGATGATATGAAAGGCTCTTGGGCCGGCGCGATGGGCCAATGTCAGTTTATGCCAAGTTCATTTTTAAGCTTCGCTGCGGATGGTAACGGCGATGGTAAGAAAGACATTTGGAACACCAAAGCAGACGTGTTTGCTTCAACCGCGAACTACCTAAGCCAATCTGGTTGGGATGATTCATATACTTGGGGTCGCCAAGTAAAATTGCCTGCTGACTTTGATATGAGCATTGAGGGGCGCGTAGAAGGCAAACAGAAAACCTTGACCGAATGGAATAAGTTGGGCGTCACCCGTTATGATGGCCGCCCATTACCCAAGTTAGATAACGATATTGAAGCTTGGTTAACCGCACCGGATCAAGCTGATGGTCGCGTTTACCTTGTTTACAACAACTACAATGTTTTAATGAAGTGGAACCGCTCTTACTACTTCGCATTGGCTGTTAGCCATCTTGCTGACCGCATTATGTTAGATTAAGCGTTCTATTCAAACGTGTTATCTTGAGGGGCTCATTGAGCCCCTTTAACTTTTTAGGAGATGCAGTGCTTTCCGATCGAGCCGCGCAAATGGTGGTCTTTTCCGCTTTGCTTAAACATAAAAACTTCACCCTTGCGGCCAAAAGCTTGGGCGTGTCGGTTTCGCACGTCAGTAAACAACTGGCACTGCTAGAGCAATCGCTTGGAGTGAAGTTAGTTCAACGAACTACGCGCAGTTTCACTGCCACTGAAGCGGGTGAACGCTTTCATCGACATTGCCAAAAGATTGTTAAGATCATTGATGAAGCGCAAAATGAAATTGAAAGCCAGAGAGATGAAGTGGAGGGGCTTGTTAAACTTGGGCTTTCTTAATCGTTTGGTACTTTGCATATCATCCCTGCGATCCAAGAGCTGCGTGAGCAATATCCGAACTTACAAGTAGAAGTTCACTTGTTCGATTATAAGGTTGATATGCTCGAAGAAGGTCTTGATCTGTGGATCACTAACAACGAGCATCTGCCTGAAGGCTATATTGCTCGTCGTATTGCTGATTGTCAGTTTGTGGTAGCAGCCTCGCCTGACTACTTAATGCAGTACACTGCCCCCGTTCATCCGCACGATCTGAGTGACCATAACTGTCTGATTTATCGTAGCTGGGAGCGCGACTACACCAACTGGGCGTTTGTAAATTCCGATCAGCAGTTGAATGTCAAAGTGTCAGGTAACTATTCAGTAGATTTGGCCGAAGCGGTGCGTGATGCTGCCGTGGCAGGGTGGGGAATAGCTTATCTTGCGACATATTTGATCCGCGATGAGTTTAAAAATGGCCAGCTTATTCAACTGTTACCAGAGTGGAAAGCAAGCCAAACCATGCCGTTTTATGCCGTCTATCCAAGTCGCCATTATCTGCCGAAGAAAACCTCTGCGGTGATCGAATTTATCAAAGATAAAATTGGCAACCCTTGCTATTGGGATGTTCAACTTTCCCCCTACATTAGTCGACCTAACTAGCCCATCAAACCAAGGCTTATTATTTCCAAAGCTGGAAACATCTTTTCTATTTGGAAATAAATCGTTAGAGCAATCGTTTATCCTTATATAAAACAGTAAGTTAAATAAGTGGTGCAAAAAGCACCACTGAGAACTACAACTTCGCAACAAGTGTGACTTGCATCTCATTTTTTCGCCGCTATCATCCGATGCCTTTCCTGTTCCCCCTTTTTAGTCGGATTCATTTTATGAACTCAATCTTAGGTATTGTGGCGATTTTGCTCACCGCATGGTTGTTATCAACCAACCGTAAAAACATCAATTACCGCACGGTATCACTCGCATTTGCGCTACAAGTCTCTTTCGCTTTGTTAGTGCTTTATGTGCCAGCAGGTAAAGATGCGTTAGGTAATGTGACAGCTGCAGTATCAAACTTGATCAACTATGGCCAAGAAGGGATTGCGTTCCTATTTGGTGGCTTGGCAACAGGCAGCTTTACCTTTGCAATCAATGTATTAGGCATTATTGTCTTCTTCTCAGCACTGATCTCTGGTTTGTACCACATTGGCCTAATGCCAAAAGTGATTAACCTTATCGGTGGTGGTTTACAAAAATTGCTGGGCATTGGTCGTGCAGAATCGCTTTCTGCTACTGCGAACATCTTCGTGGGTATGATTGAAGCGCCATTGGTGGTTAAGCCTTACCTAAAACACATGACAGATTCGCAGTTCTTTACAGTCATGACCTGTGGTTTGGCATCTGTTGCGGGCGGCACGTTAGTGGGTTATGCATCACTGGGTGTTGATCTAAACTACCTGATTGCCGCTGCGTTCATGTCTGCCCCTGCGGGCCTTTTAATGGCAAAAATCATGATGCCAGAAAGTGAAACTGTTGCTCCAGAAGTTGAACTTGAGAACGTTGAAATGCCAAAAGCGACTAACGTTGTTGAAGCGATGGCTGATGGTGCGATGTCTGGTCTACGTATTGCGGTAGCAGTAGGTGCCACTTTGCTGGCGTTTGTCAGTGTGATTGCACTGCTAAACGGCATTCTTGGTTGGGCTGGTGGCCTAGTGGGTATCGACCTAAGTTTTGAACTGATCCTTGGCTACCTATTTGCACCGGTTGCATGGCTGCTTGGCGTGCCATGGAGCGAGGCGACTATCGCGGGTTCTTTGATTGGTAACAAGATTGTAGTTAACGAATTCGTGGCTTTCATCCAATTAATGGAAGTGAAACCGTTACTAAGTGAACACTCACAAGCGATCGTGACCTTTGCACTGTGTGGCTTTGCTAACATCTCAACCATGGCGATGCTGATCGGCGGCTTGGGCAGTATTGTACCTGAAAAGCGTACCTTCATCTCTCAATATGGCTTCCGCGCAATTGCGGCGGGCGTAATGGCAAACTTGATGAGCGCATCACTTGCCGGTGTGATTCTGAGCCTTTAAGGTTTTTAGAGTCGAGAGTTTAGAATTGAAATTCTAAAAAATTCGCCTGCGCCTCACGGTGAGAATTGTGAGGAGTATGTTAAGAATTCAAAGGGGTTAGCGTATTACGCTAACCCCTTTTTTGAATACCAAGCATAGCTTTTTCATTTCTCGTCTCTCAATTCTCGCTTATCAAGTCTCGGAGCAAAGCGTTCTTGCTAGTCTCGCTTCTCGGAACATAGCGCTCTCACT
>NZ_AFWE01000042.1 GCF_000222585.1 Vibrio scophthalmi LMG 19158 | reverse complement strand
CGTATTTCAGCATCATTCGAGACGAACGACAAAGCGCAAAAGTAGACTATCCTCTGTTCGACGTTTTATTTGGTTCAATCTGTGCCATAATAGCCGGAGGCCAAGGCTGGACTGATATTCGAGAGTATGTTCTCGGACACCATGAATGGTTTCTTAAACATGGTTTATTCGAAAAAGGTGTGCCGGTTGATGATACCTTTGCTCGTCTGATGTCAAACATCGACCCGGCAGAATTCCGAGATTGCTTTCTAGCCTGGATGAAAGCAGTGCACAAGTTAACTGGTGGTGAGGTGGTAGCCATTGACGGCAAAACTTTACGGGGTTCCTATGACAGAAACGACAGGCAAAGCACCATTCACATGGTGAGTGCTTATTCCTGTGCTAATCAACTCGTATTAGGTCAGCTAAAAACCGATGCTAAGAGTAATGAAATCACAGCGATACCTGCACTCCTCCAGATGCTTGACTTACGAGGTGCTATCGTGACGATTGATGC
>NZ_AFWE01000043.1 GCF_000222585.1 Vibrio scophthalmi LMG 19158 | reverse complement strand
GGCTTTGATGTGATGGACGCACCTCCTTTTTAGCGTCGTTGTACCAAACTAATGGTGCAGCCATTGAGAACAGGAGTAACAAGCATGTCTATTAAAGTTGTTGGTATCGATCTAGCCAAAAACCTCTTTCAGGTATGCGTACTGAGTACCGATGGAAAAATAGTATCTAATCGCAAGGTTAAGCGGGATAAATTACTTGATACAATACGTCAGTTGCCGGATAAGACAGCTCTTGCTATGGAGTCTTGTGCAACGTCTCATCATTGGGGAAGAGCGTTTCAACAACTAGGGTTTAGCGTCACACTTATTCCTGCACAACACGTTAAGCCCTTTGTAGGAAGACAAAAGAATGATGCCAACGATGCAAGGGCAATCTGTGAAGCATTTTCAAGACCCGATATTCATTTTGTCCCCGTTAAATCTGTTGAGCAACAAGATCTAAAAGCATTGCGTAGCGTCCGTAAACGCTTGGTAGAACAACGAACAGCACTTGCTAATCAGATAAGAGGCTTAGTCGCTGAATATGGCATTATTTTCCCTCAATCTATTAAGGTGCTACGGAGCCAGTTCCC
>NZ_AFWE01000044.1 GCF_000222585.1 Vibrio scophthalmi LMG 19158 | reverse complement strand
ATCATTTTGCCTATTTAGGGACAAGTACTGTCAACCACTTTTGAATCCATGTATCTCTCTTTAATATTCCAGCGCATACCTCTCGATTTCTAGAGCGAAGCGTTCCCGCCTCTCGAAGCGTAGCGTCCTATCAGGCTAAGCCCTAAAAGAAAGCGCCAGTCTCTCAACCAGCGCTTTTCTATTTTTGTTAACGTTGACGAACTTTATCGCGATTAACCCACATTCTTACGTGCGTTTTGGAACATACGCATCCACGCGCCATTCTCGCCCCAACCTTCTGGAGACCAAGAGTTGGCAACGGTACGGAATACACGCTCAGGGTGCGGCATCATGATAGTCACGCGACCATCCGTCGTTGTTAGGCCGGTGATAGCGTTTGGTGAACCGTTCGGGTTGTTCGGGTATTGCTGCGTTGGGTTACCGTGGTTATCAACGTAACGCAGTGCAACCGTACCTGAGTTTTCAATCGCATTTAGGTGGTCGTTGTCACGCACTTCTACGCGGCCTTCACCGTGAGAAACCGCGATTGGCATACGAGAACCTTCCATACCGTTAAAGAAGACAGAATCCGATTTCTGAACTTCAACTAGGCTGAAGCGAGCTTCGAAACGCTCTGATTCGTTGCGAACGAAACGTGGCCAGTACTCAGCACCCGGGATAAGTTCACGTAGGTTAGACAGCATCTGACAACCGTTACACACACCGAGAGAGAAAGTATCTTCACGCTTGAAGAAGTTGGCAAATTGCTCACGAGTCGAGTCGTTAAACAAAACCGACTTAGCCCAGCCTTCGCCCGCGCCGAGTACATCACCGTAAGAGAAACCGCCACAAGCCACAAGACCTTGGTACTCATCAAGTACCGCTTGACCGGTAAGGATATCGCTCATGTGAATATCCGTTGCTTCAAAACCTGCACGGTCGAATGCTGCGGCCATTTCAACGTGTGAGTTAACACCCTGCTCACGCAGAATCGCCATCTTAGGCTTCAAGCCTTTGGCAATATATGGCGCAGCAATGTCTTGGTTCACATCAAAGCTCAGTTTCACGTTCAGACCAGGATCTGAGTTGTCTTTCTTCGCTTCATGTTCTTGGTCAGCACATGCTGGGTTATCACGTAGACCTTGCATCTTATGCGTCGTCTCAGCCCAGATAGTACGTAGTTCCGTACGGTTACGTTCAATCACGATAGACTCGCCAGACTTAATCACGAGCTGATCAGAATCTTCAACAGAACCGATAATGTGTGAACACGCTTCTAGACCGTTTGCAGCAAGCGTAGAAAGAACAGCGTCTAAATCATCGTTGCGAACTTGGATGACCGCACCTAGCTCTTCGTTGAATAGTGCGGCCAAAGTGTCTTCACTGTTCTCTGATGCAGCTAAAAGCGCTTCAATGTTTGCATTAACACCACAGTGACCTGCGAACGCCATTTCAGCTAGAGTAACGAATAGACCGCCGTCGCCTTTATCGTGGTAAGCGACAACTTGGTCGTTAGCAACCAGCGTTTGAACGCCTTCGTAGAAACCTTTTAGTTGCGCCGCGTTGTCTACGTCAGCGGGCTTATCACCAAGTTGTTTGTAAACTTGCGCTAGTGCCGTGGCACCTAAACGGTTTTTGCCGTTACCTAGGTCGATAAGAACTAAGCTTGTAGCGCCTAAGCCTTCAAGGTTATTCGGGGTGCGCAGCTGAGGCGTAATCGTTTTACGAACATCTTCAACACGTGCAAACGCAGTGATAACAAGAGATAGCGGAGACGTGACTTCTTTCTGTTCGCCATTATCTTCCCATTTAGTCTTCATCGACATAGAGTCTTTACCCACCGGGATAGTAAGACCCAACGCTGGACATAGCTCTTCACCAACCGCTTTAACCGCTTCGTAAAGACCGGCATCTTCACCTGGGTGACCCGCTGGAGACATCCAGTTCGCCGACAGTTTAATGTGTTTGATATCGCCGATATTGGTCGCTGCGATGTTAGTGATTGCTTCACCAACTGCTAGACGAGCTGATGCGCCGAAGTCTAGTAGTGCCACTGGCGTACGCTCACCAAGAGACATCGCCTCACCGTGGTAAGAGTCGTAACTTGCCGCCGTTACCGCACAGTTAGCAACAGGTACCTGCCATGGACCCACCATTTGGTCACGAGCCACAAGGCCAGTTACTGAACGGTCACCAATAGTGATAAGGAAGGTTTTCTCAGCCACGGTTGGTAGACGAAGAACGCGGTCAACCGCTTCGTTGATTTCGATACCAGAACGATCAATCGCGGGATTGTTCACTTTTAGCGTTTGCGCGTCACGGTGCATCTTAGGTGTTTTACCTAATAAGATGTCCATTGGCATATCGATTGGCGTGTTGTCGAAGTGTGAATCTTGCAGTTTAAGTTCACGCTCTTCCGTTGCCTTACCGACCACTGCGTATGGTGCACGCTCACGCTTACAAATCGCATCGAACGTTGGCATGTCTTTATCCGCTACCGCCATTACATAGCGCTCTTGAGATTCGTTACACCAGATCTCAAGTGGGCTCATACCCGGCTCATCGTTTGGTACGTCACGTAGGTTAAAGATACCGCCACGCTCACCGTCGTCTACTAACTCAGGAAGGGCATTTGAGATACCACCCGCGCCCACATCGTGGATAAAGGCGATTGGGTTGGCATCACCTAGCTGCCAACAACGGTCAATCACTTCCTGACAACGACGCTCCATCTCTGGGTTTTCACGTTGTACCGAAGCGAAATCTAAATCTTCAGAAGAAGAACCAGAATCCATAGAAGATGCCGCACCGCCACCAAGGCCGATGTTCATCGCAGGACCACCAAGAACGATTAGGCTTGCACCGACTGGGATCTCTTTCTTCTGCACATGCTCATCACGGATATTACCTAGGCCACCAGCTAGCATGATTGGCTTGTGGTAACCACGCACTTCAACACCAGCGTGAGAGTTTACTTTTTCTTCGTAAGTACGGAAGTAACCAAGTAGGTTTGGACGACCAAATTCATTGTTGAATGCAGCGCCACCAAGTGGGCCTTCAAGCATGATATCTAACGCAGTAACGATACGGCTTGGCTTACCAAAATCGGTTTCCCAAGGCTGAACAAAGTTCGGGATTTTAAGGTTCGAGACAGAGAATGCCACAAGACCTGCTTTTGGCTTACCACCAATACCCGTTGCGCCTTCATCGCGGATCTCGCCACCAGAACCCGTTGATGCACCCGGCCATGGGGAAATAGCCGTTGGGTGGTTATGGGTTTCAACTTTCATCAAGATGTGAGTCTTCTCTTGATGGTAGTTGTACTGGCGAGTTTCTGGATCTGGGAAGAAACGACCCACTTCTGAGCCCGTCATGACTGCCGCGTTATCTTTATAAGCAGAAAGAACGTGATCAGGGGTGACTTCAAAGGTGTTCTTAATCATCTTGAACAATGATTTATCTTGTTTAACACCGTCGATAGTCCAATCTGCGTTAAAGATCTTATGACGACAGTGCTCAGAGTTCGCTTGAGCAAACATCATTAATTCGATATCAGTAGGGTTACGGCCAAGCTTTTCGGTAAAGCTTTCTAGCAAGTAATCAATCTCATCTTCAGCTAAAGCAAGACCTAGGGTAACGTTTGCTTTTTCAAGCGCAGCGCGACCACCGTCCAGTAGATCCACTTCAGCGTATGGTGCAGGTTGTGACACTTTAAACAGTGCCTCTGCAGATTCAACATCGGTGAAAACCACTTCCATCATACGATCGTGCAAGATGGCTTTAAGCTCAAGCTTTTGCAGTTCGTTCAGCTCTGTAGAGGTTTCAACATAATACGCTGTACCGCGCTCAAGACGTTGAACTTGGTCCAAACCGCAGTTACGAGCAATATCTGTTGCTTTTGAAGACCATGGCGAGATAGTGCCTGGGCGTGGCGTCACAAGAAGTAGCAATCCTGCAGGATCGTGCTCTTCAATAGTTGGGCCATAAGTGAGGAGTTTTTCTAACTTCTCAAGCTCAGGCTGAGCAAGCTCGGCCGTCAAGTTAGCAAAATGCATAAACTCAGCGTAAATAGCGGTCACAGGTAATTGCTGTTCACGGCAAAGTTCAAGAAGCTTGTTAACACGAAACTCTGAAAGAGCTGGGGAGCCACGCAAAATTCTCATGTGCTTAGGTCTCTCTACGATTAATGAAAGTAATATTGGAATAAATTCAAATGGTTAAATAACATCCATTACAAACTCATGCCAATCCTACCTAGCCGTTGCGCAGGCATTATAAAGCAATTGTTTTTGTGATGTAACATCAAAAGCAAACGTTTGCGCACTTTTTTTTGTCAAATTTGAATTACAGCTAAATTGTGCAAAAACAAAGCGGTGGTCGCGATCGCTTTCGCTGCACTTTGCCTTATCTCGCCACTCTGATATAAAGGCCATACATGAAGTATGAGAATCACTAAATGAGTAGCCAATTTTTAACCAAAGCACGGACCTATTTTGTGCTTGTTTTCAGCGCGGTTTTACTCGCTGGCTGTCAGATCGAATCTGAACCAAAAAGCGACCTAGACCAAATCCGCGAACGCGGTGTATTGCGTGTGGGTACCCTAAATAATCAGCTTTCTTACTACATCGGTCCCGATGGCCCTGCTGGTTTGGATTATGAAATTGCGCGTCAGTTCGCTAAAGAGCTTGGCGTACGTTTGGAAATGAAACCCGCTTATCGCATTTCAAACCTTTATCCTGCATTGGAAAATGGCGAAATAGATATTATTGCCGCAGGCCTTACCCAATCTCCTGAACGTATGCAGCGCTTTCGCCCTGGCCCTGCGTATTACTACGTCAGCCAGCAGTTGATCTATGAGAAAGGCAAATGGCGCCCACGTAATCTTGAGCAATTGTTAGCTAAGCAAAACGAATTAATTGAAGAAAATGAAGGACAGCCGATTGTCACTATCGTTGGCGATTCTCATTTCAACCAGACACTCAGCAAAATTCAGCAAGAACACCCTGAGTTTAAGTTTACGATTGATCCCAATGCCGATGTCAATGACCTACTAAAAGAGGTCTCTGAAAGTGACATTCGCTTTACTGTGGCAGATTCAGTGGAAGTCTCCTTATCACAACGCATCTACCCTGATGTGGCGACCGCATTTGAATTAACAGAAGATCAACCAACATCGTGGTTCTTACGTCGCTCTGAAGATGAAAGCCTGTATGCGATGGTGATTGAGTTCTTCGGCCATTTAAAACAATCGGGTGAACTGGCTCAATTAGAAGAGAAATACATCGGTCATGTAGGCTCATTTGATTACGTTGATACCCGTGCGTTTATCCGTGCACTGGATAACAAGCTGCCGAAATGGTCACCGTTATTTAAACAATATTCCGAAGAGTTCGATTGGCGCTTAATCGCGGCACTGGCTTACCAAGAATCACATTGGAACCCAATGGCAAAATCACCGACAGGTGTACGCGGAATGATGATGCTGACGCTGCCAACGGCGAAAAGTGTGGGAGTAACCAACCGCCTTGATCCCGAACAATCAGTAAAAGGCGGGGTTGAGTACCTACGTAGAATGGTGGCACGCATTCCTGACTCGATTGAGCAACATGAGAAGATTTGGTTTGCGTTAGCTTCTTACAACGTCGGCTACGGTCACGTGATGGATGCTCGTCGCCTCACTAAGAAGCAAGGCGGTAATCCTGACCAATGGTCTGATGTAAAAGAGCGCTTACCTCTTTTACGCCAAGCGAAGTACCATCGCCAAACCCGTTACGGCTATGCGCGTGGTGATGAAGCGAAAAACTACGTCGAGAATATTCGTCGTTACTACCAGAGCATTATTGGCCACATTGAGCAACAAACGCCTGATGAAGGAGAAGTTGATATCAACGATTTAACAGTGATTCAACTCGACCCGAGCGTCTTGTCAGCGGCAAGCAGTTCAATAAGCCCTGCTTCTACCGCAATACCTGCCGTTTCAGGCAGTGTATCTGCCGCTAGCGTAGCCAAAAGCGAAGAATAACGGCGAGATAAGCGAATCCAAATCAAAAGAGCCTCACTTAGTTGAGGCTCTTGCTTGATATTTGCCCTACAAACCAGAGATACTCACTGCCCTTCGCGCAAGCAGAGCAACTGACTCACTCATAGACCTCTGCTGACTATCATCCGCGAAGCTGCTTTCGGACTCCTAATACCACACAACACTGCACTCACTCTTCACTCCGTTTTACGAGCAAGAGAGGGGACGTTTGTGTTGAATTTTAGGAATATTTGATTTTACAGATATCTGTAGGAGATTGTGATTATGCGTAAACGTCGCATGCAATCAAAACGCCTTACAAAGACTGTTGCTGCTAACCGCCGTAAACGCAAGCTAGTCAACAACAAGAAAAAGGTGATTGCCCGCCATCGAGCATTCATGCAGCTATCAAGTTACTGAGCCTTCAGCTGACTTTAGCTCAACTTGAGTGTTAGATGAGACGAGAAGGTTAGTAAATAGCGGTTGATATTTACTAACCTCACTTCCAAAGGGTTACTCACCCTGATCGGCTTCTTTCTTTTCTGCTTGCTTACGCGCTTTAATCTCTTTACGGCGACGCTTAAAAAAAGCCTGCAATTGACTGCGACAATCCTCTTCAAGTAACCCATGTTCAACCTGTGCGTAATGATACGCCGCTTGATGTTCAAAGAGATTGAGAACCGTTCCCGCCGCGCCCGCTTTAAGGTCAGGGGCACCAAAGACAACACGCTTCACACGGCTATGCAGTAAAGCACCAGCACACATTGGACATGGCTCTAAAGTGACATAGAGCGTGGTATCCAGTAAGCGATAATTTTCCACCGCTTGTCCGGCTTTACGAATTGCCTGCATCTCGGCGTGAGCACTGGCATCATGCTGGCCAATAGATTGGTTCCAACCTTCTGCAATCACTTCACCATCTTTCACTAGCACCGCGCCAACCGGTACTTCCCCTTCCAACTCAGCCTGTGCAGCCAAAGCCATCGCGCGGCGCATAAAATGCTCATCTTGGGCGCTAAATTGCAACGACGAATCCGCAGGCGACGACGTCGCAGATTGAAGTGAAGAGTGTGGTTGAGAATGGGATTGCGACAAAGTCGGCTCCTAAAGACGAACAAAAAAATAGGTATGCGGCAAAGCATACCTAATCTTAGACACAATGGACAACAGTGCGTGTATTACTCGCTCGCTTGCTGCTCAATTGGCGTCACTTTTACACTGACGATACGGTTATTTTCCACCGCCACGATTTCGAAGTGCCACTGCTGGCAATCGATCACTTCACCGATCTCTGGCAGACGACCCAGTAACCATGTAACCCAACCATTCAGCGTTTGGAAGCCTTCACTTTCCCCTTCGAGTTCAGACAGCTCTAAGCGGTTTTTCAGCTCACTAATTGGAATCAAACCATCGACGAACAGTTCGCCATCAATCTCTTCAGACCAAAGATCATTAGGATTGTTTGACAGTTCACCCGCAATCGCTTCCAACACATCATAGTGCGTCACAAGGCCTTGGACATCGCCATACTCATCAACAATAAACGCCATCTCCGAGCCTGACTCTTTAAAGTAAGTCAGTAGACGTAAGCCTTTCATTGATTCAGGAATATAGACCGGTGCTTTCGACAGCCCCATAATCACTTGCATATTGAGGTTATTTGCTTGGTTGAGCAGAGCCTTGGCCGACACCGTACCAACAATCTTATTCATATGCCCCTGACACAACGGGAAGACACTGTGCTTGGTTGAGCGAAGTCGCTTGAGGAGCTGTTCAATCGGCTGATCGATATCAATGAAGTCTACGTCGCGACGCGGGGTCATCAACGAACTGACTAAGCGGTCATCAAGCTGCAAAATATTGCGGATCATCTCTTGCTCACCGCGCTCAATCACACCTGACTCTGAACCTTCTTTCACCAGCGCGTGAATGTCGTCTTCCGTCACACTGTCTTCTTGGCTTTTTTGACCCAATAATTTCAACAATGTCTCAGTAGACCAAGATAGCGCGAAGACAAATGGTGTGGTGATTTTTGAAATCCAATAAATTGGCAAAGCGACCAACACAGCAATCGTTTCTGCTTGAGATTGCGCAAAACGTTTCGGCACAAGCTCACCAACAACAATCGCAAAATAAGTAATACCCACCACGACAATCGCTGTCGAAAAAATATCAGCTTGAGTCGCATCTAAGCCCCAAAGCTCAAGCTGTGCCGCTAATGGTACTGATAACGTGGCTTCACCCACAATACCGCTCAATAGACCAATCACGGTAATACCAATTTGGATGGTAGAGAGAAAACGCGTGGGATTTTCTTTTAGGTCGAGTGCAACTTGAGCGGCACGATGCTTTTTAGCTAAGCGTTTAAGTCGACTATTTTTGGCTGCGACTAAAGCGATCTCTGACATCGCAAATAGACCGTTTAAAACAATTAACCCTACTAAAAGCAGAATTTTCATAGTTGGTGATTTTCCATGTATAACGGCAATTGCCGTCGCATGCAGTGTATAGCGTGTCGCAAATAAAAAAAAGCCTACCCTGTCGGGTAGGCTTGTAACCATTTGTATCGACTACATCAAGCAGTGATTACATTGCGTAAGTGTACGGCGCTTGGATACCTAGAGGAATACCAATCATCCAGTATGCGATTAGGAAGATAGACCAACCAATTAGCATTGCGATAGAGAAAGGCATCATCAAAGATGCTAGCGTACCGATACCCGTCGACTTCACGTAACGTTGACAGTAAACCACAACAAGCGGGAAGAATACCATCAGTGGAGAGATGATGTTCGATACCGAGTCACCCACGCGGTATGCCGCTTGAGAAAGTTCTGGAGAGATACCCACTGCCATTAGCATTGGCACTAGGATTGGACCAATCAAAGCCCATTTCGCAGAAGAAGAACCGATTAGTAGGTTAACCGACGCCGTTAGTAGAATCATACCAACGATCGTTGCTTCACCCGACAGGTTCATCGCTTTCAGGCCTTCAGCACCGTATAACGCCAGCATAGTACCAATGTTTGACTGAGCAAATACAGATAGGAACTGTGCACAGAAGAACGACATTACAATGTATGCGCCCATGGTAGACATGGTCGTTGCCATCGCTTTGATAACGTCATTGCTGGTTTTAAACGTGCCCGCTACTTTACCGTAAACGTAACCAGGAATGATAAACAGGATAAAGATCAGTGGAACGATTGACTTCATTACTGGAGCGTCAAAAGCCGTCAATTCACCATTTGGTGAACGCAACGCTGACGTTTCAGGAATAAGTGCCGCGACAAGTAGTGCGATACCCGCCACCATCGCCCAACCAGCAGCGCGGAACGCTTTTGACTCAATAGCAGTGAACGTACCTAGATCCGGTGCTTTTTCTGCATCTTCATCCATAGGCATATTTGCTAAGCGTGGTTCAATGATCTTTTCAGTTACATACCAACCAATCAAGATGATGATGATTGAAGATAAACCCGTGAAGTAAATGTTTGCTAGTGGGTTAACAATGTATTCTGGATCTAAAACTTGAGCGGCAGATTGCGTGAAACTTGCCAATAATGGATCGATACCAGAAGGAATAAAGTTCGCTGAGAAACCACCCGATACACCAGCGAATGCTGCTGCAATACCCGCTAGAGGGTGACGACCCGCTGCGTGGAAGATGATACCACCAAGAGGGATGACCAATACGTAACCCGCATCCGCTGCTGTGTGCGATACGATCGCAACCAAGATCAGCATTGGCGTTAATAGTTTTGCTGGCGTGAAGTTCAGCATTTTCTTTAGGCCAGTCGTGATAAAGCCAGAAGAGTCAGCCACACCAACACCTAGCATCGCAACCAATACGATACCTAGTGGCGCAAAACCTGTGAATGTCGTCACCATGTTCGCAAGGAAGCTAGCAAGCGCTTCGCCCGTTAACAAGTTAGTAACTGAAAGTGCTTCACCGGTGCGAGGGTTTACAAGATCAAACGTAACGTTTGATAAAAGGGCAGATAGCACCCAAGTGATCACGAGAGCCCAGAAGAACAGAATCGCTGGATCTGGAATTTTGTTGCCGGCGCGTTCAATCGCGTTTAGGAAGCGATCCATACCACTCGGCTTTGGTGATGGTGCTTTATTTACAGCTTGATTACTCATGGTAATTCCATATGTGATGTTGTGACTTATGACCTATAGATAGAATTATTATTTCGGTCGATTGTTAGTTGTGCATTTTATTCAATTCACAACACAAAAGCACATAGTCCTGAAAGAATTTCCATATTTGGAGACATATTTTGCAAAACTGGCAAGACAACATAACAACCACAACACCA
This sequence comes from Vibrio scophthalmi LMG 19158, assembly GCF_000222585.1. Lineage (GTDB taxonomy): Bacteria > Pseudomonadota > Gammaproteobacteria > Enterobacterales > Vibrionaceae > Vibrio > Vibrio scophthalmi. The sequence continues at coordinate 6,452 of NZ_AFWE01000044.1, read as the reverse complement.
ATTCACTCACAAACAGCAAACTGTATTTAACGATTATGTAAAGAATTGCAATTTTAACGTGCCAGAAGCAATTTATTGCTCATCGAACTCACTGTATCTCGATAAGTAACTGTTCAAAGAGAGCTGATGAGAGCCTACAGCAGATGATAGCGACAATACGGGTATCAATGGATGCCCTTGAACTCTTCGCGGCCAACTCACTATAACGGTGACCTGTTTTAACTTCCCCGCTAAGGCGCCACTCACAGCCTTTACCTCGCAGGTCAAACTATACCGAGATCCGCTCAGAGCATTTATGCCCTGCCCACAATATTGCGGTAGCGCTAGATCAGCAAAAGCGATCAAGCCAACACCACCGCTAGTGTTCGCCGCACGAGTGCGAAAGTGCTCCATTTGTTGTTCAGCCAAATGCAATGCTTCTAAGCTATGGAGCGTAAAGCTCGTCTGCTGTGCCAGCTTCGCTTGTAAGTGGATCAAACCTAACGCTGCTACCGTGATCAAAGCAAACGAAACCATCACCTCCAATAAGGTAAAACCGTGCGCTTTACCAATCACGCCACGATCCCTGTAACCAAAAATAGACCATTTGCCCATCATGCAGCTTAGCAACCACACTTTTACTCACCAACCGTTGATGCTGCCATGCAAATACCAAACGATAGTGATGAGTCGTGTCCAGTTCGGTAAAGAGCGCTTGATGAGTTAAGTCGTTCAAACAAAGACTTTGCATCTCACTCAACGCCGTTGAGCTATTTCCTTCAGTGAGTTCGGCTGGATTGGCATTGGAGACTCGAAGATAGGTAAAAAGGCACTCAATGGCACCTTCCGCCATCCAGTGCAAGCGGCGCGCAGTTAACTCATTCTGACCAATTTTGATTTGATGGAAAGTGATCCGATAATTGCCCAATGTGAGCAGCAGAATCACGACCAGCAACAATGAGGTCAATAACAGAGTAACGGCACCTTGCTGTCGTCTAATTGGAAGCTGTGGCTTTGTGGAAAATTGCAGCCTTATTGGACGTCGCAACCTGAATGAACATCGAGGCTTAATTGAGTTAATTGAAAATGATGAATTCATTGCCAATTTCTCTGCGTGACATCAACGGTTAGCTGGCGAGAATCATTAAGATCTAAACTTTGCACTGCCAGCGTTAAATGCCACAACGCAGAATAGGCGTGGCTGTTACTCAAAGGTGAAGAGGTTATGGCAAACGAGGTAACCCGTAGTACACGCTCATCAAGTAAACTGCGACACGCTTGGATCTGATGAAGGGGTTTTATTGCTGAAGATAAAGCACTCCCCTGCTCGCACACCATTAGCTTTCCGCTGTTGAGGTAATAACGCACCATTCGATAGTTATCATTACTCGCCATCTCTCGGTAATAGGCTAAGCCAAATTCACTGGCACCATTTTGCTCAATCACATTCGCGGCACTCATTAAGCGCAAGGTATGACCAAAACCATTATCGAATCCTGCACGCTGAATATCTTCTTCAATGGTTTGAAAAGCATTGCTCATCGATTGCAGCAAATAGAGTTGTTGGCTTTTTTGTCGTGCAATTTTTTGTGCCGAAATAAACAGACTGCCGACTAACGCGAGAGCTAGTGAACCTAAGGTCGCAGCGAGCATCACTTCCACCAGCGAAAATCCAGCATTTACCCGCCCTGACTTTTGCCTATCACGGTGTTTAACTGCAAACGGGATAACCATATCGATCCTCACTGCCACTGCATACTTTCACCCTTCCAGGAGGATTGGCGATGATCACACGCAGCGCGCCACTGGGATCATTGTGTGGATTAAAAGCGATATGACCACCATTAGGACGACCACGTACTCCATCAAAGCTAATGTATGCCGAATGGTAACTGTGTTGAATGCTGATATTGGCGTAAGCCGCACCATCCAAATGCAGCAATAATTGCCCTGTTGATGTAGAAGAGTCGGTAAGCGTGAGATGCCAAACTCCGCCGGTTATCCGCGTAGAGTGAGCAAATGAAAAGTGTACATAGAGCTTTTTATTGCGGGTAATCGCTTCTGACTTCGCTTGCATTAAAAATCCATTCAACGCACCAGCCAAACGCTGCATTTTTACTTTATTCAATAGCGCATCAAAACTAGGCGCAGCGAAAAACAGCAAACTCACCGTTATCGCCAAAGTGATGATCAGCTCTATTAAGGTAAAGCCTCGAACCATTTCTCAAAATCCTTTGCAAGCCGATGGGTAAGTAAATTCAATCTTGCATCCATGCTAGCAGCTCAGAAAAATAAGCGATAAAGCAGGTAGAAAGTTCTGAAAACGAATCCAATTTGACGGTGCAAACATGGCAAACAAAAGATTAAAGGCAATGACACTGATCGAGCTATTGATCGTGATGACGATAATTTCAATCATCACCAGCGTTGCTTACCCTAGCTTTAAAAGGCAAAGCATCAAAGCCAAACGAATGGTTGCGCTGGCGGACCTAAGCCGAATGCAACTCTACTTAGAAAACAGCTACAACCAAGATGCAAATCAAGACTATTCCGTAGCAAAACAGAGTGTCATCTCTGCGGCCAACTGCTTAGTTTGTCAAAGTAATACGCAGCATTATCGTTTCTCGGTGGTCATTACCGCTGACGGTTACACCTTAATGGCCTTACCGCTCAACCAGCAACAAGATGATCCATGCTTAAATACCCCAACCGATACGCTAAGTTTGAATCAAGCAGGAGTGGCACAGCCGTCAACTTGTTGGTATTAGCACTTTGATTAGTATGAGTGAACAAGACAACAGATGATCAAACCATGCGATCGCAGATACAAAAAAGCCCGCTAAATTAGCGGGCTTTCAAATCAGTCATAACGACATTAACTGGTTAGATCATCAAAGAACTTTTTCACACCGTTGAAAAAACCTTCCGATTTAGGCTTATGCTTAGTTGCTGCATCGCCACCACAAGATTCTTCAAATTCTCTTAGCAGTTCTTTTTGACGTGAGCTCAGGTTAACTGGCGTCTCAACCACAAGTTTGACGATCAAATCGCCAATACCGCCGCCACGAACGCCTTTAACACCCTTGCCACGCATACGGAACATACGGCCAGTTTGCGTTTCAGAAGGTACTTTCAGACTAACACGACCATCCAGCGTTGGGACTTCAACTTCACCACCCAGTGCTGCCATTGCAAAGCTCACTGGTACTTCACAGTAAAGGTTATTGCCTTCACGTTCGAAAATATGGTGCTCTTTAACATGTACTTGAACGTATAGATCACCCGCTGGTGCGCCCATTTCTCCCGCTTCACCTTCGCCCGTTAGACGAATGCGGTCACCGGTATCCACGCCTGCTGGAATCTTAACGTTAAGGGTTTTCGTCTTCTGCTTACGGCCTTGACCATGACACACATTACATGGGTCTTTAATGATCTTACCTTGACCATGACAGGTAGGACAGGTTTGTTGTACCGCGAAGAAACCTTGACGCATTTGTACTTGGCCGTGGCCATGACAAGTGCCACAAGTATCTGCTGAAGTGCCTTTCTTCGCGCCGCTACCATCACAGCTATCACAATGAACCAGCGTTGGGATTTCAATCTCTTTTGATACACCACGAACCGCTTCTTCTAGAGAAAGCTCCATGTTGTAACGCAAATCTGAACCGCGCTGTGCACGTGAATGGCCACCACCACCGCGACGACCGCCGCCGAAGATATCGCCAAATACGTCACCAAAAATGTCGCCGAAATCAGCACCACCGCCACCAAAACCACCGCCGTAGCCGCCACCGCCTTGTTCAAAGGCTGCGTGACCATATTGATCGTACGCCGCTTTCTTTTGAGGATCGGTTAGGATTTCGTACGCTTCTTTTACTTCTTTAAACTTGTCTGATGCAGTGTCATCACCCTGATTGCGGTCTGGGTGGAATTTCATCGCTAAGCGCTTATACGCTTTCTTAATTTCGCGCTCTTCTGCATCACGGCTTACGCCTAATACTTCGTAAAAATCACGTTTTGACATGTTCTAGGTCACCAAAATAATTGCCACTACCGAATGGTCACTTCAGTAGTCTGTGTATCAATCTAGATAAAAGTTCTGCCGGCTGAAACGCCGAATAAAGCTATTATCTAGATCGACAAGTCTAAATACAAATTTACGGGCGTGAGAGTTACCTCTGACGCCCGTATTAATAAGTCTTCGAGACAAATTTCTAAGCAGATAGCTTGAGCTCTAGGAGGAAGCGCGGAGCCTACGCTAGTAGGTGAGCACTTCCGATAACGAAATCAGGCTACTCTGCGACGAAATTATTTTTTGTCGTCTTTAACTTCTTCAAACTCCGCATCTACAACATCATCTTCTTGAGACTGTTGTTGTTGACCCGCGTCAGCACCTTGTTGTGCTTGAGCTTGCTGTTGAGCGATTTCCATTAGCTTTTGAGCTGCTGCTGCTAGCGCTTGAACTTTCGCATCGATTGCTTCTTTGTCGTCGCCTTTACGTGCAACTTCAAGTTCAGCGATTGCTGCTTCAATCTTCTCTTTCTCATCTGCTGGAAGTGCTTCACCAGCTTCTTCGATTTGCTTACGAGTACCGTGAATCATTTGGTCAGCTTGGTTACGTGCTGTCGCTAGCTCTTCGAACTTTTTGTCCGCTTCTTTGTTAGCTTCAGCTTCTTGAACCATTTTCTCGATGTCTTCATCGCTTAGACCGCCAGAAGCTTGGATCGTGATCTTCTGCTCTTTGCCAGTCTGCTTGTCTTTCGCAGATACGTGCAGGATACCATCCGCATCTAGGTCGAAAGTTACTTCGATTTGTGGCATACCACGTGGTGCAGCTTGAATGCCTTCTAGGTTGAATTGACCTAGAGATTTGTTCAGGCTAGCTTGCTTACGCTCACCTTGGATTACGTGGATAGTTACTGCGCTTTGGTTGTCTTCTGCAGTAGAGAAAACTTGGTTCGCTTTTGTTGGGATAGTCGTGTTCTTCTCAACAAGCTTAGTCATTACGCCGCCCATCGTCTCGATACCTAGAGACAGTGGAGTAACGTCTAGTAGCAATACGTCTGTTACTTCGCCCGCTAGTACACCACCTTGAACTGCAGCACCCATTGCTACTGCTTCATCAGGGTTTACATCGCGACGTGCTTCTTTACCGAAGAATTCAGCAACTTTCGCTTGAACCATAGGCATACGAGTTTGACCACCCACTAGGATAACATCTGTGATGTCGCCTACTGATAGGTCTGCATCTGCTAGAGCAACTTTTAGAGGCTCTAGAGAACGTTGTACTAGGTCTTCAACTAGAGATTCTAGTTTCGCACGAGTCACTTTAACGTTCATGTGCTTAGGACCAGTTGCATCTGCAGTTACGTAAGGTAGGTTTACGTCAGTTTGAGTAGTAGAAGAAAGCTCGATCTTCGCTTTTTCTGCTGCTTCTTTAACACGCTGCATTGCTAGAGGATCAGTCTTAAGATTGATGCCTTGCTCTTTTTGGAACTCGTCAACTAGGTAGTTGATCATACGAGTATCGAAATCTTCACCACCAAGGTGAGTGTCACCGTTAGTTGCTAGAACTTCGAACGTTTTCTCGCCTTCTACTTCATCGATTTCGATGATAGAGATATCGAATGTACCACCACCAAGGTCGTATACTGCGATAGTGCGATCGCCGCCTTTCTTATCAAGACCGTATGCAAGTGCTGCTGCAGTTGGTTCGTTGATAATACGTTTAACTTCTAGACCTGCGATACGGCCAGCGTCTTTAGTTGCTTGACGTTGTGCATCGTTAAAGTATGCAGGAACAGTGATAACAGCAGCAGTAACTTCTTCACCAAGAAAATCTTCTGCTGTTTTCTTCATTTTTTTCAGGATTTCAGCTGAAACTTGAGGAGCAGCCATTTTTTGGCCTTGCGCTTCTACCCAAGCATCACCGTTGTCTGCCGCTACAATTTTGTAAGGCATGATTTCGATGTCGCGTTGAACTTCTTGATCTTCAAAACGACGACCGATCAAACGCTTGATTGCAAATAGCGTGTTAGTTGGGTTTGTAACAGCTTGGCGCTTAGCAGGTTGACCTACTAGTGTTTCACCGTCTGTGTATGCAACAACAGATGCGGTTGTACGTTCGCCTTCCGCGTTTTCAATTACGCGTGGTTTGTCGCCGTCTAAAACTGCAACACAAGAGTTAGTAGTACCTAAATCAATACCAATGATTCTACCCATCAGGCTATCTCCGAATAAATTCTATTTTATTTTGCTCTATCCCATATGTGGGGATAGAGAATTGGGTTTCAACCCTTGCTCACAAACAAACATTGTTATGTTTGCTTCTTGTATGCACCTTAGATAAGGGCGTCAAAACGCATTTCAAGGGAAAAGGTGAAAAAAATTAGAAATTTTTAGCTTAAACCGAAGGTCTCACCCCTTTTCGCATCTAACGCATGTCATTCATTTCATTATTTAGATTCCCGACT
>NZ_AFWE01000045.1 GCF_000222585.1 Vibrio scophthalmi LMG 19158 | reverse complement strand
ATCAAAAGCGACTAGAATGGCGCTGGGTGCTTTTGGTCTTCTACCAAAAGCAGTGTTGAACAGGATTGCTGGCGGTAGAAAGTCAAAAACCCCGAATGAACTATAAATTCAAACGAGGTTTTAGATGTGTTCCTGCAAGACAAATCTTAGCCTCTATTACGATTCAAATCAAGGAGGCGATAGTATGCCAAGAAGTAAAACCGCTCTATTGAGCTTAATTGTTATTTGCTTAACAATTTTGTGTTTCACATGGATGATGAAGGACTCACTTTGTGAGGTTTACATCAAGGATGGTAACTCGGAAATTTCAGCGACTAACGCCTACGAATCGAAATAGTAGCTGAACGAGGAGGGGATTCAGTTTGTTTTGTTTGGTTCGGCCATAAGCACCCATATCTACTGTTTGATAGCACTTAACGGTGAAGCAAGGATTGTTTCACCGTTATTCTATCCATCAAGCTCAGAGACAAGCCACCCAATCACAACACCACCTTTACTCAATCGATTACGCACCATCATGACGCTGTGTTCATGGCAAACCTGACGACGTAACTCTTTAGAGTGACCGCATAACACAATAAGCTCAAACAATACTCGTTTTCGTCTATCGTGACTGTTCATAAGCACCTCTTACCTGCGTGACGTTTATGAATATCTTACCTTTCCCTGAGCAATTGTTAACCATTAACACCTTGGTTAGTGGAACCATTGACCACATATAGAGACAAACAAGCTAAACCAACACTCAAGGAGTACCATGGCCGCTTACAAAATTATTTACTTAAACGACTCAAACGAGTTAATCAAATCAGAAACCGTTTTCATGCAAGGACTGAGAGGCGCCAAAACATCCTCAGCCTCACGAGCACCTTCTTGCACCGTCAAGATTGAACTGCGTGATATTGCCGGCCGTCTTCTTGCTTATAAAGAAAACAACCGCTGGAAGGAGTGCGCTGCTTAACGTGCAGTGATTGCCTATGCAAATTAAACGAGATTTTGAATACTACCGAAACCTGCATACCACCGTAACCAATGCCTTGCTGCACCTACTCTGCCAAGTATCGGCATCGAGTCGCCATTGCACAACTAGTACACGCAATGACATATTGATAAAATACCTAAAGCCCAAAGTAAAAGATCCGCGCTTGGCCAACATCAAAAAAGACGTAAAACTCATGCTTGCGTCCGCCAGAAACAAACAGGGTAACTTGGAGAGAAAATTGTACGAACTCAACGAACAGGCAAAGAAAACAAAACTGGCTGGAGCTGAAAAGCTCTACTCGTTATTGGTCTATTTGTATGACGACGAAGGATTAGAATCTCGCCTTTTTGAAGAAGGTGTAGAAGCCGAGCCTGGTATTCTCTACATGCTAGAAGATCATATTGACCATTGCTTTAGCGAAGACGGCGCACAAAAAGCGCCGGTATCGATGCTGATCCAGCTTGAGCGCGCACCGGAGCTTATTGACGCTATCAATAAGCATGGTTGGTTTACCGCCGAAATGAAAGAGTGGAACGACAGCACTTATCAAGCGCACATTCTTATTCACCCAACGGCCTAACACCATGACCATTATCGATCAAAAGATGCTTGCCTTGCAGCTCAAGATGATTCTTGAACCCTACGACAGTGGCAGCAAGTACACCCCCAAACATAAACCCGATCCTGATTTGACAGGTTTATTAGCCTCACTCGAACGATGCTATCGTAGAATCCGTTCTGTTGCACACTCGCGGCAATCAACAACATGCAGGCAGAATATTAGGCATGAATCGTGGCACCGTCCGCACTCATTGGAAGAAAGCACGCCAATATTCTTGAATGATTTTGGCTTTTCACATCTGGTCAACTAAAATGGGCACGGTTTTAGAGTTTTCCCAATATAATTGTTCTGACTCATTGGGAGTTAGACCACCGTTATACTGATGTGGCCTGAGTTGGCAGTAATATCCAATGATGTAGCGAGTTATCTCTTGTTGATCCTCTGCAAAGCTACGATAACCCACCGTTGGCACCCATTCCGTTTTCAGACTTCTAAAAAAGCGTTCCATCGGCGCATTATCCCAACAGTTTCCTCGGCGAGATAAACTCTGCTTTATTTGAAAACGCCACAGTAATTGGCGGTATTTACGAGTGGTATAGTGACTACCTATCGCTATGGAACATGACACCTTTAGGCTTTCCACTAGACTCATAAGCCATCGTGAGAGCTTTGCCTGTTAGCTTATGAGGTGATGATATCACCTCTAACTAAGTGACCAAATTCACTATGCCATTACAATATATAAATCTTAAATAAAGAACAATTTATATACACGATAGAAAATTCGATTCGCCAACTACGTTGCTATTGCCAATAATGTCAATATATATCATTACTTATGCGAGTGAATTAAATGGGAATAATCATGTTAACCAAGCAAAGCCCGTGTAATGGATACAGCGTTCATTGCTTACTTTGTGATAATGCACTTCAGTGCGGTCAGTATTTAACGGCTCTCTATGACTGTTCCGCACCAGTAGTTTTGGACACTGAGTTAAGTGAGTAAAACTACTGGTGCGGATCAGGATCTTGTGGTGAATGCAGTTAAACAAAGGTATTATCAGTCGCGCGCTGTACTTTTCGGTTAATCGTTCTGGCGAGAACACATCAACTCCCTCTTCCATCCATACACCAGAAATCGTCATAGCTCTTTTGGATCGCTCTTTGCCTATTACGTTAAATAGCTAAATTTGCCCTTACTTTTGCCGCTTAGGGAACAAACCTTGCTACAAGGTGGCGAAAGTAGGGGCTTTCTTATCTAAGAACCCTAGAAATTATTCTGAAAGTTAATTACAGTTTTTTGCCAAATGTTAAGCGCTTTTGATGCGTTTTCATTTCTGCGCGCTCAAGCCCCGTCCCACCAAAAAATGACCGATTTTCCAACCATATGTCAGCAATCTTCGATTGGTGTGATATACAGGGCAAGATCATGAAGACTTTTACCAAATGATTGGATTAACGTTGACCTGATAGGTTGGTTATGATCTTATTCTCCTCTTTTGAGGAGCCCCATGAATTTAAAAGCCATCAAAGCGTATTTCAGCATCATTCGAGACGAACGACAAAGCGCAAAAGTAAACTATCCTCTGTTCGACGTTTTATTTGGTTCAATCTGTGCCGTAATAGCCGGAGGCCAAGGCTGGACTGATATTCGAGAGTATGTCCTCGGACATCATGAATGGTTTCTTAAACATGGTTTATTCGAAAAAGGTGTTCCGGTTGATGATACCTTTGCTCGTCTGATTTCAAATATCGACCCAGCAGAGTTTCGAGATTGCTTTCTAGGCTGGATGAAAGCGGTGCACAAGTTAACTGGTGGTGAGGTGGTAGCCATTGATGGCAAAACTTTACGGGGTTCCTATGACAGAAACGACAGGCAAAGCACCATTCACATGGTGAGTGCTTATTCCAGTGCTAATCAACTCGTATTGGGTCAGCTAAAAACCGATGCTAAGAGTAATGAAATCACAGCTGTACCAGCTCTTCTACAGATGCTCGACTTACGAGGTGCGATCGTGACGATTGATGCGATGGCCTGCCAGACTAAGATAGCTAAAGCTATCACGAGCAAAGGGGGCGATTACTTATTAGCGGTTAAGGGTAATCAAGGTAAGTTAGCGGCCTCGATTCAGTCCGCCTTTTCGTCACGCCGGCGAGATCCAATTGACTGGGACAGATATCAAATTGAGAAGCAGAAGGGCCGGATTGAAGCGCGTACTTGTCATGTTCTGAGTGCACGTGAGTTGGAGTATCGTTATTACATTAGCTCTGCAGAACTGACTCCAGAGCAAGCAAGAGATGCTAT
>NZ_AFWE01000046.1 GCF_000222585.1 Vibrio scophthalmi LMG 19158 | reverse complement strand
ATCCTGCGCTTTTTTATTTATTTTTTGATGATTGAGCCAATCACTAATTGCTGGCAAGTAATTCTCGGTAGCGCTCAAGATTGTTCAATCTAATTTCCGCATTGGCCATAAAGGTTTGTTTGGCTTTGCCAGTTAACGATTTTGATTGCGGTAGTTTCACTGTGCGCGCGTTTCTATGTACGCCATTAACTAAGAATTCATAGTGTAGATGGGGGCCGGTTACACGGCCTGTGCCACCCAGTGTACCAATGGTTTGTCCTTGCTTAACTCGCTGGCCGGTTTTGACCATGCGACGTGTTAAGTGCAGGTATTTGGTGACATAAATATTGCTATGTTTAATGAAGACATAGTTACCGTTAAATTGGTTGTAGCTCGACTTTAAGACAATACCATCACCAGCAGCCCAAATCGGTGTACCCACTGGGGCGGCATAATCAGTCCCTCGGTGCGCGCGTACTTTCCCCGTCACTGGGTGGCGGCGAGTTGGATTAAAGTTGGAGGTGACACGACGAAAATCAAGGGGTGAACGCAGGAAGGCTTTCTTCATCGCGCGTCCTTCTTCATCGTAGTAATTGCCGGTCTTGTCATCCAAAATCGCTTTTAAAGTATCACCTTGGTTAGTAAAAACGGCTGCGATGATCTGTCCGCGATCAACCACTTCACCTTCAACGATTTTTTCTTGATAGAGGATCTTAAAGCTATCGCCTTGACGAATGTCGAGCGCAAAGTCGATATCCCAGCCAAAAATGCCGGCCAGTTCCATGATTTGGTTCGCTGTCAGCCCTGCGCTAATCGCGGCATTCCAGAAGTTAGAGCTGATAGAAGCTTCGGCATAGTTATATTGGTAATTGACTTCTTTAGCATCAATCGAGCCTTTGAAGCTGCCATCGGATTTGGTGATTTGGTAGGTTTCGTAAGCGTTGAGTGGGCGTTTGATTTGGATTAGCTCATCATCAGCATCAAAACCAAATTTGAGGACATCACCCGGACGAAGCTTGGTTAACTGCTGCTCAATCTCTTTGCTTGAAGTGGTGAGTTGGTAAAGCAAGCGCGAAGAGAGCCCCGCGCGCTGAAAAACAATTGCAGCGCTTTCACCGGGAGCGACCTTGTATTGTTCCCAACGTAATTGAGACAGCGGCTGCGCCATTGGCTCAACGACTAGGTTCGCCGGTTGAATTTCAAGTGGGTAGTTCTTCCCGATTTCATAGAGGCCTTTTTCATCACGCAAAGACTTGGGCTCTGGCAAGGCCAGTGCAACACCAATTAAAACGATGAAAAGGATAATTAAAGCCCGATGAAGTTTTGGGAGTCGAGCGAAAAGCGACAACATTGTATGTCCGTATTATATTTTCGACAAAAAAAGCTAGCTGACTAGTCTAACTGGTTTCAAAAAGCATCGCTATTCAAGTAAGATGTAAAATTACCAAATTTTTGCCAAATCTGTGGGAGTGAACAAGAATGGCGAGTATTGAAGCAGCACTGGCCGAGATTAAGCGCGGTGTCGAGGAACTGATTCCTGAAGAAGAACTGATTGCTAAGCTGAAAGAGGGTCGCCCTCTTCGCATCAAATTGGGTGCCGATCCAACAGCGCCAGATATCCATCTGGGCCATACAGTTATCTTTAATAAACTGCGCGCGTTCCAAGAGCTTGGACACGAAGTAACTTTCCTGATTGGTGATTTCACGGCAATGGTCGGTGATCCTTCAGGTAAGAACACGACACGCCCACCTCTAAGCCGTGAACAAGTACTGGCGAATGCGGAAACGTATAAAGAGCAAGTATTCAAAATCCTAGATCCGGCGAAGACGACGATTTCATTTAACTCTGAGTGGTTATCTGATTTAGGCGCGGAAGGTATGATCCGTCTAGCATCAAACCAAACGGTTGCACGTATGCTAGAACGTGATGATTTTAAAAAGCGTTACGCTGGCGGTCAGCCAATTGCTATCCACGAGTTTATGTATCCGCTGCTTCAAGGTTATGACTCAGTTGCAATGAAAACCGACGTAGAGCTAGGTGGTACTGACCAGAAGTTTAACCTTCTAATGGGACGTGAGCTGCAAAAAGCACACGGTCAAAAACCACAAGCAGTATTGATGATGCCGCTTCTTGTTGGCCTAGATGGCGAGAAGAAGATGTCTAAATCTGCGCACAACTACATCGGTATCAGCGAAGCGCCAAGCGAAATGTTTGGTAAAATCATGTCGATCTCTGACGATTTGATGTGGAGCTACTACGAGTTGTTGTCATTCCGCCCATTGGCTGAAATTGCACAGTTCAAAGCAGACATCGCAGAAGGTAAGAACCCTCGTGATGTTAAGATCCTACTTGCGAAAGAGATCATTGCACGTTTCCATTCGGAAGCTGATGCTGATGCGGCAGAGCAAGAATTCATAAACCGTTTTGCTAAAAACCAAATTCCAGACGAAATGCCTGAGTTTGAATTTGACGCAGAAACGCCGGTGGCGAACTTGCTAAAAGAAGCGGGCCTATGTGCTTCAACTTCTGATGCGATGCGTATGGTTAAGCAAGGCGCGGCGAAAATGGATGGCGAGAAAGTGGCAGATGCTAAGCTAACGCTAGCGGCTGGCACTTATGTCTTCCAAGTGGGTAAGCGTAAGTTTGCTCGAATCACTATCAAATAGTGATGTTTTTAAAGTAATCGATAAAGCGCCGTTATAGGCGCTTTTTTTGTATCCAATAAACCTAGTTTATGGTCAATTTATTGGTGCGAAATTACATTACTTTGTTATCATACCCACGCTGCTAAATCGGCAGTAAATTCGGAGTTTTTAATGAACAATATCGACCATCCCCCCAGTCTTAGCGTGACTAAGATTAAGGGCGAAAACTAATCCCCCAATCGGTATTGCTTCAATAGCATCTACCCATCGGGTAGGGCTTCTTTTCTCTCTTCTTTTTCGTCACTCTGTTAGATACCTATACAACGCATTGCTTTGGCTAAACTGCCTAAGCCAATAAACATGTGTCTTTTTTGAGTGAACGCTTTACACGTTCACCCAACTCATTGTGTGCTTTGTTGCGCGTTGTATTTGATGGTCGTTACCTCGCCAATCGGGAGATTCGCCATGACGGTAATGAATAACATCTATATGGAAAATGCAGCGCACTTCTCTGTTGAGGAGATCGGCGCCGCAAGGAATGCGTTTTTAAAATACGAACAAGCGCAGCAAGTGAATTTACTCACGGTGATGCCAATCGAAGAAGCAGTGGCTATTTTGCAGCATTGTTCGCTTGGTTATGTGCAGCAGTTAATCAGCCAATTAGAAGGGCTAGGGCACGATAAATTAGCGCGCCATTATGCCAATCGATTAGGGTTGTTTTATTCGGAAGTGATGCCAAGTGCGAGTTATCTCACCACGCCGGTGATGGGGCATGTCCGCCAACGCATTGGTTGGATTATCGCCTTGGCCTTGTTAGGCATCGTTTCCGGGCTGATCATTGCCCAGTATGAAGATACCCTGAGCCAATTAGTGTTACTGGCGATTTACATGCCAGTGATCGCGGCGGCAGGGGGTAATACCGGTACGCAAGCAGCAACGTTGGTTATTCGCGCTTTAGCGACGGGCGAATTAAAAAAACGTCAGTGGTTACAAGTATTATGGAAAGAGAGCCGTGTTGCGCTGTGCTTAGCGCTGGCGATTTCTTTAGTGATGATTGGCCGCATTCTATGCTTTAGTCCTACCGAGAGTGCTGGTGGTTTTGATTTACAGATCATTGCACTGGCGATTGCCGTGGCGCTGTTTATTCAGGTCACACTGTCGACGACCTTGGGCGGTTTGCTGCCAATATTGGCTCGCGCTTGCAAACTGGACCCAGCGGTATTGGTGAGTCCAGTGCTTGCGTCGGTGGTCGATATCTCCGGTATGTGGATCTATTTCAGCGTAGTCAATTACTTCTTAGGGCTCGCCTGACTGTATTTGAGCACGTCTTGGTAGAACAGCTGTTCAAATTGAGTAATAGGGGCAACCGTCGGTGTATCGTTGTCCCTTTTTGTTGGGAGATAATCCGCCACATACTGTACAAACAAGGTGGTTGGTTGCCCCTGCTTATTTAATCCAAACCCTGCCATGTTATAGCTGCCGTACACAGAACCACTTTTGGCAACTAATTGGCCTTTGATTGGGTCATTACGCATGCTGCTACGGTACTTTAAGGTGCCGTTTTCACCGGCGCTTGGCATTAAGGCGATTAATCCTAACTGATCGTCGTGCTGCCAAATATAACGCAACAGCGCCGTCATATCGGCACTGGTAAAGCGGTTGTTGCGTGATAGTCCTGAGCCATCGACGATTTTATTACGCTCAATGTTGATGCCGGTTTTCTCGCTGATCACTTGCTTGATGGCTTCGGTACCCGTGTTATAACTGCCCGGCAAGCTGAAGTAGTGTTGGCCGATCGCTTTAGTCACATTATCTGCAATAAGGTTGTCTGACTTTCTCAGCATCACAGTGAGCAGTTCTGGCAGTTTAGCCGAGTAATGAGTCGCGATTGGTTTGAGATTGCTGATCTCAGGCGAGCCAATTCTCACATTACCGATTAACTTAATATTAAGTTGGTTCAATAATGTGTGAACGGTTCTTTGGGTGTACAAGCTTGGGTTTTGTACCGCAAATTTGAGCGGTAGCGGCTTGCTACGTTCCACCAGGCAGCCTGATAGCTGATAGTGGTTATCTGGTGTCGTTATTAGCTCCAAATCACAGTGTGTCTCTTCGTAGCGTTGTTTAGAGATAGTTTTCGCGGTGGTGGACAGATAAATCGGGAAGTGCTCAGGAGTATAAGCACGAGTTGAACCATCTTTATTCGCGTAGATAGAAGCTTGAACGCAGTTTTCATCGAGTGTGATCGCGGATGAAGGCGCACTGTAGCAAACACCGGTAATATCCCATGGCCAACCAACGGCGCGTTCATAGCCGTTAAAAGCACTGTTATCGAGCCAGAGGTCACCCTTGATGGTGGTGATACCTTGTTGACGCGCTAAGGTTAATAATTGTTTTAAGTCTTGGCTGGTGAGGGTTGGGTCGCCACTAAAGCGGATCACCATATCACGCTGATTCGCTTCCAATTGGGTCTTAAATTGAAACTCATCCCCCAACGCCAGTTTGGCGGCCAATGCGGTAACCACTTTAAGCGTACTGGCTGGTGGAAAAAACTGCTCGCGATTAGAGGTCGTGAGATAAGGTTGGTTACTATTGAGCGGTTCAATTGCGATTGAAACTCGACTGCCTTGCGGTAAATGGTCGAGTGGGGCATACGCCAGTGAAAAGGTTGAAAATAGCGTGATGAAGCTGGCGAGTGTCGTGCGCAGTGAAACGTTCATAGAATGAGTTCTTAGCTAATGGGACAAGTTGAACGTTGAGTATATAAAAAAAACGCCTGCAAGCGAGCAGGCGTTTAATGTTTGTGACTAAGAGTCAGCTATTAGAAGTCGTAACGTAGACCTAATGCTAGTTCGTCTTCAGCATCTGCTTTAGTGATGCCTTTGTTTGCATCTTCAGACAACAAGTTGAAGTTGTACGATACGTAACCACGGAAGTTAGGTTGGAAGTAGTAAGTAGCATCGATTGCGATGTTATCTGCTACGTCATGTTTGTCGCCAGACGTTTTGTCTTTCGCTTCTAGGTAGTTGTAAGTTGTAGTGAACACAGTTTGGTTCATTGTGTACGCTGCTGCGAATTCGTAACCAGTGTTATCTGTTTTTTCACCAGTCGCTTTATCTTTATCGCGGCCGTCAACGAAAGTTGTTGCGAAGTATAGGTCGTTGATTGCGTAAGATGCAGCAAGCATGTATTCAGTACGGTCAGCAAAGTACTCATCTACCTCACCAACATTAAGCGTTTGGTTGCCTTGTGCAAAACCAGCACCTAATGCAATACCTGTTTCGCCTAGCGCATAAATGCTTGATAGTGAGTAACCATCTGCGTCGTTGTCAGTGTATTTACCGTTTACTTCTTCACGGTCTGCAAAGCGGTAGCTAGCTTTAAGGCCAAGGTTGTTGAATTCGCCTTTGTACGAAATCATATTGTCAGCACGGTCAGCAACTTCAATTTTGTACGCTGCAGAGTTACCGTGGTAGGCCATGATATCTGTGAAGTCTGTGATTACGCCTAGCGCGCCGTCGTTTTTACCGTAAGTGATCTCACCGAAAGTACCGCCTAGACCAGCGTATGCGTAACGGTTAGTTAGGTCGCTAGTACCTTCAGCATCAGTACCTAGACCATCTTCAGCAGTAGTAAACTCGCCTTCGTAGAAACCAACACCGTATAGGCTGTCGTTGATTTGTGCTTTACCTAGGAAGTTTAGACGTACGCGTGATTTGTCTTCAGCTTTGCCATCTTTTAGAGATAGGCGAGCTTCTGCGCGGCCACCCATATCGATTGAGTTACCATCTTGGTTATATAGTTCAGCCGCATGTGCGCCAGTAGCTAATGCAGCAGCTGATACTGCTAGGGCAATCAGAGTCTTGTTCATCTTATCAGTCCTAATTTTCTGTCCATAAATCATTGTTATTTAGAAATGAAGCCGTATTGTCCGTTAGCTTCAATTTCATACTCGGTGCAGCGTTTTTAAGCGAGTTGAATAAAATCAACGTATTAGCTGGCTGCATTTCGTGAACCAAGTTGTACCGCCAAAGTTCCCTAAATCGTTAGTAAAACGATATAAATTTGGATTGTGAACAGTGTTCTATTTGTCTGGTTTATCGATTAACCGCTTGAGATGTAAGGCGTGATGAATAGTTCGAGCTCGCTCGAAAAAACATCGCATTTTGCTTTTTTTTAGGCTTTTTTATCTTTCTAAATCCGAGATCTTGCATGTTTTAGAGTGAGAAATGTGACGTAAAGTGAGAAGGCTGGACTCTCGAATGGAATTAAGATGATTTAAACAATAAGTTTGTTTACACTAAGCTAAATTGAAAAGCGTATTGATTACCTAGCTCTTGTGGGCTGGGTATTTTTATTTTGTCCAAAGCTCGCTTTGGCCTAGAGGTATATGATGGAAAAAGTCCCAATGACAGCACGTGGCGAACAGCAGCTACGTCAAGAACTAGACCGACTATTAAAGCTTCGTCCACAAATTTCTATTGCGATTGCTGAAGCGCGTGAGCTGGGCGATCTAAAAGAAAATGCTGAGTATCATGCGGCACGTGAAGAGCAAGGCATCTGCGAAGCGCAAATTCGTGATATCGAATACAAGTTGTCTGTTGCACAAGTTATCGACGTTACCCAAATGGAGAACAGCGGTAAGATTATCTTTGGTTCGACGGTCACTCTGATTGATTGCGACACTGAAGAAGAAAAAACCTACCAAATCGTTGGTGAAGACGAAGCGAACATTAAGAGCGGCCGTATTTCGGTAAGCTCGCCGATCGCACGTGGTCTTATCGGCAAGATGGAAGGTGATGAAGTTGTGATCTCAACCCCAGGTGGTGAGCGCGATTTCGAAATCGACCGTGTTGAATATATCTAATCGTTTTGCTTTCGATAACAAAAATGTTAGATAGCAAAAAGGTCGCCATGGCGACCTTTTTTATTGCGCTATAGTAGAACTTACTTACGTGGAAGTTCGATTTTGCGCTCTTCAGTTTGACGGAAAAGAACAAGTGTTTTACCGATAACTTGTACTTTTTCTGCGCCAGATTCACGCACGATAGCGTCAACGATTAGGATTTTCGTCTCACGATCTTCAGTAGCGATCTTCACTTTGATCAGCTCGTGGTGATTCAGCGCGATTTCAATTTCCGCTAGAACAGCTTCCGTTAGTCCATTTGCGCCGAGTAGCACAACTGGTTTTAAGCTGTGTGCTAGGCCTTTTAGGTGCTGCTTTTGTTTGGTGCTTAGGTTCATTACGCGGCCAATTTTCTTTAAAATAAGGGTTGAAAAAAGCTATTTTAACGCCATCTATTGCGGAAGACTATAATTTATTGAGCAATAGGCTGACCCTATTACAACAATAGCTCCTTTTTGTAGCTTGTTAGGATTAAAATGAGTAAACAGAAACATTCGGCGAGTTCTGGCCGTTGGTTGAAAGAACACTTTGATGATAAGTACGCAAATGAAGCCCGTAAAAAAGGCTATCGTTCACGTGCCTACTTCAAGATGGAAGAGATCCAAACGAAAGATAAATTGTTGAAAAATGGGATGACTGTCGTCGATTTAGGTGCAGCTCCCGGTGGATGGTCTCAATATGCTGCTAAGATAGTAGGTGACGAAGGGCAAATTATTGCTTGTGACTTGTTACCTATGGATCCAATTGCGGGTGTGAGCTTCCTACAAGGTGACTTTCGTGACGATGCAGTATTGGAAGCGCTTTTAGACAAAATCCAACCATCAATGGTGGATGTGGTGATGTCAGACATGGCACCAAACATTGCGGGGAATAACTCCGTTGACCAACCAAGAGCGATGTATTTAGTTGAACTCGCATTGGATATGTGTCGACAAGTTCTAGCCACAAATGGTAGCTTTGTTGTAAAGGTCTTCCAAGGTGAGGGATTCGATCAATACGTGAAGGATATACGTGATATGTTCAAGACCGTAAAGATTAGAAAACCTGACTCTTCTCGAGCTCGCTCCCGTGAAGTCTTTATTGTAGCCACTGGTTACAAAGGTTAACTATTTGCTTGTTTGAGCGGTCGTTAACACTATAGCTACAGTCTAAGAACTGTAGTACCCTACCTTTAATTACAATTAGTTATCGCGAGGCTTACACCTTGAGTGACATGGCAAAAAATTTAATTCTGTGGCTTGTTATCGCTGTAGTGTTGATGTCGGTTTTCCAAAGCTTCGGTCCAAATGAAAGCAGCGGTAAAGCGGTCGATTACACCACATTTGTACAGGAAGTTGGCCAAGGCCAGATTCAGGAAGCAACGTTTAAAGACGGTGAAATCACTTTCATTCGTCGTGGCGTAGGGACGAAGAATGTGACCTATATGCCAGTTTACGATCAGAAGCTTCTTGATGATTTAATTAACCAAAACGTGAAAGTTCAAGGTACACCACCAGAAGAGCAAAGCTTACTGGGTACTATTTTCATCTCTTGGTTCCCAATGATCTTACTAATTGGTGTATGGATTTTCTTCATGCGTCAAATGCAAGGCGGCGGCGGTAAAGGCGCAATGTCCTTCGGTAAGAGCAAAGCGCGTATGATGAGTGAAGAACAAATCAAAACGACCTTTGCTGACGTTGCGGGCTGTGATGAAGCGAAAGAAGACGTAAAAGAGCTGGTTGACTACCTACGTGATCCAAGCCGTTTCCAAAAATTGGGCGGTAAGATTCCAACAGGTGTGTTGATGGTCGGTCCTCCTGGTACTGGTAAAACGCTACTTGCTAAAGCAATTGCAGGTGAAGCGAAAGTACCATTCTTCACAATTTCAGGTTCTGACTTTGTTGAAATGTTTGTCGGTGTGGGTGCATCTCGTGTGCGTGACATGTTCGAACAAGCGAAAAAAGCAGCACCATGTATTATCTTCATCGATGAAATCGATGCGGTAGGTCGTCAGCGTGGCGCAGGTGTAGGTGGTGGTCACGATGAGCGTGAACAAACCCTAAACCAAATGCTGGTTGAGATGGATGGTTTCGAAGGTAACGAAGGTATTATCGTTATCGCCGCAACTAACCGTCCGGACGTACTTGATCCAGCACTACTTCGTCCAGGTCGTTTTGACCGTCAAGTGGTGGTTGGTCTTCCTGATGTCCGTGGCCGTGAGCAGATTCTTAAAGTTCACATGCGTAAAGTGCCGCTAGCGGGTGACGTAGAGCCATCATTGATTGCTCGTGGTACTCCTGGTTTCTCTGGTGCAGACCTAGCCAACCTAGTAAACGAAGCTGCACTATTTGCAGCGCGTGGTAACAAGCGCAACGTTTCAATGGTCGAGTTTGAACTGGCAAAAGATAAAATCATGATGGGTGCTGAACGCCGCTCAATGGTTCTATCGGAAGAGACGAAAGAATCAACAGCGTACCACGAAGCGGGTCACGCCATTGTTGGTCGCCTCGTGCCTGAACATGATCCAGTGTACAAAGTTTCTATCATTCCACGTGGTCGTGCGTTGGGTGTAACGATGTACCTACCAGAGCAAGACCGTGTGAGCATGAACCGTCAGCACCTAGAATCGATGATTTCTAGCTTGTATGGTGGTCGTCTAGCTGAAGAGCTGATTTACGGTAAAGATAAAGTATCAACGGGCGCTTCAAATGATATTGAACGCGCAACGGATATTGCTCGTAAGATGGTGACTCAGTGGGGCTTCTCTGAGAAATTAGGTCCTTTGCTATACGCAGAAGATGAAGGTGAAGTTTTCTTAGGCCGCAGCGTGACTCAGACGAAACACATGTCTGAAGACACCGCGAAGTTAATTGATGATGAAGTTCGTATCATTATCGACCGTAACTACGCACGTGCACGTCAAATCCTAGAAGATAACATGGACATCATGCATACGATGAAAGACGCATTGGTGAAGTATGAAACCATCGATGCAGGTCAAATTGAAGACCTAATGAATCGTAAAGCAGACATTCGTGAGCCTGCTGGTTGGGGAGATTCTCCTTCTAATACAGAAGAGAAACCTCAAGCTAAGCCAGAAGCTGAAGAGAAAGCGGTAGAATCAGAACCAACTGAAGAACAACCAACTTCTCAAGAAAGCACTTCAAGCGAAGCGACAGAGAAAAAAGACTCTGAATAATTGAGTATTTAAAAATAAACCCCGAGGAAACTCGGGGTTTTTCTATTTATGATGAAAATTACAGCCAACAATAAAACCCTCGATCTTTCCCAGCATCATGTGATGGCGATTCTAAATGTGACGCCCGATTCTTTTTCGGATGGTGGTCAGTTCCATTCCCTTGATAAGGCACTAATGCAGGCTGAGAAAATGATCAAAGCCGGTGTGTCGATCATTGATATCGGCGGTGAGTCAACCCGACCTGGTGCGCCGGATGTCACTCTGGAAGAAGAGCTTGCTCGTGTTATTCCTGTGATCAAGGCTATTCGTGCAAAATATGATGTGTGGATTTCTATTGATACCAGTAAAGCTGAAGTGATGCGTCAAGCGATCGCTGCGGGCGCTGATATTATTAATGATGTACGTTCTCTACGTGAACCGGGGGCGCTCGAAGTCGCCGCTCATGCTGGTTTGCCAATCTGCCTGATGCACATGCAAGGTCAGCCGCGTAGCATGCAGACTAATCCACACTACGATGATTTACTGCAAGAAGTCGGTGACTTTTTGCAAGAGCGAATTGATGCTTGTGAAGCGGTGGGGATTGCGCGAGAGCAGTTGATCCTTGACCCAGGTTTTGGCTTTGGTAAAACATTAGCGCATAATTACCAGATGTTGGCGCACTTAGAACGATTCCATCAGTTCAATTTGCCGCTACTGGCAGGGATGTCTCGCAAGTCGATGCTATTTAAACTGTTAGATAAAGCGCCATCAGAGTGTGTGGCTGCCAGTGTTAGTTGCGCTACTATTGCGGCGATGAAAGGCGCACAGATTATTCGCGTGCATGACTTTGAACAAACGTTAGATGCAGTCAAAGTTGTTAGTGCTACCTTGAACAATAAATAAAAACAAAGGAAACCTCATGTCGAACAAAAGACGTTATTTTGGTACCGATGGCGTTCGTGGCAAAGTTGGGCAGTACCCTATTACTCCTGATTTTGTCCTTAAACTTGGCTGGGCTGCCGGTCGAGTGCTTGCAAAACAAGGCACGAAAAAAGTTATTATCGGTAAAGATACGCGTATTTCTGGCTACATGCTGGAATCGGCGCTAGAAGCAGGTCTTGCAGCAGCAGGCCTTAAAGCGACCTTTACTGGGCCGATGCCAACACCTGCGGTAGCTTACTTGACACAAACTTTCCGCGCTGAAGCGGGGATCGTGATTTCTGCATCACACAACCCATACTACGATAACGGCATTAAATTCTTCTCTTCTGAGGGGACCAAGTTGCCTGACGATATTGAGCTCGCGATTGAAGCGGAACTTGATAAAGAGATTGAGTGTGTTGAATCTTCTGAGTTGGGTAAAGCGACTCGCCTGAATGATGCTGCGGGCCGTTACATTGAGTTCTGTAAGAGCACTTTCCCATCAACATTGAGTTTAGCTGGGCAAAAAATCGTTGTTGATTGTGCTAATGGCGCGACTTACCACATTGCACCAGCGGTATTTTCTGAACTTGGTGCAGAAGTTATCGCCATGGGTGTTGAGCCAAATGGCATCAACATCAATGATGAAGTGGGTGCGACAGATGTGCGAGCACTACAACAACGTGTGGTTGCCGAAGGCGCCGCTCTAGGTCTCGCATTTGATGGTGACGGCGACCGTATCATCATGGTGGATCATCTAGGTAATAAAGTTGATGGTGACCAAATTGCCTACATCATTGCGCGTGATGCACTGCGTCGTGGCGAACTAAAAGGTGGTGTGGTTGGGACATTGATGACCAACTTAGGCATGGAAAATGGCCTAAAACAATTGGGCATCCCATTTGTTCGCGCGGCGGTTGGTGACCGTTATGTTATGGAACGATTGCTTGAGAAAGGCTGGAAGATTGGCGCTGAAAACTCAGGCCACGTTATCTTGCTAGATAAAGTGACGACTGGTGATGCAATTGTCGCAGCATTGCAAGTGCTTGCTTCAGTGGTGGGCAGTGAAATGACGCTGAATGAGCTTTCTCAAGGCATGACTCTCTACCCGCAAGTGCTGGAAAACGTTCGTTTTACTGGCGATAGCAACCCGCTTGAAGCGGATGCGGTAAAAGAAGCGGTGATTGAGGTTGAAGCTGCGCTGGGTGACAAAGGTCGCGTACTATTGCGTAAATCAGGTACTGAACCGCTGATTCGTGTCATGGTAGAAGGTGAAGATGCTGATTTAGTACAAAGTTCTGCGCTGAAAATTGCTGACGCAGTGAAAGCGAGCTTTTGATTCGATAGAGCAAAAAGAGAAGAAAAAAGGGGCTTTGGCCCCTTTTTGTTGCTTCTAAGCGAAGCGAGGCAAGAGGATTGTTAGTTTTTTAACCGTTTGATTCTAAAGTTAGGCTTTTTTGTCAATTTTCTCTTGTCAGCCCTAGTAGGTTTCGCTAGTATTGCTCGGCCTTCAGTAAGGAGGTCGCTAGCCTTGTTCTGAAATTTAATTTTCGAACGTCGCTGGCCTAACAATTTGGAACATAGGTGGACAACATGTTTTCAGTTCTACTTGTGATTTACCTGTTGGCAGCGGTTGGTGTAATCGGCCTAGTGTTGATTCAACAAGGTAAAGGCGCAGATATGGGAGCCTCATTCGGTGCAGGCGCATCAAACACAGTGTTTGGCGCAAGCGGCTCAGGTAATTTCTTAACCCGAATGACTGCAGTTTTTGCAACAGTATTTTTTGTTATCAGCTTGGTGTTAGGTAATCTATCTACACACAAAACTGAATCTCAGTGGATTGACCCGACACAAGGTCAAGTTGTTGAGCAGGTAGCTGATGATGTAGCGAGTGATGTTCCAGCTCCTGTGAGCGAAGAAATCCCGCAATAAGCGATTAATGCCGAGATGGTGAAATTGGTAGACACGCTAGCATGAGGTGCTAGTGCCTATGGTGTGAGGGTTCGAGTCCCTCTCTCGGCACCATTGATTTACAAACTTGTAAATACTTTGTTTGAGCGTATAATGCTCAGCAAGTCGGACGCGGGGTGGAGCAGCTTGGTAGCTCGTCGGGCTCATAACCCGAAGGTCGTCGGTTCAAATCCGGCCCCCGCAACCAATCCTTTGATAAGGACGAGTTTGTGCAAAACAATGCATTTTGTTTTGCGAGTTAAGCAGCTATTGTTTAACTCATCAGGGTCCAGCAATAAAAAACCCCGACTTTTTCGGGGTTTTTTGTTATCTAAATTCCTGTAAAAGGATTTAGATCTTGCTTGGAATTTAAATTGGGCTCTATGCCCTTTTTTTGTTTCTGGAGTGGTTCAAATGACTGGTTTAGAAAGACAATTAACTGAAATGCTAGAAGCGCCAGTACAGGCGTCAGGATACGAGTTAGTTGGATTAGAATTTATTCGTGCAGGAGAGCACTCAACACTACGCATCTATATTGACCATGAAAATGGTATTTTTGTAGAAGATTGCGCAGAAGTTAGTCGCCAAGTAAGCGCTGTACTTGACGTAGAAGACCCTATTTCAGTGGCTTATAGTCTTGAAGTTTCATCTCCTGGTTTAGAAAGACCGCTATTCAAAGCGGCACACTATGAGCAATTTATTGGTCATGAAGTGAACATCGTTTTGAAGATGGCTGCGAATAACCGTCGTAAGTGGAAAGGTCAAATCCTCTCTATTGATGGCGAGACAGTCTCTGTTACTGTGGATGGTAATGAAGAGCAGTTTGCGTTAAGCAACATTTCCAAAGCTAACCTGATCCCTAAATTTTAGGTCCCTAAAAATTAAAGCTTAGAGGCTAATTAAAATGAGTAAAGAAATTTTAGCGGTAGCAGAGGCAGTATCGAACGAGAAAGGTGTACCTCGTGAACGTATTTTCGAAGCACTAGAAATCGCTCTAGCTACTTCTACTAAGAAAAAACGTGAAATCGAGATCGACGTTCGCGTTGCTATTGACCGTAAAACTGGCGAGTTTGAAACTTTCCGCCGTTGGTTGGTTGTTGAGGAAGTTGAATTCCCAACAAAAGAGATTTCACTAGAAGCTGCACAATACGATGATGAAACTGTTCAATTAGGCGACTTCATTGAAGACGAAATTGAATCAGTAACATTTGACCGTATTACGACGCAAACCGCGAAGCAAGTTATCGTACAAAAAGTACGTGAAGCTGAGCGTGCGCAAATCGTTGAGCAGTTCATCGATAATGAAGGCGACCTAGTAACAGGTGCGGTTAAGAAAGTTAACCGTGAAACCATCGT
Source organism: Vibrio scophthalmi LMG 19158 (assembly GCF_000222585.1). Taxonomy (GTDB): domain Bacteria; phylum Pseudomonadota; class Gammaproteobacteria; order Enterobacterales; family Vibrionaceae; genus Vibrio; species Vibrio scophthalmi. The sequence goes on along the minus strand of NZ_AFWE01000046.1, from coordinate 5,300 downwards.
TCTAGATCTAGGCAACAACGCGGAAGCTGTTATCCTACGTGATGACCAACTTCCACGTGAAAACTTCCGTCCAGGCGACCGTATCCGTGGTCTACTGTACAAAGTTGCGCCAGAAGCTCGTGGTTTCCAACTGTTCGTTACGCGTTCTAAACCAGAAATGCTAGCGGAACTGTTCCGCGTAGAAGTGCCAGAAATCGCTGAAGAAATCATCGAATTGAAAGGCGCAGCTCGTGATCCAGGTTCTCGTGCTAAGATCGCAGTGAAAACGAACGACCGTCGTATCGACCCTGTTGGTGCGTGTGTTGGTATGCGTGGTGCACGTGTACAAGCTGTTTCTGGCGAACTTGGTGGCGAGCGTATCGATATCGTGCTTTGGGATGATAACCCAGCGCAATTCGTTATCAACGCAATGGCTCCTGCAGACGTAGCGTCAATCATCGTTGATGAAGATGCTCACTCAATGGACATTGCTGTTGAAGCTGACAATCTAGCTCAAGCGATCGGCCGTAATGGTCAGAACGTACGTCTAGCATCTCAACTAACTGGTTGGGAACTGAATGTTATGACGGTTGAAGATCTACAGAAGAAACATGCTGAAGAATCTCAAGCGTCTATTGAAAACTTCATGAAGTACCTAGATCTTGAAGAAGACTTCGCTCAGCTACTCGTTGAAGAAGGTTTCTCTAGCCTAGAAGAGATCGCTTACGTACCAGTAAACGAACTGCTAGATATCGATGGTCTGAATGAAGAAATTATCGAAGAGCTACGCAACCGTGCTAAAGAAGCGTTAACCACGCTTGCTCTAGCAAAAGAAGAGACCTTTGATGGTCTTGAGCCAGCTGACGATCTACTAGGCCTGGAAGGTCTAGAGCGTGAAATGGCGTTTAAATTGGCTGCTAAAGGTGTTGCAACACTTGAAGACCTAGCAGACCAAGGTATCGATGATCTAGAAGGTGTTGAAGGACTAACTGACGAGCGAGCTGGTGAACTAATCATGGCTGCACGTAATATTTGTTGGTTCGGAGACGAAGCATAATTTCAGCAAGGAGGTAGCGGAATGACACAACTTACAGTAAAAACTCTGGGTGAAGAGATTGGTACGCCAGTTGACCGCTTGATTGAACAACTTGCTGATGCTGGAATTAACAAATCAGGCAGCGATGCGATTTCAGAAGACGAGAAGCAACAGCTGCTTACTCATCTGAAAAAAGAACACGGCGATACATCAGGCGAATCAGCACCAACACGTTTAACGTTGCAACGTAAAACGCGTAGCACACTAAGCGTTAACGCTGGTGGCGGTAAGAGTAAAGATGTTCAAGTTGAAGTGCGCAAAAAGCGCACTTACGTAAAACGCAGCTCTATTGAAGATCAAGCAAGTCGTGAAGCTGAAGAAGCTGCAAAGCGAGAAGCGGAAGAGCTAGCGAAGCGTGAGGCTGAGGAACTAGCACAACGCGAAGCTGCAGAGAAAGCACAACGCGAGGCCGACGAGAAAGCGAAACGAGAAGCGGATGCAAAACGTGACGCTGAAGAAAAGGCCCAACGCGTACAAGCTGATAAGGCTAAGAAAGACATGAATGCAAAAAATGCGGATGTAAATACGCAAGCTAAAAAAGAAGCTGACGAACTAAAACGTCGTCAGGAAGAAGAAGCTCAACGTAAAGCGGAACAAGAAGCAGCTAAGCTTGTTGAAGAAGCGCGTAAACTTGCTGAAGAAAACGGCGAGCGTTGGACTGAAGAAGAAAAGAAAAAGAAAGAGCTAGAGAACGCTGACTACCACCTAACGACATCAACTTACGCTCGTGAAGCGGAAGATGCTGCGGATCTTAAAGAAGAAGGTGCCTCTACTCGTCGTCGCAAGCAGAAGAAAATGTCTGCGAAGAGCGATTCACAAGAACGCGGTGGCCGTAACAACGCTCGCGGCGCTCGTGGTGCTCGCGGTGGTCGTGGTAAAATGGCTAAATCAAGCGCACTAACTCAAGCGTTTGACAAGACAGCTGCGGTTGCTAAAGCTGACGTTGTTATTGGCGAAACTATCGTTCTATCTGAACTTGCTAGCAAAATGTCGGTTAAAGCGACTGAAGTTATTAAAGCGATGATGAAGATGGGCGCAATGGCGACTATCAACCAAGTTATCGACCAAGAAACTGCACAGCTTGTAGCAGAAGAAATGGGTCACAAGGTTGTTCTACGTAAAGAGAACGAACTTGAAGAAGCAGTACTAAGCGATCGTGATAACAGCGCAGAAGCGGTTCCTCGTGCACCGGTTGTGACTATCATGGGTCACGTTGACCACGGTAAAACGTCAACACTTGACTACATTCGTCGTACTCACGTTGCATCAGGCGAAGCGGGCGGTATCACACAGCATATCGGTGCTTACCACGTTGAAACTGACAACGGTATGATTACCTTCCTTGATACTCCTGGACACGCGGCGTTTACTGCTATGCGTGCTCGTGGTGCTCAAGCGACAGATATCGTTGTACTTGTTGTAGCGGCAGACGATGGTGTTATGCCACAAACAGTAGAAGCGATTCAGCACGCGAAAGCAGCTGGCGTTCCACTGATTGTTGCAGTGAACAAGATCGATAAAGAAGGCGCAAACCCAGATAACGTTAAGAATGAGCTTGCTCAATATGACGTTATTCCTGAGGAATGGGGCGGTGAGAACATGTTCGTTCACATCTCTGCGAAAGAAGGTACCAACGTTGATGGTCTTCTAGAAGCAATCCTTCTTCAATCTGAAGTACTAGAACTGACTGCTGTTGCTGAAGGCATGGCATCAGGTGTGGTTGTTGAATCTCGCCTAGATAAAGGTCGTGGTCCAGTAGCGACGGTTCTTGTTCAGTCAGGTACTCTAAACAAAGGCGATATCGTTCTTTGTGGTCAAGAGTACGGCCGTGTACGTGCAATGCGCGATGAGCTAGGTAAAGAAATTACTTCAGCTGGTCCGTCTATTCCTGTAGAGATCCTAGGTCTTTCAGGTGTGCCGTCATCAGGTGATGAAGCGACTGTAGTTCGTGATGAGCGTAAAGCTCGTGAAGTTGCAAACTACCGTGCTGGTAAGTTCCGTGAAGTGAAACTTGCTCGTCAGCAAAAATCTAAACTAGAAAACATGTTCGCGAACATGGCTGCTGGTGAAGTTGCTGAGCTAAACGTAGTACTGAAAGCAGACGTACAAGGTTCTGTAGAAGCAATTGCTGACTCTCTACTGAAACTGTCTACTGATGAAGTGAAAGTAAACATCGTAGGTTCTGGTGTTGGTGGTATTACTGAAACGGATGCTGTTCTAGCTGAAGCTTCAAACGCTATCATCCTTGGCTTTAACGTTCGTGCTGATACTTCTGCACGTCGTGCTATCGAATCTGCAAGCGTTGACCTACGTTACTACTCAATCATTTACCAATTGATTGACGAAGTTAAACAAGCAATGAGCGGTATGCTTGCTCCAGAATTCAAGCAAGAGATCATTGGTCTTGCTGAAGTTCGTGACGTATTTAAGTCACCTAAACTGGGCGCAATCGCTGGTTGTATGGTTACTGAAGGTCTAATTAAGCGTAACAACCCAATCCGCGTACTGCGTGATAACGTTGTAATCTACGAAGGTGAACTAGAGTCACTTCGTCGCTTTAAAGATGACGTTCAAGAAGTTAAAAATGGTTACGAGTGTGGTATCGGCGTTAAGAACTACAACGATGTTCGCGTAGGCGACCAAATCGAAGTATTCGAAATCATCGAAATCAAACGTACACTAGATTAATAGACTAAAATTACTTAATACCTTGAAAGGTAATTAGTAATTGGTTGTTGAATACACCATGGGGGGCTGGGATAACCATCCCCCCATTCTTTCTATTTAAGAGAAATATTTTATGGCAAAAGAATTTAGCCGCACGCAGCGCGTATCACAACAGCTGCAAAAAGAATTGGCGATGATCCTACAGCGCGAAGTGCGTGATTCTCGTTTGGGCATGGTTACCATCTCAGATGTTGAAGTTTCACGTGACCTAGCGTACACAAAAGTATTCGTTACTTTCCTGTGTGTAGGCGAGCAAACACCTGAGTCGTGCCTTGCAGCACTACGCGAGCACGAAGTTCATATTCGTATGATGCTTGGCAAGCGTATTCGTCTACGTCTAACTCCAGAAATTCGTTTTTACTACGACAACACTTTGGTCGAAGGTATGCGTATGTCTAACCTTGTAAGCGAAGTGATCAGTAACGATAAGAAGAAGCAAAAAGATTCTGGTCGTGAGGACGAAGAGTAATGGCTCGCCGTCGCAAAGGTCGTCCAATTGATGGCGTTATCCTATTGGATAAGCCAACGGGTATTTCTTCAAACGATGCGCTACAAAAAGTTAAGCGTATCTATTTTGCTGAAAAAGCCGGTCATACTGGCGCTCTAGATCCACTTGCAACTGGCATGCTGCCAATTTGCTTGGGTGAAGCGACCAAGTTTTCACAGTTCTTACTTGATTCAGATAAGCGCTACCGTGTGATCGCCAAACTAGGTGAACGTACAAACACCTCAGATTCTGATGGTGAAGTGGTAGAAACGCGTCCAATCGATGTTGATATGGCAAAGCTTGAAGCTTGCATTGAGACATTCCGTGGCGAATCGGATCAAGTACCTTCGATGTTCTCGGCACTGAAATACCAAGGCAAGCCTTTGTACGAATATGCTCGAGCAGGTATCGAAGTCCCTCGTGAATCGCGCAAAATCACCGTGTATGAAATCGTGCTGCACCGCTTTGAAGGCGATGAAGTAGAGATGGAAGTGCATTGCTCAAAAGGCACCTACATCCGCACAATCGTGGATGATCTTGGTGAACTACTTGGCTGTGGCGCTCATGTGACGATGCTTCGTCGCACCGCAGTTGCTAAGTATCCATATGAGAGAATGGTGACTCTTGAGCAGTTAAACGAACTGCTTGAACAAGCTCACCGTGAAGAGATTGCGCCACGTGAACTGCTTGATCCGTTGCTAATGCCAATGGACAGCGCTGTGGAAGATCTACCAGAAGTGAACATGAATGCTGAGTTGACCGATTTGGTTCAACACGGTATGCCTGTTCAAGTCTCTGGTGCGCCTGCAGAAGGTACGGTGCGAATGACCAGTGGTGAAGAGAAACTTTTCATCGGTGTCGCGCAAATCGACGACAGAGGCCGTGTTGCGCCTAAGCGTTTGGTTGTGTTCCGTGAGCAGGTTGAAGCTGAATAATCAGTAAGACGCAGTGAAAACAATGCAAAAGCCACGATCGATATCGTGGCTTTTTTGTCTTGCAGCATAATAAAAT
>NZ_AFWE01000047.1 GCF_000222585.1 Vibrio scophthalmi LMG 19158 | reverse complement strand
GACAACCTCAAAAAGGCTTGGTTTTCCATAGCGAAAGGGGGTCGCAATACACGAGCAAGCGTTACCAGAAACTACTCAAGAGCTATGGAATGCGTGCAAGTATGGGTGATGTCGGTGCTTGCTGGGATAATGCTGTAGTTGAACGTTTCTTTGGCAGCCTAAAGCATGACTGGTTGTTTAAAGTACACCAACCGACTCGTGAGCATATGCTCAGAGACGTTACGGCATACATGAAATATTACAATCTTGATCGCCTGCACTCAGCTAACGATGATTTATCACCTATAGAGTTTGAAAATAGCATTAGAAAAGTGTCCGGTTGGACTTGACCAGTACA
>NZ_AFWE01000048.1 GCF_000222585.1 Vibrio scophthalmi LMG 19158 | reverse complement strand
AAATAAAAATAGCTTCTTAAACAGAAAAACCGAGCGATTGAGCTCGGTTTTTTTATATTGGTATTTTTTATCAGTAGCAGAATGATGAGCTATTCGTGCTCGTGGCCTTTATTGTCTAGCTCTTTTAAGCCACAAACTTTGCAGGTAACGTAGCGATCCATGTCGTGATAGTTGCCGCCATTGATAAAGGTGTGGGCAAATAATTTGATTCGTCCTAAAAGGCTAGGGTCTGAATCGTATTTGCTTGGCTTACGTACTAATACTTCGCTGTATGGCGTTTCATTATTGCATGCTTTACAAAAGTGAGTATCGCTTGATGATGGCATATTCAGCTCCTTTGGCTTCAATATGATAACGATGGATTGGTCAATAAACGCACAAACAAGCAGTTGATTCAATGGTTATAAAATGGGTAGCAGAATCATTACATTGTTGTTTAGGCTCGGGTCACTCTTTTACTGCGCTTTACTGGTAGATCGGTTAGTATCTGTGGCACGAAATAGGATGCTGCATTAAAAAACGATAGGCGATGGAATTATGCTGAAAGTTGCGATCAATGGATTTGGACGGATCGGTCGTAATGTGTTGCGAGCTGTATATGAAAGCGGCAAGCACCAACAGATCAAAGTTGTCGCGGTGAATGAGTTAGCCCAGCCTGAAGCGATGGCGCATTTGCTGCAATACGATACCAGTCATGGCCGATTTGCCAAAAAAATCAGCCATGATCAAGAACACCTCTATATACACCACGAAGCGGGTGAGCACGACACGATTCGAATTTTGCATCTTGGTGAAATTGATCTGCTGCCATGGCGCGATCTAGATGTTGATATTGTGCTCGATTGTACGGGGGTTTATGGTTGCCGAGCGGATGGCCTTGCGCATATCGAAGCGGGGGCGAAGAAAGTGCTTTTCTCTCATCCGGGCGCGAATGACCTTGATAACACCATTATCTATGGTGTTAACCATCATACTCTGACCTCTCAGCACACCATTGTCTCTAATGGTTCTTGTACCACCAATTGTATTGTACCAATTATTCAGGTTCTCGATGACGCATTTGGCATTGATTCTGGCACTATTACCACCATTCACTCTTCGATGAACGACCAACAAGTGATCGATGCTTATCATCCCGATTTACGCCGAACACGCGCAGCAAGCCAGTCGATCATTCCGGTTGATACCAAGCTTCACAAAGGAATAGAAAGAATATTCCCGAAATTTTCTAACAAGTTTGAAGCGATTTCCGTGCGCGTGCCGACGGTTAACGTCACTGCAATGGATTTAAGTGTCACAATTAGTACAAATGTGAAAGTTAATGACGTAAATCAAACCATTGTTAATGCATCTCAGTGTACATTACGTCATATTGTTGACTATACTGAAGCGCCGCTCGTATCAGTGGACTTCAATCACGATCCACACAGTGCCATTGTTGATGGCAGCCAGACGCGAGTAAGCGATGGTCATTTAGTTAAAATGCTGGTGTGGTGTGATAATGAATGGGGCTTTGCAAACCGTATGCTGGATACCGCATTAGCGATGCAAGCTGCGCACGAAGCCCAATGATTACGGATAAATAATTTATTTCTTCCCTTGAAATAAATCGGAGCGAGCTCCATATCCATAATCAGTTAAAGAATTCACAGGCTTGGCAAGGCTGCCGAGTAGTTAAAACTTTATTAATTTAATATTTGAGAGGACAAATCATGTCTGTAATCAAGATGACTGACCTGGATCTTGCAGGTAAACGCGTATTCATCCGTGCTGACCTAAACGTACCAGTAAAAGACGGTAAAGTAACTTCAGATGCACGTATTCTTGCATCGCTACCAACTATCAAACTTTGCCTAGAAGCTGGCGCAAAAGTTATGGTTACTTCTCACCTAGGTCGTCCTACTGAAGGCGAATACGCAGAAGAGTTCTCTCTAGCTCCTGTAGTTAACTACCTAAACGACGCACTAGATTGTGAAGTTAAACTAGCGAAAGACTACCTAAACGGTTTAGAACTAAACGCTGGTGAGCTTGTTGTTCTAGAAAACGTTCGCTTTAACAAAGGCGAGAAGAAAAACGAAGAAGAACTGTCTAAAGCATACGCAGCGCTATGTGATGTATTCGTAATGGATGCATTCGGTACTGCTCACCGTGCACAAGCATCAACTCACGGTGTTGGCATGCACGCAGACATCGCTTGTGCTGGTCCTCTACTTGCCGCTGAACTAGAAGCACTTGGTAAAGCGATGAGCAACCCAGAGCGTCCACTAGTGGCTATCGTTGGTGGTTCTAAAGTATCGACTAAGCTGACTGTTCTTGAGTCTCTATCTAAAATCGCTGACCAACTTGTTGTTGGCGGTGGTATCGCGAACACTTTCATCGCAGCTGAAGGCCACAACGTAGGTAAGTCTCTATACGAAGCAGACCTAGTTGAAACCGCTAAAAAGCTAATGAAAGAGTGTGCGATTCCAGTAGCAACTGACGTTGCTTGTGCAAAAGCATTTGATGAAAACGCAGAAGCTGAAATCAAGAACGTTGCTGACGTTCAAGATGACGACATGATCTTCGACCTAGGTCCAGATTCAACTGCAGTTCTAGCTGACATCATTGCGAACGCAAAAACTATCCTTTGGAATGGCCCAGTAGGTGTATTCGAATTCAAGAACTTCGAAGCAGGTACTAAAGGTATTTCTGAAGCAATCGCTAAGTCTGCAGGTTTCTCTGTAGCGGGCGGTGGTGACACGCTAGCAGCAATCGACAAGTTCGGTATCAAAGCAGATGTTTCTTACATCTCTACTGGCGGTGGTGCATTCCTTGAGTTTGTTGAAGGTAAAGTACTTCCAGCAGTTGAAATGCTAGAGTCACGCGCTAAATAATTCAAAGAAAGCGGGAGAGAAATCTTCCGCTTTCTTGTTTGCTGCAAGTCACATTATTCTCTGATAGAATAGCGCGCGTTGTGAGCAAACGATTGCAAAATTTAAATTAATAATTAGTTTTAGTTTTTAAAACGACAGATAAATAGGACTACAACCCATGTCTAAGATCTTCGATTTCGTAAAACCAGGCGTTATTTCTGGCGACGACGTACAAAAAGTATTTGAAGTAGCAAAAGAAAACAAATTTGCTCTTCCAGCAGTTAACGTTGTTAACACTGACTCAATCAACGGTGTTCTAGAAGCTGCAGCGAAAGTTAAAGCTCCTGTTGTTGTTCAGTTCTCTAACGGCGGTGCTGGTTTCTTCGCTGGTAAAGGCGTGAAACTTGAAGGTCAAGGTGCACAAATCCTTGGCGCTGTAGCGGGTGCAAAATACGTACACGCAGTTGCTGAATCTTACGGCGTTCCAGTAATCCTTCACACTGACCATGCTGCTAAGAAATTGCTTCCATGGATCGACGGCCTACTAGACGCAGGTGAAGAGTTCTTCGCTCAAACTGGTAAACCACTATTCTCTTCTCACATGATCGACCTTTCTGAAGAGTCTCTAGAAGAGAACATCGAAATCTCTGGTCAATACCTAGCTCGCATGGCGAAAATGGGCATGACTCTAGAGATCGAACTAGGTTGTACTGGTGGTGAAGAAGACGGCGTTGATAACTCTCACATGGACGCATCAGAGCTTTACACTTCTCCAGAAGACGTTGCTTACGCATACGAGAAACTAAACGCTATCAGCCCACGTTTCACTATCGCAGCATCTTTCGGTAACGTACACGGTGTTTACCAAGCGGGTAACGTTGTACTGACTCCAACTATCCTACGTGACTCTCAAGCATACTGTGCAGAGAAGTTCGGTATCGCACCTAACGCTCTAAACTTCGTATTCCACGGTGGTTCAGGTTCTTCTGAAGCTGAAATCCAAGAGTCTATCGGTTACGGTGTTATCAAAATGAACATCGATACTGATACACAGTGGGCAACTTGGGATGGTATCCGTACTTACTCTGCTGAAAACTTTGATTACCTTCAAGGTCAAATCGGCAACCCAACTGGCGAATCTGCGCCAAACAAGAAGTACTACGATCCACGCGTATGGCTACGTGCAGGTCAAGCGTCAATGGTTACTCGTCTAGAGAAAGCATTCTCTGACCTAAACGCAATCGACGTACTATAATTCTGATTCAGAATTAATGTTTTGAAAAACCCGCTCATTGAG
>NZ_AFWE01000049.1 GCF_000222585.1 Vibrio scophthalmi LMG 19158 | reverse complement strand
AAAACACACTAAGGATATAACCATGTTAAAAATCGAAATTTTTCCAGAAGACGTTAAGACCACAACACGCACCATTAAGGGTAAGGACGATAAACCAGACCGCAACATTTACGAGCAAGAAGCTTACGCCTATCTAGGAGGCAAATTCCCTACGCTAATGAAGTTATCACTTGAAGAAGGACAGCCAGCACATGTCGCCGGAATTTATACAGTTCATAGCTCTAGCTTCATTGTTAATAACTTCGGCGGCTTGGAGTTAAAACGCTTTGGAATGCTTATTGAACCATTAGAAATAGAACTCTAACGTATAAAAACAGAAAGGAATCAATGTCATGGGTAGTGTCTCAATTTATCATCCTTCGCAGTTTCAGAACCCTGTATTTACTGAGCTTCAAATTTTTCAGTTAACGCGTCCAACGTTTAAGGCTTCCTTTGTTCGTCGTGGTGACGAGACACATCTGCTTGTGTATCTCAATGATGATCAGGGACTTCCTTTTGTCCGCATTCCATGCGAGGTACTCGCTAAGGCTGCAAAGGTTTATGAAAAGTCACTACCAAAATAATTTTAATCATCCGTTCTTTCATATACCAAAGGAAGAACGGATAGTTAACGGCAGAAAAGGGTGTTTATCAGGTGGTCATCGTCCTTATTCACCACAAGAAGATGATTTCATTATTGAGCATTACCAAAAAGTACCATTTACTCAAATGGCGGTTCTTTTTCAGCGTTCTGCTCATTCGGTATACACCCGTTCAAAGAAGCTTATTCGAGATGGATTACTTGAAAATAGCGGCTTATGGCGTAAATCTCATTACACAAAGAAAGAAGATAATTTCATTATTGCCATGCAAGATAAAATGTCTTTTGCCGATGTTGGTAGAGAACTTGGGCGTAGTCGTGATTCAGTAAAAGTCAGAGCGGGCAAACTTGGTGTTTCCTACCAAAAAATAGCCGAGACATCTCCAGTAGTTAAGTTATTGAATGAAGATATTGAACTGATTAGAGAGCTGGCTGATGCCGGACTAACTTATCGAGATATAGCTGGCAAATTTGAAGTGGATGAGAGTCATGTACGAAGAGTTTGCCAATTCCAGATTCGAACATATTTAGATAAGCAAGATTTCTTGTCCTCAAAATCTCGGCAGATATCAGCTATCGATGGGCAATACTGAGTATCAGTTGAGACAGATTCCCAACTGATACAAAGATGTGTTTATTAAACTTGAGAGTGGTTATCAAATGGAACAAGACGAAAAACGTTTTTGTGTCTGTGGTGATTGCGATGCAATCGTGCCGTTTACTCACGAACTGCACAATGAAGATGAGTTTTGTCAGTGTGGCGGTCAGATGTGCGGCTGTGACTTTTGCAATGAGACTTACGCCAAGCATTTAA